>LNEY01000023.1 GCA_001464195.1 Burkholderiales bacterium Ga0077547
TCGAGCCGGGACGTGCGGCCGAGGTTGCGGATCAGGTACTCACGGCCGTTCAGCTCCAGGAAGCCACCGGACGTGTTGGCCGAGTAGCCCTTCAACGCGCCTTCGAGCTGGTCGTGCGTGATACCCAGCTCGGCCATGCGCGTGGTGTTCGGCTGCACCTGGAACTGCCGCACTTCGCCGCCGATCGGTATGACCTGCGCGACGCCTGGCACGGACAGCAGCCGTGGTCGCAGCACCCAGTCGGCGTACTCGCGTACCGCCATCGCGCTGATCTTGCTCGGATCGACCGGAATCGCGATCTGCATGATCTCGCCCATGATCGAGCTGATCGGGCCCATGCGCGGTACCGCGCCTTCGGCGAGGCCTTCCTCCATCGAGGACAGCCGCTCCGACACCAGTTGTCGGGCGCGGAAGATGTCGGTGCTCCATTCGAAAGTGACGTAGACGAAGGAGAGGCCAGCCGACGAAATCGAGCGCACCGACTCCACCCCGGGCAGACCGTTCATGGTCGTCTCCAGCGGGAAGGTGATCAGCTGCTCCACCTCCTCGGCGGCCATGCCGCCGGCCTCGGTCATGATGGTGACGGTCGGCTTGTTGAGGTCGGGGAACACGTCCACCGGCGTGGTGGACAGCGTGAACGCGCCATAGGCCATCAGGACCACGCTGCCGATGATCACCAGCAGCCGGTTCGTCAGGCTGTTGTCGAGGAGCCACTTGAACATGGTGGCTTCCTCAGCGGACTTGGTTGATCAAGGTGGCGCCCTGAGTGACCACGCGATCGCCCGCTCTCAGGCCCGAGGTGACCGCGGCGTGCACGCCGTCCAGCGGCTCGGTCGTGACGCCCCGTGGCTCGAAGCGTTCAGGCGCTGTCTTGACCCACACCACGGTCTGGTTGGCCGCGTTCTTCATCAGCGAGGCCACCGGCACCGCGATGCCCTTGACCCGGTCTCTCGTCTGCACGAACACGCGCACCGGCTGGCCGACGGCCAGCTGTGTCAGCACGTCACCCTGGGCGCGAAAGGCCAGCGGCAGCGCCTGTTCGCGCAGGCTGCGCGAGGCGCCGATGAAGGTGAGCGGAACGCGTTGATCACCAACTGCCAGCGTCGCGCTGCCGATGTTCGCAACGATGGCGGTGTCGAAAGCCAGCGCCTCAACGCGCAGGCGCTGTGGATCCACGATCTCGAACAGAAGCTCGCGGGCATCGACCACCTGGCCCGCCACCACATGGGCTGACGCCACCACACCGGCCACTGGGGCCACCAGTGCCTCGCGCGCATCCAACCCACCACTGACCGCCGCGATGCGTTCGGAAAGGCTCGCCGCCTCGCTTTCTGCCGCTTCGATCTCCTTGCGCGGCACGGTGTCGGCGAGTTCCTTCAGCCGGGTGGCGCGCTTGTCGGCCAGCGACTTCGCCGCGCGCAGTTCCGCAAGCTGCGCGGCCTGGTTGGAGCGTTCGATCGCCGCTGTCGAAGACCGCACGTAGGCGAGCACGTCGCCCTGTCGCACCGCCTGACCCAACGTGGGCAATCCGCGCGGTCCGGGTTCGATGCGGCCCGCGTTCAGCGGCTGCACCTGGCCACCGGCATTCGGGTCCATCCGCACCGTGCCGTTGAGCTCTACCGAGCGGGCGAGCTCGGCTTCTTCGGTCAGCGCCGTGCGCACGCCCAGCTGCCGCTGTGCGGGCTTGGGCAGGAACACGCTGCCGTCGCTCTGACGCTGCGGGCCGTTGGCGCGGGGTGATGCCGGCGCATCGCCATGGTCGTGGCCGTCGTCGGCCTGAGCCGTGCCTGCCAGCAGGCTCAACACCAGGACCATCGTGAAGGTTGTGCGCTTCATGCCGCACCCCCAGACCGCGCCGATGGGGCGATGCGCACGCGTCGGACGCTCCAGACCAGCAAGACGATCGCGAGCATGGCACCCACCAACCAGGCTGCGGTGGGCTGCCAAGGGTGTTCGCTGGCTGCATCGTCATGTGCCTCCTCGTGGAGATCGAACTCACCGGCCAGCCGGTCGGTGTTGGCGCCTGCGATCACGGTGGCGGTGACCGGTGTCACGCCGGGCTTCAGGGCCTCCGTGAGTGTTGCCTCGTAGACATCCTGCTCATGCGCTTGCACCGGCACCTTGACGCCGCCGATCTCCAGCCCGATCTGCGCGCCCTGGACGGGGCTGTTGTCGGCATAGCGATCGAGGTACAGCGTCAGCTGCTGACCGTCGAGCACGCCGACCATCTCGAAGGTCTCGGAGACGGCTGTGAAGCGCGGTAAGGCGTTCCCGGCTGCAGCGGCCGGCGCATCACCGTGATCGTGTCCTTCGCTGGCCCACGCCACGGTGGTGCACCACAAGGAGCCGATTGCGAACCACCGCGCGGCGTGAAATGAGAAGGATGTCATGGTGAAGTCTTTCCAAGAAGGGCGGTATGCGTGCCTGCGTTTGCAGCGCGCGCGTTCACGGCAGCAGGCCGAGTGATTGGCGCCACGCAGAGATGGCCGCTGCCAGGTCGATGCGTCCGCGTGCGGCCTGCCGTTCTGCGTCGACCGCCTCGGCTTCGATGCGCAGCCGGGTCGGCAGGTCGGTCTCGCCGAGACGAAAGGATTTGTCGAAGAAGCCGCGCGACTCGCGCGCCAGCTGCGTTCGACGCTCCGCCGCTGCCAGTTGCACGCGCGCCGCATCCACCTGACGGCGATGCGCTTCGCGCTCGGACAGCACGCGCTGGCGTTCCAGTGCCAGCTGTGCCTGCGCCTCGGCCGCGTCGGCGAGGGCCGTGGCGGCCCGGGCCTCGTGGCGCGGACCCTCGCCGAACGGGAAGCGCACACCCAGCGTGATCGTCTGCTGATTCGTCTCACCGAACGCAGCACGCTCGCGCGTGGTGGCGAGCAACAGCTCGGGATGGGCACGTGGCTGCGCTGTGGCCAGCGACGCCGCCCGCTCGGCAACCGTGGCCTGGTCTTTCAGCGCCAGGACCGCGGCGTGGCCGTCGACGTCTACCGGGCTGTCATCGGGCGTTGGCTCGGTAGCGACCACGGCCGACTGCAGCGCGCCGGATGCACCGCCGGTGTGCGCCACCAACTGCTGCAGCGAGGCGCTGACACGCGCCTGCGCTTGCGCCAGCACCGACTCTGCCGCCGCCACTGCACCGTCGGCCTGGTGCTGATCGGCGCGTGCGAGGTCTCCGGCCTGGAGTCGCCGCGACACATCGGCCGCAAGGCGTTGAGCGCTGGCCAGTTGATCGCGCGCCATGTCGGCATCGACCTGATCGCGCTGCCACTGCCACCACAAAGGACGCAGCACCCCCGAGACGCGCAACTGGGCCGCCGTGGCACGGCTCTCGACCGCAGCGACCTGCGCGCTCGCCAAGGCGTTGCTGCGCGAGCGCTCGTCGGGCAACCACAGTGGCACCACCACGCCGACTTCGAGCTCGCGCGCTCCGCGGTTTCGATTCAGTCGGTCACTTTTCTCCGAGACCTCCAAGGCAGCAGGCGATGGCGTCCAGGCCTGCGCGGCTTGCTGCGTGGCGCGCGCAGCTTCTCGACGCGCGGTCAAGGACAGCGCTTCGGGCTGGCGTGACCACGCCGCCTCGAAAGCCTGCTTCAGGCCGAAAGCTGCCGTGCCCTCTGGCAGGCTCTCGGGCGGCACCACTTGGGCCTGGGTGTTCAGCGTCCAGGCGGCCAGCCAGGCAAGCCCTGCATGCCGCAGCCTATGAGCGGTCCTGGCGGACCCATGATTCATCTGCATCCGATGCGCTCCGGTTGAAAACAACGCGAGGAGATCGGCGAGCCACGACCCGAGGGTCGTGACGCGAGACCCGCGCCGTCAGCAATGGCGCGCGGTCAGGCGCGAACGGATGTCAGTGCAGTCACGGACCCGGCTCGCCGATCAGGCGAGCGGAGTCCATTGAGGGCGTTCGGGGCGAGTGGGCGCTTGGGTGGCTGCCGCGTCACCGGCCCATGTCAGGTGTCGTTCCGCACCGGCCAAGCAGGGAATCACCGTGACCAAAGACAGGATGCCGACGCAATGGCAGTGGTGATGGCAGTGTCCATGATCGCAGCCCGCATCGAGCACCTCAGTCGGCAACGCAGCGTTCGCATCGGAGGCCGAGTCAGTGTCTGCATCGGCGGTGGCGGCATGGTCGGCGTGCGCGGCATGGCCCGATGCGACGCTTTCCTCGCAGTGCGACGCTACCGCCGCCCAATTGAATTGGAGCGGTAGCAAGGCAAGCAACACGATGACCATCAGGCGGCGCATGGCGCGGAGTTTATCGACAGTTCCAAAGGGGGTGCCGCGCTGTCTCCAGGCTCCAGTGGCTTGGTGCGACGGACAGATCAGCTGGCCCGAGCCTTGCCTACAGAATCGTGCATGGCGATCGCCGACCCCTCCACCCAAAGCCCCATCGCGTCTCAGCCTGCGCTCGGCCCGGCGATCGCGCCGGTGCCGGGTCGAGCCCGCGGCGAAGCGGTGCAGCGCGTCGTCAAGGTGCGCCGCGACTACAACAGCTGGGTCGCGCGCGAGACGATGGAGGACTATGCGCTGCGCTTCACGCCGCGGAGTTTTCGCAAGTGGTCGTCACTGCGGGTGGCCAACACGGCGTTCGGTGCATCTTCGTTCCTGGTGCTTGAGGCGGTCGGCGCCACGTTGCTGGTCGAGTACGGCTTCATCAATGCGTTCTGGGCCATTCTCGCGACCGGGCTGATCATTTTCCTGGCCGGTCTGCCGATCAGCCATTACGCCGCACGCTACGGCGTCGACATGGATCTGCTCACGCGCGGCGCCGGTTTCGGCTACATCGGCTCGACCGTCACCTCGCTGATCTACGCGAGCTTCACCTTCATTTTCTTCGCGCTCGAGGCGGCCATCATGGCCTACGCTCTTGAGCTGGCATTCGACATCCCGCCGGCCTGGGGCTACCTGATCTGCGCGCTGGCGGTGATCCCGCTGGTGATCTATGGCGTCACCGCGATCAGCCGCCTGCAGGTGTGGACGCAGCCGCTCTGGCTGGTGCTGATGATCGTGCCTTATGTCTATGTGTTCCACCACAACCCGAACCTGCTGTCCGAGCTGTCGGGCTATGCCGGTGCAGACGGGCAGGGCGGGCAATTCGACCTCGCCCTGTTCGGTGCTGCGATGACGGTGGGCATCGCGCTGATCACGCAGATGGGCGAACAGGCGGACTATCTGCGGTTCATGCCGGAACGTACCGCCGCCAACCGCCGCCGCTGGTGGGCTGGCCTGCTGCTCGGTGGCCCCGGTTGGGTCGTGCTCGGGGTGCTCAAGATGCTCGGCGGGGCGCTGCTGGCGTATCTGGCAATCAGCCATGCGGTGCCGGTCGAGCGCGCTGTCGACCCGAACCAGATGTACCTGGTGGCCTACGAGAGCGTGTTCGCAGGCCAGGTGCTGCACCCGCTGACCTGGGCCATCGCGGCCACCGCGCTGCTGGTCATCGTGTCGCAGATGAAGATCAACGTCACCAATGCGTATGCAGGTTCGCTGGCATGGTCGAATTTCTTCGCCCGACTGACGCACAGCCACCCCGGGCGGGTAGTCTGGATGGTGTTCAACACCCTCATTGCGCTGATGCTGATGGAGCTCAACGTCTTCCAGGCGCTGGGCCAGGTGCTGGGCCTGTACTCCAACATCGCGATCAGCTGGATCATGGCGGTGGTGGCTGATCTGGTCATCAACAAGCCGATGGGCTGGAGCCCCAAGGGCATCGAGTTCAAGCGCGCACACCTCTACGACATCAACCCGGTGGGCGTAGGCGCCATGGCGCTCGCCTCGGTGCTGTCGATCAGTGCCTACCTCGGGTTGATGGGCCCGATGGCCGAGGCGTTCTCTGCGGCGATTGCACTGGTCACCGCCTTCGTCACTGCGCCGCTGATCGCGTGGTACACGAAGGGACGCTACTACCTGGCGCGATCCCCACGCACACGTGAACCCCGCGCTCTGGATCTGGCCACGCCCGTGGATCCGGCTCCGCCGGTCCACCAGGCGGCGCCCAAGGGCCACGGAGAGGCCCCTTCGGGTCCATGGGGCAGGAGCGCAGCGACTGGGGGGCCAACAACCATCTGCACCATCTGCGAACGCGACTACGAAGCCGAGGACATGGCCTATTGCCCGGCCTACCTTGGGTCGATCTGCTCGCTGTGCTGCTCGCTGGATGCCCGCTGCAACGACATGTGCAAACCACACGCGAGCTGGTCGGCCCAGTGGCAGGCGGTTGGCCGCAAGCTGCTGCCTCCTGATGCGTGGGCGCGCCTCAACACCGAGCTGGGCCGCTACCTGCTGCTGATGTCGGCGATCGCACCGCTGCTGGCACTGCTGCTCTGGATGATCTACCGCCAGCAGCTGACCACCTTCGACACCCCGGATGCGAAGCTGGCCACTGCGCTGGCCATGGGTTTCGTCAAGGCCTACGCCGGGCTGGTTGTGGTGACCGCGATCGTTGGCTGGTGGTTGGTACTCACGCACAAGAGCCGACAGGTGGCGCAGGAGGAGAGCAACCGGCAGACGCATGCGCTGAACGAGCAGACCGAGGTGCTGCGCGAAGAAATCGCCTCGCACCGCCGCACTGACGAAGCGCTGCAGGAGGCCAAGCGACTGGCTGACACGGCCAACCAGGCGAAGAGCCGCTACATCACGACCATCAGCCACGAATTGCGAACGCCGCTCAACAGCATCATCGGCTATGCGCAGTTGCTGGACGAGGACGACGCGATACCGGCGCATCGCAAACAGGCGGTCAGCGTGATCCGGCGCGGTGGCGATCACCTGCTGTCGTTGATCGAAGGCACGCTGGACATTGCGCGCATCGAAAGCGGCCGCTTCGCGCTCGATGTCAGGCCGATGCGGCTGCGCGATTGCCTGCGCGAGATGACCAGTCTGTTCGCGTTGCAAGCCGCCGGCAAGGGGATTGAATTCCGGCATGCGGTGGCCGACAACGTGCCCGAGCTGGTGCGCACCGATGAAAAACGACTGCGGCAGATCCTGATCAATGTGCTCGGCAACGCAGTGAAGTTCACCTCGCAGGGGCACGTGATCTTTCGGGTCAGTCATGCGCGCCAGATGGCGTTGTTCGAGATCGAAGACACCGGCCCGGGCATCGCGCCGGACGAACTGGAGCAGATCTTCGAACCCTTCGCACGCGGCTCGGCCATCGGCGGTGGTGCTTCGGGCGCCTCGGTCGGCAGCACCGGGCTGGGCCTCACCATCAGCAAGATGCTGACCGATGTGATGGGCGGCGAGATGACGGTGGGCAGCGTGGCCGGGCCGGTGGCGCGCACAGGCACGGTGTTCCGCATCCGCTTGTTCTTGCCGGAGGTGCGCGCCGAAGCGGCCGATGGCATCGATCTGCCACGCACGCAGCGCATCGGCTACACGGGTGTGCGACGCCGGCTGCTGGTGGTCGACAACGAGGAGATCGACCGCGAGCTGCTGCGCAACGTGCTGGAACCCTTGGGCTTTGAATTGCGGCAGGCCGCCTCGGGCTTGGACTGCCTGGAACATCTTCGTGACTTCAGCCCCGACGCGATCCTGATGGACCTGGCCATGCCGGGCATCGACGGCTGGGAAACCATCCGCCGTATCCGGGCCGAACAGTTGAGCGATGCGCCCATCGCGATCGTGTCGGCCAACGCCTTCGAAAAGGGCGCCGACAACATCGTGGGCATCCCGGCCGAGGACTTCATCCTGAAGCCGGTGCGCAAGTCGGAGCTGCTCGATTGGCTCGGTCGCGTACTGGCCTTGCAGTGGTTGGAGGCGCCGCAGCGCGCCACCTCAGGTGCGGTGCTCGCCCTGACCACCCCGCAGGCCGAGCCGATGGTGTTGCCCTCGCCCGAGCGGCTGCGCAACCTGCAGGAAATGATCGACCTCGGCTACTTCCGCGGCATCGTCAAGCAACTCGATGAGATCGCGGCCAACGACCCCGGCACCGCACCGTTCGTGCACCACATGCGCCAACTCGCGCAGCAGTTTCAGCTCGAAGCCATGACCGGCGTGATCCGCAAGGCCCAAGATGCTGCCTGAGTCGCTGAACCCACTGAACCGCAACATCGCCGACGTGGTGCTGATCGTCGACGATGTGCCCGACAACCTGTCGGTGCTGCACGACGCGCTCGACGAGTCGGGCTACACGGTGCTGGTGGCCACCAACGGCGAGGCGGCCATCCAGCGGGCCGCGCAGGCGCTGCCCGACATCGTGCTGCTCGATGCGGTGATGCCCGGCATGGATGGCTTCGAAGTGGCACGGCGGTTGAAGGCGCGGCCCGATACCGCGCACATCCCGATCGTCTTCATGACCGGGCTCACCGACACCGAGCATGTGGTGCAGGCCTTTCAGGCGGGTGGCGTGGATTACGTCACCAAGCCCATCCGCGCCAAGGAAGTGCTGGCGCGCATGGCTGTGCATGTGCAAGGCGCGCGGCAGGCCCGCCAGGCGCGCAATGCGCTCGACGCGTTCGGCCACGCGACGCTGGTGGTGCGGGCGGCCGATGGCAAGGTGGTGTGGAAGACGCCGCTGGCGCGCGATCTGCTGCTGCAGCATTTCGAAGGCGGCGAGCTCGACGCCGCGGTGCTGGCCTGGGTGCGCGATGAGCTGGCACGTCGTGCGGTGGCGGGTGGCATGCCCGGTGAGCCGCTGACACTGGCACGGCAGAACCGCCGCCTGATCCTGGCGCTGCACGAGCAGACCGGTGACGACGAGTGGCTGATCGTGATGCGCGAAAGCTCCGACCAGGCGGTGATCGATGCGCTGGGCGCGGCCTTCAAGCTGACCACCCGCGAAGCCGAGGTGCTGTACTGGCTGGCCAAGGGCAAGACCAACCGCGACATCGGCGACATCCTCGGCTCCAGCCCGGCCACGGTGAAGAAGCACCTGGAGCGCGTGTACGTCAAGCTGGGCGTGGAAACCAGAACCGCTGCGGCCTCGGTGGCCATGAGCCGCCTGCGGCCCGTGGGGCAGGGCTGACTGTGGGCCTCAGCGGGCGCTGGGCGTGCGTTGTGCGAGCCAGGCGCGGGCCGCGATTTCGTCTTGCGTGATGCCTTCGCGCAGCGCCTCCATCGACGCGTAACGTCGCTCGTCGTGCAGCTTGTGCAGCAGCTCGACGCGGATGCAGCGGCCGTAGCCGCCTTCGAGACCCAGCGACTCGGGCCAGTCGAAGCAGTGCGTTTCCAGCAGCACGCGGCCGGCATCCTCGACCGTGGGCCGCACCCCCAGGCTGGCCACGCCGCCGATCGGTTGAGGGTCGGACGTGAGTCCGTGCACCTGCACGACAAAGATGCCCATGGCGGCCGGACGCGCATGCGGGAAGCGCAGATTCAGCGTGCGAAAGCCGAGGTCTCGACCGAGCTTGCGACCGTGCACCACATGGCCGCTGATGCTGTAGGGCCGGCCCAGCAGCGCGTGCGCACGTTGCATGTCGCCCGCGGCCAGTGCGTCGCGCACCGCCGAGCTCGACACCCGCAGGCCGCGCACCTCGTAGCTGAGCATGCGCGCCACGTCGAAGCCCTGGACCTGACCGGCCGCATCCAGCATCGCGTAGTCGCCCGCACGCCTGGCCCCGAAGCAGAAGTCGTCGCCCACCAGCACATAGCGCGCATGCAGGCCGTGCACCAGCACCTCGTCGATGAAGGCCTGAGGCGACTGCGCTGCAAAGCGGTCGTTGAAGGGGACAACAATGGTCTGATCGATGCCGCAGCGCTCCAGCTCGCTGAGCTTGTCGCGCAGCGTGGAGATGCGTGCCGGAGCGCGATCGGGGTGGCCGCTGCGCGCGGCGAAGTGGTCGCGCGGATGGGGTTCGAACGTCAGCACGCAACTGGGCAGGCCGCGGTGCTGGGCCTCGTTGCGCAGCAGCGCCAGCATGGCCTGATGCCCGCGGTGGACGCCGTCGAAATTGCCGATCGTCAGCGCGCAAGCCGGCGCAACACCCGGATGCTGGAACCCGCGAAAAACAAGCATGCGTCGATTATTGCGGTGTGGCGGCCACCGGCAGGGTGGGCACCACCATCTGCGGCCCGTCCAGCCAGCGCCATTGACCTGGAGCCAGATCGGTCGGCAGTGTCAGCGCGCCGTAGCGGCTTCGGTGCAGCGCCTCGACGCGATTGCCGACTGCCGCGACCATGCGCTTGACCTGGTGGTACTTGCCTTCGGTCAAGGTCATCCTCAGGCCGTACAACTCGCCGGCATCGCGCGGCTGCGGCCCGTCGAAGACTCCCGTGGCCTCTGCGGCCGCGGCGCGCACTGGCACCGGATCGTCCAGCAGCGTCACGCCGCTTAGCAATTGCTGAACCTGCTCGGCATTCACAGGATGCTTGCAACCAATCTCGTAGACCTTGGGCACGTGGTGCTTGGGCGAGGTCCAGCGGTGGATCAGACCGCCGTCGTCGGTCAGCAGCAGCAGGCCGGTGGTGTCCTCATCGAGTCGGCCGACCGCCTGCACATCGCGGCGGCGCAACGGGGGCGGCAGCAGGCTGTAGACACTCGGGTGGTGCTTGGGCTTCTGCGAGCACTCGTGACCTGCCGGCTTGTTCAGCACGATCAGTGCCTTCTCGCGAAACGGCCAGCTCTCGCCGCGCACGCTGAACTGCAGGCCCTGCGGATTGATGTCTTCGAACGGGTCGTCGTGCACCTCGCCTGCGATGCGAACGAAGCCGGAGACGATCAGCCCCTCACACTCGCGTCGCGCGCCAAAACCCTGCGAGTAAAGCACCTGCGAGAGCTTCACCGCTTGTCCAAGGTCAGGCGATCGTTCTCGCGCTTCATCTGGAAGCGGGTCAGGAAGCTGTTGCCGAGAAGTATGTAGGGCATCGGTTGCGGCAGCACCGCGGCCTCGACGTTGTAGACCTGGACATCGCCGACGCGCACCACGTCCAGCGACGCCTTGTAGACCGGCACGTTGCCATTGGCCGTGCCGACGATGTAACGCGGGTTGTTCTTGTACTTGAGGCCGATGCGGTCGGCGTCAGCCTCTCCCATCGAGATGGTGGTGGCGCCGGTGTCGACAACGAACTCGACAGCGCGGCCGTTGATGCTGCCGCCCGTCACGAAGTGGCCTCCGAGGCCTGCGGTCAAGACGATCTGTGTGCCGCCACCCGCGCTGTTGGCGCCGCCCAGGCTGACTGGTGAGCCGCCTAGCGGCAGCGTCTGCCGCTGTCCCTTGACCTCGACCACCACGGCATTCGAATTGACACTGACGAGTCGCACCGCGCCGTGTGCGGCGCCTGCGGCCAGTGTGCGAGGCGTGCCGTCGATCACCAGCAACGCCCGATCACCCATGCTGCCGCTGTAGGACACGCTTTGGGCGCAGGCCATGGCGGTGCAGCCGGCGCCGATCAGCGCCCCCGCCCAGGCCCGGATCGCAGGGGGCGCCCTCACGCTCAATCGCGGAAGTTGTTGAATGACAGCGGCACCTCGGGCAGGTCCTTGCGGATCAGCGCCATCGCCGCTTGCAGGTCGTCGCGCTTGGCGCCGGTGACGCGCACCGTGTCGCCCTGGATCGCGGCCTGCACTTTCAGCTTGCTCTGCTTGACGGCGGTTTGCAGCTTCTTGGCGGTTTCACTGTCGATGCCGTTCTTGATGACGATCAGCTGCTTGACCTTGTCGCCGCCGATCTTCTCGATCTTGGCGCTGCGGTCCAGATATCGCACATCCACACTGCGCTTGGCCAGCTTGGCCAGCACGATGTCCATGACCTGCCCGATCTGGAAGTCGCTGTCAGCCCAGACCGTCAGCTCCTTGTCTTTCAGCTCGACCTTCGAGGACGAGCCCTTGAAGTCGAAGCGGGTGCCGATTTCCTTGCTGGCCTGGTCGACCGCATTGCGCACCTCGACGAGGTTGGGTTCGAGCACGGTGTCAAAGCTGGGCATGGTCGGCGGTCTTTCGTGGGGTCATCACCTCGGAGTGTTACGGGTGATCGTTGAAAATTCTGCCATGCACATCGAATCGAGCGTCGGCCTTCGAACCTACAACACGTTTGGTCTGCCGGCCGTGGCCCACACCTTGGTGCGGATTGCCAGCGACGCCGATGTGCGCAGCGCTGTCGATCATCCCATGCTGGCGGGCGCCCCGAAGTTCGTGCTGGGCGGTGGCAGCAACATCATCCTGACGCGCGACATGCCGCAGGTGGTGCTGAAGGTCGAGGTGATGGGCCGGCGACTGGTGGAAGAACGCGCCGATGCCTGGATCGTCGAGGCCGGCGCCGGCGAGTCGTGGCACGGGCTGGTGATGTGGACCCTGGCGCAAGGCTACCCCGGGCTCGAGAACCTGGCACTCATCCCCGGCACGGTAGGGGCGTCGCCGGTGCAGAACATTGGCGCCTACGGTGTCGAACTGCAGGACCGCTTCGACTCGCTCGACGCGGTCGACCTGCGCACCGGCGACACGATCACGCTGGGCGCCGATCGCTGCGCCTTCGGGTACCGCGACAGCGTGTTCAAGCGGTCGCTGGCAGGGCAAGTGGTCATCACGCGCGTGCGCTTTCGGCTACCGCGGCCGTGGCAGCCTGCGCTGGGTTACCTGGAACTGGAGCGCAAGCTGGCCGAACTGCGATCGGCCGATCCCCAAGCGCAGCCGAGCCCACAGCAGGTGGCCGATTGGGTGATCGCGATCCGCCGCGCCAAGCTGCCTGACCCGGCGTGCCTGGGCAATGCCGGCAGCTTCTTCAAGAACCCGGTGGTCACGCCCGAGCAGTGTCGCGACATCATCGGCCGAGACCCGGAAATCGTGCACTACCCGATGCCCGATGGCAGCGTGAAGCTGGCGGCGGGCTGGATGATCGATGCCTGTGGCTGGAAGGGCAAGACCGTGGGCCAGGCAGGCGTTTATGAAAAGCAGGCGCTGGTGCTGGTCAACCGCGGCGAAGCGATCGGCTCCGAGGTGATGACGCTGGCCCGTGCGATCCAGGAAAGCGTCTATGGTCGCTTCGGCATCCGGCTGGAGACCGAGCCGGTGATCGTCTGAGGCGGTCAGCGCAGGGTCAGTCCCACCGGCCCGTCGCTCACCTCTCCAATCACCGCCGCTTGCGCAAAGCCCTGCTCGTGGAAGATGCCCAGAACGCGATCGACCGCATCGGCACGGCACGACACCAGCAAGCCGCCGCTGGTCTGGGGGTCGTTGAGCAGCGCAATGTCAATGTCGGAGAAACCGGCAGGCAGTGTGATCTGGGTGCCATTGGCCACCCAGTTGCGGCCAGAAGCGCCAGTCACCATGCCCTGTGCAGCCAGCTCGCGCACGCCTGCCATCAGCGGGACGTTTTTCCAATCGATGTGCGCTCGCAGCTTCGCGCCGCGCGCCAGTTCGAGCGTGTGGCCGGCGAGGCCGAAGCCGGTGACATCGGTCAGTGCATGCACGCCCTCGAGTTGAGCCAGCGCGATGCCGGGCTTGTTCAGCCGGGTGGTGCTGTCGACCATCTGCGCGTAACCCTGGGCGCTGAGCGCGCTCTTTTTCAGTGCCGCCGACAACACGCCGACCCCGATGGGCTTGCCCAGCACCAGCTTGTCGCCCGCGCGCGCATCAGCGTTGCGTTTGACATGACGCGGATGCACCAGGCCGAGCACCACCAGCCCGTAGATGGGCTCGACCGAATCGATGGTGTGACCCCCCGCGATCGGGATGCCCGCCTCGGCGCAGATGCTTTCGCCACCCTGCAGGATGGCTGCGATCGTCTCGATCGGCAGCACATTGACCGGCATCCCTACCAGCGCCAGCGCGAAGATCGGCGTGCCACCCATCGCGTAGACGTCGCTGATGGCGTTGGTGGCGGCGATGCGGCCGAAGTCGCGCGGATCGTCGACGATGGGCATGAAGAAGTCGGTGGTCGCGATCAGCGCCTGCTCGCTGTTCAACTGGTAGACCGCCGCGTCGTCGGCGGTTTCGATGCCGACCAGCAGTTCCTTGGGCATCGGGAAGCCCGAGGTCTGCTTCAGGATCTGAGACAGCACGCCCGGTGCAATCTTGCAGCCGCAGCCCCCACCGTGGGCGAGCGAGGTCAGTCGTGGTGGCGTGGTCGAGGCAGTGGCGATGGGGGTCATGGCAACCATTTTCAGGGGACTGCTGAGCGATGGGCAGCACCACATCATCGCTCGCCTACCTGCATTGGCGCTGCCGGTGGTGTTGACTCCGGGGTCAGAATCACAACCCAGCAGCCGATCAGACACGCCGGTTGCAGGGAGTGACGTGGACAACAACGCACCACATCGGCAGGACAGTCGCGCACCCGATGTCAGGTCACCCTTGCTGCGGCGCGCAGGCAAGGACTTGCTGTCGCTGGCGCTGATGGACGCCCGGAATCAGACCTTGCGCTGGTTGTCGGCGTATGAGGCGGCGCTGGCATCGGATGGATGGCGGGTGCCCGTTCTGCCCGACATCAGCCCGCCGCTGTGGGAGGCCGGTCACATCGCCTGGTTTCAGGAGTACTGGATCGGCCGACACGTTCAACGCCAGCGCGGCACGGCTTGCGATCCGACCGGCATCCGTCTGGCGTCGATCCAACCCCGTGCGGATGCCTGGTATGACCCGGCGAGGGCGCCACATGAGCGCCGATGGGCCCTTGATCTGCCTGATCTGCAACGGACCAAGGACTACCTGGCCGACACCTTGGAGATCACGCTCGATCTGCTGGACGCTACCGACACGGATGTGGCCAACCCGGATGCGGTCTTGTACTTCCATCGCCTCGCGCTGTTTCATGAAGACATGCTGTGCGAACGCCTGGCCTCCATGGCACAGACGCTGGGCGTGCCCTTGCGAGCGTCGGTCGACGCCCCTTCCGCTCTGCACGACTTGCTGCCCGCGCTGAATGTCCAAAGCAGCAACGCACAGCGGCCACCGCTTGCCTTTGTACCTGCACGCTGGACGCTGGGTGTTTCCCGCGGCGACGGTTTCGCCTTCGACAACGAAGTCTCGGCGCATGACATCAAGCTGCCGGAATTCGAGATCGACTCCCAAGCCGTGAGTTGGGTGCAGTACGCCGACTTCGTCGAAGACGGCGGATACGACGACGACCGCTGGTGGTCCGCCGATGGTTGGCAATGGGCGCAGCAACAAGAACGACGTGCGCCGCGCCATGTGGCTCAGATTCGGCAGGGGGTTCTTCAGCGCCGTTTCGGTGTGCTGGTGCACCTGCCGATGCAGCAGCCGGTAGTGCATGTCAGCTGGTACGAGGCCGAGGCTTGGTGCGCCTGGGCGGGGCGACGACTGCCTACCGAGGTCGAATGGGAAGCCGCTGCGCATCTGGGTGCGAGACGTGGCTTTCGCTGGGGTGACGTCTGGGAATGGACGACCACCACATTCCGGCCCTACCCCGGGTTCCGCCCAGATCCTGACCGGAGCTATTCGGAACCTTGTTTTGGCACGCACAAGGTACTGCGAGGCGCGTCGTGCGCGACCTCTGGCCGACTGAGGGACCCGAAGTACCGCTACTTCCTAAGACCCGAGCGAGATGATGTTTTCTGCGGATTTCGCAGCTGCGCGGTGTGACCTCAGCTGATTTTGCGACGCAATGCAACAAATCCGATAGCGCCCAAGCCTGCCAGCATCATGGCGTAGGTTTCGGGCTCTGGTACCGCGGTCACCGTGTAGTTCGCACCGATCAAGGCGAGCCCTGGATACTGGCCGGAACCATCGAGCGTCCCGCTGGCCTTCACGATGTAGTTGCCTGCCGCCACGTTGGTGAAATGAAACCCGGCAGCCGTTGCGTCCAAGTCGTTGACCAGCGCACCCACGGTACCGCTGGTGAAGCTGACTTGATCCAGCGTCAGCGTGTAGCTGAACGGGTCGGGAAACGTCACGCTCGTGGCGGCAAACAAACTGCCCGTCAAGTCAGACAGGGAGCTCACCGAAATGGTGCCTATCGTGATGTTGCTGAACGAAGAGCCAGCAACAGGGCTTGCCAAGATCGTGAGCGCGGAGGCGTTCAGCGTCGTCGCAGCCAGTACGGCAGCGACTGAGGCGCTTCTGCAGGCGAATTTGGTGAGAGATGACTGCATTTGTTACTCCAAGAGTGAGCGGTTGGGCGTGTGACTATTGAAGGTAAGCAAATAGTGTGCTTACTATGCCGTTCGACACGCGTGACTGCATCCCGCACTTGAGGGGGTGTGGCCCGATCTTCAGCAAGAGTTTGTAACCGCTGCGCGGTATCGACGTACCGCTTGACACGTTTGCCTGAGGGTTGGACGCATTGCACCGCTTGATGAGCGTCTGATGGCGCACAAGGGAGCACCCAAGCGCTGTGATGCGGAACATTCAAGGTGCGTGCCCTGTGCCTACCGACATCGCCTCCACCAGCGTCCGCGCGTTGTGCTCGAACATGTGCAGGTAGGTATCTGCCTCGCTGCCGGGGAGCGATAACGCGTCGGAGTAAAGCTTGCCGCCGACCTTCACTGTGGCTTCTCGGGCGATGCGTTCAATCAGTCGCGGGTCGCTGATGTTCTCGACCAGCAAGGCGCTGGCCTTGGACTCGCGGGCCTGGCGGACGATGCGGGCCACGGCGGCGGCCGATGGTTCGCTGCCGGTGGTCCAGCCGCGTGGCGCGATGAAGGTGATGCCGTAGGCCGCTGCGAAATAGCCGAAGGCATCGTGCGCAGTGATGACGCGACGGCGCTCGGCGGGCAGGGCGGCGAAGCGAGCGCGGATGTCGCGATCGAGCGCTGCCAGACGCTGTTGATAGGCGGCCGCCCGCATATCGACCTCGGCAGCGCGCTCGGGCGACTTGCTGGCCAACGCGGCCGCCAGTGCTGCGCGAATGTTCTCCGCATAGCGCTGTCCGTTGGACAGGTCTTGCCAGGCATGCGGGTCGGCGCCGCCCGACAACTGTCGCAGCGTGACGCCGCGGCTGGCGACGACGACAGGGCCGCGGTAGCCCGAGGCCTTGATCAGGCGGTCGATCCAGCCTTCGAAGCGCAAGCCGTTGGTCACGACGACATCGGCCCCTGCCACACGACGTACGTCGGATGGCGTGGGCTCGAACACATGCGCGTCGGCGTTCGGGCCCACCAGCGCGCTCACCTCGACCGCAGCGCCGCCGACCTCTCGGGCGATGTCCGCCAGGATGGAGAAGGTGGCCACGACCTTGAGCGGCGCCACCGCCGTCTCGGTGGCTTGCGCCAGTGGCCATGCGGCTGCGCTGCCGAGCCCCCACAAAAGCTGGCGCTGGAATGCGCGCCGTGTCGAATTGAAATCCAAGGTCATCCCTTTCGATGTGCGCGCTGTGACATCTGCCGCGCCAGCAGGCTGTCGCGCCGGCCCATCAGCAGCGACAACACGTAGAAGCTACCGGCCAGCAGCACGATGGCCGGACCTGAAGGCAGATTGGCGTGGTACGACAACAGCAGGCCACCCCAGCCACTCAGCACCGCGAACAGCGCCGCCACCGCAGCCAGGCTCCACACCTCGGCCGCCCAGAAGCGCGCGGCGGTGGCCGGGAGCATCATGAGTCCAACAGCCATCAACGTGCCCAGCGCCTGGAAGCCGCCCACGAGGTTCAGCACCAGCAGCGTGAGAAACAGCCCGTGCACCCAGGCACCGGCATGGCCGAGATGGCGCAGGAAGCCAGGGTCGAAGCACTCGACCACCAAGGGCCGGTAGACCAACGCCAGCGCCAACAGGCTGGCCGTGGTGATGCCTGCGATCAGCAGCAGCGACGCATCATCGACCGCCAGCACGGTGCCGAAGAGCACGCGCATCAGGTCGACGCTGCTACCGCGCGTCGAGATGATCATCACCCCCGCGGCCAGCGCGATCAGGTAGAACGCCGCGAAGCTGGCGTCCTCGCGCTGTGGTGTCAGCCGCGCGACCAAGCCTGCAAGACCAGCGACCGCCACCGCAGCCACGAAGCCACCGATGCTCATGGCCCAGATCGAGAAGCCGAACATCACGAAGGCGAGCGCCGCCCCGGGCAGCAGGGCGTGCGCAATCGCGTCCCCGACCAGGCTCATGCGACGCAAAACCAGCAGCGTGCCGATCGGCCCACAGCTCAGGCCGAGCGCCAGGCAAGCGACCAGCGCACGGCGCATGAACCCGAATTCGACAAAGGGTTGAATCAGCAGCGCGTGCAGCGTGGCCAGCAGCGTCATGACGCCCCTCTCGATTCGGTGACCGCATGAGGCACCGCACACCAGTCAGCGTGCTCATCCCATTGCTCGGCCATCTGCTGGGCCCGCATCAGGTGTTTCGGGATCAGCACCTCGTCCGTCGGGCCATGCGCCACGCATTCGCGTGCCAGCAACAACGACATCGGGAAGTGTTCGCGCACCTGCGCGAGGTCGTGCAATACCGCGATCACCGTGCGGCCTTCGGCGTGCCAGTGCAGCACCAGACGCATCAGGTCAGCGGTGGTACGGGTGTCGATCGCGTTGAAGGGCTCATCGAGCAGGATCACTGGCGCGTCCTGCATCAGCACCCGTGCGAAGAGCACGCGCTGGAACTGGCCGACCGACAACTCCGAGATCAGCCGATGCTCGAAACCGATCAGCCCGACCAATGTCAGCGCCCGAAGTGCGGCCTGCCGTTGCGCTGCCGTGGCGCCACGAAACCAGCCGATGCGTGGCCAGGCCCCCAGCATCACCACATCGAGCACGCCGAGCGGAAAACTCCGGTCGATGCCTGATTGCTGCGGCATGTAGGCCAGTCCGCCGCGCCTCAGGCCGCCAGTGCGCACCCGTCCGGTGCTGGGCTGCACACGGCCGGTCAGCGCGTCCAGCAGCGAGCTCTTGCCAGCACCGTTCGGACCGATCACTGCGGTGAGTGAGCCGGGCTCGAAGCGGCAGCTGACGTGGTGCACGGCGGGGTGCTGGCGGTAGCTGACCGTGAGGTCTTCGACCGTGATGGCCGGTGGCTGTACCGCCGACGTGTCGGTGGCGGCGTGGATGACCGACTCGATCGTGCTCATGGTGTACCGGAGAGTGCCCAGGCGACGGCGGCCCAAAGGAGCACGGTCAGCACCACCGCGCCGGCCAGTCGCCAGGGCGCCGAACTCATCAGCAGGCTGGAACGCGGCTCGCCGGCCGCAGCGGCCGGTGGTGCCTTGGGCGCATGGGAGTGTTCACCATGGTCGTGGGCATGTGGATGCGAGTGCTCATGCGGATGCGAGTGGCCATGTGCGTGCACGTGAGGATGGTCATCTGTGTGTGCGTGGTGAGATGCAGCCCCACCCAGCGGTCGGACGTCGGGCTTCATGCGGATGCTCCGTTCACGCAGCTGGCGCAGCGACCGCGTAGGGTCAGGTCGTGGCGCTGCACCTCAAAACCGGGTGGTGCCAGGTCATTCATCGGCCCAGGGCAGGCATGGATTGGAAACACACGATCGCAAGCGGTGCAATGGAAGTGGTGATGGTGCTCAGGGATCGCATCGGCCGGCGATGCGTGAAGGTGATGCCGCGCAGCATGCGAATCATCGTGGTGAACAGCGTCGGCCCGCACGTTGGCGCTGGCGGCCACTTCGAAGCGTGGCGGTTGCCCCGGTAACTCAACGCGGACGATGTCGCCGGCGTCTTGCAAACCCTTGATCTGACGGTAGACCGTCGACAAGTTCAGGCTGGGGACGGCCGTCTTGGCGCGCTCCAGCAGCTCCTGCGGACTCAGCGCTTGCCCGCTGCGTGCCAGGGCATCGACGACCGCTTGGCGTTGGCGGGTGAGGCGTTCCATTTCGCAATGCTAATGCAATTGCATTAGCAATAGAGCTGGGGTGGGCCCTCGAACCGGAGTCGAATGGCTCTCAGGCGCTCGCGCTCAGGTGTCGTCAAAGGGTGCTGGCGCCGGAGCGGCCTCGGGATTCCTGCCCTGGGCGTCCCAGCCCCGCTTCTGGCGCACGGCCCTGGCCTCCTCGCGCTCCTGCGCGAACAACTCTTCAAGTTGTTGTCGGCCGGTCTTGGCATTCGCAACCCGCCAGGCCTCGTCGCGCCAGTTGGGCGCGGCGGCGTCCAACTGGGCCAGGTTGTGGCGGCGGAAGCGCAGCGCCAACGTGCGCGCCTGGTGTGGTTGCCAGCCCATCGCCTCAAGCACGCTGCGCGCGCTCATCAGCGCCGAGTCCAGTGTCTCGCGCTCGATCAACTGCACGCCCAGATCCCGCAGCGCGTAGTAGTGCTGCACATTGCGAGCTCGGGCAATGACGGTGAGCTGCGGAAAGTGTTCGCGCGCCATTTCCGCCAACTTCAGGCTTTGCGTCACATCGTCGATGGCCAGCACCAGCACGCGCGCACTGGCTGCGCCGGCGGTGCGCAGCAGGTCGAGCCGGGTGGCATCGCCGTAGAACACCCGCCAGCCGAATTTGCGCAGCGCCTCGACCGCTTCGGCGTCGTGATCAAGCACGGTGGCCTTGAGGCCATTCGCATACAACAAGCGGCCGACGATCTGCCCATAGCGACCGAAGCCCGCGATGATGATCGGCGCTTCCTGCGGCTCGTTGATTTCGGGCATGGCCGTTGTTTGTTCGCGCAGGCTGCGCTCCAGCCGAGGCGCAATCACCCGGTCGGCGATCACCAGCAGCAGCGGACTCAACAGCATCGACAGCGCCACCGTGGCGACCAACAGCGACGACGCCCCGTTGCTGATCACCCCCGCCTGCGCTGCGGCCTGAAACACGACGAAGCCGAATTCGCCGCCCTGCGCCAGCAGGATGATGAACACCGGCCGCTCCAGCAGCGGCAACTGCATCAGCCTTGCCATGCCCCACAGCACCAGCGCCTTCACAGCCAGAAAGCCAACCAGAAGCGCAGCGACCAAGCCGGGCTGCTGCAGCACCACGGCGAAGTCGATCGTCATGCCGACCGCCATGAAAAACAGGCCGAGGAGCAGGCCCTTGAAAGGCTCCAGATCGGTCTCGAGCTCGCGCCGGTATTCGCTCTCGGCGAGCAGGACGCCTGCCAGAAAAGCACCGAGCGCCATCGACAACCCGACCGACTGCATCAGCGCGGCGGTGGCCACCACCAACAGCAGCGCCGCCGCCGTGAATATCTCGGGCGTCGCGCTGCCGGCGATCCAGCGCAGCGCCGGACGCAGCAGCAGTCGGCCGCCGAAGACAATCGCTGCGATCACCGCGATGGCCTTGCCGGCGGCCAGCCAGTTGGCGGCGCCGTCGCTGCCGTGTGGTCCCACGCTGCCAGTCGCCTGCACCGCCAGCAAAGGCAACAGCGCCAGGATCGGGATCGCCGCCACGTCCTGGAGCAGCGCGACGCTCAGCACGCTCTGGCCGGAAGTGGTGGGTGTCAGGTTGCGCTCTGCGAGCACGGCCAGACCAATGGCGGTCGACGACAGCGCCAGGCCCAGCGCGGCCACCAGCGCAAGCCGGGCATCGCTGCCGCAGGCGATGCCCACACCCACCATCAAGGCGGCCGAGCCAAAGAGCTGGACGCTGCCCCAGCCGAAGATCGGCTTGCGCAGTGTCCACAGCCTTTTCGGTTCAAGTTCGAGGCCGACCAGGAACAGCATCAGCACGACCCCGAACTCGGCGAAGTGCAGGATGTCCTGCGGATCGGTGACCAGCTTCAGCCCCCAGGGCCCGATCACGATGCCAGCCCCCAGATAGCCAATGATCGCGCCCAGTCCCAGCAGCCGCGCGAGCGGTACCGCCAACACCGCAGCAGCCAGGTAGACCAGGGCGCTGCTGAGCCAGGTTGTGTGCTCCATCAGGCGGCTCCGCCGGTGCTTGCCGCGGGAGACACCGGCACTGCCTCGTTCGGGCGTGCCAGCGGTGGCACGACACAGGCGGGGCATTCGGCGAGATCGGCCAGTTCAGGCCAATCGGGGTAGCTCGCCAGCCGCTGCGTGTACATCGCGGCGTGGGCGTCGAGTTCGGGCTCGTCCACGCGGTGCGCGCCGTGCAGCAGCAGGGGTGGCAGAAAGCGCATGCCGCAGAGCGTGGCGGCCTGTTCGTAGGGCGGCAAGAAGGCATCGAAGAAGTAACGGTTGTGGCCGCTCGGGTGGTAGGCCTCCTCGGGGCTGCCGGTGGAGGCGACCAGCCAGAGATGCTTGCCAGCCAGTGCATGCCCGCCGGGCCCGTAAGCCCAGCCAAAGCCCAGCACCTCGTCGAGCCACAACTTCATCAGCGGCGGCATGCCGTACCAGTGGATCGGGTGTTGCCACACCACCAGTTGTGCGGTGGCCAGCACCGATCGCTCAGCCTGCACATCGATCAGGTAGTCGGGGTACAGCGCGTAGAGATCACGCACCACGATGCGTGCGGGCACTGCGCCAGCGCCGTCGAGCGCTGCCACGGCATGCAGCAAACGCTGATTGATGCGTGACTGCTCCAGGGACGGGTGGGCGACGAGCACCAGCACCTCGGGTGCAGTGGACACGGGATCAGCGGAAGGCGCCATGACGGACCCAAGTGAAGCAAGCGGGATGGAGAGATGCAACAGCTGCCCGCAAACCGCAGGCCAGCCGGAACCCGCCGCTAACATAACGTGATTCCAGGGAGGCGGGAGTCGAACATGCCGGTGATCGTGGTCGCCAATCCGAAGGGGGGTGTGGGCAAGAGCACGCTCTCCACCAATGTCGCGGGCTATTTCGCGTCGCAGGGCAAGGCGGTGATGCTGGGCGACATCGATCGCCAGCAGTCGGCGCGCACCTGGCTGGGCTTGCGTCCGCCGACCGCCGCAGGCATCAGCGCCTGGGATACCGTGGACGATGCGCGGGTGCGCACGCCCAAGGGCACCACCCATGTGGTGCTGGACACCCCAGCCGGTTTGCACGGCAAGCGGCTCGATGAGGTCCTGAAGATCGCCACGCATGTGCTGGTGCCGCTGCAGCCCAGCATTTTCGACATCCACGCGACGCACGATTTTCTGGTGCGCCTGGCCGAGCACAAACGGTCAGAGAAGCTGCGGGTCGGCCTCGTGGGCATGCGATCGCGAGACGGCACGATCTCGGCGGATCAGCTCAAGACCTTTCTCGGTCAGCAGTCCTTTCCGGTGGTGACGCATCTCCGCGACACCCAGAACTATGTTCATCTGGCGGCACACGGCCTGACGCTGTGGGATGTGGCACCCAGCCGCGTCGAGCGTGATCTCGAGCAATGGCGACCCCTCACTCAGTGGATTGAGGCTTGATCACGACGCGAATGCCCCCGTTTGGGGGCCTGCACGCCTCGCTGCGACCCAGCCATGCCGCGGTTCGCTGACTTAGGATCTGGCGGGTGTTGATCCAGAAGGAGCCACCATGAAGGTCTTGCTCATCGACGACCACCCGCTGATCCTGTCGGCGCTTCAAACCATCATCCAGGGGCTGAGCGACAACGTCAGTGTGGTCGCGGCCAGCACGGCGCGCATGGCCCGCGACACCTTGGCGCACGACAGCGCCTTCGACCTCGTTCTGCTCGATCTGCGCCTGGGCGATGCCAATGGATTCGACGTGCTCACCGAGTTCCGCGCCGCCTATCCGTCCTTGCCGGTGGTGGTGGTGTCGGCGAGCGACCGCACCAGCGACGTGATCCGGGCCATCGACCTCGGTGCCATGGGATTCGTACCGAAGCGGTCTTCCAACGACACCCTGTTCGAAGCGCTGAGCATGGTGATGTCAGGTGGCATCTATGTGCCGCCGATGAACATGGGCGACGAAAGCGGATCTGCCGATCGCTATGACGACGAGCCCAGTTCGGTGCGCCAGCGTGCCCACGACGAAGGTTTCCAGACCCACGCGCCACTCGACTCGCTCGGTCTGACACCGCGGCAGACCGAGGTGCTGGGCCTGCTGCTACAGGGAAAGCCGAATAAGTTGATTGCGCGCGACCTGAATCTGTCGGTGGAGACAGTCAAGGACCACGTTGCGGCGGTGTTGCGAACCCTCAACGTCAGCTCGCGCACGCAGGCGGTGCTGGCGGTGGGGCAGATGTCGCGCCAGCAAGGTGGCTTGCATGGCTGGAGAAAGAGCAGCCGATGACCCCGGTGCCGGCATCCTCGTCCATCGAGCTGTCGGCGTCATCGCTGCCTGAGGAGGTACGCAGCTCGTTCGATTACCTGCCGGCGCAGTTGGCAGGCAATGTGGCGGGCATCAGCGTCATCCTGATGATCTTCTGGACCAGCACGCCAGCCTCGGTGATGCTGCCTTGGCTGTCGGCGTTTGCAGTGATGTGGTTGGCACGTCTGTGGCTGCTGCAACGATTCAAGCAGGCCACGCCTAGTTCGTTGGTGGACTGGCAGCGCTGGCGGGCGCTGTGGAACATCGGCACGCTGACATCGGGGGCGCTGTGGGGTGCCACCGCGTGGATCTTCTACCTGCGGGGCGGTCACGTGCAGCAGATCGCACTGATCATCACCGTCTACACCTTCTGCATCGCCGTGGTGCCGGTACTGGCGACACAGCCCCGGGTGTATCTGTTGTTCTCGGCGCTGTGTTTCGTCCCGATGGCAGCCCGTGTGGCCACCGATGGCACCCCCGACAGCTACCGGCTCGCGGGTATTCTGCTGCTGATTTTTTCGCTGAGCACCTTGCTCGCTCGCACCTACCGCCAGGCGCTGCAGCGGGTGCTGGAATTGAAATTGCAAGCCGACCATCTGTTGTCGCAGCTGCGCGTCGAGAAGCTCGCCGCCGACGCCGCGCGGCAAGAGGCCGAAGTTGCCAACCGCGCGAAAACGCAGTTCTTCACGGCGGCGAGCCATGATCTGCGCCAGCCTCTGCATGCGATGGGGCTGTTCGCCGAGGCGCTGCGTCAGAAGAACCACGACGTCGAGGTTGCGCACCTGGTCAACAGCATCAACGAATCGGTCGATGCACTGGAAGGTCTGTTTTCCGAATTGCTCGACATCACCCGCATCGACAGCGGCGGCATCGAAGCCCATCCGCAGCACTTCCCCTTGGCAGATCTGTACCGCAAGCTGCGGCTGCATTTCGAGCCTGCGGCGTTCGAGAAAGGCCTGGCCCTGCGTTTTCGCGGAGGGCGGCATGTGGTCCATGCTGACCCGCTGCTGGTGGAACGCATCCTGCGCAACTTGGTCTCGAACGCCATTCGATACACCAGCGATGGCACGGTGCTGGTCGGTTGCCGCCGCCGTGGCGACCACCTTCGGCTGCAGGTCTGGGACACCGGTCCGGGTATCGCCGAGGATCAGCAGTCACGCGTCTTCGAGGAGTTCTATCAGGTACCGCATGGTCCGCGCGCCGAGCCCCATCAGCGCAAGGGACTGGGCCTGGGCCTCGCCATCGTCAAGCGACTGGCCGATCTGATGGGCGCCCGGGTCTCGCTTCGTTCACAACTGGGCCAGGGAACGGTCTTCACCCTTGAACTGCCGCTGGGTAAGCAGGCTCCGCAAGCGCAGCCCCTGCTTTCTGGCAAGGGATTGCACGGCCTGACCCTGGCAGGCCGAACGATTGTGGTTGTCGAAGACGAGACGGCGGTGTTGAGCGCGCTTGAAGCCTTGCTGCAGGGTTGGGGCGCAAGCATCCTGGCGTTCGACACCGTGGCGGCCTGCCGTGCCTGGGCGCAGAACGCCCCTGGCTCGATGCCCGCGCCCGATTTGCTCATCGTCGACTACAGACTCGAGAACGGCATGACGGGTGCCGATGCCTTGGCGCTGCTGCGGGAGCGATTCGGCGCGGATCTGCCGGCCATCGTCATCACAGGCAGCACGATGTCGTCGCTGGACCTGGAGGCACAGCAGAAGAACTTCCACCTGCTGATCAAGCCCGTGGTGCCGAACAAGCTGCGCGCCATGATCGCGTTCAAGCTCGGCGTGAAGACAGGCTGAGGGCGCTGCAAACCATGGGATGGCCGGGCCGGCTCGCACTGAACTACCGCCGCGACGGCGACCGCACGCTGGCTCACGACCGCCACAGCGGCCCGCTGCGGGTCTTGCAAAGTCTGTATCCCGAAGGTCAGGGCATCTGCCACCATGTGCTGGTGCACCCCCCCGGGGGCATCGTCGGTGGCGATGCGCTGCATGTTGAAGCGAACCTCCAAGCCGGCTCGCACGCGCTGATCACCACGCCCGGCGCCACACGGTTCTATCGCAGCGCGGGTGAGGCTGCCCGTCAGTCGGTGGTGGCCCGGATTGCTGAAGGCGCGCGCCTCGAATGGTTGCCGCTGGAAACCATCTGCCATAGTGCGGCGCTCGCCGAAAACCAGTTGCGTTTCGAGATCCAACCGGGCGGCGAGATGATGGGTTGGGACGTGGTGGCACTCGGCCTGCCAGCCAGCGGCCAGGCTTTCGAGGCAGGGCATTACGCGCAGCGCATCGAGCTGCCGGGCGTCTGGCTGGAGCGCGCGACGATCCGCGGTGACGACCATCGGCTGCTTGACTCTCCTCTGGGTTTCGCGGGCCATCGGGTACTGGCAACCCTGTGGTTCGCAGCGGGCTCGCCGATGTCGTCGGACCGCCGCGAGACCTTGCTCGACGTCGCGCGCGAGATGGCATCGAACCATGAGCTGGCGCAGACCGTTGGTTGCACTTCACCGCATGCCGAGGTCGTCGTGCTGCGGTTGCTCGCGCCGCGTGTCGAACCGGCAATGCAGTTGCTCAGCTCGGTGTGGGCCCGCTGGCGTGAGGTGGCGTGGGCATTGGGCGCTGTGGCACCCCGCGTGTGGCGAACCTAGCGCGCCAAGCGCAATGCCCGCACCGCGATCGGTCTCAGGCAATGCCAGCTCGGCTGAGTCTTGAGCTGACATTGCGCTCGTCAGCTGCAGGTCGACTTCTGCACGGTGTGAAACACGCGCCCAATAAGCCAAGCCTGAGCGCGGCGTTGTGGGACTCGCTCATGCGACCGGCCAGAGCGCGTTCGCCCACTGGAAACGCGCCGCACGCGCTGGGATTCTGAAAAATCAGCCTTTCAAGAACACAAACATCGGATAAAGCTGAACACAAGACAGGACTGCGGGTGCAGACTCCAGGGCTACGTCTGCGCCGCTGGGCGAGCGTTGCGGCACGCGAGCCGTCTAGCATGTCACCCTTTGGAGAAGTCCTCGATGCCCAACGCTCGAACTGCCAATGCCGTCCGGTTGGAGTTCTCTCCTGACTCCCTGGTGCAATCCAATTTGTCGGGGGCGGCTTTCACCGGCGACTGGCTTTGGGTGGCGGGCGACGAAGCTTGCGGCCTGGACCGCCTTCGTTTGCTCGATCCGGTGGGGCGCGAGGCCTTGCGCTTCGGCGAGGTGCGCGATTTCCCACTCGCCGACCTGCTGGACCTGCCCGGCGCGGCCGAGGAAGAGGCTGATCTCGAAGGCATGGCCGTGGCCGATGGGTTCCTCTGGGTGGTGGGCTCGCATGGCCTGAAGCGCAAAAACGTCAAGCCGGATCGAGGTCACGCCGACAACGCCAAGCGCCTGGCGAAGGTGACGCTGGACGGCAATCGCCGTCTGCTGGCCTGCCTACCCATCGAGCCCGACGCCACAGGTGCGCCGTGTCTGGTACGTCAGGCCCAGGACGGCCGACAGGCACAGCGCCTGAAGGGCGATGCGCAAACGAACCTGCTCACCCGCGCGCTCGCCGATGACCCCCACTTCGGACCGTACATGGCTATTCCGGGCAAGGACAACGGCTTCGACATCGAAGGCTTGGCCGTGGACGGTCGCCGGCTGTTGCTGGGCCTGCGCGGCCCGGTACTGCGTGGCTGGTCGGCGCTGCTTGAGATCGCGGTGGAGGCGCGTGATGACCAGTTGCGCATGGTTCCCCTGGATGACAGCGGCACGCTGATCCGCAAGCATTTCCTGCAGCTTGACGGCCTGGGCGTGCGGGACCTGCACTTCTCGGGCGACGACCTCTACATTCTGGCTGGCCCGACGATGGTGCTGAATGGCGACATCCGCGTCTTCAAGTGGCCTGCCGCCCGCACACTGCTGGCTGCCAATCGCGAGCCAGTGCGCTTCGAGTCGGCGCTGACCGAGTCGGTGCCATTGCCACACGGCCGCGGCACCAACCGCGCTGAGGCCATCTGTGATCTGCCGCCGGCGCTGTCAGGCGGCAAGGCGCGCTGGCTCGTCTTGTATGACGCGCCTGGCGCCGATCGCAAGGAGGGCGAGCACACGGTCTTCGGCGACCTGCTGCGCCACGATTGAGATCTTTTGGCCTGGTTCGTCTCAGCGGCCTGGCCGAACTGGCCAGCGCGGTACAGGACGCCACCGGATCTCTGTTTGATGTGACTGTCTGCTCTGTTTCGAGGTGATAAAAAATGGAAAAAATGCTCTCCGGGATCGGTTCATTTCTATACGGCATGAGATTCACCATGCTGTTCTTCTATGTGGGTCTGGTCGCGATCATCTTCGGCATCCTGGGCAAGTTCTTCCTGGAGACCTACAAGCTGATGAGCACCTTGCTGTTCGGCGAGCTTGAAAAGATCGATCTGATCATCAAGGTGCTTGAGCTGGTGGACATGACGATGGTGGCGCAGCTGGTTTGGGTGGTGGCGCTCGCCGGCGTATCACTGTTCGTGACCACAGGGCATTTCGACAAGCAGGACATGAAAAAGCCCGACTGGTTGGACCACGTCAACACCTACAACCTCAAGTTGAAGCTGGCGTTTGCCATCATCTCGATCTCAGGCGTGCATGCGTTGAAGACGTACCTGAGTGGCGACCTGACGATGGAAAACATACAGGTCGTGACGCTGGTGGCTGTCATCCACTTCACCTTTGTGCTCTCCGCCATCGGAATCTCTTTTGCAGAGCGATTGACCCGGGACCAGGCCTGAGCGCGCCCGGGGCCATGGCCGCTCTCCCGGAAATAGACCCCGCGTCCTCGCTGCAGTTCATCGTCAATGCGGCGGCAGGTAGCAGCGACGCGGAGGTGAAGCGGGAAGTCATCGAAGCGGCGTTGCAAGCGGGAGGACGGCGAGGCGACTTGCTGTTTTGCGACCCTGCCGAGTTGAGCCACATGTCGCACCAGGCTGCGGCACGGGCGACCGCCACCCGCACGGCCGTGGTTGCCGTCGGCGGCGACGGCACGCTCAACACCGTGGCGCAGGCCGCACACGCCGCAGGCTGCGCCATGGGTGTGGTGCCGCAGGGCACGTTCAACTACTTTGCCCGCACGCATGGCATCCCTGCAGACCCGGCCGATGCGGTCCGCCAACTGCTGTGTTCGGTGCCGGCGCCGGTTCAAGTGGCCGGCATCAACGACAGGGTGTTCCTGGTCAACGCCAGCCTCGGGCTCTATCCCGACCTGCTGGAAGATCGGGAAGCCTACAAGGCTCGCTTCGGCCGCAGTCGCTGGGTCGCGTTCCTGGCGGGCTGTGCGACCTTGCTGCGTGCGCAGCGCCGTCTGCGGCTGCGCATCGAAATGGGCGGCAAAGCCCGCGATATGCAGACCTTGACGCTCTTCGTGGGTAACAACCGCCTGCAACTGCAGCAGTTCGGCGCGGAACCCGAGGACACCCTGGCCGGCACGCCAGGCGACGGCACCATGGCTGCGCTCGTGCTGCGGCCTATCGGGACGCGGTCGATGCTTGGCCTGATGCTGCACGGCGCCATGGGCAGGCTGGGCGAAGCGGCAGGTGTCGAGCGCTTCGAATTCCAACATCTGGTGGTGCGGCCGACACTGCCGCAGAGCCGCAGCGGGGTGAAGGTGGCCTTCGATGGCGAAGTGACGATGATGCGCGCGCCGCTCGAGTTCCGCGTGCTCGCCAAACCGCTCTATCTGCTGAAGTCACAGCTCAGTGAAGTCCGGTTGCACCGGGCATGAATGCAGCTTCACAACAGGCGCAGGATCTTCTGAACAGTTCGAGTTTTCCTGAGCTGCAGTCTTGAAAGTACCGCTTCTTCCGAAGCGCGACCAGGTACATATTCCGTCCGGTCATGCCTTCCAAGACCAACCCGCCTCCATGGAGAACCACTGTGCGCAGCTACCCTCACAACAGCCCAGAAGCCGCCGCGCGCATTGTCGCGTTGGTACTCATCTCCGACGGTCACGTTTGCAAATCCGAATTCGAAATCCTCAAGCAGCTGGGCGCGGAGCGAGAGCTCGGACTGGAGCCACAGCTCCTGCCGCACATCGTTCATACCTTGTGCGAAGAACTGCTGGCGGGTGGATACGAGACGGGTTCGCTGATAGGCAATGTCGATGACAGCGCCTTGGCTTCATTGATGGCTGAGATCTCCGACCCGGCGCTGCAAAGGAAAGTGCTGCGCCTGTCCCTGGCCGCAGCGCGGGCCGATGGCCACCTGGCCGATGGTGAAGCTCTGGTGTTGGAGGCCGCGCGGCGCCATTGGAAACTGGTCGATGGCGAAGAGCCGAGCGCCACAAAGGCAACCCACCGCCATGCTGCTTGATCGACGTCAATCGGGGTGCGTTCAAGACCGTGCGGCGGTCAGCAACTGAGTCACCAGGGGGTGGTGCTGGCCGCGCCGCGACCGGATGGCGTGGATCTCCTCCTTCACGTCATCGCTGCTGCCGAGCAACCGCAGTCCACGCATCAGACCGATGTCGTCGGCGCCGAGCCGACTGACCGGGAACACGCCAAGCCCTCGTGCCGCAAACACCGCCAGAAGCGCACTGTCTTCGAACTCGCCAATGATGCGAGGCCGCAGCCCTTGTGTCTCAAACCAGTGGTCCAGCGCCGGGCGCAGCGCGGAATGTCTGGTAGGCAAAAGCACCGGCAGGTCGTTGAGGCTTTGTGGAAAGCGGTCGCGCTCGGTCTTGCGGACCAGCCGGGCGGGCCCGTACCACTCGACCGGCGAATCGACGAGCTTCTCGCTGGTAAGGCGCAGGTTCGGGTTGCGCGGCGCGGCTTGGCCGGCGAGCACGATGTCCAGGTGATGGAGCGCCAGTTCGCTGAGTAACTGCTCGAACTCTCCTTCGTGGCAAATCAGACGGAGGTGGGGTGTGCTCAACACGGGCTCCAGCAAAGCATGGGCGGCGAGCTTGGACAGGCCATCGGAAAGACCGACCGCAAGGCGTGCCACCTTGCCGCTGGCCGCTTCGCGCACCTCGTCGGGAAGGCACTGGCCCAGCTGAAAAATTTCCTCGGCGCGCGCAAAGGCAGCCTGACCCGCTTCGGTGAGGGCCACGCCACGGCCTGAGGGCTTGAGGAGCTGGTGGCCCAGCGCCTTCTCCAGCTCGCGCACCTGTGCGCTGATGGTCTGCACCGCCATGTTCAGCCGCTCGGCGGCACGGGCGAACCCGCCTTCCTTGGTGACGACCCAGAAGTAGTGCAGATGACGGTAGTTCAGCATGCGTGCTCCTGTTCGTAAAAACCGAAGTTTGATTGCGTTTAGATCTGATTTGTTCGACGCGGATTCATCACCACACTCCCAGTCATTCGAACACTACAGAAAGCTTGATCATGTTCTACGCCATCAGCTGGTTCTTTGTCGTCGCGCTGCTTGCGCTGTGGTCGCTGGCCGCCTGGGCTCTGCATGCAGCCGCTGTATGGGCGGTCTCGAACGCGGGCACCCTCACAGGGGCGGCATCAGGCGCTGGCACCATCACGGTCCCGGACTGGCTGGCCCCCTGGGTGCCGCCCGAAGCCGCTCAGTGGGTCAGTCAGCTCATGGCGGGCGTCGCGCCGTTTGTCGACAGCCTGCTGCAGGCCGCACCTGCGCTGGCAGACGGGCTGACCGTGGCAACCTGGGTGATCTGGGGCATGGGCAGCATCCTGCTCGTGCTGCTGGGTGTCGGGTTGCACCTGCTCATCGCGCTGTGGCGCCGCCGCGGTGGCAATGGATCCGGCCCCCGCGGCGGCTCTTCGCTTGCGCCAAGTTGATGGATGCGGCCTCATCGACACCTTCCACGCATGGCATCTGGGCAATGAGACGCGAAATGTCGTGTGGCTTGTCGGGTTCAGCAGCCTGATAGGCACGGGCATGACCATCGCGACGATCGTCTTCATCTGAAAACAAGACATGGATTTCCTGCTTCCCTTCCTCACTTCCGACTTCATGGGCAAGCCAGCCTGGATCTGGCTCAGCTTCGTCGGCATCGTGGTCGCCTTGCTGGCCTTCGACCTGGGCGTTCTGCACAAGGACGACAAGGAAATCGGCGTTCGCGAGAGCCTGCTGCTGTCGGCCGGCTACATCAGCGTGGCCGTGCTTTTTGGTGCCTGGGTCTGGTGGTACCTCGGCGCGCAAAGCGGCATGGACTACTACACCGGTTTCATGATCGAGAAGTCGCTGTCGATGGACAACGTGTTCGTCATCGCGCTGATCTTCAGTTTCTTCGCCATCCCGCGGCAGTACCAGCACCGGGTATTGTTCTGGGGCATCCTGGGCGTGATCGTGCTGCGCGCGATCATGATTGGCTTGGGTGCCACGCTGGTGAGCCAGTTCAGCTGGGTGCTGTACCTGTTCGGCGCCTTCCTCATCTTCACCGGCATCAAGATGTGGATCATTGCCGACCACATGCCGGACATCGCCAACAACCCACTGCTGAAGTTCCTGAAGCGGCACATGCGCGTGACCGACGGGCTGCGCGGCAATGCCTTCTGGGTGCGCGAGACCGACACCCAGACGGGCAAGCTGGAGCGCTTCGCGACGCCCTTGTTTCTGGCCCTGGTGCTGGTGGAGTTCGTCGACCTGATCTTCGCGGTCGACTCGGTGCCGGCGATCTTCGCGATCACTACCGACCCGTTCATCGTCTACACCAGCAACATCTTCGCCATCTTGGGTCTGCGGGCGTTGTACTTCGCGCTGGCGGCGATGATCCACCGCTTCAAGTACCTGAAGTACGCCCTGGCCCTGGTGTTGGTGTTCATCGGCAGCAAGATTTTCCTGGTGGGCATCATCGGCAAGATCCCGGCAGTGGTCTCGCTCAGCGTGACCTTCGGCTTGATCGCCGGTGGTGTGCTGGTATCACTGTGGAAGACCCGGGGTCAGTCTGCTGGCGCGCAGTCCACCTGAGGTTGTTGCGGATGGAGAATCTCTGGGACAGCGAGTGGATCCTGGACTGAATTTGACACTGTGTAGGACTGTTCGATGATCTATGCGACCCTGAAGACTGTTCATGTGCTGTCCATCATCTTGTGGATCGGTGGCATGGTGTTCGCGCACTTCTTTCTGCGGCCAGCGGTCGCTCAGCTGGAGGCGCCGATGCGGCTGAGGCTCATGCACGACGTGCTCGGGCGTTTTTTCCAAGCCGTTTTGGTGGCCTCTCTGCTGACTCTCGCCAGCGGCGTGTGGATGCTGGGTCGTGTGGCCAAACAAGTGGTCCAGGCGGGGGGCAACTTCGAGATGCCGCTGGCCTGGACCGTCATGGCGGTCCTGGGCGTCGCGATGGTGGCGATCTTCATGCACATCCGCTTCGCGCTCTTCAGGCGCCTCGGCCGGGCCGTGGCAGCGTCCGATGGGGTCGCCGGTGGCGCGGCACTGGCGCAGATTCGCACCTGGGTATCGATCAACCTCGGCCTGGGCGTCCTGGTGCTGCTCGTGACGCTGATGCGCTGAATCACCCCAAGACGAAGTGGTGGGTGGCGCTAGATCGACATCCTGGCCCGCACGCCCTCGGCTTCCATGTCCTTGCCCCGCCCGCGCTGAATGATCTCGCCGCGTTCCATCACCAGGTACTGGTCGGCCAGTTCGGCGGCAAAGTCGTAAAACTGTTCGACCAGCACGATCGCCATCTGCTGGCCCGGTGTCATGCCGCGATCGGCCAGCATGCGGATCACCCGACCGATGTCCTTGATCACGCTGGGCTGGATGCCTTCGGTGGGCTCGTCGAGGATCAGCAGCTTCGGCCCTGCCGCCAAGGCCCGCGCGATCGCGAGCTGCTGCTGCTGACCGCCTGAGAGGTCACCACCCCGGCGCTTGATCATTTGCTTGAGCACCGGGAAGAGCTCGAATATCTGAGGCGGGATCGGCGTGCTGCCACTCTTGTAGGCCAGGCCCATGCGCAGGTTTTCTTCCACCGTCAGCCGCCCGAAGATCTCACGACCCTGCGGCACATAGCCCACGCCCTTGCGCACCCGCTCGTACGGCGTGTCACGGGTGATCGCCGCGCCGTCGAGCGTGATGCTGCCGGTCTTCACCGGCACCACGCCCATCAGGCTTTTCAGCAGCGTGGTCTTGCCCACGCCGTTACGGCCAAGAATCACCGTGACTTCACCGAGCTTCGCTTCGAACTCGACGTTGCGCAGAATGTGCGAGCCACCGTAGTACTGGTTGACGCCTTCGACCCTCAGCATCTCAGTGGCTCCCGCCGTTGGCGCGGGATCGGGACCGCGGGGCACTCTGCTCCGCTCGTGTCACCCGGCGCCCTCAGCCCGAGCGCATGGTGGCAAGTCATCTCAACGGCCAAGATAGACCTCCACGACCTTCTCGTTGGCCTGCACCTCGCTCAGCAGCCCTTCAGCCAGCACGCTGCCCTCGTGCAACACGGTCACCTTTTTCCCGTTTTTGCCGTTTTGCGTCAGCTCGCCGATGAACTTCATGTCGTGCTCGACGACGACCAGAGAATGATTGCCTTCCAGTGACAGGAACAGCTCCGCCGTGCGCTCGGTCTCCTCGTCGGTCATGCCCGCGACGGGTTCGTCGAGCAGCAGCAGCTTCGGGTCCTGCATCAGCAGCATGCCGATCTCCAGCCACTGCTTCTGGCCGTGGCTCAGCAGTCCGGCGTTGCGCTGCGCACTGTCTTTCAAATGGATCAGCGTCAGCATCGCGCCGATGCGGTCGAGCTGCTCGCCGCTGAGGCGGAAGAACATCGACGCGCGCACGCCACGGTCGGCGCGCAGCGCCAGCTCCAGGTTCTCGAACACGCTCAGCTGCTCGAACACGGTGGGCTTCTGGAACTTGCGGCCGATGCCGATCGACGCGATCTCGTTCTCGCGCAGGCGCAGCAGGTCGATCGTCGAGCCGAAGTAGGCGTGCCCCAGGTCGGGCCGCGTCTTGCCGGTGATCACGTCCATCATCGTGGTCTTGCCGGCGCCGTTCGGGCCGATGATGCAACGCAGCTCGCCAGCGCTGATGCTCAAGGACAGCGCATTCAAGGCCTTGAATCCGTCGAAGCTGACGGTGATGTCATCGAGATACAGGATGGCGCCGTGTGACACATCGAGTGTGCCGGGCTCGTGCAAGCGGCCGTAGCTGGCCTGGCGACCCCCGGAGCCGTTTTCAACGAGTGACCTTTCGTCGCGGGCGCGGCGGATTTTGGCGCCGGCCTTCATCAGATCGGGGGTCATGAGGGATCGTCCTTCTTGCGACGCAGCAGGCCCACGATGCCGTTCGGCAGGAACAGCGTCACCGCGATGAACAAGGCCCCCAAAAAGTACAGCCAAAACTCCGGGAATACCTGTGTGAACCAGCTCTTGGCGCCATTGACGAAGAAGGCACCGATGATCGGCCCGATCAGGGTGCCGCGCCCGCCTACTGCCGCCCAGATCGCGATCTCGATTCCGGCGGCAGGGGACATTTCACTCGGGTTGATGATGCCGACCTGCGGCACGTACAGCGCCCCGGCGATGCCGCACATCACGGCCGAGATCACCCAGATCGACAGCTTGTATTTCAGCGGGTCGTAGCCGGTGAACATCACCCGCGTTTCGGCATCGCGGATGGCCTGCAGCACGCGGCCGAACTTGCTCGTGACGAGCCAGCGCGCAAACAGGAAGAAGCCGATCAGCGTGAGCCCGGTCAGCACGAACAGCGTCATGCGCATGCCCGGCGTGGCAATGGGCAGGCCCAGGATGCGCTTGAAGTCGGTGAAGCCGTTGTTGCCGCCGAAGCCGGTTTCATTGCGGAAGAACAGCAACATGGCGGCGAACGTGACCGCCTGCGTGATGATCGAGAAGTACACGCCCTTGATGCGCGAGCGGAACGCGAAGAAGCCGAACACGAACGCGATCAGTCCCGGCACCGCGACCACGAGGATCAGCGTGGCGATGAAGGAATCGCTGAGCGCCCAGTGCCACGGCAGCTCCTTCCAGTCGAGGAAGACCATGAAGTCCGGCAGGTCCGACTGGTAGTTGCCGTCGCGTCCGATCTGGCGCATCAGGTACATGCCCATCGCATAGCCACCGAGCGCGAAGAACATGCCGTGGCCCAGCGACAGGATGCCGGTGTAGCCCCAGATCAGGTCCATGGCCAGCGCGCAGATGGCGTAGCACATGATCTTGGCGATGAGAGACACCGCGTAGTCACTGAGATGGAACGGGCTGGTCTCCGGGATCAGCAGGTTCATCACCGGCACACCCACCGAGACGATCACGACAAAGGCGAGCAGCACGCTCCACATCTGGCCGGTGAGCAAGCCGCCACGCGGTGGGGCGATCGATACGGAGGAGGGCATGACCGCGCTCATGCTTCTGCACTCCGACCCTTCATCGCGAAGATGCCCTGCGGCCGCTTCTGGATGAAGATGACGATGAACACCAGCACCATGATCTTGGCCAGCACCGCGCCCTGCCAGCCTTCGAGCAGCTTGTTCAGGATGCCCAGGCCCATCGCGGCGTAGACGGTGCCTGCCAGCTGGCCCACGCCGCCCAACACCACCACCATGAACGAATCGACGATGTAGCCCTGCCCAAGGTCGGGACCGACATTGCCGACCTGCGACAGCGCACAGCCAGCCAGCCCGGCAATGCCCGAGCCGAGCGCGAACGCGTAGGTGTCGACGCGCGCGGTGTTGACGCCGACGCAGGCGGCCATCTTGCGGTTCTGCGTCACGCCGCGCACGAACAGGCCGAGCCGTGTGCGAGCGATCAGCAAGGACACACCCACCAGCACCAGCACCGCAAAGGCGATGATGGCCAAGCGGTTGTAGGGCAAGGTCAGGTTGCTCAGCACATCGACGCCGCCCGACAGCCAGGCCGGGTTCTCCACCTGGACGTTCTGCGCGCCGAACAGGCTGCGCACCCCCTGCATGAGCACCAAGCTGATGCCCCAGGTGGCCAGCAGTGTTTCGAGCGGCCGGCCATACAGCCAGCGGATCACGCTGCGCTCGAGCACCGCACCGACGAGGGCAGACACCATGAACGCGGCAGGCACCGCAGCGAGCATGTACCAGCCGAAATACTCGGGCAGGTACGCCTTGAAGGCGTTCTGCACCAGGTAAGTGGCGTAGGCGCCGATCATCATCAGCTCGCCGTGGGCCATGTTGATCACACCCATGAGGCCATAGGTGATCGCCAGGCCCAGCGCGACCAGCAGCAAGATCGACCCCAGGCTGACGCCGGTGAAGATCACCCCCAGCCGCTCACCCCAGGCGAGCTGCGATTCGACCCCGGCCAGCGCTGCGGTCAACTGCGCACGCACCTCGGGCTCGGGCTCAACCCCGGGTTGCAGGCGTTCGATCAACAGCGCCTTGGTGGCTGGGGTGCGGCTTTCGGCGAGCAGCTTCGCGGCCTCCAGGCGCCGAGCGGTGTCGCTCGAGGACACCAGTACCGCGGCGCGCAGCAGACCCAGGTCGGATTTCAGCGACGCATCGGTCTCGGTCAACAAGGCCTTCTCGATCAGCGGCAGCTTCGATTCGTCGGCGCCATCGCGCAGTTCGCGCACAGCCTGACGCCGCTCGACCGGATCGCTCGACAGCAACTTGAGCGAGGCCATCGCCGACTCCAGCTCACGACGCAGCCGATTGCTGTTGATCACGTCTTCGGCGTCTTCTGGCAGCGTGACTTCGGTGCCGGTGGCGGCGTCCCGCGCCTTGTCGTCGCGCACGATGAACACCTTGTCGCCCGACACCTTCACGGCGTCGTCCAGCAAGGCCTGGAAAAAGGGCTGCGCAGCGGGGTCGCCGCTGGCAGCCGTTTGCGCGATGGCTTGCGAGCGCGCGTCGTTGTCGCCGGCCGACATGGCCAGCGCCTGTTCAGGCGTCAGCGCATTCGCTGCCGACGCACCGAACAAGGCGGCCGACGCCACGATGAACACCACTCGCTTCAACATCAGCAAAAGCGGCACCTCCCCAGGCAGATTCATCGCGCGTCGGCCCATCATTGCAATCACGTCGATCACTTCTTCTCAGGCTCGTCCTTCTTCTTGTCGTTGCCTTCGATGAACGGACTCCATGGCTTGGCCTTGACCGGGCCTGGCGTCTTCCAAACCACGTTGAACTGGCCATCGGCCTTGATTTCGCCGATGAACACCGACTTGTGCAGGTGGTGGTTCTTCTCGTCCATCTTCGAGGTGATGCCGCTCGGTGCCTTGAAGGTCTGGCCGGCCATTGCGGCGATCACCTTGTCCGTGTCGGTGCTCTTGGCCTTCTCGACTGCCTGTTTCCACATGTGGATGCCGATGTAGGTGGCTTCCATCGGATCGTTCGTCAGCGGCTTGTCGGCACCCGGGAGCTTCTTGGCCTTGGAGTAATCGGCCCACTGCTTCTTGAACGCATCGTTGGTCGGGTTCTTGATCGACATGAAATAGTTCCAGGCTGCCAGGTGGCCGACCAGTGGCTTGGTGTCGACGCCGCGCAGCTCTTCTTCACCCACCGAGAAGGCGACCACCGGCACGTCGGTGGCCTTCAGGCCCTGGTTGCCCAGTTCCTTGTAGAAAGGCACATTGGAGTCGCCGTTGATGGTGGAGATCACCGCCGTCTTGCCGCCGGCTGCGAACTTCTTGATGTCGGCCACGATGGTCTGGTAGTCGCTGTGACCGAACGGGGTGTACTTCTCGTCGATGTCGCTGTCCTTCACGCCCTTGCTCTTCAGGAAGGCGCGCAGGATCTTGTTGGTGGTGCGCGGGTACACGTAGTCGGTGCCCAGCAACACGAAGCGCTTGGCCGAGCCGCCGTCCTTGCTCATCAGGTACTCGACGGCCGGAATGGCCTGCTGGTTCGGCGCAGCGCCGGTGTAGAACACGTTCTTGCTGAGCTCTTCACCCTCGTACTGCACCGGGTAGAACAGCAGGCTGTTGAGTTCCTCGAACACCGGCAGCACCGACTTGCGCGAGACGCTGGTCCAGCAGCCGAAGGTCACCACCACCTTGTCTTGGGTGATCAGCTGCTTGGCCTTCTCGGCGAACAGCGGCCAATTCGACGCTGGGTCGACCACCACCGCTTCGAGTTGCTTGCCCAGCACACCGCCCTTGGCGTTGATCTCGTCGATCGTCATCAGCACGGTGTCTTTCAGCACCGTCTCAGAGATCGCCATCGTGCCCGACAGCGAATGCAGCACACCGACCTTGATGGTGTCGGCGGCGCTGGCGAATGAGCTGAGGCCGAGGGCGGCCACGCCCATCGCTATGGCCGTGAGTGACTTGCCGATTTGGCGGCGGGATGTGTTCATGGGGGATGTGCTCCTGTGGGTTGTTCGGTCGTCCGGCCAACGGCAGCGGTGCCGCTTGACGTGCGTTGCAGGTTACGCAGGCGGACGAGTCAGCGGAATACGCCTGATGGCGTATGCGGAGAAAAGAGGGGCGAGGCCCGCTGCCGCTGGACATCGGATTCAGGGGGTTGAGGCCACAATACTGTTTTAAAAGACAGTATTTATCTGGCACACCCCTGGTCGCCACGTGGTCGCCTACGCCGAACTCCACTGCCGCAGCAATTTCAGTTTCCTGAGCGGGGCCTCGCACCCGCAGGAGCTGGTCGCACGCGCGGCGCAGCTGGGGTACCACGCGCTGGCGATCACCGACGAATGCTCGTTGTCGGGTGTCGTGCATGCGCATGAGGCGGCTCAGCGCTGCGGGCTGCATCTGATCGTCGGGGCGCAGATGGGGGTGTCGTGGTCGAGCGATGAAGCCGACGCCGATGCCGGTGCAGGCGCGCGCCCGATGCAGCCGATGCGTCTGGTACTGCTGGCGCAGACGCGGGCGGGCTATGGCCACCTGTCGCAATGGATCACGATCGCACGGCAGCGTGCGGGCAAGGGCCGGTATCGGGCGTACCGATCTGACGTCGAGTCCGCGGCAGATCATCCGCACGGTGCGTTGCTGGCCGGTCTGCCCGGTTGCCTGGCGCTGCTGGCGCCTGATGTCACGCAGCCATTCGATCAGGTGCTGGCCCATGCGCAGTGGCTGAAGGCCGTGTTCGGTGACCGTGCGGCGCTGTCGCTGTCGCTGCTGCTGCGTGCGCGCGACGATGAACTGATCGAGCGGGTGCGGCGGGTGTCCGACATCACCGGCCTGGCAGTGGCCGCTAGCGGTGATGTGCTGATGCATGTGCGCTCGCGCAAGCCGCTGCAGGACACGCTCATCGCCACACGGCTGGGTCTGCCGCTGGCGCAATGCGGCTGGCAGCTGGAGCCCAACGCCGAGCAGCATCTGCGGCCGATCGGCCGGCTGCAGGCGCTGTACGAGCCGGCGTGGCTGGCGCAGACGGTGGTGCTGGCCTCGCGTTGCACCTTCTCGCTGGCCGAATTGCGCTACGAGTATCCGGACGAGATCGTGCCGCCCGGCACCACGCCCACCGGCCACCTCCGTGCACTCACCGAAGCGGGCGCGCTGAAGCGTTACCCGCCCGACAAGTGTCCGCACGGCGTACCGCCGAAAGTGCGCGAGCAGATCGAACACGAACTGGCGCTGATTGCCAAGCTGGCGTACGAGCCGTATTTCCTGACGGTGGCCGACATCGTGGCCTGGGCGCGCTCGCAGAACATCCTGTGCCAGGGGCGCGGCAGCGCGGCCAACTCCACCGTCTGCTACTGCCTGCAGGTGACCGAGGTCGATCCGTCCCGCCAGCACACGCTGTTCGAGCGCTTCATCAGTGCCGAGCGCAACGAGCCGCCGGACATCGACATCGACTTCGAGCACCAGCGCCGCGAAGAAGTCATCCAGTACATCTACCGGTACGGGCGAGACCGTGCAGCGCTGACGGCCGTGATCACCCGCTACCGCCCGCGCAGCGCCTTGCGCGACGTGGGCCGCGCGCTCGGCCTGGATGCGCAGCACATCGACCGGGTCGCGAAAAGTCAGCAGTGGTTCGATGGTCAGCACATCGATGCCGAGCGCCTGCGCGAGCAGGGTTTCGACATCGCGGCGCCCACCACGCGCCTGTGGATCGAGTTGACCGAGCAACTGATCGGCTTCCCACGGCATCTGAGCCAGCACCCAGGCGGCTTCGTGATCTCGCGCGGGCCGCTGGCGCAGCTGGTGCCGATCGAGAACGCGGCGATGGACGGTCGCAGCGTCATCCAATGGGACAAGGACGACCTCGATGCGCTGGGTCTGCTGAAGGTCGACATCCTGGCGCTCGGCATGCTGACCGCGCTGCGCCGCGCGCTCGATGTGATCGGGCAAAAGCTCGGTCGCCCCTTCGGGATGCAGGACGTGCCTTCCGAAGACACCGCCACCTACGACATGATCTGCCAGGCCGACACCGTCGGCGTGTTCCAGATCGAAAGCCGCGCGCAGATGAGCATGCTGCCGCGCCTGAAGCCACGCAAGTTCTACGACCTGGTGATCGAGGTGGCGATCGTGCGGCCCGGCCCGATCCAGGGCGGCATGGTGCACCCCTACCTGCGGCGGCGCGATGGGCTGGAGCCGGTCAGCTACCCAAAGCCGGAAATCGAAGTGGCGCTCTCACGCACGAAGGGCGTGCCGATCTTCCAGGAGCAGGTGATGCAGCTCGCGGTGCTGGCGGCCGACTTCACGCCCGGCGAGGCCGACAGCCTGCGCCGTGGCATGGCGGCCTGGAAGCGCAAGGGCGGGCTGGGGCCCTTCCACGAGCGCCTGGTGGGTCGCATGGTCGAGAAGGGGTACGAGCGTGACTTTGCCGAGAGCATCTTCAAGCAGATCCAGGGCTTCGGCGAATACGGATTTCCGGAAAGCCATGCCGCCAGTTTCGCGTTGCTGGTCTACACCAGCAGCTGGATCAAGCGCCATCACCCCGATGTGTTTTTGGCCGCGCTGCTGAACAGCCAGCCAATGGGGTTTTATGCGCCCGCGCAGCTGGTGCGGGATGCGCGTGCGCATGGCGTGGAAGTGCGTGCGGTCGATGTGCGGTTCAGTTGGTGGGACAGCCACCTCGAAGGGCGGGGTGCGGGGGTTCGCCCGGTGCGCCTCGGGCTCAACCGCATCAGCGGTCTGTCGACCGAGGTGGCCGGTCGCATCGTGCAATCGCGCGAGCAGGGCGCATTCAGCAGTCTCGACGACTTGGCGCGCCGCGCCGCGCTGGGTGCGCACGAGCTGAATCTGCTGGCCGACGCCGACGCGCTGCGTGGGCTGCTGGTGGCGTCACAGATGCAAAGCGGTGCCGCTACGCCAGCGGGCCATCGACATCAGGTCGCCTGGGCGGTGGCTGCGATCGACGCGCAGCCAACCGTGCTGCTGCACGAGATGCGTTGCCGCGAACCCGCGCTCGAAGCGTTTCCGCCGGCGCTGGTCGCACCCACTGCGGCCGAGGACATGCGCGCCGATTACCGCAGCACGGGCCTGACACTGAAGCGTCACCCGCTCGCGCTGCTGCGCCCGCAGCTCGATGCGTTCAAGGTCCAGACCGCTGCCGTGCTGCGCGGCTACCCGAGCGGACGCATCGCGCGCGCCAGTGGCCTGGTCACGCATCGCCAGCGGCCCGGCACCGCCAAGGGCACGGTCTTCGTCACGCTGGAAGACGACACCGGCAGCATCAACGTGATCGTCTGGCCGGCCGTGGCACAGGCCCAGCGCCAGCCGCTGCTGGCTGCGACGCTGCTGACGGTGTATGGCCAATGGCAGCGTCACAGCGACCGCGGCAGCGAGCATGCGGTGATGCACCTGCTGGCGACGAAGCTGATCGACCACACCGCCTTGCTCAATGGCCTCACAACCCGCAGCCGCGATTTCCGTTGAGTGGGTCCCGCCGTAACTCGGCACCCCGTCCGCTCATCGTGTGAGTAAATGTGTGCGCTGTAGGAGGACGCGTACAACAAAGCGTCACAGCTTCCGAATGACAGCCTGCAGAAGCGACCCTAAAGTGCCAATCAGTTCGCACTATTGCGGTTTTCAGCCACCGGCCAAGCACCGGCGGCGCTCAACTCGGGAGGTTTCATCATGCTCAACCCCAGAAATGGTTTGTATATCTTCATTGCCACGGTCGCCTTGGCCATCGTGGCCTGCCAGCCCAAGGAAGGTCCGCTAGAGAAAGCCGGCAAGGCCGTGGACAACGCTGCCGAAAACGCCGGTGACCAGATCGAGAAGGCTGGCGACAAGATCAAGGACGCGGTCGACGACGCGAAGAAGTAAGCCGCTTCACCACGGCTTGGTTCCTCTGGTGAGTGCACCGCTGCAGGCGGTGCATCTTTCGATAGAGTGCGGTGTGTTCCCCGCCTCTTTCGAATCAGAACCATGCTGTTCCTGCTGTCCCCCGCCAAGACACTCGATTACGAGCGCCCCGCCAGGGTGAGCCATGCGACGACACCGCAATTCGTCTCGCAATCGGCCGAGCTGATCAACCTGCTCAAAGCCAAAAGCGTGGCCGAGATCGCCGCGCTGATGGATTTGTCCGAGCCGCTGGCGGCCTTGAACGTCGGTCGTTATGGCGTGTGGAGCCCGCGCTTCACCGTCAAGAACAGCAAGCCTGCGGTGCTGGCCTTCAATGGCGACGTCTACGAAGGCCTGGACGCACCCTCGCTCGGAGAAGCAGACCTTGAATGGGCTCAGAAGCACCTGTTGATCCTGTCGGGTCTGTACGGCTTGCTGCGTCCGCTGGACAAGATGCAGCCCTACAGGCTCGAAATGGGCACCGCGCTGACCAACGCGCGCGGCAAGAGCCTGTACGCCTACTGGGGCGACACGCTGGCGCGCCACATCAACCATCGAATGCGCTCCGATCCATCGCCCGTGATCGTCAACCTGGCGTCGCAAGAGTACTTCAAGGCGGTGCAGCCGACCCCGACCAACCATTGGTTGAAGGCCCGCGTGATCGAATGTGTGTTCGAAGACTGGAAGTCGGGCCAGTACAAGGTCATCAGTTTCTTCGCCAAGCGCGCGCGCGGTCTGATGGCGCGTTACGCCATCACGCACCGCGTGCAGATGCCGCAGGGGCTGCAAGCCTTCGACAGCGAAGGCTACGCGTTCGAGGCAGCGGCGTCCGAGCCGCACCGGCTGGTTTTTCGGCGCAAGCTCTGAGGCTTGCACATGGTCGCAGCCCAGCAGATCACGCCTGAGCTGCAACGCTGGATCGTCGAGCAGGCGAGTGCGGGCCGGGCACCTGAAGTCGTTCTGCAGGCCATGCGTGACAGCGGCTGGTCGACCGAAGTCGCCGAGCAAGCGCTCGAAGACACCTTGCGAGACCATCTGGTCGAGCAGGCTCGGCTGCATGGTCTGCCACCCCCAGTGCGGGTGCCGGAGCCGATGGCCACCGATGGCAGTCTGTTGTGCAGTGCCGAACCGTTGACCGCCGGTGCCGTTGCGGGCGTGCATGTGCTCGCGAGCTTGATGAACCCGCGCATCGTGGTCTTGGGCGGCCTGTTGTCCGAGGCGGAGTGTGATGGCCTGATCGAACTGGCCGCCGCACGGTTGGCGCGCTCAGAGACTGTCGAAGTTCGCACCGGTGGCAGCGAGGTGAACGATGCGCGCACCAGCGAGGGCATGTTCTTCGAGCGTGCGGAAAACCCGCTGTGTGCGCGCATCGAGCAACGCATCGCCACATTGTTGAACTGGCCGATGGACAACGGCGAAGGCCTGCAGGTGCTGCGCTACCGAACCCACACCGAATACAAGCCGCACTACGACTACTTCGATCCGCTGCAACCCGGCACAGCCGCGGTGCTGGAGCGCGGCGGCCAACGGGTGGCCAGCCTGGTGATGTACCTGAACACGCCGCCGCGGGGCGGTGCGACGGTGTTCCCCGATGCGCACTTCAGCGTGCTGCCGGTCAAGGGCAACGCGGTGTTCTTCAGCTACGACCGTCCGCACCCCATGACGCGCACGCTGCACGGCGGCGCGTCGGTGCTGGACGGCGAGAAGTGGGTCGCCACCAAATGGTTGAGGGAGCGGCGCTTCGATTGATCGACCCGCCGCGGGCCGCAGCGGTTGGCGGCGGCCTGCTCGACCGCCGATGCGTCAGCGCTTCGGTCCGGTCGAACGGGGGGTGAACAGCGCGCCACCCTCGCGCCGCGGTTCGGTTCGCGGGCCGGCCGATCGACCTGCGGGAGCTGCCGCACGCGCACCCTGCGGCGCCTGGCCATCGCGGGCCGGCGCACGGGGTGCCTGGCCGCCACTGCTCGCGCCTGATCGCGCGGGCGCGCCGCCGCCGTAACCGCCACCGCCCCCTGAACGCGACGGCGCCGAACGGCCGTCATTGCGACCTCGACCGCCGCCGCCACCACCGCCACCACTGCGACCGCCACCACCGGAGCTGCGGAATCCACCGCGGCCCGCGCCTTCACCGATGACCATGCGGCCGAGCACGATCGGCTCGGCCTTCTCGCCCACCGGTGGCGCGAAGCCCTCGATGATTTCCTTCGGAATCTCGCGCTTGATCAGCCGCTCGATGTCGCGCAGGAAGCCATTCTCGTCGGGGCACACCAGCGAGATCGCCTCACCCTGCGCGCCCGCGCGGCCGGTGCGACCGATGCGGTGCACATAGTCTTCTGGCACGTTCGGCAGTTCGTAGTTCACGACGTGCGGAAGCATGTCAATGTCGATCCCTCGCGCGGCGATGTCGGTTGCCACCAGCACCGTGAGGTCGCCGGTCTTGAACTCGGCCAGTGCCTTGGTGCGGGCGCCCTGGCTCTTGTTGCCGTGGATCGCCATCGCGCTGATGCCTTGCTTCTCGAGGAACTCGACCAGCTTGTTGGCGCCGCTTTTCATCCGCGTGAAGACCAGCACCTGCTCCCAGTCGTTCGACTTGATCAGGTGTGCCAGCAGGTTCTTCTTCAGATCACGGCCCACCGGGTGGACCTTCTGCGCAATGGTGTCGGCGGTCTGGTTGCGGCGCGCCACTTCGATCAGGGCCGGCTTGTTCAGCAGCTTGTCGGCCAGCGCCTTGATTTCGTCGCTGAAGGTGGCGCTGAACAGCAGGCTCTGCTTTTGTGCCGGCACGATGGCCAGCACCTTCTTGATGTCGTGGATGAAGCCCATGTCCAGCATGCGGTCGGCTTCGTCGAGCACAAAGATCTCGATGTGGCTCAAGTCCAGCGTGCGCTGCTGGTGATGGTCGAGCAAGCGGCCTGGCGTGGCGACGAGGATGTCGACGCCGCGGCGCAGCTTGTCGATCTGAGGTTGCATGCCGACGCCACCGAACATCACCATCGAGGTCAGCTTGCTGTACTTGCCGTAGGTGCGCACGCTTTCCTCGACCTGGGCGGCGAGCTCGCGGGTGGGCGTCAGGATCAGCGCGCGGATGGGCAGCTTGCCTTTGGCATCGCGCACGGCGGGCTTTTCCATCAGGCGGTGCAGCATCGGCAGCGTGAAGCCGGCCGTTTTGCCGGTGCCGGTCTGCGCGCCGCCGAGCAGGTCGCTGCCCGACAGCACGACGGGAATCGCCTGCATCTGGATCGGCGTGGGGGTGGTGTAGCCGTATTCAGCGACGGCACGCAACAAGGGCTCGGCGAGGCCGAGGGATTCAAAAGACATGTGGAAATTCCAAACAGCGGATCGGCCTGTCGCTCTTACATCGAGCGCCAGTCGCAGGCAGAGGGGTGTGAGGGGCGCCAGAACAACGCGGGCCCGGTCAGGATGACATCAGCGCGGCGACTGGTTTCCGCGCTGGTTGCGTCGAGTCTAACGGGTTTCCCCTGATGTCGATGGTGATCAGGCAGGTGAATCCGTGGCAAACCTTGAGCAACGACAATAGGCGGTTTGCGCCGACGGGGCTTTCGCGACCAGACCGTCGCCACCGGCCGCTGGCGCGTCGCACACCGCTTGTCATTCACTGAATTCTTCAAGGCAACCCATGGCCCAGTACGTCTTTACCATGAACCGCGTCGGCAAGATCGTTCCGCCGAAGCGCCAGATCCTCAAGAACATCTCGCTCAGCTTCTTCCCTGGCGCCAAGATCGGCATGCTGGGCCTGAACGGCTCGGGCAAGTCGACGCTGCTGAAGATCATGGCCGGTGTCGACAAGGACATCGAGGGCGAAGCCACGCCGATGCCCGGTCTGAAGATCGGCTACCTGCCCCAGGAACCGGTGATGAACCCGGATCAGACGGTGCGTGAGTCGGTCGAGGAAGGCATCGGCGGCGTGCTGGCGGCCAAGAAGCGACTCGACGAGGTGTATGCCGAGTACGCCGCCGAGGATGCCGACTTCGACGCGTTGGCTGCAGAGCAGGCCGAACTGGAGGCGATCATTTCGTCGGCCGGCTCCGAGAACACCGACCTGCAGCTTGAGCTGGCCGCCGACGCGCTGCGCCTGCCGCCGTGGGATGCCGTGATCGGCAAGTTGTCGGGTGGTGAAAAGCGCCGCGTGGCGCTGTGTCGGCTGCTGCTGTCCAAGCCCGACATGCTGCTGCTCGACGAGCCCACCAACCACCTGGATGCCGAGTCGGTCGATTGGCTGGAGCAGTTCCTGCACCGCTATGGTGGCACCGTGGTGGCCATCACCCACGATCGCTACTTCCTCGACAACGCGGCCGAATGGATTCTTGAGCTCGACCGTGGATCAGGCATCCCCTGGAAAGGCAACTACAGCACCTGGCTGGAGCAGAAGGAAACCCGCCTCGAGCAGGAGCAGAAGTCCGAAGACGCCCGCACCAAGGCGATGAAGAAGGAGCTCGAGTGGGTGCGCCAGAACCCGAAGGGCCGTCAGGCCAAGAGCAAGGCGCGGATGGCGCGCTTCGAGGAACTGTCCGACGTTGAATACCAGAAGCGCAACGAGACCAACGAAATCTTCATCCCGGTGGCCGACCGCCTGGGGCATGAGGTCATCGAGTTCGAGAACGTGACCAAGAGCTTCGGCGACCGCGTGCTGATCGACGACCTCAGTTTCAAGGTGCCGGCGGGTGCGATCGTCGGCATCATCGGCCCGAACGGCGCCGGCAAGTCCACGCTGTTCCGCATGATTGCCGGCAAGGAGAAGCCCGACAGCGGCACGGTGAAGATCGGCTCCACCGTCAAGATGGCCTTCGTTGACCAAAGCCGCGAGAGCCTCGAAGCGGAGAAGACGGTCTGGCAGGACGTGTCGGGCGGGCTCGACAACCTGATGATCGGCAAGTTCGTGGTGCCGTCGCGGGCCTACCTCGGACGCTTCAACTTCAAGGGCAACGACCAGCAGAAACTGGTGGGCAACCTGTCCGGTGGTGAGCGGGGCCGCTTGCACCTGGCCAAGACACTGATCGCTGGTGGCAACGTGCTGATGCTCGACGAACCGTCGAACGACCTTGACGTTGAAACGCTGCGTGCGCTGGAAGACGCGCTGCTCGAATTTGCCGGCAGCATCATGGTCATCAGCCACGACCGCTGGTTCCTCGACCGCATCGCCACGCACATCCTGGCCGCGGAAGGCGACTCGAAGTGGGTCTTCTTCGACGGCAACTACCAGGAATACGAAGCCGACAAGAAGAAGCGCCTCGGCGAGGAAGGCGCACGGCCGAAGCGGGTGCGTTTCAAGGCGCTCAAATGAGGCTGGCCGCTCTGCCGCGCAGCGGGACGCTGCTGAAGTGCTCGGTGGCGGTCAGCACCTTGGTGCTGGCGGGTTGTGCCGCGGTCCCGACGGCGCCGGCGTCTCAGCGCGCGCCTGCAGCAGCCTCGCCGTTTGGTGCCAATGCCCCGGCCAATGCGGGTGCACCGGTTGCCGGCGCCGCCAACGCCGCACCGCGCCCGCCCTCAGCGCCAGGCGCAGCGCCTGCTGCAGGTGCAGCACCCGGTACCCCGCGCCCCTTCGCCGATGTCATCAAGGACGCGAAGCCGTCGAGCGGTCTGTTCACGGTGTGGCAGAAGGACGAAAAGGTCTGGATCGAGCTCAAGCCGTCCGACTTCAACCAGCCGCTGTTCCTGTCGCCCAAGCTGAAGACGGGCATCGGCGAACCGCGTTTCTTCGGCGGCCTGATGGGCGACGAGCTGGTGATCGAGTTCCGCCGCATCTACAACGTGGTGCAGATGGTGGCGCGCAACACCGAGTACGTGGCGGCTCCCAACACACCCACTGGCCGCGCGGTGGACGCCGCGTTCTCGCCCAGCCTGCTGTCAGCGACGTCGGTGGCGAGCTTGCCGCATCCCGATCGCAAGTCGGTGCTGGTTGACGCGAACGCGCTGTTCGTCAACGACATGATGGGCATTGCGCAGGGGCTGCAACGCCAGTTTCGCCAGGGCTATGGCCTCGATGGCCGCAACTCGGTGATCACCGATGTGCGCGCCACCGACGACCTGCTGGTGCTGGAGGTGATGAGCCATTACGCCACGAATACGATCGCTGTCCCCAACCCCGGGGCCGCACCGCCGGGCGCACCGCAACCGTCGCAGCCGCGCACCGTGCCTGACCCGCGCAGCCTGTTCATGACGCTGCATTACTCGCTCGCCCGCTTGCCCGAGCAGGTGATGGCGCCGCGCCGGGCCGACGGCCGCCTCGGCCACTTCACCAGCAACCGCTCCGATTTCAGCGACGACTTGTCGCGCTCCCCCCGCCAGCGCTTCGTGAACCGCTGGCGCCTGGAAAAGTCCGATCCCGCGGCCGAGTTGTCGCCACCGGTCAAGCCGATCACGTTCTGGCTGGATCGCACCATCCCCGAAAAGTACCGAGCGTCGATCACCGCCGGCATCCTTGAGTGGAACAAGGCCTTCGAGAAGATCGGCTTCAAGGACGCGATCCGCGTGGAGGTGCAACCGGACGACGCGCCCTGGGACACACTCGACTTCGGCCGTGCCTCGGTTCGGTGGATGACCAACTCGAACCCGTCGTTCGGTGCCATCGGCCCGAGCCATGTCGACCCGCGCTCGGGCGAAATCCTCGATGCGGACATCGGCATCGAAAGCCTGTCTTCACGCAGCCTGCGCGCGTTGCGGTCGCAAGTGCTGGCGTCGTCACCCGTGAGCGCTTCGCCCGAAATGCCAGCTGAACTGGCGGCACGCGGCATGCGCCCGCAGTCGTGGTGTGCCTACGCCGAACAGGCGGCCGAGCAGTTGGGCTATGCGCTCGATGTGCTGGAAGCCCGCGGCGACATTACGCCCGACAGCCCTGAAGCCGAGGCCTTTGTGCAGGGTTACATGAAGGACGTGACGATGCACGAGGTCGGCCATACGCTGGGCCTGCGCCACAACTTCCGCTCTTCACGCGCGTACACCGAAGCGCAACTGGCTGACCCGGCGTTCACGGCCAACCATGGCATCAGCGGCTCGGTGATGGAGTACGCCGCGCTGAACCTGGCCGCGCCCGGCGTGCCTTTGCCCCAACAGGGCACGGTGTTCAGCGCCACGATCGGGCCCTACGACTATTGGGCGATCGAATACGCCTACCGCCCGCTGCCGCCGGATCAGGAAGCCAGCGGCCTGGCCAAGATCGCCGCGCGCAGTGCCGAGCCGCTGCTGGCCTTCGGTACCGACGAAGACAACTTCCTCGGCGTCGACCCCGAGACGTTGCACTTCGACCTCGGCGCCGATGTGATCGCCTTTGCGCGCAAGCGCATCACGATCGCGCGCGACTTGCTGTCTCGCCAAGAGGCGCGCACCTTGCCCGCGGATGATGACTACGCAGTGCTGCGCCGTTCGGTCACTTATGCGCTGCGCGACATGGGCCGTGCGGCCGGCGTGCTGACACGGCAGATCGGCGGCGTGCGCACGCTGCGCGACCATGCCGGCAGTGGCCGCGACCCCTTGTCGCCCAAGCCCGCAGTCGAGCAGCGTGCCGCGCTCGATCTGCTGGCCCGCGGCTTCCTGTCGGCCGACAGCTTCCGAATCTCACCGGCACTGCAGCGCAAGCTGGCGGTTGATTATCTTGAGCGCGGCGACGCGGCGCTGCGCGGCGACGGCACACCCGCCACGGCGCTGGTCACCGATTTCTCGCTCGCCTCGCTGGTGATCGAGTTGCAGCGCAATGTGCTGGGCAACCTGCTGAGCGACGGCGTGGCGGTGCGCCTGCTCGACAGCGAAGACAAGCTGCCGAAGGACGCGCTGCGTCTGTCCGAGTTGCATCGCCGACTGAGCGATGTGGTGTGGAGCGAGCTGGGCCAGTCGGGCGACATTCCATCGCCGCGCCGAGAACTGCAACGCGAGTACGTGACCCGCATCGCCAACCAGCTGCTGCGCCCTGGCGCACTGAGTCGCGCCGATGCGCGCAGCCTGGTGCGTGCACAGGCGCAGACGCTGCTGGCCCGTTTGAACACCGCCGCCAAACGCCCTGGCCTGAGCGCCGAAGCGCAGGCGCACCTGCAAGACAGTGCCGACACCTTGCAACAGGCGCTGAGCGCCAAGCTCACGCGCGCTGGGGTGTGAACCAACCGAAGCCAACCACCAAGGAGACACGATGAAGCCGAAGACCGACGAGGAATACGTGCAGATCGACGCGCTGGCATGGCAGCCGTTTCCCGAGGCGTTCTCGACCGGTGGTATCCGCTGGAAGTTGCTGCACGTGTCGCCCGAGCAGGGCGCCTGGACGGCGATCTTCGACTGCCCGGCCGGCTCGTCGTTCGCTCCCCACGTGCACGCCGGTCCCGGCGAATACCTGCTGACCAAGGGCCGCATGGATGTGCGCGGCGGCAAGGCCGCTGGTGGCGACACCGCCGTGGCCCCCGGCTACGGCTTCGAAGCCTCGGGCGCCCGCCACGACAAGACCCAGTTCCCGGTGGACAGCGAGTTCTACATGACCTTCCTCGGCCCGCTGACCTTCATCCGCCCCGACGGCTCACCGATCGCGGTGATCGGCTGGGCAGAGGCGCAGGGGGCGTGGGGTTGAGCGGTACGCGCTCAGAAAGACGGTGACGGCGTGCCTGCGGTGCACACGCCCTGACGGGTGCGCACATTGGTGATCATCGGTGGCTCGGTGGCGCCTTCGGGCAACGGGTCGGTGCTGAAGTACTTGCGTGTCGAGATCGAGAAGTACTTGCCGTTGGTGCGGTTGATCACCACGCCGGTGGCGTTGGCGCCGGTGCCGTTGGTCTTCGGGCCGGGCGCGTCCTTGTTGTCAGGGTTGAAATCGGTGGCGGCGCCGAAGCTGATTTCCTTGTCGTCGATGTTGATCAACGTCAGCTTGCCGCTCCGGGCGTTGGCGATGCCCTTCTTGTCGAGGTCGATGTTGTACTCGACACGGAAGTCGCCCTTGCGCGGCGGGTCGAGCTCGGTGCCGTAGATGATTTCGACGGTTTCCACTCCGCTGCAGACCAGGTGCAGCTTGGGCAAGGGCGCTGCCTGGGTCGTCGCGTTCAGCGACAGCGCCAGCAATGCGCCGCATGCGAGGCGCGAAATTGTTGTGTCGAATGCCTTCATGCCCTGTTCTCCTTCGTGAGGGGCGATCAGCCGAAATGGCAGATGTAGTGCAGCGCGTCGGTCACTTCGATGTCGAACGACGACTGGCCGGGCACGCTGAACGATTGCCCACCGGCATAGTCGACCCAGCGCTCGCTGCCTGACAACTTCACGCGGCAGGCGCCGGCCACCAGTTCCATCACCTCAGGCGCGCCGGTGTTGAAGTTCAGCGTGGAGGGCAGGATCACACCCACGCTCTTTTTCGTGCCGTCAGGCAGCGTGATGCTGTGCGAGACGCACTTGCCGTCGAAGTACACATTGGCGCGGGTGGCGATGGAGGCGGTGATCTGGTCGGTCATGGTGATGGGGTGAACTGCATTTGAAGGGGAGGGCGCGGCGGGCGGGCCGGGTCAGGCCGGGCTGTCGTTCTTGAGGCCGGGCAGGGCGGCTCCGCTGCCTTGCGACAGCAGGCCGGCCTGGGTGTAGATGCCCAGCTTGGCGCGGGTGTCGGTGATGTCGAGGTTGCGCATGGTCAGTTGGCCGATGCGGTCGGCTGGCGAGAACGGTGCGTTCTCGACCTTTTCCATGCTCAGCCGCTCGGGCGCGTAGGTGAGGTTCGCCGACACGGTGTTCAGGATCGAGTAGTCGTTGCCGCGGCGCAGTTCGATCGTCACTTCGCCAGTGACCGCGCGCGCCACCCAGCGCTGCGCGGCCTCGCGCAACATGATGGCTTGCGGGTCGAACCAGCGGCCCTGGTACAGCAGCCGGCCGAGCTTGCGGCCGTTGTCGCGGTACTGCTCGATCGTGTCCTCGTTGTGGATGCCGGTCACGAGGCGCTCATAGGCGATGAACAGCAGCGCCAGGCCCGGCGCCTCGTAGATGCCGCGGCTTTTCGCTTCGATGATGCGGTTCTCGATCTGGTCGCTCATGCCCAGTCCGTGGCGCCCGCCGATGCGGTTGGCTTCCAGCATCAGGGCCACCGGGTCGGCGAACTCCACACCGTTCAGCGCCACAGGTTGACCTTCGGCAAAGCGCACGACCACGGTCTCGCGCTTGACCTCGACCTCGTCGCGCCAGAAGGCCACGCCCATGATCGGGTTGACGATGGTGACGCCGCTGTCCAGGCTCTCCAGGTCTTTCGCCTCGTGCGTGGCGCCCAGCAGGTTGGAGTCGGTGGAGTAGGCCTTCTCGGCGCTCATCTTGTAGCCGAAGCCGGCCTTCGTCATGAAGGCGCTCATCTCGGCGCGGCCGCCCAGTTCGTCGATGAAGGTCTGGTCGAGCCAGGGCTTGTAGATCTTCAGCGCGGGGTTGGTCAGGAGGCCGTAACGGTAGAAACGCTCGATGTCGTTGCCCTTGAAGGTGCTGCCGTCGCCCCAGATGTGGACGTCGTCTTCCTTCATCGCCGCGACCAGCATCGTGCCCGTGACCGCCCGGCCGATCGGTGTGGTGTTGAAGTAGGTGATGCCAGCGGTGCTGATGTGGAAGGCGCCCGCCTGCAGCGCAGCGATACCCTCAGCAACCAGCTGAGCACGGCAGTCGATCAGCCGCGCGTGCTCGGCGCCGTAGAGCATGGCCTTGCGCGGGATCTCGTCGTAATCGGGCTCGTCGGGCTGGCCGAGGTTGGCGGTGTAGGCGTAGGGTCGGGCGCCTTTGAGCTTCATCCAGTGCAGGGCCGCGCTGGTGTCCAGGCCGCCGGAAAACGCGATACCGACCTTCTGGCCGAGGGGAAGTTGCTGCAGGATGGTGGACATGATCTGAAAACGATGAGTGAGGCGGCTGCGCGAAACAGGCGGCGGGTGAGGTCTCGCCCGCACGCTGGCCGCTATTCTCGCCGCTGTCCACCCGGCTCGGCACTGCGCAGTCGGCGCAGCGTCATCTGCAACAGCCGGGCGTCCGAGCTGGCCCGGTGGCGCCGCAGATTCAGCTCGCCGGCCACCTGGTCCTTGATCTGGTGCCATCGGGCGGCATCGCTGTCGCTGAGCAGCGCACGCAGGTTCTCGATGTGGAACGCGGGCGACAGGTCGGCGGCCTCGAACAGCGCACCGATCCAGCTGTAGTCGTTGGCCCAGCCGTCGGTGTAGACCGTCTGCCCGCGCAGCACCTGGTTCAGGTGACGTGCGATCTCGAGTGCCGGCCGTCCGTGCAAAAGCACGGTGTCGCGGCTGATGCCGTGCAGCTGCTGAGCTTCCACATCCCAGTGGGTCCAGGCCGCCTCCGGACGCACCAGCGTGCAGTAACCACCCCCGTCGGGCAGCACGTAGCCGATCTCGATGGGGTAACTGTCGCGGCCGAAGCCCGAGGCCTCGATGTCGAGCACCGCCGGCAGCGCTGTGGGGGTGGAGGATTCGACGAGGGCAGTGACCATGAACAAGGCCTAAGCACGGATCGTGACAGGTGCTTCAGTCTGCCCTACCCAACCGATGCCACAGGTAGGCGAATTCCAGGGCCTGCAGGTGCGCGCGCTGTTTGTTGTCGGCCGCGCCGCCGTGACCGCCCTCGATATTTTCGTAGTACAGCAGCGCATGCCCCTGCTCGCGCATGCGCGCAGCCATCTTGCGGGCGTGAGCCGGGTGCACCCGGTCGTCGCGGGTCGAGGTGGTGAACAGCACCTCGGGGTAGGTCTGGTCGGCTGAGACGTTCTGGTACGGGCTGTAGCGCGCGATGTGAGCCCAGTCTTCAGGCACATCGGGGTTGCCGAACTCGGCCATCCACGAGGCGCCCGCCAGCAGCGTGTGATAACGCCGCATGTCGAGCAGCGGCACCTGGCACACCACGGCATTGAACAGCTCGGGGCGCTGGGTGAACACCGCGCCCACCAGCAGCCCGCCGTTGCTGCCGCCCATGATGCCGAGGTGCCGTGGGCGGGTGACGCCGCTTTTGATCAAGTCTTCAGCCACCGCAATGAAATCGTCGTAGCTGCGCTGCTTGCGCTCGCGGATGGCGGCCTGGTGCCAGGCCGGCCCGAACTCGCCACCGCCGCGGATGTTGGCCACGACCAGAGCGCCGCCGCGCTCGAACCAGGCGCGGCCGTGGCCTGCCGCGTACCAGGGGTTCAGCGAGATTTCGAAGCCGCCGTAGCCGTACAGCAGCGTCGGGTTGCGGCCGTCGGCCTTCGCGCCGCGCGGCCAGACGATGAAGTAAGGCACCCGCGTGCCATCGGCGGAGGTCGCAAAGCGCTGCTCGGTGCGCAGACCGTTGGCGTCGAAAAGTGCCGGGCGTGCTTTCAGCAGTTCAAGCGGGGGTGGCGTGGGCGAACCATTGGCCCCGGTCTGACCGAGGAACAGCGAATCCGGCGTCAGGAAATCGGTGTAGCCCAGCAGGTAGCTTTCGGCCAGGGGATCGTCCCGGCGCATTGGATCGTGCAGGCCGCGCACGCTCAGCGTGCCGGGACGAGGCGCGTCAATCATCCGCGGCTCGAAGCCGCCAGCCGTGCGCCGCCACAGTTCAAGGCGGCTGGCGACGTTGTCGAGCAGGTTCACGATGATGTGCTCACGCGTCGTTGAATAGCCCGCGAGCGAGCGGGTGGCGGTGGGCGTGAACAGCACCGTGAACTGCCGATCTCCCGCCAGGCAAGCCAGCGCGTCAGCGGCCAGCAGCGAGCCGCTGGGATGAGTCACCCCCGCCACCGCCCAATCACTGCGCAACTCGATCAACAGTGTGTCGGTCGGGTCGCCCACGTGGTTCCAGAAGCTGAACGACGCGTCGCTTGGTAGGTCGACGCGCACCAGCGTCTCGCCTTGCAGCAGGAAATGCTGCTGGTGATAGAAATCGAGCGACCGGCTGAACAGCGTGCGCTCGTGGCCTGGCGTCAGATCGACCGAGACGCTCACCGACACATCGGGGCCCTCTCCCTCGAAGACGGTGACCGCAGACGCCAACGGGGTGCCGCGCGCCCAGCGCTGGACGAGGCGCGGGTAGCCGGAATCCGTCAGGCTGCCGGGGCCGACATCGGTGCCGACGTACAGCGTGTTCTCGTCGATCCAGGTCACCGACGACTTGGCTTCGGGCAGCACGAAGCCGCCCTCGACGAATTGCTTGGTGGTGGTGTCGAATTCGCGCACCACCGCCGCGTCGGCGCCGCCGCGTGACAGCGACACCAGACAGCGCTGCGGCGCAGTGGCGAGCGCATCGGCACCGGCCCAGACCCAGTTTTCGCCTTCGGCCGCAGCCAGTGCATCGATGTCGAGCACCGTCTCCCAGCGCGGATTCGGTTGTCGGTACTCTGCCAGCGTGGTGCGGCGCCACAGGCCGCGGGGATGGGTGTCGTCACGCCACAGGTTGTAGAAGTGATCGCCGCGCCGCGTGATCTGCGGGATGCGCTCCTTCGAGTTCAACACGTCCAGCAACTGCTCGCGGATCGGCGCGTACTCCGGTCGCGCAGTCAGCACGCCTTCGCTTTCGGCATTGCGTTCGCGCACCCAGGCCAGGGCGCGATCGCCCTGCACCTCTTCCAGCCAGCGGTATGGGTCTTGGTCGGTCGCGCTCATGCGCGCAGGTCCTGGGTGTCTGCATGCCGCTGCATGTAGACCCGCACATACGAGCACAGCGGATTCACCTTCAAGCCGTGTTCGCGCGCATGGGCCAGGGCGAAACGCACCAGCGCCGCCGCGATGCCACGGCCTTCAAGTGCCGGCGGCACCTCGGTGTGGTCGATGTGCATCACGTTGCCAATCAGGCGATAGTCGATGACGCAGCGCAGGCCGTCCACTTGGCATTCGAAGCAGGACGTCGCCGGGTCGTGGCGGATTTCGAGGTCGGTGGCGCGGAGGTGGGGGCGGGGTGCTGTCATCCAACCCATTCTGGCCCCGATCGGCCGATCAGGGATTCAAGCGTATGGGCCGTACCTCGACCGAGCGATCACCCTCGCCGATCCACACCGTGCCGTCTTGCACCGTCATTTGCAGTTGCATGTTGCGTTGCGCCAGCGCGGCCAGCGCCTGGCTTTGCTCGGGCTCGATTTGCCACACCGCGACGTTGCGTGCGCGGGTGATGCGCGTCTCCAACCCCTTCCACCACACCGGCGTGCTGTGGCTGAAGCTGATCACCGTGACCCGCTCGGCCCGCGGCGACGACTTCATGATGCGTCGCTCGTCGGGTTGGCCGACATCGATCCAGTGCACGATCTGGCCAGTCAGGTCCTTGTGCCAGAGGTCGGGCTCGTCGGTGTCCCACAGGCTCTTGGCCAATTCAAGCGTGCCATGGTGCGGGTCGGCGGGCACGTTCAGCGCGTAGGCCAGCACGCGGATCATCATCCGCTCGTCGGTCTCCGACGGGTGGCGCGCGATGGTGAGCGCATGCTCGCCGTAGACGTGGCGGTCCATGTCGCTCAACTGCAGGCTGGCTTTGTGGATGGTGGCCTTCAGTGCCATGGGGTGCGTCCTGTTCGGCGCGAAGGGTTTCAGCGCAGCCTTCGATTGTCGGCTACGCATGACAATCGAAGATTCGCGAACCCTCGCAGCGCACAGAGCACGACACCATGAGCATGAAGAAAACCGACCTGGTCAAGAACCTGGCCAAGAAGATCGACGGGCAGATGAAGGGGGTGGCGGTCCCTGGACGCTACGGCCAGGCTGCGAGTGCAGTGATCGACAAGCGCGAGCAACGCCGGCTCGATGCGCAGGCCGGGCTGCTGCCGTTTGCCTGCAAGTTACCAGCCGATCTGGTTCGGCAGCTGCACGACTGTGCCGTCGGTCACGAAGGCGGCCTCAATGCGCTGATCGCTCAGTTGCTGGGCCAGTCCCTGCAGAACGAAGCCAAGAAGTAGTTCGGCGCAGGCATAAAAAAACGCGGCCGAAGCCGCGTTTCGAAAGCTGATGTCGCGGCGCTTTTACAGCACGCGAATGTTGGCAGCTTGCAGACCCTTCTGGCCTTGCTTGACTTCAAACTCGACCTTCTGGTTTTCAACCAGGGTCTTGAAGCCGCTACCGGTGATGTCACGGAAGTGGGCGAAGAGGTCAGCACCACCCGCGTCTTGAGCGATGAAGCCGTAGCCCTTGCTCTCGTTGAACCACTTCACGGTACCTGTTTGCGTCGTCATGGACGGTTTCCTATCAAATAACAAAATGATGCGACTGCACATGCAATCGCATGCAGAGACACTCAAGATCAACTGGGGATTTCTTGCGATCCCGCTTCAGAACAGAGGCGGGTAGATGATCACTAGCAACCACGGTCTTGCGTATACCTGTGAATCTAATGTACCCCATTGCGATGACAGGCGCATGCGCGTTTGCCGAGGGTGTGCCTCGATGACACAGAATCACGCCCCCCTGGATCCAAACTGACTGCGCCACCCTGTGTGGCTGGAGATTGCTGCCCGATGGACTTGATCGATTTCGAATTGCGTGGCGAGCACATCACACTCGATGCCTTGCTCAAGGCCACCGGCGTGTCGCCCAGTGGCGGGGCGGCCAAGGCATTGGTGGCCGCAGGCGGCGTCCAGGTCGACGGGCGTGACGAGTTGCGCAAGACCTGCAAGATCCGAGCGGGCCAGGTGGTCGCCGTGACGGGATGCCGAATCCGGGTCGTTGCGCCGTCGGCCGGTGGCGCCTCCGCAGCGCAGGCACTGCCGTGATGACGCCCGCACCGCCGTCGATCGATGCGGCTGCCTTGCCGCAGGCGTTGACCTATCTGGGCCATGCCGTGCTGGCCCCAGAGGCCTTTCGCGCGCTAATTGATATCGATGCTGCAGCGCTGATGGCGCTGGTACCAAGCTGGTCCGACCTGCCACCCGACGCTTTCCTGCGGGACGGCGGTCGATATCGGCGGCGCCGGCACTCCTGCTTCATCGTCGAGGGCGCTCGGGTGCAGCGTGTGCCGCACCGACCCCATTGGCAGCCGCTCGAATACAACGCGCTGCATGGCGGCCTGGAACGCATGTTCGAGCCGATGAGCTCGGAGGTCACCGAGCAGCCGGCCTGGGCGGCGGTGCTGCGCGGCCTGTCGGCGGTGTGTTCGCAGATCCAGGGCTCGCAGCCCTGGTTCGTCGAGGCGCACCAGTTCCGCATCGACACCACCGACGGCATCGGCCGGCCAACGCCTGAGGGCGCGCACCGCGACGGTGTCGACTTCGTCGTCGTCGCGCTGGTCGATCGGCGCGGCGTGAAAGGTGGCGAAACGCGTGTCTTCGACGCCAATGGGCCGACAGGCATCCGCTTCACGATGACCGAACCGTGGACGCTGCTGATGCTCGACGATGCGCGGGTGATCCACGAGACCACACCGATCCAGCCGCTCCAGGCGGGCCAACTCGACGGCCACCGCGACACGCTGGTGCTGACCTTCCGGCGCGGAGGCTTTCAGGGCCCGGGCGGCGTCTGACGTTGCAACGGCCGGCTCAGGCCAGCCGGATGTCCGCCACCGGGTTGCTGCCGAAATCGTCGCCCGCCAGGTAGGCCAGCACGCGGCGCGCGGTGTCGTCGGCGCTGACCAGCAAGCCCTGCGCGTGCTGCTGCTCGAAACTGGCCTTGCCCGGGAAGCCTGCCGGGTCGGCCGCTCTCAATTGCGCCTGCATGTCGGTATCGATCACGCCTGGCGCCAGCGCCACGATGCGCGCCGCGCGGCGCTGGTCGCCCGCGCTCTCGGCGCGGTGCGCTTCGTCGAGCGCCACCGCGCGCGAGTAGTGGTCCATGCCAGCTTTCGCTGCGCCGTAGATCGCGCTGCCCGCCATCGCCCGGCGACCCAGGCCCGATGAGATATTCAGCACGCGGCGATCAGCCCGCCAGGCGCCGGTCGCCCGCAGGAATGCGGCCGTCAGCAAAATGGTCGCTTCCAGCCCGACGCGCAGCGCGCTGGCCAGTTCCGCCGACGTGCAAGCGTCCGAGGGGCCGACGGTGCCGATCACGCCCGCGTTGTTGATCAGCATGGCCTGGTCGAAGCGCTTCGCATCAAAGGTACGCAGCCAGGCCTCGACCTCGTCGGCGACGGCGGTGCTGTGGGCCAGATCACGCGGCCACTCTTCGAGCTGCGCGTTCACTGTGGCGGCGTGCGCGGCCAGCGTCGGGTGCCTGCCGCGCGAGAGGCAAAGCATCACGGTTCCGGTCGTCAGCAATTGCTCGGCCATGGCAGCGCCCAGGCCGCGCGAGGCGCCGGTGAGGATGACGATGCGTTGAGACACGGGCGGGCTCCGGTGCGGCTGAGGCGTTGAATTCTGGCGTGCCCCGGGGTCGTCAGAATGGCGCCGCGCTGGACAACGCCAGGTTCTGCGAGGTCAGCGGATGGCGTAACGCCAGCTGCGTGGCGTGCAGCATCAGCCGCGAGGCGGTGGGCTGGTTGCGCGTCGCGTACAACGCATCGCCCACGATCGGATGCCCGATCGCCAGCAGGTGCACCCGCAGCTGGTGCGTGCGTCCGGTCAGCGGCTGCAGTGTGAGCCGCGTGGTGCGTGTGGCTGGGTCGCGGTGCAGCACGCGGTAGCGGGTGAGCGACGGCTTGCCGTGAACGGGGTCGACCTTCTGGCGTGGGCGCTGTGGCCAGTCGGCGAGCAGCGGCAGGTCGATCTCGCCCGCGTCCTGCTCCACCAGGCCTTCCACCACCGCCTCGTAGTGCTTGACCACCTCACGGGTCTCGAACATCACGCTGAGCGTGCGCTGCATCGCTGCGCCGCGGGCGAACAGCAGCAGCCCGGAGGTGGCCATGTCGAGCCGGTGCACCGTCTGCGCATCGGGGAAGGGTGCCTGCACCCGCGCCACGGCGCAGTCGGCCTTGTCGGCCCCGCGCCCTGGCACCGACAGCAGGCCGGCGGGCTTGTCGATGGCCACCAGTGCCTCGTCGGCATGGACGATCACCAGCGGAGACAGCGAAGGGAGACTCGGGGTGGAAGGCACCCGGTCATCATGCATCGGCTACGCTTGTGCGGATGTATTCAGCCTTCGAAAAACTGCTTGACCCGTATCCCGACGGGCAACCCACCCCGCCGCCGCGTGGACTTTTTCCCTTCGTCTGGGCGTGCATCGCCGGGGCGCGCGGCCTGGTGCTGGGCATGATCCTGCTGACGGCGTCGATTGGCGTGTTCGAGGCCTACCTGTTCAGCATGCTCGGTGACGTGGTCGACTGGCTCGCGCGGGTGGAGCCTTCGCAGCTGTGGACACAGGAGCGAGCCCATCTGCTGCTGCTCGCGGCCATCCTGATGGGCAGCCCGTTGCTCATTGCGCTGCAGACGCTGATCAAGCACCAGGCGCTGGCGGCGAATCTGCCGATGCGACTGCGCTGGAATTTCCACCGGCTGATGCTCGGTCAGAGCATGCAGTTCTACCAGGATGAGTTCGCCGGTCGCGTGGCCACCAAGGTGATGCAGACCGCGCTCGCCACGCGAGACGTGGTCATGATCACCTGCGACATCATGGTGTTCGTGGTGATCTACTTCGTCACCATCATCGCGCTGGTGGGTCGATTCGACCTGTGGTTGCTGTTGCCCTTCGTGGGTTGGCTCACGCTGTATGCGCTGGCGATCTGGTACTTCGTGCCGCGCCTGGGCAAGGTGTCGAAACTGCAAGCCGATGCACGCTCGCTGATGACCGGGCGCATCACCGACGCGTACACCAACATCGCCACCGTCAAGCTGTTCTCGCACGCCGGGCGTGAGTCGGGCTATGTGCGCTCGGCGATGCAGGAGTTCATCGTCACGGTCCATCGGCAGATGCGACTGGTCAGCGGCTTCGAGGTGGTCAACCACCTGCTCAGCATGTTGCTGATTGCCAGCACCGCCGGCGCCACGCTGTGGCTGTGGACGCGCGGCGAACTGGGTGTGGGCGCGGTGGCGGCCGCGACCGCGATGGCTTTGCGCCTGAACGGCATCTCGCACTGGGTGATGTGGGAGATGGCGTCGCTGTTCGAACACATCGGCACCGTGCAAGACGGCATGAACACGCTCTCGCGACCACAACGCGTCACCGACCGTGCTGAAGCCGTGCCCTTGCGGGTGACGCAGGGCGATATCCGCTTTGACAATGTGCGCTTCGCCTACGGCGGCGAGACGCCGGTGATCGACGGCTTGTCACTGCACATCCGACCGGGCGAGAAGATCGGACTGGTCGGCCGCTCGGGCGCGGGCAAGAGCACCATCGTCAACCTGCTGCTGCGCTTCTACGACGTGGAATCGGGCCGCGTGCTGATCGACGGGCAGGACGTGTCCGCGGTGACGCAGGACAGTCTGCGCGCGCAGGTGGGCATGGTCACGCAGGACACCTCGCTGCTGCACCGCTCGGTGCGCGACAACATCCTCTACGGCCGCCCCGAAGCGGGCGATGCCGAGATGGTCTCCGCCGCGCATCGCGCCGAGGCGCACGACTTCATCGTGTCGCTGGCCGACCCGACGGGTCGCACCGGCTACGACGCGCATGTGGGCGAGCGGGGGGTGAAGCTCAGCGGCGGCCAGCGCCAGCGCATCGCCATCGCCCGTGTGATGTTGAAAGACGCGCCAATCCTGCTGCTCGACGAAGCCACCAGCGCGCTCGACAGCGAGGTCGAGGCCGCCATCCAGGCCAGCCTGTACCGCCTGATGGAAGGCAAGACCGTGGTGGCGATCGCGCACCGGCTGTCAACCATTGCCGCGATGGACCGGCTGATCGTGCTGGAGCACGGCCGCATCGTCGAGGAGGGCGACCACCAGAGTCTGCTGGCTCAGGGCGGGCTGTATGCGCGGCTCTGGGCGCACCAGAGCGGGGGCTTTCTGGGCCTGGATTCGGGCGACGCCGTCGAGCCGATGGCGGACGACACACCTCAGCGCAAGACGGGCACCTGATCAGTCGTACTGGATGTACTTGTACTGAGCCTCGTCTGGCGTGCCTTCCAGCGCTGAATCAGCCTGCTTCGCCGGTTGCCACATCACCAGCTCCTCGAGCTTCAGCGCCAGTTCGAAGTCCTTGTTGGTGATGCCCTTGGCGCTGTGGTTCATCAGCTTGACGATGACCGAGGGGTAGGACACCTCAAGGTCCGGGTGGTGCCAGGCGGCTTCGGCCAGGTGACCGATCGCGTTGACGACCATCAGCGTGCCTTTCCAGCCGCTGGTCTTGTACTGGCGCCGCAGGTGGCCATCGGCATGCGACCACGTCGGCAGATCCTGCTTCAGCCGGGCGGCGATCTCGTTGGCGGTGTACACCTCGTCGGGGGTCTTCTGGGTCCAGGCGCTCATCGTGTGCTCCTCGGTGGCTTTGCTCGCAAGATGTTCGCACGACATCGGGTGCCTGCGCCGATGCCGGCTTTCTCCGGACTCGCCCCCGGCTACGATCGCCGTCAATCCCGCTGCCCCGAAAGAGTCACTGATGGCCTCCAGCCTGCTTGCCCTGATCGACGACATCGCCACAGTGCTCGACGATGTCGCGCTGCTGACCAAGGTCGCCGCAAAGAAGTCCGCCGGCGTGCTGGGCGACGACCTGGCACTCAACGCGCAGCAGGTGTCGGGCGTCAAAGCCGATCGCGAGCTGCCGGTGGTCTGGGCGGTGGCCAAAGGGTCGGCGCTCAACAAGGCGATCCTCGTGCCGGCGGCACTCGCCATCGGTGCGTTCGCGCCCTGGGCTGTGACGCCGCTGCTCATCGTTGGCGGCCTGTTCCTCTGCTACGAGGGCTTCGAAAAGCTGGCGCACAAGTTCCTGCACGATGCGTCGGAAGACGCAGCCCACCGCGAACAAGTGCTGCAGGCACTGGCCGATCCGTCGGTGGACCTGGTCGCGTTCGAGAAGGACAAGATCAAGGGCGCGGTGCGCACCGACTTCATCCTGTCGGCGGAAATCATCGCCATCACCCTGGGCACGGTGCAGGAGTCTGCTTTCATCACCCAACTGTCCGTGCTGGTCGGTATTGCGATCGCAATGACGATCGGCGTTTACGGCTTGGTGGCCGGCATCGTCAAGCTCGATGACCTGGGGCTGTGGCTCACGAAGCGCCCGGGCGGTGGCGCGGGCGTGGCGCTGCAACACCGCATCGGCGGGGCGATCCTGAAAGCCGCGCCCTATCTGATGCGCGCACTCACCGTGGTCGGTACCGCGGCGATGTTCCTTGTCGGTGGCGGCATCCTCACGCATGGCATCCCTGCGCTGCACCACGCGATCGAGGGCTTGGCCGCGCAGGCCACCGAGGTGCTTGGCCACTGGGTGGGCGCGGTGGTGCCTACGCTGCTCGACGGCCTGGTGGGCATCGCTGCCGGCGCGCTGGTGCTGGTCGGCGTCACCGTGGGCCGCAAGCTGCTGGCCAAGCCCGCGCCGGCCGGATGAATCACCGGCTCAGCGCGGCACAGGGTCGCCTGACGATGCGCCGGTCAGTACAGCGAGATCGAGATCAACTCGACCTCGAAGGTCAGCGTCGCGTTCGGCGGAATCACGTTGCCGGCACCGCGCGATCCGTAAGCAATCTGCGGCGGGCAGGTCAGACGCGCCTTGCCGCCCACCTTCATCCGTTGCAGCCCCTCGGTCCAGCAAGGAATCACGCCCTTGAGTGGAAAGGTCGCCGGCTGGCCGCGGCTGTACGAGCTGTCGAACTCCTTGCCATCGGTCAGCGTCCCGCGGTAGTGCACCGTCACGCCGTCGATGGCGCGGGGGGTGGCCCCGGCGCCCTCGACGAGCACGTGGTACACGAGGCCGCTGGCGGTGGTGACATCGCCCGATTGCTTCTGCGCCGCCGGCGCCACACCCGATTGGGCCCAGCCTGCGCCGGCGAAAGAAAACGCCAGCAGGGTGGCGAAAAATTTGGGTTTCAAGACAGGTCTCCTGTTCGACAAAGCAACGTCGATCGCGTCGCACCCGTCATCATCGCCGCAATTGCCTCGGCTGCGAGCGGGAGGTCCATGTGACGATCCTGCTGGCGCCGATGGAGGGCCTGCTTGACCACACGCTGCGCGACATCCTGACGCGCGTGGGTGGCATCGATCGCTGCGTGTCGGAGTTCATCCGGGTCTCTGGCACCTTGCTGCCCGAGCGCACCTTCTTGCGCGTGGTGCCCGAGCTGCGCCAGGGCGGGCGCACACGCGCTGGCGTGCCGGTGCGCGCACAGCTGTTGGGCTCCGACCCGAACTGTCTGGCCGAGAACGCTGCGCGGCTGGCCTCGCTGGGGCCGGATGGCATCGACCTCAACTTCGGCTGCCCCGCCAAGATCGTGAACCGGCACGGCGGTGGGGCGGCGCTGCTCGACGACCCGGAACTGATCGCCCGCATCGTCAGTGCGGTGCGTCGTGCGGTGCCGGTGGCGATGCCCGTCACGGCAAAGATGCGGCTCGGCCACCTCGACGACCGCCGCGCGGTCGAGTGCGCGCAGGCCATTGCCGACGCCGGCGCCGACGAACTGGTGGTGCACGCGCGCACCAAGGCCGATGGCTACCGGCCGCCCGCGTACTGGGAGCGCATCGCCGACATCCGGGCCGCGGTGCAGTTGCCGATGGTGGCCAATGGCGAGATCTGGACGGTGGCCGATGCGCTGCGCTGCCGTGAAGTCTCGGGCTGCCATGCGCTGATGCTGGGCCGCGGCATGGTTGCCAACCCGGGGCTGGCGCTGGCCATCGTGGCGGCCACCCCTTCTCCCCAGGCGCGGCTACTGGCCGACGGCATGGCGTTCGGTTGGCACCAGCTGCAGCCGCTGGTCGCTGATTTCTGGGGACTCGTGCTGGCGCGGTCTGACATCGCCGATCGCCACCGCGCCGGGCGGCTCAAGCAGTGGTTGCATCAGCTGCGCCGCCACCATCCGCAGGCCGAAGCCATTTACCAAGCGGTGCGCACCGTCAACGTGCCGGCGCAGATCACATCGCACCTGCACGGCGCGATGCCACTTGCTGCCTGACGATCGCTCGCGGAACGGACGAACTGCCCAAAAACCGCACAGTTGAGCGCTGCTGCGGATACGTCCTGATACGAGTGCCGCACACCGGCGCAGACGCTGGCGCAACAATTGTCTTTTGTTACCAGTTGCTGTCGTTCACCCGATGTCCATTCCCCGCCCGCCGGCCAAGACGCAGCTCGGAACCGACGAGTTGCGCTCACGCACGCATGGCCTGAACCAGCGCCACCGGACCATGCTGTTCCTGGTGGACGGCGTGCGCCCGCTCAGCGAGGTGCTGGCACTCGGCCTGCAGGCGGGCGCCCGAACGACGCACTTTGCCGATCTGGTGCACCTGGGCATGGTCGACGTGGCACTCGACCCAGGCGCGCCTGCGGTGGCGGCACCCTCGGTGGAGGCCGGTGACAGCGGCGGCAACACGCTGTCGGGCGCGCTGGCGGTGGATCTGGAGCCCCCCGCGCGGGCGCCGAAGTTCACCACCGAAGACTCCTCGCGCATGCCACTGAAGCCCGCTGAAGACGGCGAGGCCGTGGCCTACGCGCAGCGCCGCGCGCTGGCCAAGTCCGAGCAGGAAGACTTGCACCAGGAAGTACGCGAGCTGCTGACGGACACCCTGCGCATCGACGCACCGCTGTTCGCAGCCGTCACCCTGGTGCGCGTGCGCCGCGCGCAGACCACGCGCGAGCTGATCAACCTGGTCTGGGAGATCGAGCGCCACCTCGTGGCATCGAAGAAAAGCCACACCGAGCTACAAACCCTGTACCGCGCCCGCGAACTGCTGGGCATGGGCAACACACAGGTCAGCACCGATTCGCCGACGGGGTTTGACGACAGTCAGTGAGCGTTGGTGGGCTGCGCGAGAGCCGTGCGCCAGGGTGCCGTGTTCCGTTCATGTCCCCCGGGCCGGTTGACCAGCCGCTCGCGTCGACTCTGGACTCGTCGGCCCTCCTCCTTGACTTCACTCCACACGGCACCCTGGCGCACCGCTGCGTTTAGCTCGGTTGCAGTTGAAGGCCGCCGTGGCGGCTTGGCATTCTCGGCCCGACAGGCGCACGGGCACATGTCCCATCCAGCGCAAGATGCGGACAAATCGCCCGCATCATGCCGTCACGCCAACGCAGGTTGGCGGTCTGAACGCAGCGCGCAAGTGCCGGTGCAACTTGAAGCTGCGCGATTTGATGAGCTGACACTCACCACGCTCGCCGCTCAAATTCCAGCGTTCGATGCCGAGGCGTGCGGCGCTGGCGGCCTCGTGCCGGAGTCACGCGGACATGGCAACGTCCATGATCTACATGCGCGTGCTCAAGATGGGCGGCGGTGCGGTACGCAGTCCGCTTGATTCGCTGGTTGCTCGCGAGTCCCTCCAGTTCAAGGTCGACGCAGACGGGAGCCATTCGATCTGCCAAGGTTTGAACGGCTCGTCCTCCAGCCGCCCATCTGCATCACGTCAAGCGCAAGCTAGGCGAACCGCCTGCGACAGGAAGAGCTCAACGCGGCGGCGGCAACGGCTCCCCCCACGCCCGTCGCCACAGCCATGGCAGGCCACGGCGGACATCTGGCCTGGTGCCCAGTTGCACGGGTCGCGGCAGTGGCTGCGCGGCGCTGTTTCGTTCGGCCACCGCAAAGGTGAAGACGTAGTAAGGCTCTTGGCCCATGCGCAGGTCGGTCACGAGCAGCTGGGTGTCGTTGGTGTGCAGCTTGTAGAAGCCTTTGCTGAACGCGGCGATGCGCTGCACGCCTTCGATGTCTTGCAGCGCGCTGCTCAGCGCCGTGCCGCGCTCGAAGCGATCGAACGTGATCTGCCGCCCGCCATCGAAGAGCGAATAGAAACCTTCGTGATAGGTCGGGCCTGCCAGGACGACCACGCGCCACAGCACGCTGTTGAACGCTGTGGGCGTCACCAGCACCTGCTCGACGTCAACGCCTTGCCCAGCCAGCGATTGGCGCGCCACACGCTCCACGTGACCTTGCGCCAGCACCCCCCAGACCAGGTAGGCGCTGCTCAGCATCAGCCCGGCGGCGTTGGCTTTCAGGCCACGTGCGCTGCCGCGTGACGCCAGCGCCCAGCCGGCGCCTGCGAGCAACGGCAACGTGTACAGCGGGTCGATGATGAAGATGCTGCCGACGCCAAACGGCCGGTCGCTGAACGGCAGCGCCAGCTGGGTACCGTAGACCGTCATCGTGTCCAGCAAAGGATGCGTCACGAGAGCCAGCCACATCGCCATCCACCAGCGCCGCCACTGCGCCCACTCGCCGTGCAGCCGTGACACGGAGGCAGCCAGCGGCAGCGAGAACAGCGTCAGCCAGAACAGTGCATGCGTCTCGGCGCGGTGCAGCACCATGTTGCGGATCGGATCACCGTGCTCGATCAGCACATCCAGATCGGGCAACGTACCAGCCACAGCACCCCACAGCGCAGCCTTCCACACCGCAGTGCGCCGGCCCATGACGGCCACGCTGACGGCAGCCCCGAGCGCCAGTTGTGAGACGGAATCCATGGCCTAGCGCTGCGCGGAGAGCCTGGCGCAGAGCCAGCCGCCCAGGGCGGCACCTGCGGCCATGCTCAGCAGGCCGGGCCAGCCGCGGGTCGCATCGATGAACACCGGCATGGGCGCGAGCGCGTCCACCGCACGCACCGCCGCCACCATCCCGAGGCCAGCGGCGGCAGTGAAGAGGGCGTGCGCGCCGCAGGCCATGACCGTGCCAACCCAGTGGCCAGACCCAGCGCCGGCAGCCAGCCGGCTGCCAGGATGCCGGCGTAGACGGGGGCAAAGCCGGCCAGGTCTTGCACGGTGGTGAGCGCACGCAGGCTGAGAGGCACCGGTACGCCGAGCGGCATCAGCGCCTGCAGATTGAATTGCGTCTGCACCACCGAACCCCAGGCTGCGGCCAGGAGCCAACCCGCGATCACCGCCAGCAGGATGCGGGGCCAGCGCCGTGTCTTGGCGCTCATCGAAGGGCGAAGGGCAGTCATGTTGGGCGCCGGTGTTTCATACTTCCGTGATGATGTATCACGCACTGATCGTCCTGCTGGTGGCCATGCTCAGCACGGGGGCGGCGAGGTCCGCCGAGTATCGGGTGGACACGGTGGCCGCCGGCCTCGTCCACCCTTGGTCGCTGGCCTTCCTGCCCGACGGGCGATTGCTGGTCACAGAAAGGCCGGGGCGCTTGCGCGTCATCGAGCCCGGCGCCGATGGCCAGTTGGCCTTGCGCAGCGCGCCCGTGCCAGGCGTGCCAGCGGTGATGGCGCAAGGCCAGGCTGGCTTGTTCGACTTGCTGTTGCACCCGGGGTTCGCCGACAACGGCCTGCTTTACCTCTCCTACGCCCATGGCACGCCGGCGGCCAATCATCTGCGTGTGGTGCGCGCGCGTTTTGATGGCACGCAGCTGCTCGACGTGACCACTGTCTTCACCTCGCAGCCAGCCAAGAAGGCCACCCAGCATTTCGGCGGACGCATGGCCTGGCTGCCCGACGGCACGATGGTGGTGGGCATGGGCGACGGCAACCTCGAGCGCACGGACGCGCAGCGGTTGCACACCCACCTGGGCAAGCTGCTGCGCATCAACGCCGACGGCAGCGTGCCGCGCGACAACCCCTTCGTCGGCACCAGCGGTGCGCGGCCCGAGATCTACAGCCTTGGCCATCGCAATCCGCAGGGGCTGGTGGCGGTGGGTGGCGTTCTTTACTCGCACGAACATGGCGCACGCGGCGGCGATGAACTCAACCGCATCCGGCCCGGTGCGAACTACGGCTGGCCACTCACGACCGGCGGCGTCGACTACACCTACGCCCGGATCACGCCGTACCGAACGCTGCCGGGCATCGACGAGCCGCTGCTGGAATGGACGCCTTCCGTGGCGCCCGCCGGCTTGGCCTGGTACGACGGCACCTTGTTCCCCGCCTGGCGCGGCAGCCTGTTCGTGGCGACGCTGAAGGAACGCAGCGTGCGCCGCGTCCCCATGACGGGTGCTGCAGCAGGTGTGCAGGAAGTGCTGTTTCAGGAACTGGGCGAGCGCCTGCGAGACGTGCGTGTCGGACCAGACGGCGCGATCTACCTGCTGAGCGACAGCGCCGACGGGCGGGTGCTGCGCGTGCGGCCGAAGTAGGCGCCGATCACGCGTCAGGCCTGTTCGGACGCTTCGGCCACAGGTGATTCTGCGTGGTGGCGTTTTGGCTGCTGCGGCGCCTTGGCAGTCAGGCGTGAGGCCAGCGCCGCAGCAAGAAGCCAGAACCCGCCTGAGGTTTCACCCCACTCCTCCAGATACATCTGCTTCGGGATCGTCACGACATCGATGTCGAGGGCCTGCGAGGCGGCGAGGAGGCCAACGCAGGCGCCGAGCCTGAGCAGAACGGGATCGGCCAGCGCGATCCGTACCGCAGCGATCAGCGGCCGGCGGCCGAGCAGAGAGGCCGAGATCGCGAGCGCTCCGACCGCAACGGCCAACAGCAGGTCGTCCACTGCAAGCGCGTCAAGTTCGCGCTTGGCGAGGATGATCAGATCATGCACGCCATCGAACTCGCCACCGCCCTTGAGCGCCGGCGCTTCGAACCCAAACAGGCGCGCGCCGTAGCTGATCTCGTCGAGTGCGCAGACAAGGCCCAAGGGCGTGATGAACCAGAGGGCTGGATGCGCGGCACGGCGGAGGCGGAGCAGCGTGGCCCCGCCGAAGAGGGCCGCACCGGCATACAGAAGGGCCGAAAAGGTCTCGAGAAGCCCGTCCTCGCTGATCAGCCAGTCATCCGGATGCCAGGCCAGGGCGGCGAGCGTCACTGCCACGGTCAGAGCCGCGAAGGCCACCGTGTCGCGCAGCATGTCCTGTCCCATCAATGCAGTCTGTCATGGAAACGTCATCGAGCACACGAAATTCAAACGGTCTTTTTCGCCCGGACGCGCCCGGGCCCAGCGCTAGTGCCTTCGCAATTCGAAACTTCGTGTGTCGACGCGCTGAAACTCACCGCGCTCGCCGCTGAAATCCCAGCGTTCGATGCTGAAGCGGGCCGCACTGGTGGTCTCGTGCCGGATCACGTTCACTGAATTGGGTGCTTGCCGGCGCACGCGGCTTGAGAGGGCGGTGCCCGCTTGCGCCACGACGATCCGGGCGCCACTGGCGCCTGGCGGTGTCAGCTCGGCCACATAGGGCAGGTGGATGTGCCCGCCCAGTACGACATCGGCGCCGGCTTCGGCCCATGCCGATAGCGCCGCGTCACGGCCACGCAGCAGGTGTCTGGCTTCGGCATCGCCTTCGACGTGCACGGGCTGGTGCACCACCACCACCCGCAGCTGTTCGGGCCGCGCTTGGCGCAGCCGTGCGGCCACGCGCTGCACCTGTTCCGTGTTGACTTCACCTTCGATGTGGCGCCACCAGCGCGTTGTCTTCACGCACTGCACCAGCAGCCCGGCGCTCTCGTGCACCGGCTCGAGTTCATCGCCGAAGGTGGCGCGGTAGCCGCTGTAAGGCGCCAGCAGGCGCAACAGCGGATTCACCACCGTGAGGTCGTGGTTGCCGGGGATGCTGACGAACGGCAGCGCCAGACGATCGATGAAGCGCCGGGCTGCGGCGAACTGCGCAGCCCGCGCGCGCTGCGTGATGTCGCCCGAGATCACCAGCAACTCGGGCGCGAGCTCAGATGCCAGCGCCGCCAGCGCTTCAACGACGGGTGGCTGCTCAGTGCCGAAGTGGGTGTCGGAGATGTGCAGCAGTGTCGTCACTGCGTCTGCTGGATGCCTGCAATCGCCCACTGACCGCCCGCGTTGGGCTTGACCAGATGCCAGACCTCGTCAAACGCGGTCACCGGGCCGTCGGCTTCTTCGCGGATCGTGCCGTGGTAGCGAACGCTGACCACTTGGCGCTCGGCCTCTTCGACCAGGTCGATCACCTCGGCGTCGACATGGGTCACGTCGGTGCGCTGTTCCTTGTCGACGCGGTCTTGCAGATCGAGCTTGATCGCGGCGTACATCTCAGGCGTGGTGAATTGCCGCAGGTCCTGCAGGTCGGCGGTGTCGTTGGCGGCCTGCATGCGGATGAAGGTCAGCTTCGCGATGCGCTCGAAGGCCTCCTGATCGAAGCTGGCTGGCAGCATCGTCGGGCGAGAAGCGACGGCAGTGCTTGTGGTCACGGGCGGGCTCGCTGCGGCGGCGCTCCAGCCTGAACCCGAGCCGCGCGTTGCGCCCGCGGTTTCGCCGGCGAATTGCAGGCCGTTGAAGCCGGGGGCGGTCTGTGCTGCCGGTGCGCTGCGCATGCGGCTCATCACGAAGCGGATGGCCACGAAGGCGACGATGCCCAGCAACAGCATCATGATCAGGTTGCCGAACTCGGCACCCAGGCCCAGATGGCTCATCAGGGCGGCGATGCCCAGACCCGCGGCCAAGCCGGCGATGGGGCCCATCCACGAGCGTTTGGGGGCAGCTGCTGGCGCGGCACCGGCCGTGGGTGATGGGGTCGGGTTGGCCTGGGCGGGCTTCGCCGGGGCCTGTGTGGGGGCCGGAGCGGGCGTGCTGCGCGGCGGCAACTGGCGCTGCATGCCGGAGTAACCACCGCTGCCCAGGCGCTTGGCATCCACGCTCAGAGGCGTGAAGCCTGTCGCGAACACCGCTACCGACAAAGCCAGGATCCAGGATTTCATCAGTTCGTCCTTTTCAGATGCATGCCGCGGAAATGCGGGCTGAAACTGTTTGTGCAAGGGGCATTGTGCTTGGTGTCGTCCGCTTCGTGGGTCGGCAGCGGTGCAAACCTGTTGCTGGACGAGGCATTCAGCAGGCGTAGGGAACTTCGCTGCACGCGGCAGACTCGGTGAACCAGCCCACTATCATTGGTGCCATCCACACAACGCTTCAGCTCCTGCGGTCGTGTCCGTGGAGCCCGCCTGTCGTCCACCGCCCATGCTGCGTCCGATCACTGTTGTTGCCCCGCGTTTTTTCGCCATCGTCTGTGCCGCCCTGGCAGTCTGCTTGACGGTCATCCCCGCGGCCCAGGCGCAGCTGAGGGTCGAGATGTCGGGGGTTGGCGCCTCCCAGGTGCCGATTGCGGTGGTGGGGTTTCGCAATGAGCAGGCCGCCCCGCAGCTGGTGTCGCAGATCGTGCGTGCCGATCTGGAGCGCAGTGGCCTGTTTCGCGGTGTCGACGCACCCGGTGTGCTCGACGAAAGCACCCAACCCGCGATGGCCGACTGGCGCCGCCGCGCCGCCGATGCGCTGGTGGGCGGCTCGGTGACGCGGCTGGCCGATGGCCGATACGACGTGCGCTTCAAGTTGTGGGATGTTGTGAAGGGCACCGAACTGGGCGCGCAAAGCACCGTGGTGGTGGCTGCGGACCTGCGGCTGGCGGCCCACCGCATCGCTGACTTCATTCACGAAAAGCTGACCGGGCAGAAAGGCGTGTTCTCGACGCGCATCGCTTACGTCACCCGCATGGGCAAGCGCTACACGCTGAACATTGCCGATGCCGATGGCGAGGGCGGCCAGATTGCGCTGAACAGCGCCGAACCCATCATTTCCCCGGCGTGGTCGCCCAATGGCCGCGAGCTGGCGTATGTCTCGTTCGAGACCCAGAAGGCGGTGGTCTATGTGCAGGATGTCGCCAGCGGCAAGCGGCGCGCGGTGGCGAATTTCCGTGGCTCGAACAGCGCGCCGGCGTGGTCGCCCGATGGCCAGACGCTGGCCGTGACGCTGTCTCGCGATGGCGGCTCGCAGATCTACCTGATGGGTCGCAACGGTGACAACGTGCGCCGCCTGACTCAGAGCATCGGCATCGACACCGAGCCCGTGTTCTCACCTGACGGCCGCAGCATCTATTTCGTTAGTGATCGCAGTGGTGGCCCGCAGATCTACCGCATCCCGGCCAACGGCGGCGCGGCTGAGCGCATCACCTTTGCGGGCGGCTACAACATCAGCCCGGCCCTCAGCCCCGATGGACGCTCACTGGCCTATGTCTCGCGGGAGGGCGGTGCGTTCCGCTTGTATGTGCAGGACCTCGCAGGTGGTGCGCCGGTGTCTGTAAGTGACACCAACGACGACGAGAGCCCGAGCTTTGCGCCCAACAGCCGCTTGATCATCTACGCGTCGCGCTCGCAGGGCCGGGATGTGTTGCTGACCACCTCGCTGGACGGCAAGATCAGGTCACGCTTGGTCTCGTCGACCGCCGATGTGCGCGAACCCGTGTGGGGTCCGTACGGCCGCTGAAACCAGCTCGGGCCTGCTGTCTTTCCGTCGTTCGCTTTGTTGCAGTACCACAGACGTACCACTGATAATTTCTCATCACCTCAAGGAGTTTCCATGAATACGACCTCTCTTTCCATTCGTCCGACTCAGCGGTTGCTGTGGGCTGCGCTGTGCGCTGCGGCGCTGGCCGGCTGCGGTTCCAACGTCAAGCTCGACGACAAGAACGTGCCTGTGGAATCACGCTCCGGCACCGGCGTTGACGCCAACGCAGCAGGCACCTCGCAGTCGCAGGTCACCCCGGTGGACCTGACCCAGAACGGCGGCGCAGGCCTGTTTTCCAGTGCGGGCAAGGTCGTTTACTTCGACTTCGACAGCTACACCGTGCGTGACGACGCCCGCCCGGTGATCGACGCGAACGCCAAGATCCTGACGGCCAACAAGACGGCGAAGCTCGCTGTCGAAGGCCACACCGATGAGCGCGGTGGCCGCGAATACAACCTGTCGCTTGGCCAGAAGCGTGCCGAGGCCGTCGTGCGCGCGCTGACCCTCGCCGGTGCCACCGATGGCCAGCTCGAAGCCACCAGCTTCGGCAAGGAGCGCCCAGCCGTCGCTGGCAGTGACGAGGCGGCCTATGCGAAGAACCGCCGCGTTGAACTCGTCGCCCGCTGAGGGCCTGACGATGAGCGCGGCGCGCATCTGGCCTCGTGCGAGGTGGTGGTCCGGCCTGGGCGCCACCTGTCTGGTGCTGACGCTGTCGGCGCCGGCTGCACAGGCGGGCCTGTTCGATGACGACGAGGCGCGCCGCGCGATCCTCGAGCTGCGCCAGAAGCTCGAGCAGAGCAACGAGCAGGCCCGTGCGGCACAGGCCGAGCAGATTGGCCAGTTGCGGACCAGCCTGGCCGACCTGAGCCGCCAGATCGACCTGATGCGCACCGAGAACGCCAGCTTGCGCGATCAGGTCGAGCAGATGGCAAGGGACGTGGGCCTGATGCAGGTTCAGCTTAAGGATCTGAAGCAGGATTACGACGCACGCCTGGCCCGCATCGAGCCACAGATGGCCTCGGTCGATGGCCGCGAGTTCATGGCCGATGCCGAGGAAATCCGCCAGTACGAGGCGGCGATGGCGCAGGTGCGCAGCGGCGATTTCGCGGCGGCCGCCACCTCGCTGGCGGTGTTCCGCAGCCGCTACCCGAGCAGCGGTTACGGCCAGTCGGTGTTGTTCTGGCTGGGCAATGCGCAGTACGGCAAACGCAGCTACGCCGAGGCCATTTCATCGTTCCGCAGTTTCGCCACCAGTTATCCCGGCGACCTGCGTGCGCCGGAGGCGCTGCTGGCCATCGCGAACTGCCAGTTCGAGCTGAAGGACACCAAGGCTGCGCGCAGGACCTTGGATGAGCTGTTCAAGACCTACCCCGACTCCGAAGCAGCGCAAGCAGGCAAGGCGCGTCTGGCTGCCCTGAAGTGAACGCCCCGCAGGCCATCGACGACGCGTCGGTGGCCGATCTCGAACGCCGCTTCGGTGGTTTGCGGCGCTTGCATGGCGACGCGGGCTATGACCGGTTGCGCGCTGCCCGCATCGCGGTGGTCGGGCTCGGTGGTGTGGGTTCTTGGGCCGCCGAGGCCTTGGCTCGCAGTGGGGTGGCCGAACTGACGCTGATCGACCTGGACCACGTGTCCGAAGGCAACATCAACCGCCAGGTGCAGGCCCTCGGTCACACGGTCGGTCAGTCCAAGGCGCTGGCCTTGTGCGAACGCTTGAGCGACATCCATCCGGGATGCGTGCTGCGGCCCATCGAGGAATTCGTCGACGGTGACAACTGGCCGGCGTTGCTGCCGCAGCCGGTCGATGCGCTCATCGATGCCTGTGATCAGGTGCGGGCCAAATCAGTACTGGCCGCCTGGGCGCTCGACACCGGTACTGCGTTCGTCAGCGTCGGTGCCGCTGGTGGCAAGCAGCGCCCGCAAGCCGTCGAAACCAGTGATTTGGCCGAGGCCACGCACGATCCGCTGCTGGCATCGCTGCGCCAGCGACTGCGTCAGCACCATGGCGCTGCGCGACGTGGGCCCATCGGCATCGCGTGCGTCTATTCCCGCGAAGCGGTGCGCCTGCCCGACCAGGCGTGCGACACCGAAAGCAACCTGAACTGCCATGGCTATGGTTCCAGCGTGACCGTCACGGCGACCTTTGGCATGGTCGCGGCGGGCGAGGTCATTCGCGCCTGGCTGAGCCGCTGAGTGCCTCTGCTGAACTTGCAATGCGCGCCAAGAGGTGCCGAAGTCGGGCTATACTTGCGGGCTGCTCGGGGGTTGTTAGCTCAGTTGGTAGAGCAGCGGACTTTTAATCCGTAGGTCGTGGGTTCGAGCCCCGCACAACCCACCATCGCAACACATCGTTTTCATCCGAAGACGTCAATCTTCGGGCTCTTAGCTCAGTTGGTAGAGCAGCGGACTCTTAATCCGTAGGTCGAGTGTTCGAGTCACTCAGGGCCCACCAGTAAATTCAACGGCTTAGGCAAATCGCCTAGGCCGTTGTTCTTTGTAGCGTCTTGTTCGTAGCCACCGAACGCCTCCAATCGGTTCGTTGCCCCCTTCAAAGCCTCTTTGTCCAACCAGGTCGATGATGCCAAGCATTTGTGTGCCGCCGAGGTGGTGCTCTCTAAGGACCCTGAGGCGATGGCCGCGGACCAGAATTCGTTCCTTCATCCTCAATACCGTGGCTGCACCGCACGATCTGGATCCGTTCATCGCCTTGGTCAAGCGCGTTTGCACGATGACGCTGGTGGGCGCGCCGGAACACCCGCACGCGGGACGGAGCGTGTTTGGCCTGACATTCAGTCGCCGCCGACTGAGTGGATCGTTTATTGGCCGCATCCGCGAAACGCAGGTGATGCTCGACTTTTGCGTCGAGCACCGGACCGTCTTCGACATCGATTTAATCGCGACGACCGAGATCAACACTGCCTACGAGCGCATGCTCAGGAGCGAAGGCAAGTACCGCTTCGTGATCGACATGGCAGCGCTGCAGGCAGGGCCGGCGACAGCCTGATGGCCTCGTCTCCGCACACTCGCTTTTTGTGACAATGGGAAAGGTGTCGGAGGGTTCGCACTGTGCACGTCGCCTTTTTTGCTGAGCAGCTGTACTACCTGCCGCAGTTTCTGCCAGTGATCGAGGAGCTGTGTCGGCGTGGCCACCGCGTCACGACGCTGCTTCGACTCGACCCGCAGTGCGCCGGCATGGCGCTGAATTTGCCGGGCGAAGGTGACGGTCGCGGCGATCTGATCAGGGTGGCCAGCGTCCGCGAAGGCTACGCCCGATTGAGGCAACTGGCCCCCGACTGGGCGGTGTTTGGCACGTTTCTTGACGCCAGCGAGACGCTGGCAGCGAACACCCGGACGGCATTGGTTTACCACGGCATCGGTGTTAAAAACGTGCTGTTCGACAAGCGCCTCAATGCCTTCGACTTGCGCTGTGTCGAATCGCAGCGCGTGCTCGACGAACTGACAGCACGCGATCCGGCTGCCCGCCCACGTTGCGCGTTGGTCGGGTTTGCGAAGCTGGATCCGCTGATCACCGCGCCGCGTCCCGCTCGGCGCGCGTCGGGGGCCGCGCCGGTGCTGTTGTACGCCCCCACTTTCTACCCTTCTTCGCTGGAGCGCATGCCGGTCCGGCTCCCTGATCTGGTGCCTGGTGCGAAATGGATCGTTAAGCCGCATTTTTTCAGCTGGACGCTGAAGCAGTACGCCCCGCAGCGCGAACAACTCGCGGAGTGGGCACGCGATGCGCGGGTCGAAGTGTGCGGTCCGGAGGTCTACAACCTGGTGCCGCTGATGGCCCGGGCCGATGTGCTGGTCAGCGATGCGTCCAGTGCCTTGTTCGAGTTTGCAGCGCTGGGCCGGCCGGTGGTCTGGTGTCGGTTTCTGGCGCTGCGCTGGAGCTACCGCGGGCCGTTTGCCTGGCGATTCAAGCAACGCATGGATCCGAACACGCCGCGCTATGAGGCTGTTGCCCACACGGCGGACAAGCCCGCGCAGCTGGGTGGCGTGTTGTTTCGCGCCATCGCCGAGAGCACCGATCCAGACTGTGCGCTTCAACCGCAGCGCGAGGCGCTGATCGAACACCTGATAGGCCCGCGTGACGGACGGGCCTCGGAGCGCATCTCTGATGAGCTGACACGGCGCCTGGGCCGGGTCACAGCACTCGACGGATGACCTCGATGATCTCGCTGGTCGAGATCGACGGTGTGCGCGGCAAATAGACAACTTCGCAGATCGAACTGAAATCGTCGAAGCGGCCAGCCCAGTCGTCGCCCATCACCAGCATGGCCGCGCCGTGGCGCCGCAGGTAGTCGCCCTTCAGCTGGAGTGACGCTTCGACAAACACCTCGTCCACGCATCGCAGAGCTGCGATCATCGACAGCCGGTCGGCTTCGCTGTAGATCGGCAAGCGCCCCTTCTTGACGAGGTTCAACGCATCCGACGACACACCGACAACCAGCCGGTCACCCAGCGCGCGGGCTCGCTCGAGGATGTTGACATGGCCGATGTGCAGCACGTCGAACGTGCCGAAGGTCAGGACGGTGCGCAGGCTCATGGCGGCTCGGATCAGGTCGGTGGCCGGTAGTTGCCGTCCAGGTTGTTGAATTGGCGCTGGCTGCAGTGCGCCAGGAAAGCCGCATCGGCCGCCCGCAAATCCTCAGGCACGCTGTCCGATGCAATCAAGCGCCGCTCCACCTGCCAAGCGAACGACGGTCGAACGTACTGGTTCGCCACTGCGAATTCGACCGCTTCGGCAGAGACTTCGCCTGCATCCAGGCCGCTGTAGAGCGCCTCGAACCACGGTGTCTCGAATGGATGGTTGCGGGCCAGCCAAGGCTGTGCGGAGCGGCGGGTGTAGTGCAGCAAGCCCGTGCGCTGCGGTTCGAAATGATCGAGTGCGTTCCACTGTGCCGAAAACGAACCCTTGAGCCAGACGGGCTTGAGCTTCATCAGGGCCGGATAGCTGTAACGACCGCTGTCCAGATCGTCGGCGACGCGCTGCGGTGACCACGCCCGCAGCCGGTCGCAGCGCAGAAGCATCACGCTCGATGAATGGATGCTGGTGCGCCCGTCGCGGCCGTGCTCGGCGCGCCGCAGCAGCCGAACGCCGAATCGCATCGGCAGATCGTGCAACTCGGCGATGTCGCGCAGCACCAGTTGGTCGGAGTCGAGGTAGATCGCGCGGCCCTGCCAGCCGGCCAGCATCGGCACCGCGAAGCGATGAAAGGAGAATGGCGTCACTGGCCGGTTTTCGGGCTTGCTCGGCAACGGTGGCGTGGGCCCGAGCAATTCACCGATGTCGAACACGTCGACCGTGCGCCGCGTGTGGCGGCGGATCGACCAACGCAGCACCTCGAACATAAGGACATAAGGGGATGGGTGTGTACCGCGCCGACATAAACCCGGATCGGGTCGGTGGCAGCAGGGTCAGGGAGTGGCATGTAGGCAGGGTGATGCGCGATTCGAGAGAAGCCAGAAGATACCGCATGTGTCTCAGACATCCATCTGGTCTGAAATCGGCTCGATGCCAACCGAGCGGTAAATTGCCTGCGTTCTGACGTCGACCGGGCTCTCGCCGGAGGACGACGTGGGCAGCACCAAGCTACGCACCTGCAACCCGCTACCCAGCAGCCGCAGCGTCAACAACGCGGTGGTCAGCGTGCCGACGATCAAGGTTCCCGACAGCAGCGGGGCCAGCACCTCGACCGGCAAGGTGGCAGGCAAGGTCATCACGTCGCTTGTCAGGCCCGGCAGTTGTTCGCGCAGCGGCAGGTGCTCGGCCGCGGGGTGCGGCTTCAGTGCTACTCGCTGGCCGCGCTCGCTGTGTTTCGTCACCAGCGCAGCGATGCACTGCGCCAGATCCTCCTCGGCGCTCAGGAAGCGCGGGTGAGGCAACAGCACCAGCAGCCCCAGCCCAGCGCAGCGCGCCGCATCCACGCCTGCCAGCGCGGCGGCTGCCGCGCACACCCGTGTTGTGCGCGGATCGGTGAACCAGGCAGACAGAAACGGATGCACCGGTTTGCCCACCAGACCCGCATGCACCTGCTGCGGCAGCAGCACATAGGCTTCCTGCACCGCCCGCGACCCACCGACCAGCGACGGTCGTTCCAGCGGCAAGCCGTACTTCAGGCTGCGTCGCCGGTTGGACAGCGACTCGCGCCAAGCCGGCAGGGCGTCACGGTGGGGCAGGTAGCTGTACAGGCCGTCGTCGAGGTAGATGCGCCGCGCCGAAGGACAACCACGCACGGCGGCATAGAACTCGATCCGGCGGTCGTTGCCGACCGCGATGGTGCGCGGGTTCAGCGTGCGACTCAGGGTGCTCAGGGCAGCAAGCACGCCGGACGCCGCGTGTGTCGAAGGCAACGCCGCAAATCGCTGCACCGCAACGCCGGGGAGGTGCCCCGCCTCGATCGACTCGGCGATGTAGTCGCGCGCACGGACCGGCCGGTCGATCACCGCCAGCGTCTGCTCACCTTCCGACAAGGGCCCGTTCATCAGCCCCAGCGAAAAGAAGCTGTGCAGGGGCGAGGAGGCCAGGTAGAGACAGGGGCGGCAAGCAACCATGGAGATTTTGAGTTTGGTGTTCCAGCATGACTGCCGCTGCTGCTGCTGCCCGACTGTCCAGAGGGCGCGCTGCGAGCGGTCGATTGTTCAAGCCCCCAGCTTCCAACCCAGCCACTCGCGCAGCACCAGCCGCACGCGCTCGAAGCCGGCGGACGTCGGCAGCCACGACAGCAGCGGCGTTTCGAGCCGTGTGGCCAAACCCATGGGTGCCGCTTCGATGCGGATGCCGCTGTTGGCCGCTGCCTCGTTGAACAAGGCGAGTGCGCGCTGCATGTGCCAGCCTCGCGTCACCAGCAGCACATGGCGTACCCCGGCCGCCTTGAGCATCGACAGGCTGCGCGCGGCGTTCTCGCGGGTGTCGCGCGATTCGGCCTCGACCCAGCGCAGCGGGCGGCCGTATTCCTGTGACGCGATCCGCGCTGCCACATCGGCTTCGGCCGCGCCAACCCGGTTGGCCCAGCCGATCCCACCGCTGAAGCCCACCGGCCAGCCGGTCTCCCGACCCAGCCACAGGCCGTAGCGCAGGCTCTCCAGCGAGTAGGAGGACAGGTTGCTCATGCCGTACTCCGGCGCATAGGGCTCGACGCCGCCACCCAGCACCAGAATCGCAACCTCGCTGCGGTTGCTGTCTACCTTGGTTTGGCCAGTTGCAGTTCTGCGTTCGGCGCGCAACTCGGCGATTCGATCCGCTTGCAGCGCAGGGGAGGGCGTCAGCAGCAGTGGCTCGATCAGCCGAGCGAAGCCAGTGCACGCCGTCAGCCACAAGCCGGCCACACTCAACAACACGATCAGCCAGCCCCAGCCGCGGCGGGGCAGCATCAACCGAGCACCGATGAGCACCGCAAGCAGCAGCGGAACTGGGGGCAGCAGCAAGGCGGTCAGCACCGGCTTCCAGCTCTCGATGCCGAGCAGGCTGATCAGACTGTGCAATCGGAGGCTCCTTCGCTTCGGCGTGGAAAATCACTGGATTGTGAGCGGGCAGGCGCGCATGACACGATAGGCACCTGGCCCCGTGTCGTCGATCGGGCCCTACGGCAGGAGGCAGGCAGTGAAGTGGATACGGCGTTTCGCCTGGGCGGGTCTCTCATTGGTGGTGTTGTGGGTGCTGGCGTGGGCGATCGTGCCGCCGGTTCTGAAGTCGCAGGCGCAGCAGCGCCTGGGCGAGGCACTGGGCCGCAGCGTGACGCTGGGCGAGGTCAGTTTCAGCCCGTGGTCGCTCGAACTGACGCTGCGCGACATCGCGATCGGCGGCGCGCCCGGTGATCCAAAGGCGTTGCCGTTGCTGAAGGTGGCGCGGCTGTACGTCAACGCCGACATCAGCTCCGTGTTGCGCCTGGCGCCCGTGGTCGAGGCGTTCGAGCTGGATGCGCCCGAACTGCGCCTGGCCCGCACGGCCCCGGGCCGCTACGACATCGACGACCTGATCGCCCGCTTCCAGCCCTCGTCGCCCGAACCCACGCCGTCTGAGCCGCTGAACTTCGCGCTCTACAACCTGAAGATCAGCGATGCGTCGGTGCTCTTCGACGACCAGCCTGTCCAACAGCAACATCGGCTCGAAGCACTGCAGCTGGGGTTGCCGTTTCTGGCCAATCTGCCCTCGAAGATCGATGTGAAGGTCGAGCCGCGGCTCGCGTTTCGCTTCAACGGCACACCGTTCGACACGGGTGCGCAGGCCACACCGTTTGCGCAGACCCGGCAAGCCACGTTGCAGTTGAAGATGGGCGAGCTCGATCTGCTGCCCTACATCGGATACCTGCCGGATTCGTTGCCAGTTCGCCTGCGCAGCGGCAGCGTGGCCGCCGACCTGGTGCTTGATTTCGCGATGCCCGTCGATGCCCAGCCCAGTGCCGCCTTGCGCGGCAGTGTCGGCGTCAACCAGCTCGCTGTGGACGATGCCGCCGGCTCGCCCTTGCTGGCGTGGAAGCGCCTGGCGGTCGCACTGCGCGATGTCAGGCCGCTGAGCCGTGAGCTGTCGTTCGGTGCCATCGAACTCGACGCGCCGACCCTGCACGTGAGCCGCGATGCGGCCGGTCGCGTGAACCTGGCGGCGTTGGGCGGCCAGCCGTCGGCAGCAGCGGCCACGCCAGCCGCGGCCGCGTCGTCACCGCCTGTTTCGGCTGTCGCAGCCCAGCCCTGGAAGGTGCAAGTCGACACCTTGCAGGTCCAAGGCCTGGGTGTGTTGTGGGCCGACGCCAGCATCACGCCACCTGCGGCGCTGGCGCTGCAAGGCATCGATCTGAAGGCCGGCCCACTGGCCTATCCCTTCGCGGCCGATGCCACGATGCCGATCAGCCTGCAGGCCACGCTGGCTGGATCAACGGCCGACGGGCCTGCGCAGGGCAGCCTTGCCGTGGAGGGGCGGGTCAGCGATCGCCAGGCGCAGCTCGATCTCACGCTGAGCGCGCTGGCGCTCGAGGCCTTGGCACCGTATGTCTCGCAGTCGCTGAATGCCCAGGTCAGTGGCCGGCTGGCCGCGTCGACTCAGGTGAACTGGGCAGCGGGCGACACACCCAAGCTCACCGTGGCGCGCGGTGAGATCACGATCGACGAGCTCCAGGTCGCCGATGGGGTCGTGGCGCCCGTCAAGGGCAAGGCCATCTCGAAGCCGCCCGCCATCGCTCTGAAGCAGTTCGCCGTGCAGGGGGCCGAGGTCGATGTGCTGGCGCAGCGTGTCACGCTGGCGAGCGTCAAGCTCACGCAGCCAGCGCTTTCGATCTCGCGCGACCGCGAAGGCGCGTGGAATGTGCAGCGGTGGGCCAAGACCACTGCAGCGGCAGCCCCGCCCGCGCCCAAGCCGGCCTCGGCGCCTGTATCCCCCGCGGTCAAGGAGGTCGGCTGGTCGGTCGATCTGCGTGACTTCGCGCTCGATGGCGGCTCGCTGCGGGTCGACGATGCCTACGTCGACGGTCTTCCCGACGCCGAGCCGGTGCGCATCGATGTGCGCGCCATCCAGCTGGGCTTGCAGGCCCTGGCGCTGAACGGTGCCCGCACCACGGCGCCCGCCAAAGTCCAGTTCAGCGCCCGCCTCCTTGGTCCGCGCGAAATCGATCAGGCGGCCAGCAAGGCCAGCGACAAATCCACGGCGGTGGCGCTGGGCGCGGTCACCTCTGGCGTGCTCGACTGGCGCGGCCAGCTCGGTCTGCAGCCGCTGATGGTCAAGGGCGCATTGAAGCTCGACCGCTTCCCCTTGCAGGCCTTCGAGCCCTATGCCCGAGGTCAGCTGCCGGTGCGCCTGCTGCGTGCCGAGACGGGTGTCAAGGCCAATGTTGCCGTCAAGGAGCTCCCTGCCGGGCTGGACATCGGCGTCACGGGCGATGTGCTGCTGGCTGACGTGCTCGTCCACAGCCGTCCGGCTGCCGGTGCCAAGCCGGGCCTCGGCAATACCGACGAGCTGCTGAGCTGGCAGTCGTTCAAGCTGAGCGGCGTCACCCTGGCCATGGCGCCCGGCCGCGGCCCGGTGATCGACATCACCGAAGCGGCATTGGCCGATTTCTACTCCCGGCTGGTGATCACGGAAGAAGGGCGCTTCAACCTGCAGGATGTTTCAGCGACCGGTGCCCCCGCGGCGAACGGCGCGGCAGGCGATGCGGCCAGCCCAGCCGCTGCGGGTGCGTCTGCTGCGGTTGCGACCCCAGACGCTGCGGCCGCTCCGTTGCAGCTGAGCATTGGCGCGACCAAGCTCAGCAACGGACGTGTCGACTTCACCGATCGCTTTGTCCGCCCCAACTACAGCGCCGAGCTGACCGAGCTGAACGGCAGCCTGGGGGCGTTCCGCTCGGGCTCACGCGAGATGGCAACGCTGGAGCTGCATGGCCGCGCCGCAGGCACTGCGCTGCTCGACATCTCGGGGCAGCTCAACCCGATGGCCCAGCCCCTGGCCTTGAACATCCGCGCGAAGGCGACCGACCTCGAGCTGGCGCCGTTGTCACCGTACGCAGGAAAGTACGCGGGTTATGCGATCGAGCGCGGCAAGCTCAGCATGGATGTGTCGTACGCGATCAGCCCGGACGGCCGGCTCGAGGCCAAGAACCAGGTGATCCTGAACCAGCTGACCTTCGGCGAGCGCATCGACAGCCCCACCGCCACCAAGCTGCCGGTGCTGCTGGCGGTCGCCCTGCTGAAGGATCGGCACGGCGTGATCGACATCAACCTGCCGATCAGCGGCTCGCTGAATGACCCGCAGTTCAGCGTGGCCGGCATCATCTTCAAGGTCATCTTCAACCTGATCGAAAAGGCACTGACGGCGCCGTTCTCCCTGCTGTTCGGCGGTGGTGAAGAAGACCTCAGCGAGGTGGCCTTCGGGGTGGGTGTGCCGTACTTCACCGAGTCCGGTGTGGCGGCGCTGGACAAGGTGGCCAGGGCGCTGGCCGATCGGCCCGCGCTGAAGATGACGGTGACCGGCGTGTCCGACCCCGCCACCGAGCGCGAGAGCTATGTCCAGGCGGTGCTCGATGCGCGGCTGGTGCAGGAGCGCAAGAAAGAGGCAGCGCGGGCCGGTGCAGCCGCGGCGGCGGCCAGCGCGCCAGCCGCAGCCCCCGTGTTTGCTTCCGGCGAGCGCGAGGAACTGCTGAAAGCCGTCTACAAGGACACCGACATTCCTGACAAGCCGCGCAACCTGGTCGGGCTGGCCAAGAGCATTCCTCCGGCCGAGATGGAAGCCCTGTTGAAGTCGACCATCGAGGTGACGCCCGACGCGATGCGTCAGCTGGCGTTGCAGCGCGGCCTGGCGGTGCGCGATGCCCTGGTGGCACGCGGTCTGCCGAGCGAACGCCTGTTCGTGGCAGCGCCGAAGGTGCGCAGCCCCACGGGCGACGCTGAGGCATGGCTGCCCAGCGCCAAGCTGTCGTTGACGAGCGATTGACGTCTTGCGCAAGCGATTCGTCATCCCACACCGCAGGCAGGCGCTGCTGCTGTGCACTGCGGCCATGCTGGTGGGCGACGTGCGCGCGCAGCCGGTCGTGCCGCCGGTGGCGCAAGCCACGTCGCTCGACACGGTGGTGATCTCGGGTCGGCGGACCCGAGAGCCCTCGTTCGATGTGCCGGCGGCCATCTCCGCCGTCAACCGCGACGCGATCGAAAGCGCGGGTCCGCAGGTCAGTCTGGCCGAGGTATTGAACCGGGTGCCCGGCATCTCGGTGCTGAACCGCAACAACGAATCGCAGGACCTGCAGCTGTCGATCCGCGGCTTTGGTGCGCGGTCCACATTCGGTATTCGCGGCGTCAAGGTGCTGGTCGATGGCATTCCGGCCACGATGCCCGATGGGCAAGGTCAGGTGTCGAACGTGTCGATGGGTTCGGTGGGACGCATCGAGGTGTTGCGTGGGCCGCTGGCGCAGCTGTACGGCAATGCCGCAGGCGGCGTGGTGCGCATCGTCACGCAAGACGATGCGCTGGTGCCCACCGCCACCGTCACGGCCGCGCGGGGCCGCTTCGGGCTGCGCAAGATCGGCGTCAAGGCCAGCACCAGCACACCGGGCTATGGCTTGACGATCGAGGGCGCCGACCTCCGCACCGACGGGTTCCGACCGCACAGCGAGTCCAAGCGGCGCCAGCTGAACGCCCGCTGGCAAACCCAGGCGAGTGACGACACCCATGTCTCGGTGGTGCTCAATGCGCTGGACCAGCCGCTGTCGAAGGACCCGTTGGGCTTGACCGCCACGCAGTTCCGCAGCCGCGACCGCGGAAGCCAGCCGGCCTACCTCGCCGCGTTGGCGCAGGACCCGCGCAAGACCGTTCGCCAGGAACAGCTGGGCGCCACCCTTGAGCACCGCCTGGGCGAGGCGACTGAGCTGTCGGCCAGCCTGTACATCGGCTCGCGCCAGCTGGCCAATGCGCTGTCGATTCCGATCGCGGCGCAGGGGTCACCCACGTCGAGTGGCGGCATCGTGGATTTCGACCGAAGCTACGGTGGTGGCAGTTTGCAAGGGGCGCACCGAGTGGCGCTCGGCGACGGGCGCTTCCTCAAGTTGAACGCCGGCGTCGAGATGGAAACCTACCGGGAAGACCGCCAGGGCTACGTCAACACGCGAGGCCAGCGCGGTGACTTGAAGCGCGACGAGGTCAACACCGTGCGCAGCACGGATGTGTTCATTCAGGCTGCCTACGACCTGACCGCACAGTGGACGCTGACCGCCGGCGCGCGGCACAGCGATGTCAGGTTCAAGTCGGACGACCGTTACATCACCGCGGGCAACCCGGACGACAGCGGTCGGCGTGACTTCAATGCGATCAATCCCGTCGCCGGTTTGGCCTGGAAGGCCACGCCGAATCTCAACCTCTATGCCAACGTCGGCCGTGGCTTCGAGACGCCAACCTTCAACGAGCTGTCGTACCGCCCCAATGGCCTCACCGGGTTGAACACCGCGTTGAAGGCCTCTCGCAGCCGGCATGCCGAGATTGGCGGCAAGTGGAAGATCGCCGACGCCCAACGTCTCGACGTGGCGATTTTCGACATCCGGACCGATGACGAGATCGTCGTCGACACCAACTCCGGTGGACGGTCCACGTTCAGAAACGCCGGCCGGACCTCGCGGCGTGGCGTCGAAGTGGCCCACGAGGCCCAGCTGGGCGACACCTTGTACAGTGTTGTCAGCCTGACCGCACTGCGGGCACGCTTCGACGACAGCTTCACCAGTGGCTCCGGCGCCGCCGCAGTGCCGGTGCGCGCCGGCAACCGCCTGCCGGGCACGCCCAATCGCCATCTGTATGCCGAACTGGCCTGGTCGCCCGCCCAAGCCTGGGGCGGCTTCACCGGCGCGGCCGAGTTCGTGCACACCGGCCGGCTGTATGTGAACGACGCGAACAGCGACGCCACCTCCACCAGCACGGTCTTCAACCTGCGTGCCAGCTGGCGGCAGCAGGTGGGAGGCTGGCAGTTCAGCGAGCTGATTCGAATCGACAACGTTGCCAATCGCTATTACGCCGGATCGGTCATCGTCAACGAAGGCAATGGCCGCTTTTTCGAGACCGCGTTGCCGCGCACCTGGACCCTCGGCCTCACTGCCAGCTACGCGTGGCAGTGAGCCACCGAAAGAATGTGCCATCACTGTCGACCCAAGGCCTTGGATCGCTTGAGTTCGTCCACATTTAAACTCCAAGGCTCAACATGGCAAAAGAATTCATCACATTGGGTGGCGGTTGTTTCTGGTGCACCGAGGCGGTGTTCGAACTGGTCGACGGCGTCACGGCCGTCGAATCCGGTTACAGCAATGGCCAGGTCGCCCGACCCACCTACGAGCAGGTCTGCAGCGGCAAGACCGGCTGCGTCGAGGTGATCCGCGTCACCTTCGACAACGAGCGCATCAGCTTGCGCGAATTGCTGGAGATCTTCTTTGTGATTCACGACCCGACCACCCTCAATCGCCAGGGGGCAGACACCGGCACCCAGTACCGCTCGGGCATCTACTTCCACCACCCTGATCAAGCGGCCGTGGCGCGCGAGGTGATGGCCGAGGTCGACCAGAAAGTGGCCAGCAAACTGGTCACCGAGCTGCTCCCGGTGGCCGACTATTCGCGGGCCGAGGATTACCACCAGCACTACTTCGCCAACCACCCGCACCAGGGTTATTGCGCGATGGTGGCAGCGCCCAAGGTCGAGAAGTTTCGCAAGACCTTCGCCAGCCGGGTCAAGCAGACGGTGTGATGTCGAGCGCCTGATGAAAAAAGCCTGGCCACGCGTGGCCTTTGCCCTGGCGCTGTGGTTCAGCGCATTGACGATGCAATCGATCGGGTTGATGCACGGCTATGTGCACCCGCACGATGGACACGCCCATGCGGCCAAGCAGGTGTCCGAAGACGACGGCATCGGCCACCTCACCGACCCCCAAGCGGCGCCTGCTTCCGGTCACCATGCGCAAGGCTGGCTGCAAGCGCTGTTCGCGGGCCACTTCGAAGGCAGTGCGGGCTGCACACTGTTCGACCAGCTGACGCACGCCGATCTGCTGCACGAGCTGCCGATGCTCGCGCTGGACTTTGCAGCGCCAGTCCATCCTGACGCCATCCATGCTGCGTGGCACCACGCCACGCAAGTCACGGGCTTCCTCGCCCGCGCACCGCCCGCGATCGGCTGAGCGGCGCGGGGCTGGTCACAGGCCAGACGCCCCCGCGCCCGTCCATTTGCAGCAGCACGCCGCTGTCCGGGATGGGCAGCGCCGTCCTTTCTTTTTGCAGCGTCATCGGTGCGCCGAACCCTCGGGGTGCGCGCCGGTGCACGCATGTCCAGAGTCGATCCATCACATGCACCCACGATTTCAATTTCCGCGCCACGCTTTGGCGCTGTCCCTGAGCCTCGCCTTCGGGACCGGAGTCTCTCAGACCAGTCTGGCGCAAGCCGCACCCGCCGCTCCCGCTTCAGCCCCCACCTCGCCGCCCACCCGCACGCTCGACACGGTCGTGATCACTGGCAATCCGCTCGGAAGCCAACAGATTGCCGCACCGGTGTCGGTGCTGTCCGGCGACGGCCTGGTGTTGCGACGAGGCAGTTCACTGGGCGACACACTCAACAGCTTGCCGGGCGTGTCTGCCACCTACTTCGGACCGAATGCGAACCGCCCGGTGATCCGCGGGCTCGATGGCGACCGTGTGCGCATCCTGAGCAACGCAGGGGCCTCGATGGACGCGTCGTCGTTGAGCTACGACCACGCGGTGCCGCTCGACCCCTTGATCGTCGACCGCATCGAGGTACTGCGCGGGCCCGGCGCGCTGTTCTACGGCGGCAGTGCAGTCGGCGGGGTGGTCAACACGCTGGACAACCGCATCCCGCGTGCCCCGATGGACGGCTTCTCCGGCGCGGCCGAAGTGCGGCTCGGGGGGGCTGCTCGCGGGCGCGGCGGTGCGGCGCTGATTGAATCCGGCAACGACCGATTTGCACTGCATGCCGATGTGTTCGGCCGCGACACCTCGGACCTGCGGGTGCCGCGCTACACGCCGGTGGAAGACGGCGAGCCGCTCTCACGCAGCAGCCGTGTGCGCAACTCCGCCGCCGAAACACATGGTGGCGCGCTGGGCGGATCGTTGTTCTTCGGCAGTGGCGCCGATCCGGCGCAGGGTCGCGTGGGCTTGTCGGTGGACACCTATCGCAGCGACTACGGGATCACCGCCGAGCCCGACGTGCTGATCCAGCTCAAGCGTGACCGTGTCGGCTTTGCCAGCGAGCTCAAGCTTGCCGACGGCCCCTTGCGGGCGCTTCGGCTGAATGCCAACTACACCGACTACCAGCACCAAGAGGTCGAGGGCGACGGTGCAGTGGGCACGGTGTTCAGCAGCGAGGGCTACGACCTGCGCCTGGAGGCCGAGCATGCGCCCATCGGCCCGTTGCGCGGGGTGCTCGGCGTGCAGCATGAGGAGTTCGACTTCTCGGCACTCGGCGAGGAAGCATTCGTCCCAGCGACGAACACCCGCAAGACGGGTCTGTTCGTGCTGGAAGAGATGGCCTGGGCGGGCGGCACGCTGTCTGCGGGTGCCCGCTTCGAGCGTGTCGAGGTTGATTCCGAGGGCGATGCCGACCCGCTGCTGCCAAAGTTTGGCGACCGGGTCCGCCGGAATTTCTCGCTGCAGAGCTATTCCCTGGCCAACGTCCTCCCGCTGACACCGACCTGGTCGCTGTCCGGCTCGCTGAGTGCGACCGAGCGCGCGCCGACCTACTTCGAGCTCTATGCGAACGGGGTGCATGCGGCCACCGCTGCCTACGAACAGGGGAACACCCGCTTGCCCACCGAGCGCGGCACCAACGTGGACCTGGCTCTGCAATGGAAGACCGACACCGACCAACTCCGGGTCGGCGCGTTCTACACCCGGTTCTCGCGGTTCATTTCGCTCGACGCCTCGGGCGATCAGGTGGACGAATCCGGCACGGTGGTGGCCGACGGCACGCCAGACAGCGTGCCGCTGTACCAATTCAATGCGGTGCGCGCTCGCCTGTATGGCATCGAGATCGAAGGCCGCAAGCGTCTGGCCGATTTGCCGTGGCAACTGGATGGAACGACCCAGCTCGACATGACGCGTGGCACCAACCGCAGCACCGGCGAACCCTTGCCGCGCATCGCCCCGTGGCGGTTGAAGCTCGGGCTCGACGCGGCGCGGGGGCCGTGGACGGCACGCATCGAAGCTGACCATGCGGCGCGGCAGAAGCGGGTGCCCGACACCGATCTGCCCACGTCGAGCTACACGATGGTGAACCTGTCACTGTCCCAGCGCTTCAGCGTGAACCTGGCCGATGCCATGTGGTTCGTCAAGCTCACCAACCTGGGCCATGAGCGGGCTTACAGCGCATCGACGATCCAGACCATCCGCGGCCTGTCGCCCTTGCCAGGGCGGGCGGTGGAAGTGGGGATGCGCGTGACCTTCTGACCCCGGGGCCACAGGATCAGGGGGCCAGCCGCTCCCTGATCCACCGCTGCTCTTCCAACCGATAGCGCAGCCGGTCATGCAGCCGTGACCGGCGGCCCTGCCAGAACTCCCAGCGGTCCGGCACGAGTCGGTAGCCGCCCCAGTGCGGCGGGCGAGGTGGGTTCAGCAGGTACTGCGCCCCATATTTCGCGGCATTGGTGACCAGCACGCTGCGCGAGGGAATCACCTCGCTTTGCGGTGAGGCCCACGCGCCGATGCGTGAATCCAGCGGGCGCGAGGCGAAGTAGGCGTCGGACTCGGCTGCATCGACCTTCTCGACCTGGCCTTCGATACGAACGACCCGCTCCAGCTCGACCCAGTGAAACTGCAAGGCCGCCTGCGGATGCTCCGCCAGCTCGCGACCCTTGCGGCTGTGGTAGTTGGTGAACCACACGATGCCACGCGCGTCGCAGCCCTTGATCAGCACCACCCGGGTCGAAGGTCGTCCGTCGGTGCCGACCGTGGCCAGGGTCATCGCATTGGGCTCGGGCAGCTCGCCGGTGATGGCCTGCTGCAGCCACAACTCGAACTGCGCCAGCGGGTCGGCCAGCGAGGCGCTTTCGTCGAGCTCGGCGCGTTCATAACTCTTTCGAAGGTCGGCAAGATCACTCATCCGTCAATTGTAGAAAGCGACCCCGTGCAACGTCAGTGATGCCCCTCTGGTGGAGCGGACGCGTTGTCTGCATCCTTCACGGATGAAGTGCAGAACGACAGGACACCCCCCATGACATCGGGGCCCGCGATCATTGTGTTGGCCGCTGGCCTGGGTTCGCGTTTCCAGGATGCCGGACACAAGCTGAGCCAGCCCCTGGGCGGCACCAGCGTCCTCGGTGCCACGCTGACCCATGCGATGGGCAGCGGTCTCCCGCTGGTGGTGATCACCACCGAAGCCCTGGTGGCCGAGGCCGCTCGCCACGTCGCCGGGCAAGACATCGTGGTGCTCGAAGCAGCGTCCAGGGCGGTTGCAGGCCGAGGCGATCTGCGTGCCGTCAACGCCCGGCTGGGCATGGGTGCATCGATTGCCGCAGGGGTCTCGGCGCGCTCGAAGGCCGATGGCTGGCTGGTGCTGCCGGCCGACATGCCCCTGGTGCAGTCATCCACGCTGCTGCAGGTGGCGGCGGCTTTGCGCGATCACACCATCGCCTATGCCCAGCTGCATGGGCAGCGCGGGCACCCGGTGGGCTTCAACGCCGAGCTGTATTCCGAGCTCGTCACCCTGCAAGGCGATGAAGGCGCGCGCCGGGTGGTGTCGCGATACCCGGCACAGCCGATCGAGGTCGACGACCCGGGCGTGCTGGTCGATGTGGACACGGTGGCCGATCTGGAGCGGGTTCGTTCGCTGTGGGCGCGCCTGGAGGCGGTTCCCCAGTAAGGCGAGGGTCGCTACGCCTCGGGCATCGCGCTTGCTAACAGACTGAACTCGAGGCGGGCCTTGAACCCGGGCCGTGCAGCAGCGAGCCGCCGCCTGCGACACTGCAGCGTAGGGTGGCGCCGCCGCCCAGTCGAAAGCAGACCATGCCGATGAATTCCACCGTCGATCAGGTGACGCAGCGCATCCGCGAGCGCAGCGCGCCACTGCGCCAACCCTATCTGGCGCGTGTGGCCGCCGCGGCTCAACGCCCTCGTGGCAGCGATCGCATGGGCTGCGCCAATGTGGCGCACGCTTTTGCCGCCTTGCCACCCCCTGACAAGCTGCGCATCGTCGCCGAACGTGCCCCGCACATCGGGGTGGTCACTGCCTACAACGACATGCTGTCGGCCCACCAACCCTACGAGGGCTTTCCGGCGGTCATTCGCGATGAGGCGCACCAGCGTGGCGCCACGGTGCAGGTGGCGGGCGGCGTGCCGGCGATGTGCGATGGCGTGACGCAGGGCCTGCCCGGCATGGAGCTGAGCCTGTTCTCGCGCGACACCATTGCCATGGGCACTGCCGTCGCGCTGACGCACGATGTGTTCGACGCCGCGCTGCTGCTCGGTGTGTGCGACAAGATCGTGCCCGGCCTGCTGATCGGTGCCCTGCATTTCGGCCACCTGCCGTGCGTGTTTGTGCCCGCCGGGCCGATGAGCACTGGCCTCAGTAATCACGCAAAAGCAACCGTGCGCGAGCAGTTCGCACAGGGGCTGGTCGGCCGCGACGAGCTGCTGCGCTCGGAGTCGGCGTCGTACCACGGCCCCGGTACCTGCACCTTCTACGGCACGGCCAACAGCAACCAGATGCTGCTCGAGGCGATGGGCTTGCACGTGCCCGGTGCCGCGTTCGTGCACCCGCACGCCGAGCTGCGCGAGACGCTCACCCGCGAGGCGGTGCGCACGGTGCTGGGTCTCGTCAAGAACCGCCAATACACCCCGATCGGTCAGCTCGTTGATGAGCGCGTGATCGTCAACGCCATGGTGGCACTGCTGGCCACCGGCGGCTCCACCAACCACCTGATCCACTGGGTCGCCGTGGCGCGTGCGGCTGGCATCCTGATCAACTGGACCGACTTCGCGGAGCTGTCGCACGCCACGCCGCTGCTGGCCCGCGTCTACCCGAACGGCAGTGCCGACGTGAACCAGTTCCAGGCCGCCGGCGGGCCGGGCTACGTGATCCGCGAGCTGATCGACACCGGCCTGATGCACGCCGATGTGGCGACCGTGTCTGGCGGGGGCCTACGCGACTACACCCGGCTGCCGCAGCGTGATGCCGCAGGGGCGCTGCGCTGGCGAGACCTGCCGCCGGCCGCCACCATCAACACCGACGCCGACATCGTGCGCCCTGCTGCCGCGCCGTTCAGCGACCACGGTGGCCTGGCGCTGCTGACCGGCAACCTCGGCCGTGCCGTCATCAAGACTTCGGCCGTGCCGGCAGACCGGCACGTGGTGGAGGCTCCGGCGATCGTGTTCGACACCCAGGAAGCGCTGCAGGCCGCCTTCAAGGCCGGTGAGCTGGAGCGCGATTTCGTCGCCGTGGTGCGCTTCCAGGGCCCGCACGCCAACGGCATGCCCGAATTACACAAGCTGACCCCGCCGCTGTCGGTGCTGCAGGGCAAAGGGTTCAAGGTCGCACTGGTGACCGATGGCCGGATGAGCGGCGCGTCGGGCAAGGTGCCGGCGGCGATCCACGTCAGCCCCGAAGCGCTGGCCGGTGGGCCGCTGGCCAAGGTGTGCACCGGCGATGTGATCCGCGTCGACTCGAACGCCGGCACCCTGCAGGCGCTGGTCGATGCCGCCACCTGGGCCGCCCGCGAGCCCGCCGTGCTGTCCGATGCGCAGCGCGACATCAACGCCCACGGCCTCGGCCGTGAACTGTTCGGCGGCATGCGCCGCAACGTCCTCACAGCAGAAGAAGGCGCGGTGACTTGGTTATGAACACGCCCTCCATGCAAGCGCTTGAACTCGCGACTCACGGCCCGGTGATCCCGGTCATCGTGCTCGACCGCATCGACGACGCGGTGCCGATGGCCGAGGCCCTGGTGGCCGGCGGTGTGCGGGTGCTGGAAGTCACGCTGCGCACGCCAGTGGCGCTGCAGTGCATGGAAGCGATCGCCCGCGCGGTCCCTGAGGCCATCGTCGGCGCCGGCACGGTGCGCAGCGTGGCCGACGCACAGGCGGCCAAGGATGCCGGATGTCGCTTCGCCGTCAGTCCCGGCTACAGCCAAGCGATTGGCGAAGCCTGTCGCCAGCTCGCGCTGCCGCTGTTGCCCGGCGTCGCCACCGCCAGCGAGGTCATGGCGGCCAATGCCGATGGGTACACCTTTTTGAAGTTCTTTCCCGCCAGCGCTGCGGGCGGGGTGGTGATGCTGAAGGCCTTTGCCGGGCCGTTCGGCGATGTGGCGTTCTGCCCGACCGGTGGCATCTCGCTGGCCACCGCGCCGCAGTTTCTGGCGCTGCCCAACGTGAAGGTGTGTGGCGGCTCGTGGCTGACGCCGCCCGAGGCGGTGGCCGCGGGCGACTGGGGGCGCATCACTGCGCTGGCCCGTGAAGCCTCGGCCTTGCGTCCGGCCTGAGCCCGGGCCGCCGCCTTCGATCAGCGCTGGATCAGCTCAACCTTGTAGCCATCGGGGTCGGTGATGAACGCGATGACGGTCGAACCACCGGCCACCGGCCCGGCATCGCGGGTGACGTTGCCGCCGGCGGCCTTGATCGCGGCGCAAGTGGCATAGGCATCTGCCACTTCAATGGCGATGTGGCCGTAGGCCGTGCCCAGCTCGTAGTGATCGACGCCGTGGTTGTAGGTCAGCTCGAGTTCGGCGTGCTCGGGGTTGTTGCCGTAGCCGACAAACGCGAGGCTGTACTTGTGCTCGGGCCTGTCGGTGGTGCGCAGCAGCTTCATGCCCATCACGCGGGTATAAAAATCAACCGAGCGTTGCAGGTCGCCGACGCGCAGCATGGTGTGTAGCAATCTCATCTCAGGGGCCCCTCGGGGGAAGTGGAAACACCCGATAGCCTAACGATGAATCGGCCACCGCGGGTGGCACGGCTGCATCAATCTGCCCGAGTCACCGAGCGGTAGCCCGCCTGCACGCTGGGTGGCAGGCTCATCAGCGGGCCGTCCATGCCGCCGGGCAAGCGGCCATCGCAGGCCAGCGCGTGCAGCGAGGCCAGCACATGCGCACGTTGCAGCGCCAGCGACAGAGGCAAGCGCACGGCGGCCAGGCCGTTGTTTTCAATGTCGTCGGCCATGGCCACCAGCGGCATGCTCAGCTGCCACGGCCGCATCAGCTTGCAGAACAACAGGTCGCGGCGCTCGGCGAGCGCGCGCGACCAAGCTGGCGCGACCAGCTCGGGCAGCGCAGGCACCTGCTGCGGGCCCAGTGCGTCGAGTGCACGCAGCAGCGCTGTCCAGCCGGAGTCGTGCAGCATGCCTGCGAGGTAGCCGTCGAGCGGGTCCTGCCCCTCAGCGGCGGCCAGTGCGGAACACAGGCGCGCCTTGAACTCGGCATTGATCCAGATCTGCGGTGCCGCCATTGCCGAGAGCCGCGCCCCGCGCACATCGAAGATGGGCCGCAGCACCGATTTCGCGATCACGCGGCGCAGGTGGTCGGCGCCGATCGACAGCACCGCCTGCGACAGGTCGACGATCGGTTCGCGGCTGCCTCGGTGCGAGCCATTGGCCGCGCGGATCACCTCGGCGGCCAGCACCGCGTCTTTGCCGATGCGTGCGGCCACCTCGACCGACACATAGTGGTCGTCGCGCAGGCTGCGCATCAGCTGTGGCAGCACCTGCGGCGCGCGTGGCAGCAGGGCGCTGCGCTGCGGGTCAGACTGGATCACCTCGTCGAGTTGCGCCAACACCGACCGTGCCTGTTCGTCGAGTGCGGTGTTGCCGGCCGGTGCCTCCAGGCCCATCGGCGGCATTTCAATGTGGGGTTGCGACAGCAACCATGCGAAAAACGGTGCCGTGACATCAGGCAACGCAGACGAGGCCTCGTCTGCTTCAGGCGCTGATGCCGCCGCGGCCATCGACGTGCCCGCCACCAGCTGGGGCCGCGGTGGCGTCGCGCGCTCAGCGGTCGCGCGAGAGCGCCGCCAGGGGCTCAGCGCAAGGGGCCATCGAAAAATCGACATGAATAGGCTCACACGGCAAAAGATCAGTGCAGTGTGACGAGCGCACAGCCAGGCAATCTGCGGTGTTGCGGCGGATTCACCCGCCAGATCCACGTTTGGCGCGGCGGTCACTTGCCGTTGCAGGTGCACAGCCGTTAAGGTGTGCGCCGCGCCAACCACCGTGGAGGGGACCATGCCGAACGCGCCGTACCACCCGATCATCTACGTCCGCGGCTACGCCATGACGCAGGGCGAGCAAGACGACACCACCGCCGATCCGTTTTGCGGATTCAACCTGGGTTCCACGGTGTTTCGCGCCACGCCCGAGAAGAACAAGCCGGCCAAGAAGTTCATCTTCGAGTCGCCGGTGCTGCGCCTGATCTCCGACCACGGCTATGCCGACGTGTTCGAGAACGGCCTGGACATCATGGACCCGGAATGGGAGGGCACGATCGCGCCGAAGTCCATCGTGATCTATCGCTACTACGAGCAGGCTTCTGCACTGTTGGGCACCGGCAAGACGCCGCAGATCGAAGACTTTGCGCGCGGCCTCTCCGACCTGGTACTCAAGGTGCGCGACCTGGTGTGCGCGCACCCCGAAAGCGGGGTCGATGCCAAGCGCTTTCGCTGCTACCTGGTCGCCCACTCGATGGGCGGGCTGGTGTGCCGGGCCTTCTTGCAGAACCCCGATCTCGGCGCGGCTGCCGCGCGTGCGGCCATCGACAAGGTGTACACCTATGCCACGCCGCACAACGGCATCGAGGCGCTGGGGCTCAACGTGCCGTCGTGGCTGTCGGCCAACGACATGAGCAACTTCAACCGCGACCGCATGGCGCAGTACCTGAATCTGGAGGCGGTCTACAAGAAGACCGGCCGCGTTGACTGGCTGCCCGAGTCCGCGTTCCCATCCGAGCGATTTTTCTGCATGGTGGGCACCAACCGCGCCGACTACGGGGCCGCCGCCGGCCTGTCGCGCGCCTTCGCTGGCCACGGCAGCGATGGCCTGGTGAAGGTCGAGAACGCCTCGGTGTGGGGTGTCGATGCCAAGGGCCGGTTCACCCGGCCTGCAGCAACGGCCTACGCGTACCGCGCGCACTCGGGGTACTTCGGCATCGTCAACAGCGAAGAGGCGTACCAGAACCTCTCGCGCTTCCTGTTCGGCGACATCCGCGTCGACATCTGGGTCGACGTGGAATCGGTGCGCGTGCCGGCCGCGCTCGACGGCAAGGACGTCGGCGCCCTGTACCAGTTCGAGCTGTCGGCTGCGCCGCGCGGCAAGCGCTGGCTGCTCACGCGCCGCGTCGCCGAAGAAGATTCAGTGGCCTGCCGCACCCACGCGCAACTGACCGGGACCGATGCGCAGGCGAAATCGCTGTACCTCTCCACGGTGTTTCTCGCCAACCGCGCGCGCGTGAACCCGCAGCGCGCCACCCTGGCTTACGGCATGTCCTTCGGGGTGCGCGTGCCGGACTACGAGGTCGAGAAGCGCTTCTGGGCCGATTCGCACTACGAAGGCGGCTACCTGTTCCGCGATGCGGTGGTGGTCGAGATGAGCCCGCCCAAAGACGAGGGCGGCGAGTGGACCGCGAAGTTCAGCTGGCAGTCTGACCGCGTCGGGCAGGCGACCCGGCCCCTGGCGTACACCACCCTCAAGTCAGGCAAACAGGAAATGACCGTGCCGTTCTCAGCCAAGGGCGCGCCCGGGATCACGGGGCAATTGCGCTTCGTGCTGTCGGCGTGGAATGCGGAGAGCTGACTGCAGTGAACCTGACACCCAGAGCACGTGCGACCTTGAGGATGGTGTCGAGGCGCGGCTTCGCGCCGGGAGCGAGCGCCTTGTAGAGACTCTCCCGGCCCAACCCCGCATCTTTGGCCACTTGCGCCATGCCCTTTGCTCGCGCAACGTCACTGAGCGCCAACAGAAGGAGATCGGTGTCCTCGGTGTCCAGAACCGCCGTCATGTACTCGGCAATGGCTTGGTCATCGGTGAGGTAACGAGCCGCGTCGAACGGAAGCAGCTTGGCCTTGGGTTTGGGCGTACTCATCATTCAAGCTCCAACTGTTGCAAGATCTTCTGCGCCCGCTTGATATCTCTTGCCTGGGTTGATTTGTCACCGCCAGCGAGCATGACGATGAGGATGTTCTGGCGCTTCGTGAAGTACAGGCGATAGCCTGGGCCGAATGCAACGCGCATCTCCGACACCTCGTTTCCGATGGGCTTCCAGTCACCAAGATTTCCTGCTTCAGCCAGCCGCAGCCTAGCGACGATGCGCAACTGGGCTTTGATGTCTCTGAGGCCATCAAGCCAGTCTTGGAATTCTTGTGTTTGCCGTACCGTGAACACGTTCCGAATGTATCCGTTTGGATACGGATGTCAAGCGAAGGATGGTCGACTTCGCGACGCGGAACGCTGGAGTTCAGCCACGTGTGAAGGCAGCGGGCTGTCGGCCTGGAATGCAGAGGATTGAATCGGTGATACCAACTCATCATTTGGCGAGAGTTCGTCGGTAGCCCGCAGCGCGTTGACCGAGGTGCGCACATGGAACCATAATGGTTCCAATTTGGATGGAGCGAGCCGTGCCCACAACGCTGACATTGAAGAACATCCCCGACGCCGTCTACGATCGCCTGAAGCTGGCCGCAGAGACGCATCGCCGAAGCTTGAACAGCGAGGCCATCGTGTGCCTGGAGTCGGTGTTGCTTCCCACCAAGATGATGCCGAGCGAGCGAATTGCCCGCGCCCGCGAACTGCGCGCAGCCCTGCCAGCCGGCAAGTTCCGCGCGCGGGACATCGACGCTGCGAAGCGTGAGGGCCGACCATGATCGTGGTCGATTCGAACGTACTCGCGTACTTGTACTTGCCCGGCGAATACACAGCCGCGGCCGAGGCGCTGCTCGAAGAAGATGCCGATTGGTCGGCCCCCATCCTCTGGCGCAGCGAGTTCCGCAATATCTTGGCGGGATGCATGCGGCGCAAGGCCATCTCGTTCGAGCAAGCCAACAGCCTTCAGCGCGAAGCCGAGAGCCTGCTTCAAGGGGCAGAGTTCGAGGTCGAATCCTCGGCGGTGTTGGAGCTCGTGCGGGACAGCGACTGCTCAGCTTACGACTGCGAATTCATTGCGCTCGCGATGAAACTCGACACGAAGCTGGTCACCATGGACAAAAAGCTCCTGCGGGCATTTCCGAAGCGTGCCTCCGCGCTTGTTGCGGGCTGACGTTTGCATGGCGGGCAGCCGAGGGCGATAGCCCTTGAATGTCCCTCGCGATGGATGTGTTAGGCGGCGCTTTCGCGAAAATATGCACGGCGTGAAAGTAGAACGGCTAGGAAGATGAATGCAGTGCAGACTGCCAGTGGGCGAATGCCCAGAGTTCAAACGCGCCGTGTTGTTTGATGTTGTGACTGTGCGGCGAGAGCCACGACTGTTGGCACCGAGGACAGCGAAAGCGCGAGATGTAGAAGGCGACCGGCCCAAACACGAGCGCAAGAGACAGGAAGCCAACAGCACCGATGCCCGCCTTGGTGTGAATAGCTGGCCAGTACAGCAGTGTGCCAACTGCGAGAACAGCAGACGCCGCCACCCCAAGCCAGAAGAGCCGCAGAACGGAACTGCGGTAGTGCTTCAGCGTTCCTGACGTCGAAGTGAGCGCGGTCATGTGATGCCTAACGTTTGAGCTCAGCCGACCAAGCCCGCGCAGCGGGCTCGGGTCGGCTGCAGCGAATACGAAGGGACTTCCCCAGTCCGATGACGGTATCGAGGTACCAAGATTGACTCGCGGAAGTTCAATCTGAGAGGAAAGGGGAAGTCATGACG
>LNEY01000024.1 GCA_001464195.1 Burkholderiales bacterium Ga0077547
CTGGCGGCGGTCTGGCGGCTGCCCGTCATCTTCATCTGCGAGAACAACCAGTACATGGAGTACACACCGATCTCGACCATGATTCCCGTCGCTCGTCCGGCCGCGGACCGGGCGTCCGCTTACGGGCTGCGCCCGATCCTGATTGACGGCAACGATGTGGCCGCGGTGCGCTCGACCATTGCCGAGGCGGTCGACCGCGCTCGCAAGGGTGATGGCCCGAGCCTGATCGAAGCCGATACCTACCGGCTCAAAGGCCACTCCGCGCTCGACCCGGCGGCCTATCGCCCTGCCGAGGAGGTGGCCAGCTGGAAGACCAAGGACCCGCTGCCTCGTCAGCACGCCGTACTGCGCGAAAGCCGATCTGACCGCCTTCGACACCGACGCGGTGGCTCGCATCGAGGCCATGACCGACAGTGCGTTCGCCGCCGAGCCGCCCGACCCCGGCGAGGCCTGGCGCGATGTCTGGAGTGATGGAGGCTGGCAGTGGCGGAACTGACTTATCGCAACGCCGTCGCCGCGGCGCTGGCGCAAGAGATGGCGCGCGACGAGCGTGTGGTGTTGCTCGGCGAAGACGTGGCTTGCGGCGGCGTCTTCAAGACCACCGTGGGCCTGCAGGAACGCTTCGGCGCCGAGCGGGTCTGGGACACCCCGATCTCCGAACAGGCGATCGTCGGCGCGGCGATGGGTGCCGCGATGGCGGGCCTGCGGCCGGTGGCCGAAATCATGTTCTCCGACTTTTACGCCACCTGCTGGGACCAGGCCAAGACCCGCTACATGACCGGCGGTCAGGTGACGATGCCGCTGGTGCTGCGCAGCGCGAACGGCGCTGGAGGCATGGGCTTTGGCGCGCAGCACGGCCAGTCGCTGGAAAACTGGGCGATGTGCGTGCCGGGTCTCAAGATCGTCTCGCCCGCCTCGCCGGTCGAGATGTTCGGGCTGCTGGCTGCAGCGATCCGCGACAACGACCCGGTGATGGTGTTCGAACACAAGGCCCTGTATGCCAGCAAGGAAGACTGCCCGCCCGGCGAGCAGCTGATCCCGCTCGGCCAGGCGCGCACCGTGCGCGAAGGCCGCGATGTGACCTTGGTGGCGCTGTCGATCACGGTGGGCATCTGCGTGAAGGCGGCAGCCCAGCTGGCCGCTGCAGGGATCGACGCCGAAATCCTGGACCTGCGCTGCCTGGTACCGCTCGATGCCGCCAGCGTACTGCGCTCGGTGCAAAAGACCGGGCGCGTGGTCATCGTCGAAGAAAACCCCGGTCAGCTCGGCTGGGGCGCAGCGATCGCTGCCATCCTGGCCGAGGAAGCGTGGGACGCTTTGACCGCACCGGTCATCCGCGTCAGCGCCGGCAACGTGCCGTTGCCTGTGGCCTCGGAGCTCGAAGCGGAGGTTCTCGTGTCACCTGCGCGTGTCGTCGCAGCGGTGACCGCGCTGTGTAACCGCAGTAAGTCGTAGGCAGCAAGTCTTAAATCGACCAACGAAAGCAGGGGAAAGCCATGGAGATTCGAGGCCAGGAAGTGTTGCTTCCGTTGTCTGCGGTGTCGGCGTTTCCGCGTCCGCACTGGCTGCAAGGACGCGTCCTCGGTTCACTGCATGAGCCGGTCTATCGCAGCCACAACCTGCGTGTCACTTACGAAGATGCGTGCAAGCTCTGCGCTCACGAGCAGGAGGCCGCAGGCCTCGACATCCTGACCGATGGCGCCCAGTACTACGAATGGGAAGCGCCGGGGTTTCAGCTCGAGCCGATCTTCCACTTCATTCCGGAGAACCTGGGCGGCTTCGTTCCCTACGGCCCGCCCGGTGACGGGGCCAAGTACAAGCCCTTCTACAAGGCGTCGGTCACTGGTCCGGTGACCTGGAAGCGTCCGATCTTCGAGCCCGTCGTCTATGCGATGCAGAACGCGACCCAGAAGCCGTTCAAGGTGGCCTTCCTCGGCCCGGCGCAGCAGGCCATCATCTGCGACGACCAGTACTACGGCTCACCGCAGAAGCTGGCGTTTGCGCTGGCGGTAGCGCTGAATCAGGAGCTGAAGTACCTCGTCTCGATGGGTCTGGAGTCGGTGCAGATGATCGACGTGCTCGCGCCCTACACGCAAGACGACTGGCAGATGGAGGCGCAGGACATCTTGTTCGACGGCGTCAACGCGATCAAGTTCTGGCATGTCTGCTACGGCAGCGTCGATGGTCAGCGCGACGTGTTCGAGGGCAAGGTCAAGGAAATGATGCCGCTGTTCCACCGTTCCAGGGCCGATGTGATCCATGTCGAGACCGCGAACATGGGCTTTGTTGAACTCGACGCGCTGCGTGCGTTCCCGAAGAACAAGGTGCTCGGCATCGGTGTCGTCGATTCCAAGAACACGATGGTCGAGTCCCCTGAACTCATTGCCGACCGCATCCGCAAGGGGCTGCAAGTGGTGCCCCCCGATCGCCTGCTGGTGTCGCCCGACTGCGGCCTGGGCTACTTCAGCCGCAGCGTCGCTTATGGGAAGTTGCGGGCCATGGGTGAGGCGACGCGGCGAGTGCGCGCGTCGCTGTGACGGAGGCATCGGGGGCATGATCTATCGCATCAAACTGCCACGCCTGGGCGAGACCATGGAAGAGGGCACCCTCACGACATGGCACAAGCAGGTGGGTGACGCTGTCGCCAAGGGTGATCTGCTGTATTGCGTCGAAACCGACAAGACATCGATGGACATCGAGTCGGTCTGGGCCGGCCAGCTGCAGGAGATTTGCTGCCCCGCCGGACAGACCGTCCCGGTGGGCACGGTGGTGGCAGTGATCAGCGCCTGACCGACGCGGGCGGCATGAGCGCGACCTACTCCGCCAGCGACAAGCGCGTTGCGCTCGATGAGCTCGCCACGCATGTGCGCGATGGCGATCTCGTCGCGGTGGGCGGCGGTCTCTCGTCGCGCGAGCCGATGGCGGTGCTGCGCGCGTTGATCCGTGCCGGACGCAGCCGTCTGCAGGTGGTCGGCTCGGCACACGGCATCGACATCGACCTGCTCTGCGGCGCCGGCGCGGTCGCGAAATCGCTCGAAAGCTATGTCGGCTTCGAACAGGATTTCGGCATGGCACCAAACTACCGCCGCGCCTGCGAGTCAGGCGCAGCCGAGGTGGCCGACAGCTGCTGCTACACCGTGGTGCAGCAGTTGCGCGCGGCCGCCTATGGCATCCCGTTCCTGCCGGTGCGATCGGTGCGTGGCACCGGGTTCGAGTCGCTGCATCCCGAATACCTGCCGATGACCTGTCCGTTCACCGGCGACGAGCTGCTGTTGGTGCCTGCCTTGCAACCCGATGTCGCGATCATTCACGCGCAATACGGTGACGCCCACGGCAACCTGCGCATCGTTGGGCCGCCGGTGGCCGACATCCTCTTCGCACGCGCATCGAAGAAGGTCATTGCCAGCGTCGAGCGCATCGTCTCCAACGATGAGTTGCAGACACTCGGCGGCGTCAATGTCCCTTACTTTCATGTCGCAGCGATCGCCGAAGTGCCGCTGGGCGCGCACCCCACTGCGTGCTACCCGATGTACGCCTACGACCGCGAACACACTGCCGTCTACTACGCCGCGGCCAGCGCCAGTGCAGAGGTGTTTCGCACCGATTACCTCGACCGCTACGTCTTCGGCTGTCCCGACCACGCGGAGTACCTCGCGCGCATCGGCGGCGAAGCCAGGCGCGCGCACCTCGCCACGTGGCAGGACGGCGACGCCGCCTGGATGAAGCTCTACGACGGAGCCGCGTCGTGACCGCCGCCACCTGTAGCCTGGGCGAGGCGATGATCTTCCAGCTTGCGCGCACCGTCAGAAACGGCGATCTCGCCTTCCACGGCTTCGGCTCACCGCTGGTGCAACTCGCCTTGCACCTGGCCAAGCGCACGCACGCGCCCGACCTGGTGCTGGTGGCGGGCGCCACTTATGGCGTCAACCCCAACCCGCCCTTCCTGACGCCAACCTCCAACGATTGGGTGCTGGACCGCGGCGCTGAATGCTCGCTCGACATCGAAGCGCTGTTCGATCTCGCCGCGTCCGGCCGAATGGATCGGATGTTTCTCTCCGGTCTGCAGATCGACCGCTACGGCAATGCCAACGTCACCCGCCTGGGCAGCGGCGAACGTCCCTCGGTGAAGCTCCCCGGCGGTGGCGGCGGCTGCAACCTGTCTTGCGATGTCGGTCATTTCACGCTGTGGACCGCGGCGCATCGCAGCCCGCCAGGCAAGAACGGCAAGCGCCTGTTGCGGCTGGTCGAGACGTGCGATTTCGTCACCAGCCTCGGCCACCGCGCGCCCGATGGCCGCAGCCGGCGCACGCTCGGCCACCGCGGTGGCGGTCCCGACTGGCTGGTCACCGAGCTCGGCGTGTTCGATTTCGATGCTGACGGCCACCTGCGGCTGCGGGCCGTGTACCCCGATGTCGATGTTGCCGAGGTCGCAGACAACACCGGCTTTGCGCTGCGCGTCGCCGATGACCTGCAGGTCGCGGCGCTTCCCGATGCACAAGCGGTCGCCTTGATCCGTCGGCTCGATCCGCTTGGCATCCACCGCAAGGAGTTGCGCCCGGCCGATCACGAACGTCGCTTTACCCTCGGTAGCGGTTGACCACGAAAGCCAGGATGACTGCTCAAGCCCCTCTCGCCTTTCGCGACCAGCGCAACGTCGTTCCGCTGCCCTACCGCCAGGTCAGCGTCCAGCCTTATGCCGGGGCGATGACTGAAGCGGCGATCACGGCGCACCTGATGGGCCGCGAAGCCTACCGGCGCACCAATTTCATCGTTCTGCATCGGGGCCAGGTCGAGGCGAGCGAACTCGCCGTGGTCGCCATACAGCGTGCTGCCGAAGAGCCGCTTTTTTCGCCGATCACCGCAGTCGAGGTGCTGGCGCTGCCCGACACCTGTGTGTATGCCCACGATCCCGAGACCGACTGCGCGAATCGCTCGGCGCTGGCGGCGCTGGCGCATGCCCAAGGCGTGGGCGTTGACCGCACCCTGGTGGTCGGGGGGCTCTACGACCACGTGAACTTCATCCACCACCCCGACCCGATCGTGCTGCGCATCGTCGAAGTCGCGCCGCCCGAGCCGCCGAAGCTCTTCGACCTGGTGCGGCAAGTGCTGCGCTATGCCGATCTGCCGGCGATCCGGGTAGAACTGGAGCGCATCGAGATCGCCGATCTCGCGCGCCGGCACCCGTCGCCCGAGTACCTGGTGCCTTGCCGCTCGGGCGGTCTGGACAAGTTGGGAGGGCACGTCAGTTTTCTCGACGAGCGGCCTGCCGAGCGGCGCGACTGGGTGCTGGTGGGCTGCGAGCGCAGCCTGCAGTTCCACCGCCACTATTACGGCGACGAGCCACCGCGGGTGGAGATGTGCCCGCGACGCATCGCTGGGGCACGCGGCGAGCCGACGATGCTCAAGTGCTGCCTGCTCGAATTCGACATCGAGCGGGAAGGAAACGTCATGACCGTGCCCTGGGGCACCGACCTGGCGATGGTCGAGCGCGCCTTGCATCAACTGGTCGACGAGAGCCACCATGCTTGACAGCCACTGGCGCGATGTGGCCGTGATCGCCGAGTTGCGCGCCGAGCGCACCGCGCCACCGCGCTCGGCCGGCATGACGATGGTCATCGATACCGGCCTGGGCGTGGCCGCCACGGCGGACATCCTGGAAGTCGCGGGCGACTACATCGATTTGTGGAAGCTCAGCTTCGGCACCTCGGTGTTCGTGCGCCCGGCGGTGCTGGAGCGCAAGCTTGAACTCATCAACGCGCGCAAGATCCTCACCTGCCCCGGCGGCACCTTGTTCGAGGCCGCGATCCTGCAGCACCACTGCCGGGTCTACACCACGCGCGCGGTCGAGGTCGGCTTCACCGCGGTCGAGATCTCCGATGGCACGATCGAGCTCCCGGCCTTCCGCCGCCAGCGCGTCATCGACTGCGCGCGCAACGCGGGGTTGGTCGTCGTCACCGAAGTCGGCAAGAAGGATCCGAATGCGCAGCCACCGATCGCGCAGCTCGCCGAACAGGCACTGCGCGACCTGGAATGGGGGGCGCACTGGGTCATCGTCGAGGGACGCGAATCGGGCATCGGCGTCGGCGTCTACAACGAACAGGGTGCGCTCGATGCCCAGGCGCTGGAAACGTTTGCCCGCATCCTCGGCAACAAGATCGACCGGCTGATCTGGGAAGCGCCGCAAAAGCACCAGCAAACCGCGCTGATCGAGCGCTTCGGTATCAATGTCGGTCTGGGTAACGTGGCGCCGGAGCATGTGCTCGCGCTGGAATCGCTGCGCTTGGGCCTGCGCTTTGAAACCCTGAAGCCGATCGCCGACAAGCTGCAGCAAAGCGGGCTGTGGGCCCCCGACCAGATCGAGGCCGACGTGATCGGCGAGGCCGTGGGTGAGGCAGAAGGCGGGCGGGCCAACCCGATGCACGTGTCGCCCATTTATTTGACGCCCACGCCGCCTCGGAAGGGGCAGGGGTGAGGGCCGGCGGTACAGAGCCTGCTGCCCGGGGCGGGGAGGGCGACAGCGCCCTGGAGGTCGGTGGACGATTGGCGGGTGGCCCCGCTGCCGAATTGGTGGCCCAGGCCTTCGCCGAAGAACTGCGCCACCAGGCGGTGCTCGCCGACGCCATCGGTCCGGTGGACCTCGCCTACGTGCTCGCTCTCATCGAAGCTGGCACGGTGCCGCGCGACGCAGGACGCGCCTTGCTTGCCGCCCTGCTCGATCTGCACGACCATCCGCAGTCGCTGACCCTCGCCCCAGCGCTCGGCGACCTCTACACCAACCGCGAAGCCTGGCTCGCAGCGCGCACACCGACCACCGACTGGCTCGGCGCGGGCCGTGCCCGGCGCGAAGCGACGACGACCGCCTTCCACCTCTTGGTCTGCGCACGCGTGAGTGCCTTCGCGCAGTCGCTGTCCGCGCTCGGCCACGAGCTCATCGCACAGGCACAAGCGCATCGCGACGCCCTGGTGGCCGACTACACCTATTTGCAGGCGGGCCAGCCCACCACCTTTGGCCACTACCTGCTGGGCTTCGTCGGTCCGCTGCTGCGCGACCTCGAGCGCGCCCGTGAATTTCACCAGCGCTTCGACCGCTGCCCATCCGGCTGCGGCAGCACCAACGGCTCACGCCTGGCCCCCGACCGCCAACGCCTGGCCGAACTGCTCGGCTTTGGCGGGATGGTCGAACACGCACGCGACGCGATGTGGCAGGCCGATGGCCCGATCGAAGGCATGGCGCTGGTCGTCGCTGCACTCGTCAACCTCGACCGATTGGCCGAGGACCTGATGGTGTTTGCCACGGTCGAATTCGGCGTCGTCGAACTCCATGATGGGCAAGCCCGGGCCAGCAAGATCATGCCGCAGAAGAAGAACCCGTACGCCCTCGCTTATGTGCGCTCGGCGGCGAATCAGGCCATCGGCCTGCAGGCGGCGCTCGCTGCCTCGGGCCGCATGCCCACGGGGCAGATGGACAGCCGCCTGCTCGCCTATGGCGAACTGCCCCGCGCCCTCCAACTCGCCGCTGGCGCGGCCGAGCTGATGCGCGTGACCCTGGCCGGCCTCGCGCTGTCGCGCGAGCGCGCCGCGCGCACGCTGGAGCGCAGCTTCGTGCTCGCGACCGATCTGGCCGAGACGCTGGTGACCGAGGCAGGCCTGGAGCACCGCGCGGCGCACCGTGTCGTCGGCTGGCTCTCGCGGACCTTGCACGACGCCAATCGAGATGCCGCGTCACTGACGCCGGCCGACCTGGCAAACGCGGCCGAGGCCGTGCTCGGACGCAGCCTGACGCTGGACGCGGCAACGCTCGCCCGGGCGCTGGACCCGCGCGACGCCATTGCCGCGCGGCAAGGGGCGGGTGGCGCGGCCGAGGCGCCGATGACGGCGATGATCGAAGTGTTCCGCAGCGAGTTGGCCAACTCGGCGGCGTGGTTCGATGCCACCACTGCGCGTGCCGACGCCGCTCGCCAGCAGTTGCTGGCGATGGCCCGACGAGTCGCTGCCGGAGCGGCCTGATGTCGGCGGCCTCGATGATCGACTCGGTGATCTTCGGCAGCTTGTGGAGCCAACGCGGGATCAAGGCACTGTTCGATGAAATTCCACGCACCCGGGCCTGGCTGGACATCATCGCCGTGCTGGCCGAAGTCCAAGCCGAGCACGGCCTCGTGCCGGTGTCGTCTGCTGCCGCAATCGCCGCCTGCTGTCGAACGGTCGATGTCGATGCCGCGTTTCTGGCCGAGGTGGGCCGTGGCCGCGAGGCCAGCGGCCATTCGACGCAAGGGCTGATCCGTGCGATCCAGGCGCGATTGGCGGCGGCCGACGCGCAGTGGGTCTATGCCAACGCCACGGTGCAGGACGTGACCGACACCTGGCTGATGCTCGCGCTGCGCGAGGTGCGAGGCCTGTTGCAACAAGACCTGCTCGCGGCAGACCGCGCTCTAGCGACCCTGGCACGGTGCCATCGCGACACGGTGATGGCCGGGCGCACGCATGGCCAGCAAGGCCTGCCGATCACCTTCGGTTTCAAGGTGGCGGTCTGGCTCGCGGAAGTCCGCCGCCATCGCGAGCGGCTGGCCGAGATCGCGCCGCGCATGGACACGGCGCAGCTGTGCGGTGGCGTGGGCAGCGTGTCGTCGCTTGGGCCGCGCGGCCTCGATGTGCAGCGTCGCTTCGCCGAACGCCTGGGGTTGCGCGCCCCGGTGATCTCATGGACCTCGAGCCGTGATGTGCTTGCCGAATGGTGCGCGCTGCTGACCCTGATCACCGGCACGGCCGACCGCATCGGCCATGAGGTCGTCAACCTGCAGCGCAGCGAGATCGGTGAAGTCCGGGAGGGGTTCGTCGCCGGCACGGTTGGCAGCATCACGATGCCGCACAAGCGCAACCCCGAGATCGGCGAACACCTGGGCACACTGGCGCGGTTGACGCGGCATTTGAGCGCTGCGGTGCAAGAAGGCCTGGTCCACGACCATGAACGCGACGGCCGTGCCTGGAAGACCGAATGGCATGCGATACCCGAGGCGACGATGCTGGCGGGCCGCGCGATCGAGCTGCTCGGTGAGCTGGTGTCCAGGCTGGAGGTCGACGCCGACCGCATGCGCGCCAACCTGGAGGCCAGCGGCGGCGCGGTGCTCTCGGAAGCGGTGATGCTGGCGCTGGCGCCGCACATCGGCCGCGACGCGGCGCACCGCCTGATGTACGAACTGTCGATCGCCGCACGCGCCGAGGGCCGCAGCCTGATCGACGCGGTGCGTGCCGACCCGACGATCGCCGCCACCCTCGCTGCTGCCTCCGACCCACACGCGCTGGAGCCGCTGCTCGACCTGGCGCGCCAGACCGGCCACTGCGCCGCGATGGTCGACCGGGTGCTCGCGGGAGGCGTCGCGCCATGAACTTGGGTGCCTACGCCCGCCTCGACGCCCTGCCGCGCGAGCGGCTCGGCTTCCTGCCGACGCCACTGGTCGAAGCGCCGCAGCTGGCCCGCTCGATCGGCCTGCCGCAGCTCTGGATCAAGCACGACGAACTCATCGGCTTCGGTTTCGGCGGCAACAAGGTGCGCGGCCTGGAACTGCTGATGGCCAATGCGCGGGCACAAGGCGCCGATGTGATCGTCACCGGCGCGGGCGCGCAGTCGAACCATGTGCGCGCCACGGCGGCGGCGGCTGCGCATGCGGGGATGGAGGCCGTCGCCGCCTACTGGGGCGAGGCGCCGGAACAGGCGCAAGGCAACCTGCGCCTGACCCGCCTGCTCGGCGCGCAAACCCGCTTCACGAACAACGCCGACCGGGCCCAGGTCGATGCCGCGATTGCGGGCATCGCGAACGAGCTTCGTGCGGCTGGGCGTCGCCCCTATGCGATCCCGCGCGGCGGTGCCTGTGCGCTCGGCGTGCTCGGCCACGTGTTGGCGGCGCGCGAGTTGCATCGCCAATGCGCGGCCAACCAACTCCGACCGGGCACCATTGTTCTGGCCGTGGGATCGGGCGCCACCCTCGCGGGCTGGTTGCTCGGCAGCGCGCTGCTGGGCGCCGAATGGCGGATCGAAGGGGTCACGGTGAGCCGCCCGGCGAACGAAGTGCGGGCCAGGGTAAGAACGCTCGCGGCCGAGGCGGCAGCGCTGCTGGGGGTGCCTGCGGTCATTGCCGAGTCCGACGTGGTGGTGCACGAAGGCCACATCGGTGCGGGCTATGGCGTGCCCACCGAGGCCGGCGATGCGGCGATCGTGCTGGCGGCTCGGGCGCAGGGGGTATTTTTCGATCCGACCTACACGGGCAAGGCATTGGCGGGCCTGATCGCGCTGGCGGGGGAGGGGCGCTACGCCGAGCGTGGTCCGCTGGTGTTCCTGCATACGGGGGGCGAGCCGGCGCTGTTCGCGCAGGGGGCTCGGGTCTCCATGAGCGCACCATGACCCCCTGGGGCGCAGCGGCCTTCGCGCCGCGCCGGGTTGCGCTTGTGGGGGCGTCGGTTGAGGCTGGCAAGGCGGGCAGGCTGCTGCTCGACAACCTGCGTGCGAGCGGGCCGCACGAGATCGTTGCCATCCACCCCAGCGCCAGCGACATCGCAGGACTTGCCGCTTACCCGAGCATTGCCGCGGCCCCTGGCGCGATCGATCTGGCGGTGATCGTGACGCCAGCTGCCACGACACCGCAAATCATCACCGATTGCGCACGGGCTGGCGTTCCTGTCGCGTTGATCCTCAGTGGCGGGTTCAAGGAAACCGGCGCGGTCGGTGCGGCCCTCGAAGCCGAGGTGCTGCGCGCCGCACGCGCGGGTTCGGATTCGGGTGGAGTGCGCCTCATCGGCCCGAACTGCTTTGGCTTGATCGATGTGCAGCGCGGCCTCAACGCTTCGCTCGCGATGGGCTTGCCGCGCGCAGGGGGCGTCTCCCTCTTCACCCAGAGCGGCTCCTACGGCATGGCCGCCTTTTCGCGTTCACAGGACGGTGCGATCGGCTTTGCGAAGGTGCTGGCGGCGGGCAACAAGGCCGACGTGTCCGAGGTCGATGCGATCCGCTATTTCGGCGCCGACCCGGCGACGCGCGTCATTGCCCTCGTGCTCGAGTCGATTGCCGATGGCCCGTCGCTCGTTGCCGCGCTGCGCGAGGTGACGCCGTTCAAACCGGTGGTGATCCTGAAGACCGGCCGCGGCACCGCCGGCAAGCGCGCCGCCGCGAGCCACACGGCCGCGCTGGCGCAAGACTACCGGGTCGCGCGCGCCGTGTTGCGCCAAGCGGGCGCGGTGATGGTGGACGACGGACTGAGCCTGTTTGACGTGGCCGCGGCGCTGGATCGTCAGCCCCCGCTGCGCGGCAGGCGGGTGGCGATCATCAGCAACTCGGGTGGCACCGGCGTCGAGCTGGCCGACCTGCTCGAAGCGCAGGGTCTGGAAGTCCCTGCACTGTCGGCATCGCTGCAGCAGCGCATCGCCACCCACCTGCCAGCGCACGGCTCGGCGGCCAATCCGGTCGATGTGACGACCGATTGGAAACGCTTTGCGGCGATGTACCGCGAAAGCCTGCGCGCCTTGCTCGCCAGCGACGAAATCGATGCCGTGGTGCCGGTGCTGTTGCAGCGCTCGGCGCTCGATGAGGGTGTGGTCGCGGCGGTGATCGAGGAAAGTGCGGCGGCGTGTGCTGTTGAGTCTGCACCGGTCAAACCCGTCCACGTCTGCTGGGTCGCGCCGACGCAAGGCGATGCGCTGCGCCGCCGTCTGCAGGATGCCGGACTGCCCTGCCAGGAGTGGGCGGCGCGCACGGCGCGGGTGCTGGCGCACTGCCGCCTCAAAGCGCCGGATCCGTGCCTTGCGGTGGGCGAGCCTTTCCCGTGCCCGCGCGATGTCCCGGCCGACGGCTGGCTCGCGCCCGATGTGCTCTTCACGCTGCTCGCCGCCTGGGGCCTGCCGATCGCGCCCTGGCGGCTGGCCGACGACAGCGACGCGGCCGTGGCTGCCGCCACGGCGCTGGGCTACCCGGCCGTGCTGAAGGCGGTGCGCCCGGCCCTCGTGCACAAGACCGAAGCCGGCGCCGTGCGCCTGGGCCTGGCCGACGCGGTGGCGGTGCGCAGCGCTTTTGCGTCGCTGGCGGCAACGCTCGGCCCCGGCCCCGTGTTGGTCCAGGCGCAAGCCGAGCGCGGCGTCGAACTGATGTTGGGCGCGGTGCGCGATGCGACCTTCGGCCCGCTGGTGGTCTGCGGCCTCGGTGGCATCTGGGCCGAGGCGCTGAACGATGTGGCGCTGCGCCTGGCCCCGATCGCGCCCAGCGAGGCCTTGCGAGCGCTCGCCGAACTGCGCGGTAGCCCCTTGCTGGATGGACTGCGCGGCGCCCCTGGCGTCGATCGTGACGCACTGGCGGCGCTGATCTCGACGCTGTCCATCGCCTTCGCGCAGGCGCCGTGGTGCGCCGAACTCGACCTCAACCCGCTGATCGCCAGCGGCAATCGTTTCACCATCGTTGACGCGCGCATGCGCATCGAAAGGACGCCTCCATGAGCACGAATCCTCCCGCCAAGCCCGCCACCAGCGACGCCGCCGCTGCGGCGCACGCCGAGATCGCCGCCCTTGTTCAGCGCGCCCGCGCTGCCCAGGAGGCGATCGCCCACTACACCCAGGAGCAGGTCGACGCGCTGGTGCTCGCCGTCGGCTGGAGTGTCGTGAAACACAAGGAGGCACTGGCCCGTGCCGCGGTCGATGAAGGCGGCTTCGGCAACTACGATTCGAAGGTCATCAAGATCCGCAACCGCGTGACCGGAACGATCCGCGACATGCAGGGCGTGAAGACGGTTGGCGTGGTGGAAGAACTGCCCGAGCGCGGCATCGTCAAGATCGCCAAGCCGGTCGGGGTGATCGCGGCGCTGATACCGACCACCGGGCCCGACGCGACCCCGCCGGTGAATGCGCTGGCCGCGCTGAAGGGGCGCAACGCGATCATCGTCTCGCCGCACCCGCGCACCGCGCAGACCTCGGCGCTGGCGGTGCAACTGATGCGCCAGGGCTGCGAGCAGGTCGGCGCGCCCGCGGACCTGATCCAGATCGTGAGCAAACCGTCGATCGGCAAGACGGGCGAGCTGATGCGGCAGGCGGATCTGGTCGTCGCCACCGGCGGCGAGGCGATGGTCAAGGCCGCCTACAGCTCGGGCACCCCTGCGTATGGCGTGGGCGTCGGCAACGCGGTGCATGTGGTCGACGAGACCGGCGACCTGGACGACGCGGCGGCCATGATTGCGCGCGCCAAGGTGTTCGACTACGCCACCAGTTGCTTGGCCGACAACGCACTGGTTGCTCACGAAAAAATCTACGACGCACTGGTCGGCAAGCTCGTGGCGCGCGGCGGCCATGTGCTCAATGCGGCCGACAAGGCCAAGCTCCGCGCCGCCATGTGGCCACAGCCCGACCAAGCGATCCCGACCCTCGATGTAATCGCGAAATCGGCCGCCCACATCGCCCAGCTGGCCGGCATCACGCTGCCCGAGAAGACCACCTTCCTGATCGTGGAGGAAGACGGCGTGGGCCCGGCCCATCCGTTTTCTGGCGAAAAGCTCTCGGTCGTGCTGGCGCTCTACCGCTACGGCGGCACGATCGATGCGGCCATCGACCTCGTCAACGCCATCACCGGCTACCAGGGCCTGGGCCACACCTGCGGCATCCACACCGCGAACGATGCGCATGTGGAGGCCCTGGCGATGCGCACCCGCACCGCGCGGGTGATGGTCAACCAGGACCTGAACGAGGGCGCAGGCAGCCCGCGCAACGGCCTGCCGTACACGCTGTCGCTGTCCTGCGGCAGCTGGGGCGGCAACATCACGACCGAGAACGTCAACGTGCGCCATTTCATCAACACCACCTGGGTGTCGCGGCTGGTCGATGCGAAAGCGATGCCGGTGGCCGATGAAGTGCTGTTCGCCGGCCATTGGGCCCAGCACGGGCAGTAGACCCATGCGCATCGTCGTCATCGGGGGTGTCGCCGCGGGCATGAGTGCAGCCAGCCAGGCGCGTCGGCGCGATCCGGGCTGCGAGGTGGTCGTGCTGGACCGCGGGCACGACATTTCCTACAGTGCCTGCGGCATGCCCTACAACATCGGCGACCCGGCGCGCGGCGTGGACGATCTGGTGATCCTGAACGCCGAGACCGCGCGCAGCGAACGCGGCATCGACGTGCGCACCCGGCATGCGGTGCAAGCCATCGATGTCTCGCGCCGCGTCGTCAAGATCGCGGATCTCAATGCGGGCAGTGACTACGAGCTGAGCTGGGACGCGCTCGTCATCGCCAGCGGTGCCACCGCCATACGCCCCGCGGTGCCGGGGCTCGACCTGGCTGGCGTCTTCGTGCTGCGCGATCTGACCGATGCCCGGCACATCAAACGCCACCTGGCCGATGTGAAGGTCAGCACGGCCGTGGTCGTCGGCGCCGGCTACATCGGCATCGAGATGGCCGATGTGCTGCACGGGCTGGGCATCGCGGTGTCCATGTTGGAAAAGGCCGACCAGGTGCTGCCTGGCTTCGCACCCGCCATCGTCGACGTCGCCGCGCACGCGCTCGAACGCCATGGTGTGAGCGTGCAGACCGCGACAAGCCTGCAACGGGTACAGCGCGACGGTGTCGACCTGCTGGTGCACAGCGATCGAGGCGTCATCCGCGTCCAGATCGTCATCGTCGCGGTCGGCGTCCGCCCGGACGTGGCGCTGGCGCGCGAGGCCGGCATCGCCCTCGGTGCCAGCGGCGCCATCGCGGTGGACAGCGCCATGCGCACCAGCGCCCCTGGCGTCTTTGCCGCAGGCGATTGCGCCGAAGCCCATCATCTGGTGCTGGGTCGCCCAAGCTGGATTCCGCTCGGCACCACCGCCAACAAGCAGGGCAAGGTGGCTGGCGCGAATGCGGCAAGGGCAGCAGGGGCTGCCGGTGGCGACCAGCACTTCGGCGGCATCGTCGGCAGCGCCGGCTTCAAGTGCTTCGACCTCGAAGTCGCGCGCACCGGCCTGGGGTCCTCGGAAATAGCGCATGCGGGACTCGATGCGGTTGCAGCCGTGTCGACCCACCACACCCGGGCGCGCTCTTATCCGGGCGACAAGCCCATCACCACGGTGGTCTATGCCGAGCGCGGCAGCGGGCGCCTGCTGGGCGCACAGATGATCGGCGGCGAGGCGGTGGCCAAGCGCATCGACGTCTTCGCCACCGCGCTGCATGCGCGCATGACATTGGCTCAGATCGAGGCCCTCGATCTGACCTACGCGCCGCCCTTCGCGCCGGTGTACGACCCGATCCTGATCGCCGCCAGCGTCGGCGTGAAGGCGCTGGCCAAGCGGCGGTGATGACGCCCACCGTGTGCCCGGCAGCGCCGAGGCGGGAGAAGGTCGATCTTTCGGTATCGAAGCACTCCAAAGCTGCGAAACTGCGTGTGTTCCTTCTCCACCTAGGCGGACCACTGACAATGGCGTGGACATCGTCGGCTGTTCAGTGCGTTGACGCTTTCTGATGTGGTTTGCAGCCAACAGGCAGACACATGAATCCCGACAACCCAACTCGTTTGGCGATCGCCGACCTTGAGGACTGTGCGCCATGAGCTGGCGCAACACCGAAAGCCGCTACGGCTGGCTCTCCATCGGACTGCACTGGGTGATGCTGCTGTTGCTGGCCGCGGTGTATGCCTGCATGGAGTTGCGCAGCAGTTTTCCCAAGGGCAGTGGCCTGCGCGAAGACTTGAAGACGTGGCACTTCATGCTCGGACTGTCCGTACTCGTGCTGGTCTCGGTCCGGATGCTCGTGCGCTTTGTCGGCACCACGCCGCTCGACGCGACGGCCATGCCGCAGTGGCAGAAGGTCCTCTCCAAACTGATGCACGCCGCCTTGTATGCATTGATGATCAGCATGCCGATCCTGGGCTGGGTGATCCTCAGTGCGGACGGCCGCTTGATCCCGTTCTTCGGCCTGCAGTTGCCGCCATTGGTCGCTGAAAGCTCGGCTGTCGCGGAGTGGGCCGAGGAGACCCACGAGACCGTGGGCACAGTCGGGTACTTTCTGGTCGGCTTGCATGCCACGGCGGCGTTGGTTCACCACTACGTGATGCGCGACAACGTCTTGCGGCGCATGCTGCCTGTCAGTCGCTAACGGTCGCACAAACCGCACTCGCGTGCACTCACCCTGACAGACCGGCAAAGGCCGTGTTTGCCAGCGAGTCCGCGACGCCACACCACCGACAGCGCTGAATGGCGCACTCATTCCCCCGTTTCAGCACGGGAGCGCTCTGTCGCCATCGGAAAGCGCAAGGATGCCAGGGCCGTTGTCATTCAGCCCGCGCGGCTGGAGGGCGCCAGTTACAAATGCACGCAATTGCCAGCATAAATGTGCAATGTGCACATTTACAATTGCAGCATGGACACGCCTACAGCCCCCGTCGATGCCGTGACGCCCCATGCCGCCGCATCGGCACAGGCGGAGGCGTTGTTGCAAGCCATCGACCGGTTGGTGCTGCCGTTGGCACGCCTGGCGGTGTCCAAGGGCATGCCGTTTGGCGTGGTCGAGGCGCAACTGAAGCAGGCCTTCGTTCAAGCCGCTCGCGAAGCGCATCCGCAGCTGCCCATTCATCGTGCTGTCAGCCGCATCGCCACCACGACAGGCATCAATCGCCGTGAGGTCACGCGTCTGACGCAGGTGAGCGCGCCACCGCCTCAGCGCCGCCCGGTGGCAGCCGAACTGTTCGCGCATTGGGCCAATGACGCGGCCTACCAAGGTACCGATGGCCGCCCTTGCGTGTTGCCGCGACAAGGCACGGCGCTGAGCTTTGAATCCTTGGCCCAATCGGTGACAAGGGACGTACACCCGCGCAGCCTCCTGGACGAGCTGCTCCGCCTTGGGCTGGCCGTACACGATCCTGAATGCGACTCGGTGTCGCTGGTGCAGGACGCCTTCGTGCCTCGTGGCGATGCCGAGCGGATGCTCGGGTTCCTCAGCGACAACGTCGGCGACCACCTCAGCGCCGCCGTGGCCAATGTCCTGAGCGATGGTCGCGAGCACTTCGAACAGGCGGTCTTCGCCGACGAGCTTTCTGCCGAGTCGATCGACAGCCTGCGCACCTTGGTCAGCGCGAAGTGGCGCGATGTCACCGCCGCCCTGGTCCCTGCGATCGAGACGTTGATCGAGCAGGACCGTGATGCAGGGCGACTGCAGGACCGCCGACTGCGCATCGGCCTTTACACCTTCACCGACAGCATGGATGGCGCGGCGCCAACCACGCCAGTAGGCCCCTTGACGCTGGCGCCTGCTGGCAACGATTCAACCCCTTGAGGAGAACCTCCATGCCGACAAAACTTCAGCCCACGTCTTCGCGCCGCGAGGACACCACGCGATCCTGGTGGACGCCTGTGGCGGGCCTGCTCGCAGCCGGTCTGGTGACCGCACTCGTTGCCTGCGGCGGCGGTGGTGGGGGCAGTGCAGGCGTCGGCACGGGTGGCACGGGCTCGTTTGCCGTGGGCACCATCAGCGGCTTCGGCTCCATCATCGTCAATGGCGTGCGCTATGACGACAGCGGTGCCGACATCTTCGACGATGACGACAACGACAGCAACTCGAGCGCGCTGGCCATCGGCCAAGTGGTGGAGATTCGCGGCTCGGTGAACAGCGACGGCCTCACTGGAACGGCGAGCAGCATTGCTTACTACTCCGCGCTGAAGGGCCCGGTCACTGCCGTCAACGTGGGCGCTGGCACGGTGACGGTATTTGGTCAGGTGGTGAACGTCACGGCGACCACGCTTTTCGACGATGTCAGTGGTCTGGCCGCGCTGGCAGTGGGCAATGTCATCGAGGTTTACGGTCTGCCAGATGCTGGCGGTGCGATCAAGGCCACCCGCATCGAACTGGAAGCCACCACGATTTCGGGCTTCGGCGGCGATTACCGCCTTCGCGGCGTTGTCTCCGGGCTGGTGGCCACATCGCCAGGTCAGCGCTTCAGCGTGGGAACGGTCACCGTTCAAACTGACGGTGACACGTCGATCGATGGCGCGATTGCCGATGGCGTATTCGTGAGCGTGCGCCTGGACAAGACCGCCATCGCCGCCAACACCTACACCGCCGAGCGCGTCAAGGTGAGGAATCGCGTGTATGCAAGCGGCGTGAACGAGGCTGAAATCGAGGGTCTGATCAGCGAGTTCACCTCGTCCTCGGCACCGTTCAAGGTCAACGGCTACCCGGTTCAACTCGACACCACGGTGACCTATGAAGACGGCGCCGTGGGCAATCTGGCCAACGGCGTGCGCATCGAGGCCAAGGGAGTAGTGACCTCCGGTGTGCTGGTCGCCCGCAAGGTCGAATTCGAGGACGACGACAACGACGGCGGTGATGACGGCAGCGATGCGCCGTACGAGTTCGATGGTGTGGCTGCCTGCAGCACGACACCGTGCGGCAGCCCGACAGGCTCGATCGTTGTGCGCGGCGTGACCGTGCAGTACGACGCAAACACCCGCTTCGAAGATGGTCTGACGACGGCCACCCTGAATGGCGCGAGGGTCGAAGTGAAGGCTATCGCCCAGTCCGGATCGGGCGGCACCACGCTGCTGGCGACGCGCATCGAACTCGACGACTGATGGTGTGCAGTCACCGGCAGTTGCCGGTGATCTCAGCCCCAGGCCGCCTGCTCACACAGGCCCTGGGGCTTTTTCGTTGCGGGAAATCTCAAGAAACATCGGACCGCTTCGCGGCGACAATTTTGGCGGGGGCTGGTGGTGCAGGTCAGTGCAGCGGCAGAGCTCCGTCCGAATTCACATCATGAGGAGAGACGGGCATGGCACAGCACAGCAATCGACAGTGGATCTTGAAGAAGCGCCCGGTCGGCGACATCGCCGACGACGATCTGGTGATCGAGACGACGCCGATCCCGACAGCCGGCGACGGCGAGGTCGTGCTCCGCACGCACTACCTGTCTCTGGACCCGACCAACCGCATCTGGATGAGTGACATGGTCCAGTACATGCCACCCGTGGCGCTGAACACCGCCATGCGTGGTGCGGTGATGGGCGAGGTGGTCGAAAGCCGCAGCCCGGCCTACCAGATCGGCGATCAGGTGATGGGACTGGCCACCTGGAGCGACTACTGCTGCGTGCCGGCTGCGAACCTGCAGCTGTGCCCACAGCTGCCCGGCATTCCGGTGAAGGAGGTGTTCGGTATTTACACCATCGTCGGGCCCACCGCGTACTTCGGGGTGGTGGATATCGGCCAGCCGAAAGTCGGCGAGACGCTGGTCGTGTCCGGCGCCGCAGGTGCCGTCGGTGCCCTGGTCGGGCAGATCGCGAAGACCATGGGCTGTCGGGTGGTCGGCATCGCCGGCGGCAAGGACAAGTGCAAGATGATCGTCGACGAGCTGGGCTTCGACGCCGCCATCGACTACAAGGCGCAGGACGTCGATGCCCAATTGCGTACGCTGTGCCCTGGTGGCGTCGACATCTATTTCGACAACGTCGGTGGCGACATCCTCGACGCGGTGCTCGGGCAGATGAACCTGTTTGGCCGGGTGATCGTTTGCGGCCTGATCTCTGGCTACAACGCTGACGGCCGTGTCCCGGGCCCGAAGAACTACGGCAACATCCTGATGAAGCGCCTGAAGGTGCAGGGCTTCATCGTGCTGGACTACATCCCGCGTTACGCGGAGGCCTACCGTGCGCTGACCCAGTGGCACTCGCAGGGAAAGCTGAAGTGGAACCTGCATGAAGTCGAGGGCCTGGAGAACGCGGTCCAAGCCGTGCGCATGCTCTACACCGGTGGCAACCACGGCAAGCTGATGGTCAAGGTCGCGTGACACCAGCCAGTCCGGATCACACCCGGCGGTCGCCTCAGCCTCGGCGTGTCTTCGTCCTCGGTGGCACCGGCACCATCGGCCGTGCCACGGTGCGTGCACTGGTGCAGCGCGGGCACGAGGTGGTGTGTTTCGTCCGCCCACGTGCCGGCGTTGGCGGAGCGTTGGCGGCCGACGACAGCGCGCGTTTGCTGGCCGGTGCGTCGGTGCGCTTCGGCGATGTCAGCGACCCGGCATCGCTGGCTCGCGACGGATTTTGCGGCGAGCATTTCGATGCGCTGGTGTCCTGCCTGGCCTCGCGCACGGGGGCACCCCAGGATGCCTGGGCCATCGATCACCAGGCGCATCTGCATGCCTTGAGCGCGGCGCAACACGCTGGCGTCACGCAGGTCGTGTTGCTCTCGGCCATTTGCGTGCAGAAGCCATTGCTGGCCTTTCAGCACGCCAAGCTGGCATTCGAGAAGGCGCTGATCGGGTCGGGACTGAACTATTCGATCGTGCGCCCCACCGCGTTCTTCAAGTCTTTGTCGGGCCAGATCGAGCGCGTCAGGAAGGGCAAGCCCTTCCTGGTCTTTGGTGACGGCACGCTGACCGCCTGCAAGCCCATCAGCGACGATGATCTGGGCGCGTACCTCGCTGACTGCCTGGACGACACCAGCCGACATCGAAAGGTGCTGCCGATCGGCGGGCCGGGAGAGGCGATCACACCGCGCCAGCAAGGCGAGCACCTGTTCGCGCTGCTGGGTCAACAGCCTCGTTTCAAGCAGGTGCCCGTCGCGCTGCTCGACGCGATCATCGCTGTGCTCGCCACCTTGGGCCGCGTGGCGCCTGCACTGGCGGCCAAGGCGGAGCTGGCGCGTATCGGTCGCTACTACGCGACCGAATCGATGCTGGTGCTGGATCCGATCACCGGCCGTTACGACGCAGCAGCCACGCCGTCCACTGGCAGCGACACCTTGTTGGATCACTACGCACGTCTGGTCCGCGGCGAGGTCCAGAACGAGCGCGGCGACCACGCGGTGTTCTGAGCCCGCGATCCGGGCTCAGACCGTCGGTAGCGAGGCAAAGCGAAAGCCACCGCTGCCTTCTGCCTTGACCGCGTACATCGCGTGGTCCGCCGTCGCCAGCAATTCGCTGACGCTCTGCCCATCTTGCGGATAGCGGCTGATGCCGATGCTGGCGCCGACCTTCATCTCGACACCAAAGACATCGATCGGCAGATTGATGCCGCTGAGCATCTTTTCGGCCACCGCGATCAACTGCGGATGCGTGGTCGCCGCGCCCAGCATCACCACGAATTCATCGCCACCGATGCGGGCCACGGTGTCGCCTTCGCGCATCATGGCCAGCAAGCGTTGAGCCACGGCCTTCAGCACCAGATCGCCGGTGTCGTGACCGTAACGGTCGTTGATGTCCTTGAAATCATCCAGGTCGATGAACAGCACGCTGACTTCCCCGCCATAACGGCGAGCGTGGATCATCGCCTTTTCGAGCTGCGACACGAACAGGCGGCGGTTCGGCAAACCCGTGAGCACGTCGTGCTGGGCCATGTGCTCCAACGCTTGCTGGTTGCTCTGGAGCTGCGACAGGTTGTGGTTGATCTGGTGCTGCATCTGCTGGAGGCTGCGCGCCAGTTCACCGATCTCGTCCTGTCGTTCGACGGGCAGATCGCCCGCAGGCTGACCCTTGGCGAAGTTGGCAGCGGCCGCGCTCATCGCGTTGATGGGCTGTGTGAAGGCGCGCGCCAGCACCGCGGCCAGGACCAGGCATCCCAGGCACAGTCCGAGCACCAACTGCAAGATGGTCACGCCCAGCCGATGTGCCTGCGCGACCACCACTGCGAGCGGCTGCGCCAGGCCCAGCACGAGGCGCTTTTCGTGCGATGGCACGTCTATCGGTTGCCCAATGAACGCGGCGACCACCGGCTCGCTGCCCGGGGCGCTGTCTCCGGCGTCAAAAACGACATGCTCGCGCGCGCCTCGAACGATGTCGTGTGTCATTGGGAACTCTTCCTGGATCAGGATGCGCCGCCCGCGGTCGAAGCCGAAGGTGCGCGTCGGGTCCGGGTGGATCAGGATGTCGCCATCGTCGTTGGCAAGAAACAGCTTGAAGTTCGCTGGCAAATCGGCGGCCAGCAGCGCGAACATGCCGTTCAGGTCGACGTTGATCACCACCACGCCCAGTGGTGCGCCCAGTGCATCGGTGACGGGTGTGGCCAGTTGCAAGGCCGGCTGGTCCAGCCCGGCGTAGGTGCCGCGCTCGTGATTGACCGCGATCTCGGACAGGTAGAACTCTCCCGCCTTCAACTGCAAGGTCTCGGCGACGTACGGGTAGTGGCCTTTCTCCTGCAGATCATCCCCCGAAACCTCGACAGGCAGATCACCTTGCCGGTCGACGCGTACCCGCTCCAGGCCGTGCTCACGGGCCGAAATGAGCCGAATCTGGAAGTACGACGGGTGGGCCAACATCATCCGTTCAAACAAGGTGGCCAACTGCCTGGCCTGTGCGTTGTCCGCGTGCTGCAGTACCGCCAGTGTGCTGGGCAAACGCGCGAGCACTTCGAGGTTGCGGGTGATTTCCTGGCGTGACTGCGTGATCCGCCGCGCCAGAACCTGGGTCGATGTCAGCAACCGCTCCTGGGCCGATTCAACCAGCAGTTGTCGGCTGGTCTGGTACGCGTAGAGCCCCGTCAGGCCCGACGCAAGAGCGCCCACCACCGCCAGCAGAAGTGCAAGCTTGCGGGCGATGCCCAGCTTCACGATGCCAGAACCTTGCTGGCGCGATCGCCCGATACGATGCGGCTCCACAGCTGATTGCGGTGTTCTTCGCTTTCCACGGGCTGCAACCAACGCAGCATCTCGCTGGCCTCGTCGTCTGGTTCGGCAGCGGTGGTGTTACTCAGCCCCTGGCGGCTCGTCAGCACCTGACCCGGCTCGCTTTCCAGCAAGTAGTTGATCCAGGCCGTGGCGAGGCTCAGGTTGCGCGCGCTGCGCGTGATGACCCAGCAGTCCAGCCACGCCAGCGCGCCTTCTTTGGGCAGCGCGTAGCCGACGTTCAGCCCTGCGGCCTTGCAAAGCTGCAATTGCTGCTTGCCGAAATTGGCGAACATCACCGCGGCCTGCCGGTGCTTGAACAACGCGACTGATTCATCAGGGCGCGTGTAGAAACCTGTGACATTGCGGCGCAGGGCGATCAGTCGATCAACCGCACGCGGCCAGTCGCTCTTGCCCAGTTTGAACGGTGAATCCAGTCCCAGTGAGAGAGCGGCCAGCGAGAAATTGTGGGTGCCGCCGTTGTAGGCGACGACCTTGCCGCGGTAGCGCTCGTCCCACAAGGCGGACAGCGACTCGGGGGCCTGGGACATCTGCTGCTGGTCGTAGATCAGTCCCATTTCGGCGTAGGTGTACGGAACGGCATAGACCACACCGCCGTGGACGATGCCCGGGATGGATTTCAGGTCGCGGAACCGTGGGCGCTGTCGCGCGAGGTTCGGCACTTGCTCGGTGGCGATACCAACCACCAGGCCCTTGCGGATGTAGCGCTGTAATTCGGCGGTGTTCACCGCGAAGACATCGAAATCCTGCGCCCCGTTGGCAATGATCTTGTTCCACAGGTCGAGGTCGGAATCGATGACCGTGATCTCGACCCGGCTGCTGTGGCGCTGCTCGAAGGTCCGAACGACGTCCGGGTCAGCGTAACCGGGCCACGCCAGCACGCGCAGGGGTTCTACCGCCGCGCGGGCCCGCCCTGATGTGGTCGCCGCCAGGGCGACACAGAACTGTCGACGGTTGGGGTGGAGCACGATCATTCAGGAAAGACTGTACGAAAATGTAACGGGTGCGCCGCGGCGGTATGCACTTGCCGTCGCGCTGGCCACTGGCCACGCGGCCTTGCCACTGCACAGATTGTCGGCCGGTCAGGGGCATGTTTGAGTTCAAGTGACCCCGAGGCGACTCCGCCCTTCTTGTGCACCCTGCACAATCCTGCGGATGCGCTCCGCGCCGACTTCTCTGGCCCCAACGCCACTGGCTGCGCCGACTGACAGCGCCCCGGCGGCGGTGCGCTTTACCGAGGCGCTGCGCTTCTGGTTGAAGCTCGGCTTCATCAGTTTTGGCGGGCCCGCGGGGCAGATCGCGATCATGCACACCGAGCTGGTCGAGCGCCGCCGCTGGATCAGCGAGAAGCGCTTCCTGCACGCCCTCAACTACTGCATGGTGCTGCCTGGCCCCGAGGCCCAGCAGCTCGCCACCTACATCGGCTGGTTGATGCATCGCACCGCAGGAGGCATTGCGGCAGGCTTGCTGTTCGTGCTGCCGTCGCTGTTCATCCTGATCGGGCTGTCGTGGATCTACTTGCGCTTTGGGGACGTGCCGCTGGTCGCGGGCACCTTCTACGGCATCAAGCCGGCGGTCACTGCGCTGGTCGTGCATGCGGCTTACCGCATCGGCGGCCGGGCGTTGAAGAACGGCTGGATGTGGGCCATCGCAGCCGCGGCGTTCGTGGGGATCTTCGCGCTCCACGTTCCCTTCCCGGCCATCGTGCTGGCAGCGGCTCTGATCGGCTACGTCGGCGCGAAAGTCGCACCCCAGGTGTTCGCGCTGGGTGGTGGGCATGGCAATGCTCACAAAACCTACGGCCGCGCATTGATCGACGACGACACGCCGCCGCCAGACCATGCGCTGTTCAAGCGCCGTCGCTTGCTCATGGTGCTGTCCGTGGGCCTGGGCCTCTGGGCGGGGGCGATGGCGGTGCTGCTGCTGACCCAGGGCGTGCAGGGCACACTGACGCAGATGGGTTGGTTCTTCACCAAGGCCGCGCTGCTGACCTTCGGTGGCGCCTATGCGGTGCTGCCCTATGTGTACCTGGGTGCGGTGGAACACCACCAATGGCTGAGCGGCGCCCAGATGATTGACGGCCTGGCGCTCGGCGAGACCACGCCGGGCCCGCTCATCATGGTGGTGGCGTTCGTCGGCTTCGTGGGCGGCTGGCTGAAGCCGATGTTCGGCCCCGACGCGCTGTTCACCGCTGGCGCCGTGGCGGCCACCGTGGTGACCTTCTTCACCTTCTTGCCGTCCTTCATCTTCATCCTGGCGGGCGGCCCGGTGATCGAGGCCACGCATGGCAAGCTGGGCTTCACCGCACCGTTGTCAGCAATCACCGCCGCCGTGGTCGGTGTGATCCTGAACCTGGCCTTGTTCTTCGCCTACCACGTGCTGTGGCCGCAGGGCTTCGAGGGGCGCTTCGATGCCGTGTCGGCGCTGATCGCGGTCGCCGCTGCGGTGGCCTTGTTCCGCTTCAGGGCCGGCGTGATGCCACTGCTCGGCGCCTGTGCAGCCGTCGGCCTTGCGGTCACGCTGCTGGCGCCCGGCTGGCGCTGAGGCCGCGATGGACCGCGTTGATTGCATCGTGGTCGGGGCCGGCGTCGTCGGGCTGGCCTGCGCGCGTGCCATCGCGCAAGCCGGGCTGGACGTGGTGATCGTCGAGCGAGAGGCGGCCTATGGCACCGGGGTGTCGGCGCGCAACAGCGAGGTCATCCACGCCGGCCTCTACTACCCGACCGGAAGCCGCAAGGCGTTGTGGTGCGTGCGCGGCTCGCGGCTGCTGTACGAGTACTGCACCGAACGCGGCATCTCGCACCGCCGCTGCGGCAAGCTGGTGGTCGCGACGCGCGAGGCCGATGTGGCAACGCTCGACGCCTTGCACGCCAAGGGCGTGGCCAATGGTGTCAGCGACCTGCAGTGGCTGACGCGCTCCCAGGCACTGGCGCTCGAACCGGAGTTGCAGTGCGCGGCGGCCTTGTGGTCTCCGGCGAGCGGCATCGTTGACAGCCACGGCCTGATGACCTCGCTGCTCGGTGACGCCGAAGCGGCCGGTGCACTGCTGGCGGTGACCAACGACGTGGTCCATGCCATGCGCGATGGCGATGGATGGCAGGTCACGGTTCGCGAGACGGGTGGTCTCGATCGGGCGGCCAGAGTCGATTTCACGTTGCAGGCTCGCTGGGTCGTCAACGCCGCAGGCCTGGACGCCCAGGCGGTCGCCGCCTTGATGGAGGGCTTTCCAGCGGCCGCGATCCCCTCGCGCCATCTGGCCAAGGGGCATTACTTTTCACTCACCGGTCGCGCGCCGTTCTCGCGGCTGATCTACCCCATGCCAAGCGATGGCGGCCTGGGCGTGCACCTGACGCTGGACCTGGGCGGCCAGGCCAAGTTCGGGCCCGATGTGGAGTGGATCGACGACATCACCACCGCCGCCGACCTCGGTCGCGACCTCGACTACACCGTCGATGCGGGTCGTGCTGACGCATTTGCAGCCGAAGTCCGCCGCTACTGGCCGCGCCTGCCCGATGGCGCGCTCGCACCGGCTTACAGCGGCATCCGGCCGAAGCTGAGCGGCCCGGGCCAACCTGCGGCCGACTTTGGGCTTCAGGGTCCAGCCGAGCACGGCTGCGCGGGTGTGGTTCAGCTGTTCGGCATCGAATCGCCGGGCCTCACCGCATCGCTGGCCATCGGTGAGGTGGTGGCCGGGATCGTCAGCGCCTAGCCGCCCGATTGCGGCCACGCCCACTCGACGCCCCGGAAAGCACCTGGTTTTGCCCGCATTCGGGTCGACTGCAGCAGGGCCCCGTCGGTAACATCGCGGCTGAGTTCAACCAGCGTCGCATGACACCTCACCCACCCGCTGTCGATTGTTCCGGCTTCCGACGGAGCGCCTGCTGATGATGGTGCTGCCCTCCGGATTGCCGGGCAGTGAGGTGACGCTTTCTGGTGACAGCGCTGCGCCATTTGCCCGTCGCCGCGGCGACGCCGTACCGTTGATCCATACGGGCGCAACGCCGACGATTCCTGCCGCAGCACCCCTCGTGGTGCCGACCCTGTCGCTGCTGCTGGTCGATGACGACCCCGGCATCGTGCAGGTGTTGGGTCGCATGCTGTGCGGGCTGGGTCATCTGCGCTTCGCGCTGTCTGGCCACGATGCGCTGCGCCTGGCCAGAGAGTCGGCGCCCGATGTGGTGCTGGTCGATGCCGACATGCCCGGCATGAGCGGCTTCGAGTTCTGCGCGCTGATGAAGGCCGATCCACAACTGGCCGAAGTGCCGGTGATCTTCGTGTCCAGCCGTGGCGAGGTCGAGACCGAGGTCGCTGCCTTTGCCGCCGGCGCGGCCGATTTCATCCGCAAACCGCCGGCCGCCGAGGTGGTGATGGTGCGGGTGCGCACGCAGTTGCGACTGAAGGCCATGGCCGATGCATTGCGCCGCGCCGCCTTGGTGGACGGGCTCACCGGCGTCGCGAACCGGCGCCGCTTCGACGAGCAGTTGCAAAGCGAATGCGAGCGCGCGATGCGCGATGACGAACCGTTGTCACTGCTGATGATCGACGTCGACCACTTCAAGCGCTACAACGACCGATACGGCCATCCCGCGGGCGATCTCTGCCTGCAGCAAGTGGCCACCGCCGTCCAAGGCCTGGTGCGCCGCCCGGCCGATCACGTCGCTCGCTACGGTGGCGAGGAATTTGCGATGCTGTTGCCGCAAACCGATCTGTCCGGTGCGACCCATCTGGCCGAGCGCGTGGTTGCGGCGGTGGAAGCCCTGTGCATCCCGCACGAAGGTTCGCCGCCGCGCCGCGTGGTCACCGTCTCGGTTGGGGTGGCGTCGGCACGCCGCACGCCCGATGCGCATCACACCGCGCTGTCGGCCGAGGCGCTGATCGGCGCTGCCGATCAGGCACTTTATGCCGCCAAGGCCGCCGGCCGGTGCCAGTGTCAGACCTACCGTCCACCGATCGCCGCCAGCGACTCTGGTGGCTCCACCGGCTGAGTAACGATGCGGCCGATCTCTGATCACTGAGGTAAAGCCATGGCCGAGATCCAAATTGACCGCGAGCCCACCATCCTGATCGTCGATGACGATGCAGGGGCGATCCAGGTGCTCGGCCGCATGCTGGCGGGCTTCGGCCGTCTGCGTTTTGCGACGCGCGGCGAGGACGCGCTGAGCCTGTCCCGCCAGGCGGTGCCTGATCTGGTGCTGCTCGACGAGGGGATGCCAGGCCTCAGCGGCTTCGACGTGTGCCGAGCGATGAAGGCCGACCCCACGTTGGCTCATGTGCCGGTGATCTTCATCACCAGTTTCAACCATCCGGACTTCGAGGCCCAGGCGCTGCGCCTGGGCGCGGTCGACTTCATCACGAAGCCCTGTGTCGCTGACGTGCTGCAGGCCCGTGTGCGCAGGGCTCTGCGTGGGCAGCCCCATGCCGACGCCGCGCTGCGCGCCCAGCGCGAACAGTGGCAGCCGCTCGACGACAGCCGCGTCGCAGACATCGTTGCCGCGGCCGCCGATGCGGTCGTCAGCCTCGACGCTGCAGGCCGCATCGTGCTGATCAATGCAGCCGCCTGCCGTCTGTTGGGTGTCTCGCCCGGGCAGGCCCTTGGCGCCCCGGCGCGACAACGCTTGCCTTTTCTCGACACGTTGCTGGTGCGGGCCGCGACGGACCCCGCCACGTTGGACCGCGAAACATGGACGCTGGCGCGAGCCGACGGCCGCGCGTGTGCGGTGGAGGCGTCGCTGTCGTGTCTGGGCGAGGGCACAGATCAGATCACCACGCTGATGCTGCGCGATGTCACGCAGCGATTGCGGCTGACACTAGCACACGCCGACGCGCCGGGCCAGCACCCGCCGGAGCTGCGGACATGAGCGCGCTGATCCGCCGGGTCGCCATCGCCTTGTTACGGTCGGCGTTGGCGGTGCTGGCGCTGGGGGCAGCCGCTGCCGCACCGGCAGCACCGCTGACGCTGGCCATCGCTGACACGCCGCTGTTCGCCCCCGCTCTGATCGCCGAGGCCCAGGGCTACTACCGCGGCGAAGGGCTGGACATCAAGATCGTGCATTGCGTCAACGGCAAGCGCTGCCTGCAACACCTGACCGACGGCGAGGCACAGGTGGCGACCGTGGCCGACACGCCGATCGTCATGGCCGCTCACGCCGGTTCGCGTTTCGACATCGTCGCCACGTTCGGCACTTCCCGCGAGAACCGCTTGATCGGCCGTACCGACCGCGGTGTCCGCACGGTGGCCGACCTGAAGGGCAAGCGGATCGGCTTCGTCAAGGGCACCACCGGGCACTACTTCACCAACACATTCCTCGTCTTCAACAACATCGATCCGCGGTCCGTGACCATGGTGCCGCTGGAGGCTGGCGAGATGATCACGCAGCTGGTGGAGGGGCGCATCGACGCGGCCGGGCTGTACCAGCCGCATGCCCACTACGCAGCCATGAAGCTCGGGAACAACGCGGTGGTGCTCCCCAGCCCGCGCTTCTACACCGTCACCGCCAACCTGGTCAGCGTGCCAGCGGCCGCCGGCTTGGCCGACGGTGATCTGGTGAAAATCCTGCGCGCACTGAAGCGCGCCTGCGCGTTCATCGATGAGCAGCCGATGCAGGCCAAGGCCACGCTGGCGGCCCGGCTGCATGTCGATGCGGCCCTGATCGATGCGAGCTGGAGCGATTACGACTACCGCTTGCGGCTGGACCAGTCGCTGATCACGGGGCTGGAAGCCGAGTCACGCTGGGCGCTGCGCGAGGCACTGGTGCCCAGGGGACCGGTGCCCGACTACCTGGAACGCATGCGCCTCGGCCCCCTGCGAACGGTCGATCAGCGCGCGGTGTCCATCGTCAATTGATCGAGCCTGAGCGATCATGCGCCTGAAAATTGTCCTGACAGCCTGCGTCGGGATCGCGTTGGTGGCGGTGACCACCCGCATCGCCTCGATCGCGCTGGACCTGCAGGTGGCCGCCACGCTGGACCGCCAGCGCATCGAGACCGACATCATCACCCGCGACGCCGCTGGGCTGCTGGTGCTGACCCAGGACTACGCCCTGCATGCCAGCCCACGCGCGGTGCGGCAGTGGAAGGCGACACACCGCGAGCTGACGGCCACGCTGCAGGACTACATCGCCATCGGACCGATCCAGGCCGAGGAAGCCAGGGAGCTGCTGGACATCGCGCGCAGCCTGCAGCCGCTGTTTGACGGGCTGCAACTGGCGAAGGCAGAGTCGGCCAGTGAGGCAAGCAGCGAGCGCCGCGAGACCCTCACCGACCAATTGATTAACGAGACCCGGCGTATCAGCGATGGTGCATTCGACATTTCCCACAACGTGCTGGAGCGCCGACGTGCAGCCAATGCGGCGCAGCGCTTGCAGGCGGTGGCCACCCAGGGCGTGTTGCTGGCGGTGACGCTGCTGCTGGCCTGGCTGCTGTGGCGGCGTGTTCTGCAGCCGATTGCCTCATTGCAGGCGGTGGCTGAATCGGTCGAGGCGGGTGACCTGACGGCACGGACGCGCTACCGAGGCCGTGACGAACTGGGCCGCTTGTCCCAGGCCTTCGACACGATGGTCACGGTGTTGCAGGAGCGCGCTGCGGCGCTGCTGTCGACCAATGCCGCACTGCTTCAGGCCAAGCGGCAGGCCGATTCCGCCAATGTCGCCAAGAGTGCGTTCCTGGCCAACATGAGCCACGAGATTCGCACCCCGATGAATGCGGTGGTCGGCCTGTCGTACCTGCTGCAGAAGACCGCGCTCGACAACGATCAACGGGACCTGCTGGGCAAGATCGGTGTGGCCAGTCGCTCGCTGCTCGACGTGATCAACGATGTGCTCGACCTGTCGAAGATCGAGGCCGGCGAGATGGCCCTGGAGCCCACGGATTTCGATCCGCTCGCGCTGCTCGAAGAGATCGCCGGCCTGATGCAGGTGAAGGCGATGGAGCGGGGGCTGTTGCTGGTCGTCGATGTGGCGCCAGCGCTGCCCCGCGGCCTGAAGGGCGACGCGATGCGGCTGCGCCAGATCCTGATCAATCTGCTGGACAACGCCATCAAGTTCACCGAGCGCGGGCAGGTGCGTCTGAATGTCGAAATGCTCGATGCGCCACCCCCCACCGACGCCTCGCAGGCGATGGTGCGTTTCACCGTGGAAGACACAGGCATCGGTATCGCGCCAGATGCGCTCGAGCGCCTGTATGCGCCCTTCGCGCAGGCCGATGTGTCGACCACGCGGCGCTTCGGTGGCACGGGCCTGGGTCTGTCCATCGTCAAGCGACTCGCCGAGATGATGAACGGCCGCATCCACGCCAGCAGCCAGGTTGGCGTGGGCAGCCGCTTTGAGCTGACGCTGCCCTTCGCTGCCGCCAGTGCCGAATTCGCTGAGCAGGCCAAGCGGGCCAGGGTTGATAGCGCGGGCGTGGCCATGCTGCAGGGGGCTCGGGTGCTGGTGGTTGACGACAGCACCATCAATCTCGAAGTCGCTCAGCGGGTCCTCGAAGGCGAGGGCGCGGAGGTGACGGTGGCGCACCACGGCGAGGAGGCGGTCGAGTGGCTGCGCGCGAACCCTCAAGGTGTCGATGCGGTGCTGATGGACGTGCAGATGCCGGTGCTCGACGGCCTGGGCGCCAGCGGGCGCATCCGCAACGAGCTGGGCTTGCGCGCATTGCCCATCGTCGCGTTGACCGCTGGTGCCCTGCTCAGCGAGCGGCAACGTGCACTCGACGCCGGGATGGACGATTTCATCCCCAAGCCTTTTGACCCACCGGCCATGGTCGGCCTGCTGCGCCGGCGCATCGAGGCGGCACGCGGTTCGAGCCTGCCGATCGGCACACGGGGGCGCCCGATCGCGAACGCAGAGGTCGCACCATCGAACTGGCCTGTGATATCCGGCATCGATGTGGCCGCTGCGCGCGTCCGGCTCGATGGCGATCTGATACTTTTCAACCGACTGCTGCGCCGACTGTGCGACGAGTTCGGTGACCTCGCTGTGATCGATGTGCGCACACTGCGTCCGACCGACCGGCTCGCCCTGGTCGCCCGGATGCACAAACTGGTCGGCAGCGCCGGTGTACTCAGCGCCACCGGCGTACAGGCCGCGGCGGCAGCAGCCGAGCGCGCCTGGCGCGCCGAGGGCGGCGATGCACCGGATGGGCTCATGGCTCCTGATGCGACCGAAGCCAGCGCGGCATCGCCGTCAGCCACCTTCGCAGCCTTGGTTGGCGCATTGCGGCAGTTGATGCAGGCGAGCGAGCCCTGGCTGTCAGAGTTGGGCGAGGATCAGAGCCGTGCGCCGATGGGGGGTGAACCGGAGCCACTCGATCTGCAAGCCTGCGCCGAACTTCAGACGCTGTTGCAGCGTCAGGACCTGGCCGCGCTCGTGCGCTTCGCCACGTTGGCGCCTGCGTTGCGCCGAGCCTGGCATCCGCAGCGTTTCGCCGCGCTGCAATCGGCGGTGGACCGACTCGATTTTCCTGCCGCGCTGACACTGATGGCGGCGACCGACAGCCCCCTCGATCCACCCGCATCTTGAGGGCGTTGCAGGCCGCCAGTGGCTGATCGTGACCGGTGCGGTCAGAGCGCGGTCATTCGCTGGTCGATGAGCCGGCGGTGCGCTTGATATCGCGCAGCATGAACAGGTAAAGCCCTTCGACTTTCTCTCGGGCCCACGGCGTCTTGCGCAGGAACTTCAGGCTCGATGAAACGCTCGGGTCGCTGGTGAAGCAGCGCACCGGGATGCGTGCTCCCAGTTCTGCCCAGCCGTAGTGGGCGACCAGCGCGGTCACGATGCCCTCAAGCGTGATGCCGTGCAGCGGATTGCGTGCCTGCTGCATCGTCAGCGTGTGGGTGTGACCTGCATGTGCTGCTCGACGGGGTCGAGCACCGCCTCTGGCTCAGCCGCGTCGGCATCGGTCTCATTGTTCAGCCGCCGATTCATCTGATCCTTGTCCAGGTCACCGGTCCAACTGGCGACCACGAGGGTGGCAACGCCATTGCCGACCAGGTTGGTCAGCGCGCGCGCCTCCGACATGAAGCGGTCGATGCCCAGGATCAGTGCCAGCCCGGCCACCGGCACATGGCCCACCGCCGACAACGTGGCCGCCAGCACGATGAACCCGCTGCCGGTGACGCCGGCTGCGCCCTTGGAGGTGAGCAACAGCACCAGCAGCAGCGTGATCTGCTGCGTCACCGTCATGTCGGTGTTGGTGGCCTGCGCGATGAACACCGCGGCCATCGTCAGGTAGATCGAGGTGCCGTCGAGGTTGAACGAGTAGCCGGTCGGGATCACCAGCCCGACCACCGATTTCCGGGCGCCCAGGTTTTCCATCTTCGCCATCATTCGTGGCAGCACCGATTCGCTGGACGAGGTACCGAGCACGATCAACAGCTCCTCCTTGATGTAGCGGATGAACTTGAAGATCGAGAAGCCGTGAAACCGGGCGATCAGCCCCAGCACGACGACGATGAAGAGCAGGCAGGTCGCATAGAACGTGGCCATCAGCGCGCCGAGCGACACCAGTGAGCCGACGCCGTATTTGCCGATCGTGAAAGCCATCGCGCCGAACGCACCGATCGGGGCGACCTTCATGATCATGCCGACGATGCTGAACAGCAGGTGCGAGGTCTTCTCGATCAGGTCGAACACCAGCGTGCCGCGGCCACCGAACTTGTGCAGTGCGAAACCGAACATCACCGCGAACAGCAGCACCTGCAGGATCTCGCCCTTGGCGAAGGCGTCGACCACGGTGCTCGGGATCACGTTGAGCAGAAAGTCGGTGGTGCTCGCCATCTTGCCGGGCTCGGTATAGGCCGCGATGCCCTTGGTGTCGAGCGTGCTGACGTCGATGTTCATGCCGACGCCGGGCTTCACCAGGTTGATGATCAGCAGTCCCACCACCAAGGCGATCGAGCTGACGATTTCGAAGTACAGCAACGCCAAGCCGCCGGTCTTGCCGATCTTCTTCATGTCTTCCATGCCGGCGATACCGACGACCACCGTGCAGAAGATGATCGGCGCAATGATCATCTTGATCAGCTTGATGAAACCGTCGCCCAAGGGCTTCATCGCCGCGCCAGTGTCGGGATAGAAGTGCCCGAGCAGCACGCCGATCACGATCGCGGTGATCACCTGGAAGTACAGGGATTTGTAGAGCGGTTGCTTGGGCATGTGGGGCACCTGGGTTCGTCAACGGCCCTAGTGTCGCCGTATCGACACGGGATTTCGAGGGGTCACGCGCAACCCTGAAGCTTCGGCGCCACTGGGCGTGGCGTTCGTGTGCCCCGCTCAGCGTCGGGGTGCTGCGCGGGAACTTCTTGGTGCAGCGGTGCGCTCTGACGCTGCAGGGACAGGCGGCATTGGTATCGTCCTGGGTCCGCTGCTGTCCATCTGCCTGATTTTTCGATGTCCTTACCGAAGCCCGCCCTCGCCGATCGGCAGCAGCCGCATCACCTGCGGCGCGTGAGCGTGGTTCAGCGGGCCGTGCCCAGCGCCGGTGCGCGCGGTGGCACCGGCTGCAATCGATGCCAGCACATAGGTTCGCGCTTCGGCGACCGCTTGCGGCAGGCTGAGCCCGAGCGCCAGGTGCGCCGCAATGGCCGACGACAGGGTGCAACCGGTGCCGTGGACATTGCGACTGGCGATGCGCGGCGATGCCCAGCGTTGCGTGCTGCCATGATCCCCGCTCGTCGCCAGCACGTCGACCACCTCGTCACTGGCCAAATGCCCACCCTTGAGCAGCACCGCTGGCGCGCCGAGGGCCAGCAGGTCGCGCGTGGCGCTGTCGAACTCGGCCGCATGGTTGATGGGCCGGCCCAGCAGCAGAGCGGCCTCGTCCAGGTTGGGCGTGATCAGCGTTGCGCGGTCAAACAACTCTTTCACCAGCACCTGCACCGTTTCCTGCGCCATCAGCCGATCGCCGCTGGTGGCCACCATCACCGGGTCGAGCACCACGTGGGCGATGCGGTAGTCGTCCAGGGCCTGCGCCACCACGGCGACGACCTCCGGCGAGTGCAGCATGCCGATCTTGATCGCATCGGCGCCGATGTCGTCCAGCACGGCACGAATCTGCGCGCGCAGCACGTCGGGTGGCACGCCGTGGATCGCGTTGACGCCCAAGGTGTTCTGCGCGGTGATGGCCGTGATCGCCGTCATGCCGTAGCAGCCCAAGGCGCTGAAGGTTTTCAGATCGGCCTGGATGCCGGCACCGCCGCCGCTGTCGGAGCCCGCGATCGACAGCACGCGGGCATAGCGAAAGCCTGGGGGCAGGGCACTGGCGTCGGTGGCGGGGTCGCGGGTCATGTCGAAAATTATGCGGCGAGGGTCACGGCATGAGCCGCCGCATGGATCGCACCGTGGTGCTTGGGGCTGGGCTGATGGGCCGACTGCTCGCCTGCGAACTGGCGCGTGCGGGCCACGCCGTCGATCTGTACGACGCCAGCGCGCAGCATGTGCCTGCCTCTGCGGCGCATGTCGCGGCAGCGATGCTCGCGCCGCTGGCCGAGTCGGCGGTCACTGAGCTGGGTGTCGTTCGCATGGGTTGCCACTCGCTGGTGCGTTGGCCCGAGTTGATCGCGACGCTCGGGGCGCCGGTGTACTTCCAGCAGCAGGGCACGTTGGTGCTGTGGCACCGGCAGGATGCAGCCGAAGCCACGCGATTCCAGCAGCAACTGGCGCTCACCGCCCGTTCGATGCCGCAGCTGCCTGCGGTCGAAGCTCTCGACTCCCGTGCAGTGGCGGGGTTGGAGCCGGCCATCGGTGAGCGCTTTGCGCAAGGCCTGTACTTGCCGGGTGAAGGCCAGCTCGACAACCGCGAACTGCTGGCCGCGCTGCTGCACCGCCTGCAGCGCCTCGATGTAGCGCTGCACTGGGACAGCCCGCGCTCGCCAGCCGACTTCGACGATCACGATGGCTGGCTGTTCGACTGCCGCGGTCTGGGGGCTCGCAGTGACTGGTCGGCGTTGCGGGGCGTGCGTGGCGAGGTGATCCGGGTGTATGCGCCTGAGGTCACGCTCTCCCGCCCCACACGGCTCCTGCACCCACGCTACCCGCTGTACATCGCGCCGAAGCCGGGCGGTGTGTTCGTGATCGGTGCCACCGAGATCGAGTCCGACGACCTGTCACCGGCCAGCGTGCGATCGACGCTCGAGCTGCTGAGCGCGGCCTACACCGTGCACCCTGGCTTTGCCGAAGCGCGGGTGATCGAGATGGCTGCCCAGTGCCGGCCCACGCTGCGCGACAACCTCCCCGCGCTGCGCTGGCTGGGTCCGCGCCGCTTGCAGGTCAATGGCCTGTACCGCCACGGCTATCTGATTGCACCCGCGATGCTCGATGCGGTGATGCAATGCGTCGAGAGCGGCCACAGCGCGCTGGCCGGGCAGTTTGCGCTGCGCATTGAATCCGGCACCGGTGTCGCCACATGAAAGTCCACATCAACCATCAAGCGCATGAGCTGCCGACCGGTGCGACACTGGCCGATGCGATTGCTGTCTTGCAACCTGCTCCGCCGTTTGCCGCTGCCATCAACATGACTTTCGTGCCCAAGGCGCGCTACTGCGAGACGCCACTGCATGACGGCGACCGCATCGAGGTGATTGCGCCGGTCACCGGCGGCTGAGGCGAGCCCCCATTTCAATGAACACGTTGTCTGACATTCCCATCCCTGCGGTCCACGCTGCGGCCGATCCGTTGGTTCTCTATGGCCAGACGTTTGCCAGCCGGCTGATGCTCGGCACCTCGCGCTACCCCTCGCCGCAAGTGCTGGAAGACGCGGTGCGGCGCGCGCGGCCGGCGATGCTGACCGCGTCGCTGCGCCGTCAAGGCGCCACGAATGCCGACGCCGGCAATGCGTTCTGGCAGTTGCTGCAAACCTTGGGTGTGCCGGTGCTGCCAAACACCGCCGGCTGCCATGGCCTCCAGGAGGTGATCACCACCGCGCAGATGGCGCGTGAGGTGTTCGCCACGCCCTGGCTCAAGCTCGAACTGATCGGCGACGACTACACCCTGCAGCCCGACACGCTCAAGCTCGTCGAAGCGGCTGAATGGCTGATCAAGGACGGTTTCCAGGTGCTGCCGTATTGCACCGAAGACCTGGTGCTGTGCCAGCGGCTGGTCGATGTCGGCTGCCAGGCGGTGATGCCCTGGGCGGCGCCGATCGGCACCGGCCGCGGCCCGGTCAACCCGTATGCGATGCAGGTGCTGCGCGAGCGGCTGGGCGTGCCCATGATCGTCGATGCTGGCCTGGGCCGGCCCTCGCACGCCTGCCAGGTCATGGAGTGGGGCTATGACGGCGTGCTGTTGAACACCGCGGTGGCGCTGGCGCAAGACCCCGTGGGCATGGCGGGCGCGTTCGCCGATGCAGTACAGGCGGGTCGCAGTGCGTACCGCTGCGGTGCGATGAGTGAACAGCAGGCGGCGCAACCGAGCACGCCGGTGCTGGGCACCCCGTTCTGGCACCACGCATGAGTGCCTCGGTCGATGCGATGGCGCAGGCCATTGTCGAGGCGCACCGCGCGGTGGTGGGGTTGCCTATCTCTGACGAATCGCCCACGCAGTATCACCACGCCGAACATGCTTACCGGGCCGCCAAGCAGGCGGCGCGTGCGCTGGGTTTCATCGAGATCGATGCCGAATGCGTCGCGTTGGCGTGGCGGGCTCGCACCGAGCGCACCGGCGACTTCGATGCCAGCACCTGGCCCGATCAGCCGGGCGACTTTGGCCTGGCGCCGCATCCCCGCGGCGACGCGTTCGCTGTTTGCCCGAAGTCACTCGGCCTGTATGCCGTGCTGCCCGATGCCGCCTGGGTGGGCAGCATGGCGCAGGCGGGGGTGCCCACGTTGCAGCTGCGATTCAAATCTGACGACGCCGCAGCCGTGCAACGCGAGGTGGACATCGCGGTCGAGGCCGTGCGCGGCACCGGTGCGCGCCTGTTCATCAACGACCACTGGGAGGCTGCGATCCGTGCCGGTGCCTATGGCGTGCATCTGGGCCAGGAAGACATCGCCGACGCCGACCTGAGTGCGATCCGCAGCGAAGGCCTGCGACTGGGACTCAGTACGCACGGCTACGCCGAGATGCTGCGTGTTGATCGCCTCAGCCCGAGCTACATCGCGATGGGCGCGGTCTACCCGACCAACCTCAAGGTGATGCCGACCGCGCCGCAAGGGCCGGGCCGACTGGCCGCTTATGCGCGCCTGATGCGCGAACACGCGCTGGTCGCCATCGGTGGCATCGACGACGCGCGGTTGCCCGAGGTGTTGTCCAGCGGCGTGGGTTCAGTGGCGGTGGTGCGGGCGCTGGTGGCGGCTCCACAACCGGAGGCGGTCGCGGCAAAATGGCAGGCTTTGATCGAGGCGGCCACAGCCGCGCGGCCGCGCTGAGCACTCCAGGAATCTGCATGAACACCGACACCTCATCCGACACCACCGATGAACCCCTGAAAGTCCTCGCCTTCGATGTCTTTGGCACCGTGGTCGATTGGCACAGCGGTATCGCCCGCGCCGTCGATAAGTTGGGCCTGGCGGTCGACGGCGACACCTTCGCCCGCGAATGGCGCGCGGGCTACAAGCCGGCCCTGGCGCGCGTCAATGCGGGCGGCCAAGGCTGGACCCGCTTCGACCACCTGCACCTGCAGATGCTCGACGAGCTGCTGGCCCGCCACGGCATCACCCACCTCAGCGACGAGCAAAAGCTCGAGCTGAACAGCACCTGGGAACAGCTCGATCCCTGGCCCGACGCGATCGAAGGCCTGACGCGGCTGAAAGAGGCGTACACCATCTGCTCGCTCTCGAACGGCAATCTCGGCTTGCTGTTCAAGATGGCGCAGCGCGCCGGCCTGCCGTGGGACACGATCCTGTCGGCCGAAACCTTCCACGTGTACAAGCCCGACCCCAAGCTGTACCGCGGCGTGGCCCACGTCTGCGATGTGCAGCCGCACCAGGTGATGATGGTGGCTGCGCACCAGGACGATCTCGATGCCGCCCGCGGCTGCGGTCTGCAGACGGCCTACATCGACCGCCCGCGCGAGTTCGGACCCAACTGCCCCAACCCCGATCGGCCCGATCCTGCGAACACCCGGTTCGCCACCAGCCTCATTGAGCTGGCTGAGCAACTCGGCTGTTGATCGCGACCTCAGAACGCCGTGCGTCCTGCCACGCCACCGACCACCGAAGACACCACGCGTGTGGACGACCTGCGCATAGGCGCCGTGCGGCCGCTGATTTCACCGGCGCTGCTGCTGGACGAATTGCCCATGCCTGCGACGGCACAGGCCCTGGTGTGCGAGGCGCGTGATGCGGTGGCGGCGGTGCTCAACGGGGCGGACGACCGGCTGATCGTGGTCGTCGGGCCGTGCTCGATCCACGACCATGGCGAAGCCCTCGATTACGCGCGTCGTTTGAAGGTGCTGGCCGATGAGCTTCGCAGCGAACTGTTGGTGGTGATGCGGGTGTACTTCGAGAAGCCGCGCACCACGGTCGGCTGGAAGGGCTACATCAACGACCCGCGGCTGGACGGCAGCTTTCGCATCAACGAAGGCCTGCGCCGCGCGCGGGGCCTGTTGCTCGACATCGCCCAGATCGGCCTGCCGGCAGGCACCGAGTACCTGGATCTTTTGAGCCCACAGTACATCTCCGATCTGGTGTCCTGGGGTGCGATCGGTGCGCGCACCACCGAGAGCCAGAGCCACCGGCAGCTGGCCTCCGGCCTGTCGTGCCCCGTCGGCTTCAAGAACGGCACCGATGGCGGCGTGCGCGTGGCCGCCGACGCGGTGGTCGCGGCCCGGGCACCGCACGCCTTCATGGGCATGACGAAGATGGGCCAGGCCGCCATCTTCGAGACGCGCGGCAACGCCGACTGCCACGTGATCCTGCGCGGCGGCAAGAAGCCCAACTACCGCGCGGCCGATGTGGCGGAGGCTTGCGCAGTGTTGCGAGGAGCAGGCCTGCGCGAACAGGTCATGATCGACTGCTCGCATGCCAATTCCGAAAAGCGCCACCAACGGCAGACCGAGGTGGCGCAAGACGTCGCCGCGCAACTGGCCGCAGGCGAACAACGCATCACCGGCGTCATGATCGAAAGCCATCTGGAAGCCGGGCGGCAGGATCTGATCCCCGGCCAGGCGCTGGCGCGAGGTGTCTCGATCACCGATGCCTGCCTCGGTTGGGCCGACACCGAGCCGGTGCTGCGTCTGCTGGCGCAAGCGGTGAAAGGCCGCCGTGGTGAGGTTGCGGCTGGTGCGTCCCATTGAGATGGGACATGAACTGCGCAACCGATTTCGCAACGAGTTCCCAAACTCTGCTTCCAGGCGCACCGGAGCCCGTTATACTCGTGGGCTGTTCCTCGATAGCTCAGTCGGTAGAGCGCCGGACTGTTAATCCGTAGGTCCCTGGTTCGAGCCCAGGTCGGGGAGCCAAGATATGCAAGGCCTCGCACGAAAGTGCGGGGCTTTTTGCTTTTTTGTCCTTCTCTCAGCCGCTCCGCATCAGTGCGGCGCCCTTGATCTGCGCGTGCAGCGTGTCGCCTGGTTGCAGGTTCAGCGCGTCCAGGCTTCGGCTGGTGATGCGCGCCAGCAGGGTCCAGTGACCTGGTTGTGCGTTGTGCCCCACTCGCAGGCTGAGCAGTGCGGTGCCGGGCTCGCGCTGCACGTGCTCCAGCACCACGGGCAGCACGTTGAGGATGCTGGTCTCGATGGGCGGCTGCCGCGTGACGCTCACATCGCGGGCCAGGATGCGCGCGCGCACGGGCTGGCCTGGCTGTGCTGGCGACTGACCCACCCACAGCGAGCTGCCCTGGTACGCGATGCGTGTCATGCGGTGCAACTCGTCGTGCTCCGCCACCTCTGCAGTGATCACCACACCGGCATCGTCCAGCTGTGCGAGGGGCAGATCGGTGCGCGCCATCAACTCGCTCAGCGGGCCGGCCGCCTCCACGTGGCCGTCGCGCATCAGCACGAGATGGTCGGCCAGTCGAGCCACCTCGTCCATCGCATGGGTGACGTAGACGATGGGCAGCGACAGTTCGCGGGGCAGACGCTCCAGGTAGGGCAGGATCTCGGCCTTGCGTGCCGCGTCCAGCGCGGCCAGTGGTTCGTCCATCAGCAGCAGCCGCGCGCCGGTGGCCAGGGCGCGGGCGATCGCCACGCGCTGCCGTTCTCCGCCTGACAGCGTGGCGGGGCGTCGCGTTTGCAGGTGCCCGATGCCCAGCAGTTCAATCACCGCTTCCAGCGCGATGCGATCACGCTCACCTGCGGCGCGCTTTCGTCCGTAGTTCAGGTTGCCGCGCACATCGAGGTGCGGGAAGAGTGCCGCGTCCTGGATCACGTAGCCGAGCGGCCGGCGGTGCGTGGGCACGAAGCATCCGGTGGCGTCGTCCTGCCAGACCTCGTCGTCCAGCGCCACGCGTCCTGCGGCGTGCTGCAGCCCGGCCAGTGCCCGCAGCACGCTGGTCTTTCCGCAGCCTGAGGGGCCGAACAGCGCGGTGATGCCACGCGATGGCAGCGCAAGCGTGACATCAAGGAGAAAGTCTCGCCGCTGCAGGCGCAAGCGGGCGTCGATCATCGGGCGGGCTGCACGTCGTCGTCGCGCACCGGCCGGTTGACCACGTACAGCGTCACCAGCACCACCAGCGCAAACACCACCATGCCACCGGCCAGCCGATGCGCCTCGGCGAATTCGGCGGCCTCGACGTGGTCGTACAGCGCCACCGACAGCACACGCGTCTCGCCCGGGATGTTGCCCCCGACCATCAGCACCACACCGAACTCACCCACGGTGTGCGCAAAGCCCAATACGCTGGCGGTGACGAAGCCGGGTCGCGCCAGCGGCAGCCCGATGCTCACGAAACGGTCCCACGGCGAAGCGCGCAGGGTCGCGGCGGCTTCCAGCAGGCGTTCAGGAATGGCTTCGAAGGCCTGTTGCAGTGGCTGCACGACAAAGGGCATCGAGTACAGCACCGACGCCACGACCAGGCCACTGAAGGTAAAGGGCAGGCGGCCGATGCCCAGCCATTGCGTGAACTGCCCGACCGGCCCCTGAGGCCCCATCAGCAGCAGCAAATAGAAGCCCAGCACCGTGGGCGGCAGCACCAGCGGCATCGCCACCAGCGAAGCCCACAGCGGCTTCCACGCCGATCGGGTGCGGGCCAGCCACCAGGCGAGCGGTGTGCCGATCAGCAGCAGCAGCAGCGTGCTCAGGCCCGCCAGCTTGGCGGTGAGCTGGATCGCCGACCAGGTCTCGGCGCTCACGTGACGGCGGCCTGCACGAGTCTGAATCGGCTCATGGGCCGTAGCCGTACGACCGGATCACCGCCTGGGCTGCCGGCGTCTTCAGATAAGCCAGCAATGCCGCGGCGGCCGGGCTTTTCTCGCCCATCTTCAGCAGCACCGCGTCCTGGCGGATCTCGCCGTACAGGGATGGCGGCACGAGCCAATAGGAGCCTGTGGTCGGCGTGCCAGGCACGGCCACCTGCGACAGCGCGACGAAGCCCAACTCGGCATTTCCAGTCGCAACGAATTGGTAAGCCTGCGCGATGCTTTCCGCGGTCACCAGTTTTGGTGCCACCGCTACACTCAGTCCGCGTGCCTTCAGCACCTCGACACCGGCTCGGCCGTAGGGCGCAATCTTCGGGTTCGCGATCGCCAGGTGCGCGTAGTTGCCGGTGGCGAGCACGGCGCCCTGGTCGTCGACATAGCCGGGCTGCGCGCTCCACAGCACCAGCTTGCCGATGGCGTAGGTGAACTGGCTGCGGGGCACGCCGTAACCCTCGGCAATCAGCTTGCGCGGGGTCTCGTCGTCCGCTGCGATCAACACCTCGAACGGTGCGCCGAAGACGATCTGTGAGTAGAACTTGCCCGTGGCGCCCGACGACACCTTCAAGGTGTGGCCCGTGGCTGCGGAAAAGCCCTCACCGATTTTCGCCAGCGGCCCGGCAAAGTTGGCGGCCACGGCGACGGACACCTCATCGGCATTCGCGTGCAATGCCATGGCGCAAGAGGCGGCCGCAATCCACGTGGGCAGTATCGAGAGCTTCAGTGTCTCCACGAATGGGCCTCCGCGCGTCTCAATCGATCACCGCGAGGATCGCTTCAGGGACAAGGCCCCCGGCGTCATTCGCCTGGGGGACGAGGGTGCAGCGAAAACTTGCCCAGCAGCTTGGACGCCTGCATCTCGGCCGACACCGCACTGTCGAGTGAAGAGCGCGACAGTCCGGACGACTCGTAATGCATGTTTTCGTACAACTCGGCGGTTGACGGATAGGTGTTCAGCACGGCGGTCAATGCAGTGTCAGGCAGGTTGGCCGACAAGGCTTTCTTGAGCCGAGACACCACGATCTGGTACTGAGCCGCATCGATCGGATCACCGCTGCGATCGATGCGCTCGAGCAAATGCGCGAGCGCCACGGCGGTGTTGACGGAACTGCGCGGCGTTTGAACCTTCGGTGCGGACATGCTGGACTCCTGTGCTGTCGATGACATCGGGATGTCATGCACATGCGGACGGCTGGCGGAAAGTCAAGCGGCCGGGGTGGCCACGGCGAGGCTTGGTACGCCGGTCGCCATGCGCCACCCTGCGCCGTCTGGATCAGGCGGACGCTTGAGACGCCGTGTTGCTCGCCGGCTGCTTGTCGCTGCCTGCGGCATGGCGCTGCTTGGCTTGACGTTTCAGGTCCTTCGCCCGCTTTTGTTTCTGTCGGCGGATGCCGCGGTCTTTGTCAGCGCTCATGAGGTTCTCTTGTGTAAGGTTGGGGGAGAGTCACGGGTGGGCGCCGGATAGCAGGCAGCCACCTCATGCCATCATTTGAGCATGTTCCAGTCCCTCAAAGAGTTTTTCGATGCTGTGCTGTCGCCTTCGGCGTCTGACGATGCGACAGCCACCGAGCACGCCCTTCAACTCGCCACGGCCGTCATGCTGGTCGAGGTGATGCGTGCAGACGCCAGCTTCGAGCCCAGCGAACGCGCTGCTGTGCTGACAGCCTTGTGCGAGCGCTTCGCCCTGGCGCAGGACGAGGCGGCGCAGTTGACCGAACTGGCCGTCACCACCGCGCGCGGCGCCACCGACCTGTTCGCGTTCACCTCGCGCATCAATGAGCACTTCGACATGCCGCAGAAGGTGCGCATGGTCGAGCACCTGTGGCGCGTGGCGTATGCCGATGGCCACCTGAGCGACCATGAGCGCCATGTGCTGTGGCGAATCGCCGATCTGCTCCATGTGCCACAGGGTGCGTATGTGCACGCGCGGTTGCGGGTGCAGGAGGAAATCAAGTCGGCGACGGGCTCCGAAACGTGATCTGTGACGACTGATACGTTTTCAGCTTGATTTCCCCTGCTCGTGCCCAGCCTGTGCACAGGGTTGTACACAGGCGCCCGGCGTGCCGACTCTTATGATCGTCCGATGTCGGCACTGATCTCTTCCCCCCCGTTTTCCAACCCTTCACCCCGCGGGGATGACGAGGTCGCGCGACTGCGGATCCCGCCGCATTCGATCGAGGCCGAACAGAGCGTGCTGGGCGGCTTGCTGCTCGACAACAGCGCCTGGGATCGAGCGGGTGACCTGCTCACCGACAGCGACTTCTACCGCTTCGAGCACCGCGCGATCTATGCCGCCATCGGCGCCCTGATCAACGCCAGCAAGCCGGCCGATGTCATCACGGTGTTCGAGCAGCTGCAAAGCCTGGGCAAGGCCGAGGAGTGCGGAGGGCTGGTGTACCTGAACGCGCTGGCGCAAAGCGTGCCGAGCGCGGCCAATTTGCGCCGCTATGCCGAGATCGTGCGTGAGCGGGCGGTGCTGCGCAAGCTGGTGTCCGCCAGCGACGAGATCGCCACCAGCGCGTTCAATCCGCAGGGCAGGGCGGTGTCGGAAATCCTCGACGAGGCCGAGGCGAAGATCTTCAAGATCGGGGAAGAAGGTTCGCGCTCGCGGCAGGGCTTCCAGTCCATGGATTCGCTGGTCGTGCAACTGCTGGACCGGGTGACCGAGCTGCACGAGAACGGCGCCGAAGAGGTGACCGGTGTGCGCACCGGCTACTTCGACCTGGACCGCATGACGGCAGGCTTTCAACCTGGCGACCTGATCGTGCTGGCCGCGCGGCCCTCGATGGGCAAGACCGCGCTGGCGCTCAACATCGCCGAGCACGTGGCCGTGCAGGAGGGCCTGCCCGTCGTCATCTTCTCGATGGAAATGGGTGCTGCGCAACTGGCCTTGCGCCTGGTCGGCTCGCTCGGCCGCATCGACCAGCAGCACCTGCGCACCGGGGCGCTGAAGGACGACGAATGGGGCCGGTTGACCGAGGCGATCGAGAAGCTCGGCACCGTCAGCATGTTCATCGACGAGAGCCCGGCGCTGACGCCCAGCGAGTTGCGCGCCCGGGCGAGGCGGCAGGCCCGCCAGTGCGGCAAGCTCGGGTTGATCGTGGTCGACTACCTGCAGCTGATGAGCGGCAGTGGCGGCAGCAACGAAGAGAACCGCGCCACGGTGATCGGCGAGATTTCGCGCGGGCTGAAGTCGCTGGCGAAGGAGCTGCAGTGCCCGGTGATTGCGCTCTCGCAGCTCAACCGCAGCGTCGAGTCACGCACCGACAAGCGGCCGATGATGAGCGATTTGCGGGAGTCGGGCGCGATCGAGCAGGACGCCGACGTCATCATGTTCATCTACCGCGACGAGTACTACACCAAGGAAGCCTGCAAGGAGCCGGGTGTGGCCGAAGTCATCATCGGCAAGCAGCGCAACGGGCCAACCGGCACGGTGAAGCTGACCTTCCTGAAGCCGTTGACCAAGTTCGACAACCTGGCGCCGGGCAGCGCCGGTGGCGAGTACTGAGCGTCAGACCCCGTGGTCGCTTCAGGCGCGCAGTGTCAGGCCGCCCGCAGAGCGTGAGGACGCCTGTCCCAGGCTGACCTGCGTGCCCTGGCTGCAGTAGCGGGCTTTCAACTCCTGGATCCGCTGTGCCAGTGCCGCATGGTCGGCGATCTTGGCCGCGTGGCGATGCAGCACTGCCGTGGCCAGCTCGATCAGCTTGGCGTTGAGTGTTTCCAGCCCCTTGGCCATCAACGATTCCACCGCGGCGCCTGGTGACCCGCTCAGGCTGTGCGCCATGGCTTTTTCGGCCATGGTGCTGATGTCGTGCTGCCCTTCATGGATCAGTGCGGCGTAGACCTTGTCGTTCGCAGCCGCGCCGCACAGCACTTCACACGACGCCTTCGACACGCAATACCGCTGCGCGATCTCGGTGACCCAGGACTCGGCCTCTTCCAGCGCGACCTCGTTCTGGCGCATCCGGGCCAGCACCGCAAGCAAGTTGGTGGCCGCCTGCTGGTCGAAGTCTTCGCAGCGGATGTCGGCGGCCAGTTCGCGCACGAGACTCGCGCAGTGGGCGAGCTGACGAGCTTGGAGGGCCTGAAGCACGCTGGCCACGCGAAAGAACCGCTGAAGTCGTGGGCTGTCGCTCTGTCGCTCGTGCGCGAGGGCGAGGTTGGACACGACACGTCCCAGCGCCTTGGTGTCGCGCTTGTCGAAGTGCATCATCGCCAGCAGCACGAGGCTTTGGCAATCGAACATCTTGGATGTGACCCCCAGCCGTGCCGATCGCTCCAGGGCTTCGGTGGCATCGTCAGTCTGACCCAGGAAGAAGGCCAGGGTGCCCTGCTTCTGCAGCCGGGTGATGCTGTGCGGTGTGATCGTCGCCGCCGTGCGATAGGTCTCCAGCGCCTCGCCGAGCTGACCCTGCTCGACCTGCACCTGCCCCAGCACGTCGTAGGCGTCCGCGTAGCCGGGTTGTTCTTCGATCAGGCTGTCGAGTGTTTGGGCGGCGGTTGCCATCTGGCCCACGGCCAGGTCGATGCGCGCCAAGCCCAGCTTCGCCCAGGCCATGCCCCGTGTCTCGTGGACCGACTGATACAGCGCCCGCGCTGACGCGTGATCACCCACGCGCAAAAACAGCTCGGCGCCAATGCGCGCGGCATAAAGCCAGAACTCCTCGCGGGCTTGATATCGCGCCTGGCACAGGCGGGCAGCGGTGGTGAAGTCGCTGGCTTCAATTGCCTTGAAGATGGAGCGCAGCACCTTCTTGCGGTGGCGCGCCTGCAGCACACGTTCTTCGAGTGCGGAGGCCGCATGCGGCTTGATCAGGTAGCTGTCGAGCGCTGATTCGGCGGCCTCGGCCACCTTGGTGTACGAGCACTCGCCGGTGACCATCACGAACACGGTGGCGTAGGGCAGCAGCTGCGAGCGCCGCAGGTCGTCGAGCAGATCCTGTCCCGACATCGGCGAATTGTCGAAGTGGTAGTCGCACAGCACGATGTCGAACTCGCGGGTTTCGAGTTCGCGTCGGGCGTCAGTGACGCGACTGGTCTGCGACACCTGCCCGACGCCAATGTCGCGCAGCATGTTCATCAGGATGCTGCGCGAGGTCGGGTTGCTGTCGATCACCAGCGCCTTGCAGTCTTCGGCTTCTTGGCGGGTCAAGCGCATGAATGGTCGATATCCGGAGTGGGTGACCGGATATCGGCCGGCTATCGGCTCACTTGAAGATGTCTTTGACCCGATCCGACCACGACTTCGAGTTCGGCGAGTGCTTGTCGCCGCCTTTCTGGAACGACTCGTCCAGCTCCTTGAGCAGCTTGCGCTGGTGCTCGGTCAGCTTGACGGGCGTCTCCACCGTGACATGGCAGTACAGATCGCCGGGGTAGCTCGAGCGCAGGCCCTTGATGCCCTTGCCGCGCAGGCGGAAGGTCTTGCCGTGCTGGGTGCCCTCGGGCAGGTCGATCTCGGCCTTGCCGTTCAGCGTGGGTACCTGGATCTGCCCGCCGAGTGCTGCCGTGATCATGCTCACCGGGGCCGTGCAGTGCAGGTCGTCACCGTCGCGCTCGAAGATTTCGTGCTGCTTGACGCGAATCTCGATGTAGAGATCACCCGGAGGGCCGCCATTCGTGCCCGGCTCGCCGTTGCCCGCGGAGCGAATGCGCATGCCTTCGTTGATGCCGGCCGGAATCTTGACTTCGAGCGTCTTCGACTTCTTGATGCGCCCCTGGCCGCTGCAGACGGTGCAGGGCTCGGGGATCACCTTGCCAGCGCCGCGGCAGGTCGGGCAGGTCTGCTGGATGCTGAAGAAGCCCTGGCGCATCGTGACCGCACCCGAGCCATTGCAGCTGCCGCACATCTTGGCGCTGGTGCCCGGCTTGGCGCCGCTGCCCTTGCAGGTTTCGCAGCTGTCATAAGCGGGAATGCGGATCTGGGTTTCCTTGCCGGCAGCCGCTTCCTCCAGCGTGATCTCCATCTGATACGACAGATCGCTGCCGCGAAACACCTGCTGGCCGCCGCCCCCGCGCCGTTGACCACCGCCCCCACCGAAGATGTCGCCGAAGATGTCGCCGAAGGCCTCGGCGAAGCCACCCATGTTGTCGCCCCCCGGGCGAAAGCCGCCACCCATGTTCGGGTCGACGCCCGCGTGGCCATACTGGTCGTAGGCCGCGCGCTTTTGCACGTCGGACAGCATCTCGTAGGCCTCTTTGGCCTCCTTGAACTTCTCTTCAGCCTTCTTCGCATCGTCACCCTGATTGCGGTCAGGGTGGTGCTTCATCGCCAGCTTGCGATAGGCCTTCTTGATGTCTTCCTCGGACGCGTTCTTCGCCACGCCCAGGATTTCGTAGTAATCGCGCTTTGCCATCGAATCATCCGTCACGCCGCAGCGTCTGGTTCAAACAAGAACGCCGCGTGGGGCCTGCACTTGCGCACGGGCACCCTGACGCGGCGAGGTCACCGGGTCGCCCCGGTGCCGGTGTGTCATCGAGTTCGCGTCACTTCTTCTCTTTGACTTCGGTGAACTCGGCATCCACCACATTGTCGTCGGCGGGCTTGTCTGACGGCCCAGCCGATTGGGGTCCTGCACCGGCACTTGCACCCGCACCGGCGGCGCCCGCCGATGCCGCTGCCGCCTGCGCTTCGGCGTAGACCTTTTCGCCGAGCTTCTGGCTGGCCGTCATCAGGGCTTCGGTTGAGGCTTCGATGGTGGCTTGGTCTTCGCTGGACAGCGCGGCTTCAGCGTCCTTCAAAGCGGTCTCGATCTTCTCCTTCTCGCCAGCGTCGAGCTTGTCGCCATGCTCGGCCAGGCTCTTCTTGACGCTGTGGATCATCGCGTCGGCCGAGTTGCGCGCCTGGATCAGGCCGAGCTTCTTCTTGTCCTCGGCGGCATTCAGCTCGGCGTCCTTCACCATCTGCTGGATCTCGGCTTCGCTCAGACCCGAGTTGGCCTTGATGGTGATCTTGTTTTCCTTGCCGGTGCCCTTGTCCTTGGCGCCCACGTGCAGGATGCCGTTGGCATCGATGTCGAAGCTGACCTCGATCTGCGGTGTGCCACGTGGTGCCGGCGGAATGCCCTCGAGGTTGAACTCGCCCAGGCTCTTGTTGCCAGACGCCATCTCGCGCTCGCCCTGGTAGACCTTGATCGTCACGGCGGGCTGGTTGTCGTCGGCGGTCGAGAAGGTCTGCGAGAACTTGGTCGGGATGGTCGTGTTCTTGGCGATCATCTTCGTCATCACGCCACCCAGCGTCTCGATGCCAAGCGACAGCGGTGTCACGTCGAGCAGCAGCACGTCGGTGCGGTCACCGGCGAGCACCTGGCCCTGGATGGCCGCGCCCACGGCCACGGCTTCGTCCGGGTTCACGTCCTTGCGCGGGTCGCGGCCGAAGAACTCCTTCACCTTTTCCTGCACCTTGGGCATGCGGGTCATGCCACCGACCAGGATCACGTCGTTGATGGCGCTCACGGCAATGCCGGCGTCCTTGATCGCGGTGCGGCACGGCGCGATGGTGCGCTCGATCAGGTCTTCGACCAGCGCTTCCAGCTTGGCGCGGCTGAGCTTGATGTTCAGGTGCTTCGGGCCGCTCGCGTCGGCGGTCACGTAAGGCAGGTTGATGTCGGTCTGCGCACCGCTGGAGAGTTCGATCTTGGCTTTCTCGGCCGCTTCCTTCAGGCGTTGCAGTGCGAGCACGTCCTTGCCCAGATCAACGCCTTGCTCCTTCTTGAACTCGGCAATGATGTAGTCGATGATGCGTTGGTCGAAGTCCTCGCCGCCCAGGAAGGTGTCGCCGTTGGTGGACAGCACTTCGAACTGTTTCTCGCCATCGACATCGGCGATTTCGATGATCGACACGTCGAAGGTGCCGCCGCCGAGGTCATAGACGGCGATCTTGCGGTCGCCTTTTTCGTTCTTGTCGAGGCCGAAGGCGAGTGCCGCGGCGGTCGGCTCGTTGATGATGCGCTTGACGTCCAGGCCGGCGATGCGGCCGGCGTCTTTCGTCGCCTGGCGCTGCGCGTCGTTGAAGTAGGCGGGCACCGTGATCACTGCTTCGGTGACCGTTTCGCCAAGATAGTCCTCAGCGGTCTTCTTCATCTTGCGCAGGATTTCAGCGCTGACCTGCTGTGGTGCAATCTTCTGACCACGCACCTCGACCCACGCATCACCGTTGTCGGCCGCGGCGATCGTGTAGGGCATCAGGTCGATGTCCTTTTGCACTTCCTTCTCGGTGAACTTGCGGCCGATCAGTCGCTTCACCGCGTACAGCGTGTTCTTGGGGTTGGTCACCGCCTGGCGCTTGGCCGAGGCACCGACGAGGATCTCGCCGCTCTCCTGGTAGGCAACGATCGATGGCGTGGTGCGCGCACCTTCGCTGTTTTCGATCACCTTGGTGGTGTTGCCTTCCATGATCGACACGCATGAGTTGGTGGTGCCGAGGTCGATACCGATGATTTTTGCCATGTCGAAATCTCCTGAATGTTGAAACTGGCTTGATGGCAAGTTGTGGATAACTTGCGCGTTTTTCAAGGGGCTGCGCGCAGCCGACCGGTCAATTGACCGCTATTTCGGCGCTGTGACCGTGACCAGTGCAGGGCGCAGCACGCGGTCTGAAATCAGGTAGCCCTTTTGCAGCACGGCGACGACGGTGTTGGCTTCCTGGTCGGCCGGCACCACGCTGATGGCCTGATGCTGATGTGGGTCGAACTTCGCGCCGGCGGCGGGATTGATCTCGATGACCCGATTGCGCTCCAGCGCGCTGGCAAGCTGTCGCAGGGTGGCGTGCACGCCCTCAAGCAGTTGTTCAGCCGTTGCGCTGGGCAGGGCGATCGCTGCTTCCAGGCTGTCCTTCACGGGTAACAGGCTCTCTGCGAAACCTTCAACTGCGAACTTGCGTGCCTTGGAGATTTCGTCTTCCGCGCGGCGGCGGGTGTTCTCGGCCTCGGCCTTGGCGCGCAGGTAGGCGTCGGCCACCTCCGCGTGTTTGGCCTCCAACTCGGCGAGCTTCGAGCTGGCGTCAGAGGCGGTGCCATCGGCTGCTGACGGGCCGTTGGCGTTGTGATGGTTCGACGGATCG
>LNEY01000025.1 GCA_001464195.1 Burkholderiales bacterium Ga0077547
AGCAAGCCTAAACTCGCTCAATTCATCTTGGCACTCGCCTTCAAACGCCCACGCTTATCGGCTGTTGATTTTTAAAGAATTTGAGCTTTTCAGCTCCGACTGAATCTCACTTGGAAATTCAGCCGAGTCAGCGACTATACATCGCCTTCGGTATTTCAGTCAATCGCAGCCAAGCTATTAACTCAGCACAACAACCAACTCCCACACCGCCCCGCCACCTAACAGCGAAGCCCTCGACTGTAGCACAGCTTTCACAAAGGCAGCAAGGCCCTGGTGACGGATTCAGCGACTTCGATGCCATCGACCCCCGCCGACATGATGCCGCCGGCATAGCCAGCGCCCTCGCCCGCTGGGTAAAAGCCGCGCACATTCAGGCTCTGGTGGTCGCGGCCACGGGTGATGCGCAATGGGGACGACGTTCTGGTCTCGACGCCCGTCAGTACCGCATCAGGCATCAGGAACCCCTTGATCTGCCGATCGAACGCTGGCAGCGCCTCGCGGATCGCCTCGATCGCATACGCGGGCAGGCTGCTGCAGTCGGGGCGCCCCAGATCGGTCAGGCGCACGCCGGGCTTGTACGAGGGCTCCACAGCACCCAACGCGCTCGAGGCCTGACCGCGCAGGAAGTCTGCGACCAGTTGTCCGGGTGCCTTGTAGTCGGCACCTCCGAGCTCGAACGCACGCGACTCCCACTGACGCTGAAATGCCATGCCGTCCAGCGGACTGACCAGCCCGTCGGTCTTTCCGTCCTGGCGATAGTCCTGCGGCGAGATACCGACCACGATGCCTGCATTGGCATTGCGCTCGTTGCGCGAGTACTGGCTCATGCCGTTGGTGACCACGCGGTGCGTCTCCGAGGTGGCGGCCACCACCGTGCCGCCGGGGCACATGCAGAAGCTGTAGACCGAGCGTCCGTTGCGCGCGTGGTGCACCAGCTTGTAGTCGGCGGCGCCGAGGATTGGATGACCCGCCGCAGGCCCATAGCGGGCCCGGTCGATGACGCCTTGCGGATGCTCGATGCGAAAGCCGATCGAGAACGGCTTCGCTTCCATGAACACGCCTCGCTCATGCAGCATCGCGAAGGTGTCGCGCGCGCTGTGCCCCAATGCCAACACCACCGTCTCTGCGTCGATCTGCGTGCCGTTGGCGAGCGTCACTCCGCGGATTGCTCGCGCCTCGCCCGAACCTTCGATCTGCACATCGATCACCCGCGAGCCGAAGCGCACCTCACCGCCCAGCGACTCGATCTTCGCGCGCATCTTTTCGACCACGCCGACCAGCCGGAAGGTGCCAATGTGCGGCTTGCTGACCCACAAAATTTCCTCCGGCGCACCGGCTTCCACGAACTCGGTCAGCACTTTGCGCGTCAGGAAACGCGGATCGCTGATCTGGCTCCACAACTTGCCATCGCTGAAGGTGCCCGCACCCCCTTCGCCAAACTGCACGTTCGACTCCGGGTTCAGCACACCCTGGCGCCAGAGTGCCCAGGTGTCTCTGGTTCGCTGACGGACCTCCTTGCCGCGCTCCAGGACGATCGGTCGCAGCCCCGCTTGGGCCAGCAGCAGCGCGGCAAAGATGCCACAGGGCCCAAACCCGATCACCAGCGGGCGCGGGCGACCCGCCGAAAAAAAGTCGGCAGGCGCATGCGCGACCACGCTGTAGCGAGTGTCAGGAGCGGTGCGCACCTGCGGATCTCCCGCATGACGGGCCAGCACTGCAGCCTCATCGTCAACTTCACAGTCGACGCTGTAGATCAGCACCACCGCCGCCTTCTTGCGCGCGTCCACGCCGCGCTTGAAAACCGTGAGTTGCCTGAGCGCCGCATCCGCAATACGCAGGCGGGCCAGCACCGCGCTGCGCAAGGCATCCGGCGAGTGATCGAGAGGCAAGCGCAGTTCGTTGAGTCGCAGCATGAAGGGGAGAGTGGCTCGGTCAGACCCGCCCATTGTCAGGTCCGCTCGCCCCGGGAGCGGTCAGGGCGCAGTCGTCACAAAGCGCCGATTGGCGACGGTCCAGTCGTATGGCGTGTAGCGAATGCGATAGTCCAGCGGAGCGGGCTCGGCAACAAATCGGTTCGCGTAGTCGATCAGGTTCACGCCGTGCGTCGGCACGAAGTCTTCAGGGTAGAAATCGAGAATTTCACTCAGCCAGACGGTGCGGCCGCTGTGATCGACGCGAAAGTTGTCGGGCCGCGCAAAGAACGCTCTCGACTCACGCTCCAGCTGCTGGGGCAGGTCTGCCCCCGTGAACGGGGTGCGCGGCAGTCTGGGGCACGCCAGCGCGCTGCAGTTGAGCGCAAAGTGCACCCGCGGCTCACCCAAGCGTCGGGTGTAGGGTCGGATCACCTCGTTCTCGAAGTTGTACAGAGAGCGCTCTTCACCACCGATTTGCAGCGTGCGCAGAATGAAGAACCCCACCTTGTTGAATCCGGCGTGGGTGATCGGAATGCCGCTGTCGATCACGTTGAACATCGACAACGCGTTGTAGGCGTTGATGAGGTGCGCGAGCCGCTCGTGGGCCAGGTCGTCCCGGGTCCTGCCGGCGTAATCGAGCCCAACCAGCGGCTCCTGCGCGACGAAGCGCACATAGCGGTCGAGGTCGCTGCGGTCTTGCGAGAGCGCCGCAAAGTCGACCTCGCCCACCTCGTTGACGAAGCGATCCAGCACCCGCGCCCACGCCGCCTGCGCCTGGGGTGCGGCGAGCAAGGGCACGCTCGGCACGGCAACACGGGTAGCGCAGCCAGCAAACATCAACGCCAGCAGCACCACCATCATGCGTCGCCAGCACTGGCTCACGCGTGCGCCCTCGAACGGCGCGCGGTGATTCATCCTGGGAAGACTCGGCGTGCTCATGCCTCGACCGGTCCGGCTTGCTGCCCCTGGTCGGCAGGCTGGCGAGATTTCAAGTAGGTTTCGCGAGCGCGCCCCTTGAGAAACTTGATGGGTTGGGCCTGCACCGCCGCCAGCGGTCGCCACTCGCCTTGCGAGGTGCGCAGCGGCTGCAGCAAGAAGTGATCGCGCCGCGCGTTATAGGCACACATGCTCATCGGCCCATGTTGAGTCATGGCCATGAAGACGCAAGCATCGAGGCGTTCGCGATCCAGGTGACAGGCATCCATGAAGTTGTGGGTGAACAACGTGAGCTTGTGGACGCGGCCGCGCGCGCGCAGCAGATCGCCGCGCGCCTTCCATGCAAAGGCAGCCGCCCAGCGCAGCGTGGAAAGCACCAGCGCGGGACGGCGCAGCGCGCCCATCAGCATCGATTTCGCCCCCCGCCATGCGGTCCCCCGATCGATGCGCAGCGTGGCGGTGTCGCGCATGAAGCGACGCACAAAGGCTTCGTCGTCGAACGCGTCGTAACAGCGCCCGTTGATGACCGCCACCACTGCGCTGCGATTGCAATCGTGGTGCCCAGCCAGTAGCGTGTTGAAGCGCAGCGGTGTGGCCACGCCTTCGCACAGCAAAGCGCCGATGCGATCGTTGCTGATCGCGTCGGGACGAGTGCCCAGCACACCGCGCCCGGTGTCGGCCTGCAATTGAAACGACGCGAAGCGCACCACGTCAGCCTGCGTGGCAAAGAAGGCCGCGAGCATCGGCACCTCGCGCACATTGGCTGCATGGACGGTTGTATTGAAGAACACACTCAACCCGAGGCCGCGGGCGCGTTCGATGTACTCCATGCGCAGCTTGTTGAGTTCAGCCTCGCTGACATAGCCCGCGCGCTGCTGGGTCAGATCGACGTGAAACGCCACGTCGGTCAGCCCTGCTTGCGCCAACTCGGCCAGCAGCGCTCGCGTGGCCTTGATGCCGTTGGTGAACAGCGATGCGCGCAAGCCGCGCTGTGCCAGGCGCGCCACGATGGCCGTCAATTCGTCCCTGCGACGCAGCGTGGGCTCACCACCCGAGACCTGCACATCGGTGCCCGGTCCGTAATGCGCGACGATCAAATCGATGCGGCGAAAAATCTCCTCCAATGGCACATCACGCACCGATTCGGACGACTCGCTGAGGTAGCACAGCGTGCAATCGAGGTTGCAGCGCTGGGTGATCTCCAGCGACACGCAGGCCACCGGCCAGCGCCTCCCAGCAGTTTGCCCCTCATTCCATTGGCCATTGCGTTGCATGCGCAAGCGCAGGTCGCCGAGCGCGTCCGAGCACGGCGTACTCCGCGGGTTCAGGGCATCAATCTCGGCGGCGCTGAGAACGGAGCGCTCGACAGGGTAGGAAACAGCCATCCCCTCTGGTCGCTGCTCCTGCAGAAATCTTTCAGGCCGCGAAGCAGCGGCGACTCAACCACGCGACAGCAGCTTGTCTTCGGCGCGCGCGAGCGGCTCGGGCAGGCCGGACAACACCAGCGTGTCGCCGACGGCGAGGACCAGATCATCATCGGGCCTCGTGACGGCGCCCGAGGCGCGCCGTACCGAGGCGACCGATACACCGACCGCATGCAGCGCCTGGTCGGCCAGCGTTTGCCCGACACAGCCGCACACCGCCGTCAGGGTGACACTGTGCAGGCGCATGTTGCCGAGTTCGTCGTGTGTGTCGTCGTCGGCGCCGTGGAAATACCCCCGCAGCAAACCATAGCGCGCCTCGCGCTGGTCCTGCACAACCCGGATCACACGGCGCATTGGCACGCCGACCAAGGCCAGCGCGTGGCTGGCCAGCATCAGCGAACCCTCAATGGCCTCGGGGACGACTTCGGTGGCGCCCGCAGCCTGCAGCTTTTCGAGGTCACTGTCGTCGATCGTGCGCACGATCACCGGCACTTTCGGCGCGTGCTCCTGCACCAGGCGCAAGATCTTCATGGCTGATGGCGTGTCGTGGTAGCTGACGACCACCGCATTGGCGCGCGCAAGGCCTGCCGCCATCAGGCTCTGCAGACGCGCGGCGTCGCCAAACACCACGCTCTGGCCTGCCGCGGCAGCCTGCCGTACGCGGTCGGGGTCCAGATCGAGTGCCATGTACGGAATGCGCTCGGCGTCAAGGATGCGGGCGAGGTTCTGTCCGCTGCGGCCGTAGCCCGCGATGATGACGTGGGCCTCGGTGTTGATCGCGCGCTTGGCGATCGATGTCATCGCCACCGACTGCATCAACCAGTCGCTGGAGCTCAGTCGCATCACGATCCGATCGCTGAAATTGATCAGGAAAGGCGACGCCAGCATGCTGAGCACCATGCTGGCCAGCACCGGGCTCACCCACTGCTCATCGATCAGGCGCTGCTGCGCGCCCAGGGTCAGCAGCACGAAGCCGAACTCACCGGCCTGTGCCAGGTACAGGCCGGTGCGCAACGCCACGCCCGACGGCGTGCCGAACAGCCGCGCCAGCAGCGTCACCAGAGCAAACTTGACCAGAACCGGCAGCAGGGACAGCAGCAGCACCAGCAACCACTGGTCCAGCACCGGTCGCCAGTCGAGCTTCATGCCGATGGTGATGAAGAACAACCCAAGCAGCACATCGTGGAAGGGACGGATGTCGGTCTCGACCTGGTGCTTGTATTCGGTCTCGGCAATCAACATGCCGGCAACGAACGCTCCCAGTGCCAGGGACAACCCTGCATGCTCGGTCAACCACGCGAGACCGAGCGTGACCAGCAGCAGGTTCAGCACAAACAGCTCTTCACTCTTGCGCCGCGCAACCAGCGTCAGCCACCAGCGCATCACCTTCTGACCGCCGACCAGCAGCACGCCCAGCAGCACCGTGGCCTTCAGCGCGGCCCAGCCGAGGGCCACCGCCATGTCCTTGCCGCTGTCATCGAGCGCAGGAATCAGCACCAGCAGCGGCACCACGGCCAGATCCTGGAACAGGAGCACCCCGATCACCCTGCGGCCGTGCTCGCTTTCCAGTTCCAGCCGGTCGGCCATCATCTTGACGACGATGGCGGTACTCGACATTGCCATCGCCGAGGCGAGCACGATCGCGCCTTGCCATGACAGCTGCCAAGGCGTTGCGGTATACGAGAACAGCCAGACCAGCAAAAAATGTCCGGCCACGGTGCCGACGATGGTCAGCAGGACCTGCGCCAGCCCAAGGCCGAACACCAGCTTGCGCATGCTTTTCAACTTGGGCAGGTTGAACTCGAGCCCGATGACGAACATGAGGAACACCACGCCGAACTCGGCCAGGTAGCGCACGCTGGCCGAATCCTTGGCCAGCGCCATCGCATTTGGGCCAATGACCACGCCCACGGCCAGATAGCCCAACATCGGCGGCAGCTTGGCGAGCCGGCACAACACGACACCGGCGACGGCTGCCACCAGATAGAGCAGGGTCAGCTCAAGCGTGGAGGCCATCGAATCGGGGCAGGCGCTGGGCGGTCATGGGACGGCAATTCAGGGGTGGAACGCGGCAAGCTGCATGCAGGGCACATGCCTAGAATGCAGCCTCGCTGTTGGTTCGATCCTAATAGACGCCCTCGTCCGCACTGTGCCAGACACCCTCCCTGCAACGCCTGTCGCCTTCGACGCCCAGCGCGCGCTGCATCTCGCGCGCGAGACCTTCGACATCGAGGCGCGCGCGCTGCTCGGCCTGAAGCCGCGCCAAGGCGTGAACTTCACGCGGGCGGTCGAGGCCATGTTGCGCTGCCGGGGACGCGTGGTCGTGATGGGCATGGGCAAAAGCGGGCATGTCGGCCGCAAGATCGCAGCGACGCTGGCATCCACCGGCACGCCCGCCATGTTCGTTCACCCTGCGGAAGCGAGCCACGGCGACCTCGGCATGGTCACCAAGGGCGATGTCGTGCTGGCGATCTCCAATTCCGGTGAAAGCGACGAGATCGCGGCCCTGCTGCCTGCGCTGAAGCGCTTGGAGGTGATCCTGGTCAGCATGACCGGGCGCGGTGACTCTGCGCTCGCGCGCAATGCCGACATCGCGCTCGACTGCGGCGTCGATCAGGAAGCCTGTCCACTGAATCTGGCGCCCACCGCCAGCACCACGGCGCAGATGGCGTTGGGCGATGCCCTCGCCGTCGCGCTGCTCGATGCGCGCGGCTTCCGTGAAACCGACTTTGCACGCTCTCACCCTGGTGGCAGCCTCGGGCGCAAGTTGCTGATGCACGTGCGCGACTTGATGATGTCCGGTGATGGCGTGCCTTCTGTCGCACCCGATACCGGCTTCGGCGACATGCTGCGCGTCATGAGCGACAAGGGCCTGGGCTTCACCGCGGTGGTGGATGCACAGCAGCAGGTGCTGGGCATCTTCACCGACGGCGACCTCCGCAGGCTGATCGAGCGCGGGCAGGACCTGCGCTCCTTGCGCGCTCGTGAAGTGATGCGCAGCCAACCCAAAGTGATCCGCGAAGATGCACTGGCGGTGGACGCCGCGGGCCTGATGGAACAACACCGCGTGACGAGCGTGCTGGTCGTCGATGGTTCACAGCGTCTGGTGGGCGCACTGAACCTCAACCAACTGATGCGCGCCAAGGTCATCTGATGGGCTTGCAGGCGCCACTTCCCCTGAATCCGGTGCTGTCGTTTGCGCCAGAGCTCCTGCTGGCCGCGCAAGGCGTCCGCGCAGCCATCTTCGATGTGGATGGCGTGCTCACTGACGGCAGCCTGTACATCGGCGAGCGTGGCGAGGAGTTCAAGGCCTTCAATTCGCTCGACGGCCACGGCCTCAAGCTGCTTGCGCAAGGCGGGATCACGCCGGCGGTCATCACTGGGCGAGACTCACCCGCCGTGCGCCGCCGCGTGGCCGATCTCGGGATTGCACATGCCTTCTACGGTGTGCACGACAAGCTTGCCGCTGCGGGCACGCTGATGGACACGCTACAGCTCGACTGGAATGCACTCGCAGCGATGGGCGACGACTGGCCCGATCTGCCACTGATGACACGTGCGGCGTTTGCGTGCGCGCCGTCCAATGCGCACCCAGAGATCAGGGCGATCGCGCATCATGTCACCGGGGCAACCGGTGGCTACGGTGCCGCGCGCGAGTTCTGCGACCTGCTGCTGATGGCATCAGGGCGTTACGCCTTGCTGCTGCGGGGTCACTTGACCACGCTCGACGGTACGGCGTGATGCGCCACAACACGTCCGCCAAGCGGAAACCAGGACATCTCACTTGAGCTCAGCTGGCGATTCAGCGCTGACACCTGCTGTGCCGATGGCCCGTCGGTACGTGCTGCCGTGGCACCAGCGCGCACTCAGCACCTTGTCCGCGTACTTGCCCTTGATGCTGATGGCGCTGGTGGCACTGGCAACGTGGTGGCTGGTCAAGAACACACCCGTCTTCGAGGGCGCCAAGCCAGCCGTTGCGTTGCGCCATATCCCGGACTACACAATGCGCAATTTCAAGGTGCAGCGCTTTGCGGCTGACGGCAGCCTGCGGCTGCAGATCGAAGGAGACGAGGCGCGGCACTACCCCGATACCGACACACTGGAGATCGACCGCGCCCGTATTCGCTCGATTGCGCCCGATTCGGGTGTCACTGTGGCGACTGCGCAAAAGGCGGTCTCCAATGGCGATGGCTCCGAAGTTCAGCTGACCGGTCAGGCTCATGTGGTGCGTGAAGCCGGTCGGGTTGGTGACAAGACGCTGGAGCAGATCGACTTCAAGAGCGAGTTCTTGCATGCGTTCTTGCAGACAGAGCAGGTGCGATCACACCTTCCCGTGACGATCACGCGCGGCACGGTGCAGATACAGGGGGCGTCGATGAATTACGACAACCTCGGCCGCGTTGCACAGTTCTCGGGCGGCGTGAAGGCAACCTTCGGTACGGGTGGTTCACAGCGTTGATTTCTCGCGCGCGGTGCCATGCCAAGCTTGACCAGGACTGCCTCGACGCAGTCTGATGTGAAGACACCGCTCGTCTTCATCACCGGCGCGTCCAGCGGCATCGGGCGTGCGCTGGCGGCTCGATATCTGCAAGCGGGCTATCGGCTGGCGCTGGTCGCGCGGCGCGACGCTGAACTGAGCGCATGGGCGAACGCGCAATGCCCAGAACCCTCGCAGTGCACGATCTATGCCGCCGACGTGCGCGATATCGCCAGCATCACAGGCGCAGCGCAGGCCTGCATCGCCGCCCAGGGTCTGCCCGATGTGGTGATTGCGAACGCCGGTATCAGCGTCGGCATCGATGGCGCCGAGTTCGAGGATCTGGAGATCTTGCGCGAGACGTTCGAAACCAATGTGATCGGTTTGGCCGCCACACTCCAGCCGTTCGTGCGCGGCATGTGCGAACGACGACGCGGCGTGCTGGTCGGTGTGGCGAGTGTGGCTGGCGTGCGAGGCCTGCCAGGTCACGGTGCCTACTGTTCCAGCAAGGCCGCGGTGATCAGCTACTGCGAAAGCCTGCGCGGCGAGTGCCGGCCGTTCGGTGTCAAGGTGATGACGCTCAGCCCAGGGTATGTGGACACCCCGTTGACGCGCGACAACCAGTATCCGATGCCTTTTCTGATGCAGCCCGACGCATTTGCGCAATTGGCTTTTCGCGCCATCGAGAAAAGCCCTTCGCATCGCGTGATTCCGTGGCAGATGGGGGTCGTGGCCCGGCTGTTGAGGTTGCTGCCCGATGCGCTGTTCGACAGAGCCATGGCCAATCAGCCTCGCAAGCAGCGGCTGCGGAAGCAACAGCCCTGAATGCAAAACGGCTGCACTTTTCAGTGCAGCCGTTCTGATTGGGCTGATTTGTCAGTGTCTGGCTAGCGGCTCAGTAACCGCCGCGGCCTCCACCGCCACCGCCACCGCCGTAACCACCACCACCGCCGGAGCGGCCACCGCCACCGCCGCCGTAACCACCACCACCACCGCCGGAGCGGCCACCGCCACCACCGCCGTAGCCACCACCGCCGCCGGAGCGGCCTGCACCACCGCCGCCGCCAAATCCGCCGCCACCACCACCGTAGCCGCCACCGCCGCCGGAACGACCACCGCCGCCGAATCCACCCGGACGCTCTTCACGCGGACGGGCTTCGTTGACGACCAGGGCGCGACCGTCCATCTGCTGACCATTCATGCCATTGATGGCCGACTGCGCTTCGGCATCAGAGCCCATCTCGACGAAACCAAAACCCTTGGAGCGCCCGGTCTCGCGGTCCATCATGACCTTTGCCGACGACACGGTGCCGAATTGCGCGAATGTTTGCTGGAGATCGTCGTCTCGTACGTTGTACGACAGGTTACCGACGTAGAGTTTGTTGCCCATTGCGAGCGCCTTTCTTTACAGAGAACACAGAATAACTGTGTAGCTTCAACCTATCCTGACCCATTCAAGCAAAGGCGCTGCTACCGAACACAGAATTTTCATTATGGGTGAGTTGAGCGATATTGCGCAAAGGCTTCTCAAAATCGCACGCAACAAAGTGTTGTTTTGCAGGTATCGCCCAGCAACACCGTTTCAACCAATCTCATATCTATATTGTTTTAGCCGCCGCGGCGCCAGTGCGGTGAAACCCTGATGAACCGCACCATGTACGACTACATCGTCTGCGGCGCCGGCACGGCCGGCTGCTTGCTGGCCAACCGACTCAGCGCCGATCCCACCCAGCGTGTCCTGCTGATCGAGGCGGGTGGCAAGGACGACTACGCCTGGATCCACATCCCCGTGGGCTACCTGCGCTGTATCGGCAACCCGCGAACTGACTGGCTGTTCCAGACCGAGCCCGAGGCCGGACTGGGCGGGCGCCGCCTGCGCTATCCGCGCGGCAAGGTGCTGGGTGGTTGCAGCAGCATCAACGGCATGATCTACATGCGCGGCCAGGCACGGGACTACGACGCGTGGGGCATGGGCGACGGGTTCGGGGAAAACCCAGGCTGGAGCTGGGCGGAGTGCCTGCCGCATTTCCTGAAGCACGAGGACTTCCACCGGGGCGCCGATGCGTTCCACGCAGCGCCCGGTTGGGACGAAAAGGGCCAGCGCTCGGGCGGCGAATGGCGGGTCGAACGGCAGCGTCTTCGCTGGCCGGTGCTCGAGGCCTTCGCCGAGGCGGCGCGCCAGGCTGGCATCCCGGCCACGACCGACTTCAACCGCGGCGACAACGAGGGTGTCGGCTACTTCGACGTGAATCAACGCCATGGTTTGCGCTGGAACACCGCCAAGGGTTTTCTGCGTCCGGTGCTGGACCGGGACAATTTGCAGGTCTGGACAGGTGCGCACATCGCGCGGGTCCTGCTGGAGCCGGCGTCAGACGGTGGGAATGCGGCTGGCCCGCTGCGCGCCGTCGGGGTCGAGGTGCTGCCGCGAGACAGCCAGGGTCACGCCCACCAGGGCGAACCGATCCAGGTCCGCGCCGCCCGCGAAGTGATTCTATGCACTGGCGCGATCGGCACGCCTCAGTTGCTGAACCTATCGGGCATCGGTGCGGCAGCCGCATTGCATGGCCTTGGTATCGCGCCTCGGCACGAGCTGCCGGGCGTTGGCAAGAACCTGCAAGATCACCTGCAACTGCGCTCGGTGTACGCGGTCGAGGGTGTGTCCACGCTGAACACGCGATCGCGGTCGTTGTGGGGGAAGGCTCAGATGGCGATCGAGTTCGCCTTGCGACGCTCCGGGCCGCTCAGCATGGCGCCTTCGCAGCTCGGTGCCTTCACCCGCAGCGACCCGGATCAGCCGCACCCGAATCTGGAGTACCACGTGCAGCCACTGTCGCTCGATGCGTTCGGCGAGCCGCTGCACACTTTCGACGCGATCACTGCCAGCGTGTGTCACCTGAACCCGACCAGCCGCGGCTCAGTGTCCTTGCACAGCCCGCTGCCCACCGAGGCCCCGCGCATCGCCCCGAACTACCTCAGCACCGAGCCAGACCGCCAGGTGGCGGCTGACGCATTGCGGGTGACGCGGCGCATCGTCGCCCAGCAGGCGCTCGCGGCCTATCGCCCGCGCGAGGTCCAGCCCGGGAGCCAATTTCAGACCGATGAAGAACTGAGTCGCCTGGCGAGCGAGATCGGAACCACCATCTTCCATCCGGTGGGCACCGCCAAGATGGGCCCCGCCCGCGACCCGCGCGCGGTGGTGGACGCGCAGCTGCGGGTGCACGGTGTTGCAGGGCTGCGCATCGCCGACGCGAGCGTGATGCCGACAATCACCAGCGGCAATACCGCGGCACCCACACTGATGATTGCCGAGCGTGCCGCACAGTGGATTGCGCAAGCCGCACAGCGCGACTGAGCGCGCTGCAATTCACGACAAGAGCTGTTTGCGAGCGCGGTGCAAGCGCACGAACAGGTTGTCCTCGCTGATCGAGAGCGTGCGACAGACGGTGTCGGTCGGCTGGTCCTGCAACACCCGCAGTTGCATCACGTCGCGAAGGCCGGCCGGCAGTGCATCGATGCGCGCCAACGTCAGGGCCAGGAATTCGCGCTGCTCGGCCAGTTCGTCAGGCCGCGGCTGTGGGCACTCGAAGGCCATCGCACCATGCGCCAGGCTTTCGCCGTCGTCGCCAGTGCAGTCGCTGTCGTCAAGACTGTCGTAGCCGGCGCGCTGGCGCACCAGATCGACGATCTTGTGCTTCAGGATGCCGGTCAGCCACGAACGCAGCGCCGAACGGCCGGCGAACAGCGCGCGGCCGGACAACACCGCTTCGAAGACATCGTGCACGACGTCTTCGGCCAGCATCGGATCGTGCAGCTTGCGCTGCGCGAAGCGCACCAGGTGGCTGCGGTGGGCCACCAGGTCGGTCCATGCCACCGGGGTCGGCACATACGGAGCCCGATCGAATGAAAGCGCGGCGGGGGAAGTAGCAGTGGGGGCGAGGGTGGCTTGCATGGTGGGCTCCGGATCGGTGAAGTCGATGGCGTGACTGTGGCCATCGCGCCTCGCGCCTTCCTCGCCGAACCTCACAGCCACCTAACATTTGCGGCGTAAGAGACGGATGTGCCGCGCGACAATGCCCCCATGCCCGCCCAGATCCTCGTTGCCGAAGACCAGACCGACATCCGTGACCTGCTGGTGATGAACCTGCAGCAGGCAGGCTACGAGGTCACGGCGGTGGCCGATGGCGTGGCGGCGCTGGCCAGCCAGAACGAGCTCTCCAGCGACCTGCTGATCCTCGACCTGATGATGCCGGGCATGGACGGCCTGGAGGTCTGCAAGGCGCTGCGCGCCCGCGGGCGCAGTACCCCCATCCTGATGCTGACGGCCAAGTCCACCGAGCTCGACCGCGTGCTGGGCCTTGAACTTGGCGCCGACGACTACCTGACCAAGCCGTTCTCGCTGGCCGAACTGCTGGCCCGCGTGAAGGCGCTGCTGCGCCGCGCCGAGATGCTGCGTGCGGCGCAGTCTGGCAGCGGTGCCAGCGGCCCGACCAGCGCCAGCACGCTGCGCAACGGCGATCTGGAGATCCTGCCGGTCAAGCGCCAGGTGCGATTCCGCCAGAAGCTGCTCGACTTCACGGCGCTCGAATTCGACCTGCTGCTGTACTTTGCCCAGCACCCGGGCCATGTGTTCTCGCGCGGCCAGTTGCTGAACGCGGTGTGGGGCTACACGCACGACGGCTACGAGCACACCGTCACGACACACATCAACCGGCTGCGCGCCAAGCTCGAAGCCGACCCGATGCGACCGCAGTTGATCCTGACGGTGCGCGGCGCCGGCTACAAGATGCGCGAGGCCCCGCCATGACGGGGCTGGCCCGGTCGATCGCCACGTCGACATGAGCGTCCGCTTCAAGATCGCGCTGACGATCTTCATCACCGGTGCGCTGACGGCGCTGGGCGTCATCGCCACCGTGCTGTTTGCCTTTCAGCGCTTCGAGCACGAGACGACCTACCACCGCGCAAACGCCTTTCTGAAGCGGGTAGGCACCACCTACAACGGCATGCTCGACATGCAGCAGCGGCACCCGGAAGACTTCGCTGTCTTCCTGCGCAGCCTGCTGTTCTTCGAGCCTGACAGCCAGCTCTACCTGCTGCGCACCGACGGCTCGGTGATCGTCTCGACCAGCGCGAAGCCCCTGCCACCCGGCTACCGAGTGACGATGCAACCGCTGATGGACGCGATGGGGTCCACACCCATGCCCTACGTGATGGGCGAAGACCCCGAGCGACCCGGCGCCGACAATGGCGCGATCATTGCCGCGCTGCCTCTGACCAGCGCGGTCATCCGACCAGACCAACCGATCGCCGGCTATCTGTACCTGGTGTGCCAGAAGCCGATCGCGTCCGAGGGTCGGCTGGAGGCGTTCCGCAGCACATTCGCCCGGCCTGCGCTGGCGTCCATTCTCGCGGTCGTGGTGCTGGCCACGCTGCTCACCGCCTGGATCACGGCCACGGTCACCCGCCCGTTGCGCAGGTTGACCGACGCTGTGGCCGCTGTCGAGCGCGAAGGCCTGACGGCTGTCGCGGCCGATGTCGCGCTGACGCGAACACCAGACAGCTTCGACCTCTACACATCGCGCGACGAATTCGGTCAGCTGGCCAGTGGCTTTCGCGCGATGCTGATGACGTTGCGGGCTCAGTGGGAAGCACTGCGTCGCCTCGATCATTTCCGCCGCGAAGGCGTCAGCAACCTCTCGCACGACCTGCGCTCGCCGTTGACTGCCACTGCCGCCTGCCTGGAAACCCTCGATACGCGGTGGGCTGCCGATCCAGCGCGATACCCGAACCAGGCAGCCGACCGGCAGTTGGTCGAAGTCGCCCTGCGCAATACCCGCAATGCCGCGCGTCTGGTGCAGTCACTGGGCGATCTGGCGCAGCTCGATGAGCCCGAATTCAAGCTGCACACCGAATTGCTCGACGCCGCTGAACTGCTCGACGACATTGCGGTGCGCTTTGCCGCACGCGCCGAACAGCAGCGCGTCGAACTGATCGCCGAACCCGCCGCCGGAGACCAGCCCACCTTTGTGGCCATCGACATCGAACTGTTCGAGCGTGCGGTGGCCAATCTGGTCGACAACGCGCTGAAGTTCTGCCCGCCGGGCGGGCGCATCACGCTGGCCGCACGCGGGCGCACTGATCCAACTCCGCACGGCGGCAGCGGGCCTGCTCGACGGCTTGTCGAAGTCCGCGTGAGCGACAGCGGGCCCGGCATCCCCGCAGCAGATCTGGCCCACCTGTTCGATCGCTTCTACCAAAGTCGCCAGAGCGTGGAGCCCGCCTCGTCGGAGGGCGGCAAGGGCCTGGGCCTGGCCATCGTCAAACGCATCGCCGAGTTGCACGGCGGCAGCGTGTCGGTGGACAGCGAGCTGGGTCACGGCACCACCGTCACGCTCAGCCTGCCCGCAGGCTGAGCCGCGGCGCATCAGCCCATCGTGGCTCTCACGCCACAGCGCAGGGAAACTCCCAAGGCCATGCGATGGACGCCTCCCTAGAGTTGCGGTCTTCGAAGGGGCGGCGCTTTGGCGAGCCCCTGATTCGGGGGGACGAGGAGACACTACGAACGGATGCAGGCGCATGGCCTGACAGACGCACCGACAGCGCCGCACCATCGGCCCATGTCAAAATCGAAAAGCGCCGGTACTCCCGGCGCTTTTTCGTTTCCTGATGCTTGAGACCACGCTGCTGATCCTCGCCTCGCTGTTCGCGGGGTTCGTCGATGCGATCGTTGGCGGCGGCGGCCTGGTGCTGGTGCCCGCGTTGTTCGCCGCCTATCCGAGCGCCGCACCCGCCACGCTGTTCGGTACCAACAAGGGGGCGGCCGTCTGGGGCACCGCCTGGGCCACGCTGCAGTACGCGCGCCGGGTGTCCTTGCCATGGGGTGCGCTGCTGCCGGCCGCTGCCGCAGCGCTGGCGGGCAGCTTCGCCGGCGCCTGGTCGGTAACGCTGATCGATGCGACCGGCCTGCGCCGCGCGCTGCCTTTCGTGCTGCTGGCCGTGTTGGTCTACACGCTGCTGCACAAGGACCTCGGGCGCACGCATGCACCACGGCACCAGGGACGCTCGCTGGCACTGCGGGCCAGCCTGATCGGCGCCGTGGTCGGCTTCTACGATGGCTTTTTCGGCCCGGGCACCGGCAGCTTTTTCGTGTTCCTGTTCGTGCGCCTGCTGGGTTTTGACTTCCTCCATGCCAGCGCCAGCGCCAAGCTGCTGAACACCGCGACCAACCTGGCTGCGCTGCTGCTGTTCGGCATCACAGGCCACGTGTGGTGGCCGCTCGCCGCCATGATGGCCGTTGGCAACGTCGTGGGCAGCCTGCTGGGTACGCAGCTCGCACTGAGCCGCGGCGCTGGATTCGTGCGCGGCGTCTTCGTCTGCGTCGTGGGTGCACTGATCGTCAAAACGGTCTGGGACGGCTACGCCGGCCTGTGACCATCGACGCTAAGACGCGCGCGAATTGCACCGTCTCGACCCCACTGTTTCGGGCTACGCCTCGCAGAGGGTTGCTTACGATGGTTCGACATCCATCTTGCCCGGACCCTCGCCATGCCCGTTGATCCCGAACTGCGCGCGCTGAACATCGACATCCCGGCCCAGCCGGAAGCGCTGGTCAAACTGTCGATGCTGCTCGCCGAAGAAGAGGTGAACCTGCAACAGATCAGCCTGCTGGTCGAATCCGACATGGCGCTGGCGTCTGCCGTGCTGAAGGCGGTGAACTCGTCGCTGTACGGGCTGTCGGGCCGGGTGCAAAGCGTGCATCAGGCCATCACTTACCTGGGCACCCGCGAGGTCGCAGCAGTCACCTTCGAGATGGGCCTGCGCGCCGTGTTTCCGGGGGCACCGGAGCTGGCGCCCGTGTGGGAACGTGCAGCGGTGCGCGGCTTGCTCATGGGACGCATCGGGCATGCCGTCGGCGTGGATCCGTGGGCGGCGCATTCGGCCGGCCTGTTCGAAGAGTGCGGCAAGGCCGTGCTGTTCCGCCACGCGCCGACCCGCTACAAGCCGCTGCTGGCCACCGCCGTCAGCGACGAGGAGCTGACCTTGCTCGAGCACCAGGAGTTCGGCGTGAGTCACGACGCACTGGGTGCCGCACTGTGCGAAAGCTGGGGCCTGGCGCCCGCCGCCGTGCACAGCGTGCGCTTTCATGTGATCGTCAATGCGACCTGGGAACTGCCCGTGCAAGTGCAGCGCCGTTCGATCTGTGCGCTGTCGGCTGTCGCCCATGCGCTGATGACCGATCCGCAAACCCTCGACGAGGTCACCAACGCCATTGCCCCACAAGCGCAGCTCGAACCCGAACTGGTGCTGCGCGGTGCGCGGCGCGTTCAGGCGCAGATCGAGCGCGCAGTCGCGCAAGTCGCGTGAGCCGCGTGCCTGACAAGAGTCACTGAGCATGGGCGCTTCCGATCGCTTCCTGTTCGGCGCTGGCACGCCCGGCGGTACCTCGCGGGTGCTGGCCGAGCCGACACCGGGTCGATCCCCGGTGCAGCCCGCGCTCGCCGTGCGTTCTTCGGCGGTGCTGCAACGCTGTCGAGGACCGGTCCAGCTGTCGCTGTTCGAAGGCCTCGATGCGCTTCCTCGCCCCGATGACGCTGAGCCCACCGAGCATCCAGCGTTGCTGATCGATCGCCGCGTTGGCGGGCGTCGGTCCACCGATTGACGGGTGGTTGATCAGACGGCCGGCGGGTACCCTCGCGCGGATCAGGCGGCCGCTCGGTAACCTCGCGGAATGGCCCCGATCAGTCGCTTCGTGTAGTCCTGCTGCGGCGCGTCGAGAATCTGCGCCACGCTCGCCTGCTCGACCACCTCACCGTCCTTCATCACCAGCACCTCGTCGGCCATGAAGCGCACGACCGCCAGGTCGTGACTGATGAACACATAGGCCAGCCCGAGTTCGTCCTGCAGGTCCTTGAGCAGATTCAGTACCTGCGCCTGCACGCTGACATCGAGCGCGCTGACGGCCTCGTCGAGCACCAGCACCTCGGGGCTCAAGGTCAGGCAGCGCGCAATCGCAATACGCTGGCGCTGGCCACCGGAAAACTCGTGCGGATACCGCGCCATCGACGAGTCATCGAGGCCGACCTTGTGCAGCATGGAGCGCGCTCGCGATTCGCGATCTGCCAGTCCACTGCCGATGCCATGGATGGCCATGGGCTCGACCAGCGTTTGGCCGATGGTGAAGCGGGGGTTCAGGCTGGCATAAGGGTTCTGAAACACCACCTGCAGGCGCCGCCGCATCGGCAGCAGCTGCGCCTTGCTCAGCGCCAGCAGATCCTCGCCGTCGAAACGCACCGCACCGCCCACTGGCCCGCCGCTGGCCTCGTGCAGGCGCAGCAGCGCCAGGCCCATCGTTGTCTTGCCTGAGCCCGATTCACCCACCACGCCCAGCGTGTGACCACGGCGCAGCTCGAAGCTGACGCCGCGACCTTCCCGGCCCACCGCCTTGAACTCACGTCGGCCGAACAATCCCTGCGGGATCCAGAAGCTCTTGGTCAGCGCGCGCACTTCGAGGATCACTGGTGCGCTGAGGTCCTTCGCGCGGGCAGGTGGTGCGCAGCGGAGGGCCGCACCGGTTTCGGTCGCCATGTGCTCGTCGATCACCGCCAAGCGCGATCCCGTGTTCGACAACGTCGGCCGGCACGCCAGCAACGCGCGGGTGTAGGCGTCCTGGGGGTTGGCGAAGATGTCAGCCACCGGGCCGCGCTCACGCACCATGCCCTGGCGCATCACGACGACCTCGTCTGCGATCTCTCCGACCACCCCGAGGTCGTGGCTGATGAACAGCATGCTCATGCGATGCCGCGCCTTGACAGCCGCGAGCAGTTCCATGATCTGGCGCTGGATCGTCACGTCGAGGGCCGTGGTCGGTTCGTCGGCAATGAGCAACTTCGGCTCACACGACAGTGCCATCGCGATCATCACCCGCTGTTGCTGGCCGCCGGACAGCTCGTGCGGGTAGGCCCCGAGCCGCCGCTTCGGCTCGGGCAGGCCGACCTCGGCGAGCAGCGCTTCGGCACGCACCATGGCCTGCCGTGCGCTCAGGCCCAGGTGTTTCATCAGCGGCTCGCACAGCTGCACGCCGACGGTGAACACTGGGTTCAGAGAGGACATCGGGTCCTGAAACACGCAAGCGATGTCCTTGCCGCGCAGCGCCTGCAACTCCTGCCGTGTCGCCGAGAGCAGATCACGGCCCTGGAAGCGGATCAGCCCCTGGCGCTCGGCGTTGTCAGGGAGCAGGTTCAGGATTGCCATCGCGGTGACGCTCTTGCCCGAGCCAGACTCGCCCACCAGCGCCACGGTGGTGTTCTCGGGGATATCAAAACTGATGCCCCGCGCTTGTCCGCCCACGTCGCGGCCCACCGCCTGAGTGCGCTGCACCACCCCGCCCTGCTTGCCGGTGCGAAACGACACCCGCAGATCCTGCAAGCTCAACAGCACTGGTGATGTCGGCGTCATTCCAGGCCCCGCAACTTGGGATCGAGCGCGTCGCGCAGCGCATCGGTGAACAGCGAGAACGCGGTGACGAACACCGCCATGAACACCGTCGCGGTGGCGAGCTGCCACCAATGGCCAAGCAGCAGCTCGACCTGCGATTCAGCGAGCATCGTGCCCCACGACACCTGGTCGATCGACACGCCGAGGCCGAGGTAGCTCAAGATCACCTCGGCCTTGATGAAGCCCACCGTCAGGATCGACAGCTGCACCAGCACGACGTGGCTGACATTGGGCAGGATGTGCCGGAACATCCGCGAGGACAGGCTGGCACCGATCGCCTCGGCGGCCCGCACGTAGTCGCGCACCGCATGCTTGAGAAACTCCGCGCGCACCAGCCGGTAGATGCCGGTCCAGCCGGTCAGCCCGAGGATCAGCACCACCGTGGTGGTGCCGCGGCCGGACACGGCGGCAAAAGCGAAGATCAGCAAGATGCCGGGGATGGAGGTGAACACGTTGTAGACCCATTCCAGCAGGTCTCCGATGCGCCCCCCCAGAAAGCCACTGAGCGCGCCCAGCGCGGTGCCGATCGCGGTGGCCAGCAGAGCGGCCAGCACGCCGACGAAGATCGAGATCTCGGCGCCCTTGATCGCCTTGGCCAGCACGTCGCGGCCGAGCCGGTCGCCGCCCAAGGGCAGCGTGTTGGCGGGCACCTCTTCGCTGACCTTCAGCTTCGCGGCCAATTCAGCCCATTCGGAATAGCGTGGCGCCAGAGGATCGACGGCAGAAATATCCACCGGCGGGCCCTTGCCCTCCTCGATCAAGGCCACGGCAGACGGCGGCGTGGGGCCGAGGAAAGTGGGATTGGCATACGGCACACCCACCTCGCGCTGCCATTGGCTGGCGATCAGGCCCAGGGCCGACAGCGCGATCAGCACCAGAAATGCGATCACGATCGCGAGCGACATCAGCCCGACGCGGTCGCTGCGAAACCGCCGCCACGCCAGCGACCACACGCCATCGGCGCGGTCTGCAGCTCGCGGCATCGTCGACGACGGCAGCACCGCACTCATTTCAGCACCACCCGCGGATCGGCGAGCTTGTAGAGCACATCGGTCAGCACATTGATCAGCATCGTGATCGCCGCCAGGTACACCGTGACCGCCTGGATCACCGGGTAGTCGCTGCGGTTGACTGCCAAAAACACCTCACGCCCGAGGCCGGGAATCGAGAAGAACACCTCGATCAGGAACGAGCCCACGAAAATGCCTGGCAAGCTGGTGCCGATGCTGGTCAGGATCGGGATCATGGCGTTGCGCAGCACATGGCGCAGCAGGATCACCCGCTCGGTCAAGCCCTTGGCGCGCGCCGTGCGCACATAGTCTTGCTCGATCTCGTCGAGAAAGAAGCTGCGGTAGAGCCGTGTCTGCGGCGCCAGGCTGACCGCCACCGCCAGCAGCACCGGCAGCGGCGCGTACTCGATCAGGTTGAACCACACCGAGTCGCTCCAGCCCTGCACGGGAAACCAGCCCAGCTTGAAGCCGAACAGCCACTGGCCGACCAGCACATACACCAGGAACGAGATCGACAGCGCCACGGTGGTGAGCACCATCACCGCCCGGTCGGTCAGCGACCCGCGCACCACAGCGACCGCCAGCGCCAGCGGAATGGCCAACAGCACTTCGAGCACCAGGATCGGCACCATCACCGTCAGCGTGTTGGGCAGGCGGTCAAGGAACAACTCCGCCACCGACTCGCTGGTCGCCCAGCTGCGGCCCCAGTCGAAGGTGAGGACCTGTTTGAAGAAGATCCAGAGCTGAATCCACCACGGCTGGTCCAGGCCCAGCTGCTGGCGGATCGCAGCGATCTGGTCGGGCTTGGCGATCTGGCCCGCCAGAATCTCCGCCGGGTCACCCCCAAAAAACTTGAACAACACGAACACCAGCAGGATCACACCGGCCAGTGTCGGGATCGTTTGCCAGAGTCGTCTGAGCAGGTAGGCGGCCATGGGGTCAAGAGTCTAGACTGCGCCCGCTCGGCGGGTCGTCTGCCAGGAGAAGCGTGAATGAATTCAGGTCGTGTGCGTCGAGTGGTTCGGGGGATGCTTGGTTCCACCTGGATGCTGCTGCTGTGCATGGCGGGCACGGCAGCGATGCCTGCCTGGGCAGACAGCCGCAGCGCAGCACCCGCCCCCAAGGTCTTCCGCTACGCCTTTCCTGTCGCCGAGACCGGCTTCGACCCGGTGCAGATCTCCGACCTGTACTCGGCCACCATCATCTCGAACATCATCGAGTCGCCGCTGACCTATGACTACCTCGCGCGGCCGGTCAAGCTGGTGCTGCAGACGGCCGCCGAGATGCCGCAGGTGTCGGCCGACTTCAAGACCTACACGGTGAAGATCCGCCCCGGCATCTACTTCGCGGACGACCCGGCATTCAAAGGGAAGAAGCGGGAGCTGGTGGCCGCCGACTACGTCTATTCGCTCAAGCGCATCTTCGACCCGCGCTGGAAGAGCCCGAGCTACCCGGGCCTGGCCGACGAAAAAATCATCGGCATCGACGCGCTGCGCGAAAAGGCCGTCACGGACCGCACGCCGTTCGACTACGACACCGAGATCGAGGGCCTGCGCACCCTCGACCGCTACACCTACCGCATCACGCTGGGCAAGCCCAGCCCGCGTTTCATCAACAGCTTCACCAGCGCCACCGGCTCCGGCGCGCTGGCACGCGAGGTGGTCGAGGCCTATGGCGACAAGATCATGGAGCACCCGGTGGGCACCGGGCCCTATGTGCTCAGCGAATGGCAGCGCTCATCGCGGATGGTGCTGACGCGCAACCCGAATTTCCGCGAGCAGCTCTACCAGGCCACCCCGCCGGCCGACGACCCGGCGGCACAGGCCATCTACCAGAAGCTCCAGGGCCGGCGCCTGCCGATGATCGACCGCATTGAGGTGTCGGTGATTGGGGAATCGCAGCCGCGTTGGCTGGCCTTCCTGAACGCCGAGCACGACATGATCGACGGCCTGCCGGCCGAGTTCGCCAACGTCGCGATTCCGAACAACCGCATCGCGCCCAATCTCGCGACACGCGGCATCCAGATGGTGCGCACGCCCGGCTCGGACATCTCGTTCACCTACTTCAACATGCAGGACCCGCTGGTCGGCGGCTACACGCCAGAGAAGGTGGCGCTGCGCCGTGCGATCGCGCTGGCCTACGACACGGCCACCGAAATCCGCCAGGTGAGACGCAACCAGGCCGTGCCCGCCGAGAGCACGCTGCCGCCGATGACCTTCGGGTTCGATCCCGCCTGGAAATCGGAGATGAGCCTGTACGACCCGGCACGCGCGAAGGCGCTGCTCGATCTGTACGGCTACGTCGACCGGGATAGAGACGGCTGGCGCGACCTGCCCGACGGCCAGCCGCTCAAGCTCATCTATGCCACGTCGCCGGACCAGACCTCGCGCCAGCGCAACGAGCTGTGGAAGAAGTACATGGACGCGATCCACATCCAGGTCGAGTTCAAGACCGCCCAGTGGCCCGAGCAATTGAAAGCCGCGCGCGCCGGCAAGATCATGATGTGGGGCCTGGGCATGAGCGCCACGTCGCCCGATGCCGACGGCTTCCTGGCGCTGGCCTACGGCCCGCAAAAAGGCGAAGGCAACCTTGCGTTCTTCGACCTGCCCGCCTTCAACCAGCTGTACGACGCGCAGACCGTGCTGGGCGACACGCCCGAGCGACTGGCGCTGATGCAGCAGGCCAGCAAGCTGCTGGTGGCCTACATGCCGATGAAGGTGCATGCACACCGCATCGGCACCGACCTGCTGTTCCCGTGGGTGATCGGCTACCAGCGTCACCCGTTCATGCGCGAGTTCTGGCGCTACATCGACATCGATGCCGAACGCGCCGCCGCGAAAAAATAGTCGGCTGAGGATGGCGATGCGAGCGCTTCAGCCCTGCACCAGCCGCTTGTTCTTCGCGATCGACATCAGGATGCCCAGGCCCAGTCCCAGGGTCACCATCGCGGTGCCGCCATAGCTCACGAAAGGCAGGGGCACGCCCACCACCGGCAAGATGCCGCTCACCATGCCCATGTTCACGAACGCATAGGTGAAGAAGCTCATCGTGATGGCCCCGGCGAGCAGCCGGGAGAAAACGTTGGGTGCCTCCGAGGCGATCATCAAGCCGCGCACGATCAGGCACAGGAAACCGAACAGCAGGCCGATGCAACCGAGCAGGCCGAACTCCTCCGCGTAGGCGGCGAAGATGAAGTCGGTGGTGCGCTCCGGGATGAATTCGAGGTGCGTTTGCGTGCCTTTCATGAAGCCCTTGCCGAGTACTCCGCCGGAGCCGATGGCAATCATTCCCTGGATGATGTGGAAGCCCTTGCCCAACGGGTCGGCGGTCGGATCGAGCAGGGTGCAGACGCGGTGCCGCTGGTACTCACGCAGCAACGGCCACTGCACGTCAGGCTGGCAGATCGCATCGCCCGACAGCACCAGCACGGTGATGGCCACCGCAGCCACCACCACCACCGGCACGATCAGCTTCCACGACAGGCCCGCGAAGAAGATCACGAACAGACCTGCCGCCATCACCAGGATCGCCGTTCCCAGATCAGGCTGCTTGACGATCAGCCCAACCGGCACGGCCAGGATCAGCAGCGCGACGACAAAGTCGAGCGCGCGCACCTGACCTTCTCGACGCTGGAACCACCATGCCAGCATCAAGGGCATCGCGATCTTCAGGATCTCGCTGGGCTGGATCACGATGCCCACGTCGAGCCAGCGCGTCGCGCCCTTCTTGGTGATGCCGATCAGCGCGGTGGCCACCAACAGCCCCACGCCGATGACGTACAACGGCACGGCCAATGCCATCAACCGCTGTGGCGAAATTTGGGCCACGACGAACAGGATGGCTGCGGCCAGCAGCATGTTGCGGCCGTGATCGATGAAGCGGGTGCCGTGATCGAAACCCGCGGAGTACATGCTCGTCATCCCGATCGCCGACAGCAGCAGCACCACGAGCAGCAGAGGAGCATCGAACCCGCGGAACAGCGGCAGTGCACGCTGCAGCAGCGAGGGCTTCTCGAACGCTGGCCTCATGGCTGGGCGGCCTCGCGGCCTGGCGCATCGGCGGCCGCTGCCACCGCCGGCGGGCTGGCGTCGCCTGGCAACACCAGATCCTGGAGGTGTCGTGGTGTGCCGATCGGCGCCGCCGAAGTACCGGCCCGCGTGGCCACGATGTCCTGCTCGCTGGGAACCTGGCCCAGCAGCATGTAATCGAACAGCCGGCGCGCGATCGGCGCCGCGGCTCCGGCGCCCCAGCCTGCGTTCTCGACGATCACCGCGACCGCAATCTGCGGGTTCTCCACCGGCGCGAAGGCCACGTACAAGGCGTGATCGCGCAAGCGCTCCTCCAGCCGATTCGCACTGTATTTTTCGTTCCTCTTCAGGCCCACCGCCTGCGCCGTACCGGTCTTGCCGCCGCTCAGGTAGCCGGCGCCGGCGAACACCCGGGTTGATGTGCCCGATACGGTCACGCCATGCATGGCCTCAAGGATCACCTCCACCTGATCGGGCTTCAGGCCGATGGGCGGGATCGCGTGGGCTGAGATCTGCCGTTGGTCACCCGTGAGCACATCGTCGATCCGGCGCACGAGCCGCGGCTCGTAGCGTTGCCCACCTGAAGCGAGTGTCGCCATCGCGGTGGCCAGCTGCAGCATCGTGAAGCTGTTGTAGCCCTGGCCGATGCCCAGAGAGATGGTCTCGCCGGCATACCACTTCTGCTGATCGGCGCGCTTGTACGCCCGCCGCTTCCAGTGGGTCGACGGCAGCAGACCGGAGACCTCCCCGTCGAGATCGATGCCCGTCTTGCGGCCGAAGCCGAACGGCGAGAGCTGGTCATGGATCAGGTCCACACCCATCTCGTTGGCCAAGGTGTAGTAATAAACGTTGCTCGATTCGACGATGGACCGGCGCATGTCCATGATGCCACCGCGCTCGTTCTCGGGGCTGCCATAGCGGTGCCCTCCGAAAATGAAGGTACCGGTGTCATTGATCAACGTGCTGGGTGAGCGCTTGTTGGCATTCAGCGCGGCCATGGCCATGAACGGCTTGTAGGTCGATCCCGGTGGGTAGGTGCCGCGCAGCGCACGGTTCAGCAGCGGTTTGTCCGGCGACTCATTGAGTGCCTTCCAGCTCTCGGTGTCGATGCCATCGACGAACAGGTTGGGGTCGAAGGTGGGCTTGCTGACAAAGGCCAGCACCTCGCCGCTGCGCGGATCGATGGCGACCAGTGCGCCCCGCCGATCACCGTACAGAGATTCGACCAGCGCCTGCAGCCGGATGTCGATCGACAGCACCACGGTGTTGCCCGGCGTCGCCGGGTTGCTGTGCAGCCGCCGCACCGCCCGCCCCGACGCAGTGGTCTCGACCTCCTCGAAGCCGGTGGTGCCGTGCAGCTCGGCCTCGTACTTTTGCTCGATGCCGAGCTTGCCGATGTACTCGGTGCCACGGTAATTGGCCGCGTTCTCCGACTCGTCGATGACTTCCTTCTCGGCCTGGTTGATGCGCCCGATGTAGCCAAGCAGGTGGCTGCCCACCTCGCCGAGCGGGTAGTTGCGAAACAGCCGGGCCTTCACCTCGACACCCGGGAAACGGTAGCGCTGTGCGGTGAAGCGGGCCACCTCCTCGTCGGTGAGCTTGGTGCGGATCGGCAGCGACTCGAAATTCTTGCTCTCGTCCATCAACCGCTTGAAGCGCTTGCGGTCACGGGGCTGGATGTCGACGACTTCGGCCAGCTGGTTGATCGTGGCCTCGAGGTCGTCGATGCGCGCCGGCATCAACTCCAGCGTGTAGGCGGAGTAGTTGTTCGCCAGCACCACGCCATGGCGGTCGACGATCAGGCCCCGATTCGGAACGATCGGCACCACCGCAATGCGGTTGTTCTCGGCGCGAACACTCAGCTCTTCGTGCTTGCTCACCTGCAGATGCGTCAGGCGATAAGCCAGCAACCCGAAGCACACCAGCACGAAGGCCGCGGCAGCGAACAACCGCGTGTGAAACCGGCGCAGCTCCTGCTCGACGTTCTTGATTTCTGTCACAGCGGTCGGTTCTGGTCGCGGTCAGGGGCGCGGCGCTGCGGTGCCAGCAGCAGCCAGGTCGTGAGCGGCCACAGCAGAGCTTCGAACACGGGGGCCAGCAGCGCCGGCCAGCCCGGCAGCATGCCGCCGGCGATCATTCGCACCGCGAACGACACCAGGTGCGCGGCCACGAAGAGCGGCAGGATCTGCAGCGCCTGCGAGGGCAGGTCGAACCAGAGCAGCCGCCGGTGGATGGTGGTTGCGGCATAGGCCAGCAGCGTGTAGGCCAGCGCGTGCTGCCCGAGCAGCGCGCCGTCATGGACATCCATCAGCAGACCGAACATGAACGCCACGCCGACACCGACCCGGCGCGTCTGGTGCACATTCCAGAACACCAGCACCAGCGCCATGGCGTCGGGGGCAGCGGGATGACGGCCCAGTGGCACCAGGTTGATGGCGAGCGCAGCCAGCAGCGTGAACCACAGGAACAGCGGGTTCACCGGTAGCAGCAGCTGATCGGTGCGGCGCGGCAGGATCATGGCTGTTCTGCCTTCTTGGTGTGCCCCGCCGAGGCGGCCGAAGCCGGCGCAGAAGCCGCTGCGGCGGCACTTGCCGCAGCCTCGGGGCGAGGTGGCAGCTGCAAGCCGATGGGCTCGAGCACGAGCACATGGCGCACGCCGTCAGGCAGCGCTGCCGGCGCCAGCAAAATCTTGGCGAAACCAGAATCGACCTTGCGGTCGATGGTCACGACCTTGGCCACTGGCAAGCCCGGCGGATAGACGCCATCGACACCCGAGGTCTGCAGCAGGTCGCCGGGCTGCACATCGGCGTTGCCCGCCATGAAACGCAGTTCGAGCGCGTCCCCCGTGGCCGAGCCATAGGCCGCACTGCGCGACTGGGTGCGGATGTTCAGCACCGGCACAGCGGCATCCTTGTCGGTCAGCAGGGTCACCTCCGACGACAAGGGATAGACCCGCGTCACCTGCCCGATCACGCCAGCCTCGCTGATCACTGGTGAACCCGCCGCAATGCCTTGCGCCAGCCCCTTGTCGACCACCACCTTGCGGGAATACGGATCGGGAGACTCGTAGAGCACTTCTGCCGCCTGCGATCGAACCTGCAGGCCGGCGCGCACGTCCAGCAGTGCACGCAGCCGCGCGTTCTCGGCCTGGAGCTGGTCCGCCTGGTTGACGCGCAGGGCCTGGCTGGCCAGGGCCTGACGGGCAGCAGATTCGTTGGCAATGGCCGTTTCCAGCCCGGCCACATACCGGAAGGCTGACTCGATCCCCTCGACCGGCGCCAGCAGGCCACGCTGCACCGGATGCAGCGCCGTGGCCAGCAACGCGCGCAGTGGCTGCGTCAGCTGGAATCGAACGTCGGCGACCATCAGGAACACTGCCAGCGCCGAGCACAGCGCCAGCTTGGTCAGTGCCGACAGGCCCTGGCGAAAGAACGGCGGCGGCGTTCGATCGATGGAGCCTAAGAGCATGTCACTCTGACGTGAAGATCGAGCCGAGGCGCTCCATGTGCTCGAGGGCCATGCCGCAACCGCGCACCACGCAGGTCAGCGGGTCTTCGGCCACCAGCACCGGCAGACCGGTTTCCTCTGCGAGCAAGCGGTCCAGGTCGCGCAACAAGGCGCCACCGCCGGTGAGCATCATGCCGCGCTCGGCGATGTCGGCGCCCAACTCGGGCGGCGTCTGCTCCAGCGCGTTCTTGACCGCACTGACCATCTGGTTCAGCGGGTCGGTCAGGGCCTCGAGGATTTCGTTGCTGCTGATGGTGAAGCTGCGCGGCACGCCTTCGCTCAGGTTGCGGCCCTTGACCTCGATCTCTTTCACTTCAGAGCCAGGGAAGGCGCTGCCGATGTTCTTCTTGATCGCCTCGGCAGTGGGCTCGCCGATCAGCATGCCGTAGTTGCGGCGGATGTAGTTGATGATGGCTTCGTCGAACTTGTCGCCACCCACGCGGATGCTGCCCTTGTAGACCATGCCGCCCAGACTGATGACGCCCACCTCGGTGGTGCCGCCGCCAATGTCGACCACCATCGAGCCCGAAGCCTCCGACACCGGCAGGCCCGCGCCGATCGCCGCCGCCATGGGCTCCTCGATCAGATACACCTGGCTCGCACCGGCGTTGAGTGCCGATTCGCGGATCGCGCGGCGCTCGACCTGGGTCGAACCGCAGGGCACGCAGATGATGATGCGCGGGCTGGGGCGCAAGACGGACCGCGGATGGACCATCTTGATGAACTGCTTGAGCATCTGCTCGGTGACGGTGAAGTCGGCGATCACGCCGTCCTTCATCGGCCGGATGGCTTCGATGTTGCCGGGCACCTTGCCCAGCATGGCCTTGGCCTCCGAGCCGACCGCCTGGATGGTCTTCTTGCCGTTGGGCCCGCCTTCATGGCGTATGGCCACGACCGACGGCTCGTCGAGCACGATGCCCTTGCCCCGGACATAGATCAGCGTATTCGCGGTGCCGAGGTCGATGGCCAGGTCCGTCGAGAAATAGCGACGAAAGGATCCGAACATAGTGTGTATGCGGTGCTCAGCGTCGGCGCCCACAGCGATAGGGCGCCTCGCTCGAACCCGACGATTCCATGGAATGAGGGGAGAGGAAAAGGGACGAAGCGAGTGTCACGGCATGCGCGAATTGCGAGCTTCCAGGCCCGCAACATCGAGGGTCTGCAACCTTCGTATCGATCAGGCGACGCGCCCGCTGAAGACGGCATGGGCTGTGCGTCCGATGGGTTGACAACCAGCGCAGATAATACCCGATGGACTTGGGTTCCTGACCCTCCACAACCCCTCACAGAACCGAAATTCCCATGCCTTTGACCCCGGACGACGTCGGCCGCATCGCGCACCTTGCACGGCTGGCGTTGCAGCCTGCCGAACAGGCGGCCATGCTCACGCAGCTCAATGCCTTCTTCTCCATCGTCGAGCAGATGAGTGCCGTTGACACCGCGGGCGTCGAGCCGCTGTACACCCCGCTGTCGGCCGTCAGCGAAGTGAGCCTGCGTCTGCGCGACGACGTTGTCACCGAAGGTAACCAGCGCGAGCTCAACCAGCGCAGCGCGCCGGCGATCGAAGATGGTCTGTTCCTCGTGCCACGGGTGGTTGAATGAGCGGCACCTTGCATGACTTGGGCGTGGCCGAACTGGCGAAGGCGCTGGCTGACAAGCAAGTGTCCAGTGTGGAGGTCACCAGTCACCTGCTGAGCCGGATCGCGGCCCACGAGCATCTGGGCGCCTGGCTGTGTGTCGACGCCGACGCGGCACTCGCGAGCGCTCGCGAGGCCGATGCCCGCCGCGCGCAAGGCCAAGCCGGACCATCGCAACCCTTGCTGGGTGTGCCGCTGGCGCACAAGGACATCTTCGTCACCCGCGACATGTCTACCACCGCCGCCTCGAAGATGCTGGCCGGCTACCGCAGCCCGTTCGACGCCACGGTGGTGTCGCGTCTGGGTGCTGGCGAGTCGGGCCGGGCGCCAGGCGCCGGCATGGTGACACTGGGCAAGCTGAACTGCGACGAGTTCGCGATGGGCTCGGGCAACGAGAACTCAGCCTATGGCGCGGTCAAGAACCCGTGGGATCTGAGCCGCGTGCCCGGTGGCTCGTCAGGCGGCTCGGCGGCTGCAGTGGCTGCCCGTCTGGTGCCGGCCGCCACCGGCACCGACACCGGCGGTTCGATCCGCCAACCGGCCAGCTTTTCTGGCATCACCGGCATCAAGCCGACCTACGGCGTGTGTTCGCGCTTCGGCATGATCGCCTTCGCCTCCAGCCTCGACCAGGCCGGCCCGATGGCGCGATCGGCCGAAGACTGCGCGTTGCTGCTCGGCGCCATGAGCGGCTTTGACGAGCGCGACGCCACCAGCGCGCAGCGCCCACCGCAGGATTACGCCAGCGCGATGCGCACACCGCGCGCCGGCGCCACCACCGCGCAGCCGCTGAAAGGTCTGCGCATTGGCCTGCCGAAGGAATTCTTCCCCGCGGCGCTGGCCTCCGAGGTCGACGGCACGGTGCGTGCGGCACTGGCCGAGCTCGAGAAGCTCGGCGCCACGCTGGTCGATGTCAGCCTGCCACGCACCGAACTCTCGATCCCGGTCTACTACATCATCGCGCCGGCCGAAGCCAGCTCGAACCTGAGCCGCTTCGACGGCGTGAAGTTCGGCCACCGCGCATCGAACTACACCGACCTGGTCGACATGTACAAGAAGACCCGCGCCGAAGGCTTCGGCGACGAGGTCAAGCGCCGGATCATGATCGGCAGCTATGTGCTGAGCCACGGCTACTACGACGCTTACTACCTGCAGGCCCAAAAGCTGCGCCGCATGATCGCCGACGATTTCCAGCGCTGCTACACCGAGTGCGACCTGATCGCCGGGCCCGTGGCGCCCACGGTCGCCTGGAAGCTCGGCGGCAAGGGCGACGACCCGGTCGCGAACTACCTCGCCGACATCTTCACGCTGCCGGCCAGCCTGGCCGGCCTGCCCGGCATGAGCGTGCCGGCGGGCTTCGCGGCCTCGGGCGAAGGCGCCGGCATGCCGGTCGGCTTGCAGCTGATCGGCAACTACTTCCAGGAAGGCGTGTTGCTGCACGCGGCGCACGCCTTTCAGCAGGCGACCGACTGGCACCAGCGTGCGCCTTCTGCTGCCGCGATGGGAGGTGCGGCATGAGCACCACCACTGCAAGCGCGCTGATCCGCGGCTACGAGGTCGTGATCGGCCTCGAAACCCATGCCCAGCTGTCGACCGCCAGCAAGATCTTCAGCGGTTCATCCACCCAGTTTGGCGCGGCGCCCAACACCCAGGCGTCGCCGGTCGATCTGGCGCTGCCGGGGACGCTGCCGGTGATGAACCGTGGCGCGGTCGAACGCGCGATCCAGTTCGGTCTGGCCGTCGGCGCCAAGGTGGCGCAACACTCGATCTTTGCGCGCAAGAACTACTTCTACCCCGATCTGCCCAAGGGCTATCAGATCAGCCAATACGAAACCCCGGTGGTGCAGGGTGGAGCGATCGAGTTCTTCATCGGCGACACGGCGCACAAGGTGCGCTTGACCCGCGCCCACCTGGAAGAAGACGCTGGCAAATCGCTGCACGAGGACTACGCCGGCCAGACCGGCATCGACCTGAACCGTGCGGGCACGCCGCTGCTTGAGATCGTCTCGGAACCCGACATGCGCTCCAGCGCCGAAGCCGCCGAGTACGCGAAGACGCTGCACGCGCTGGTGGTGTGGCTGGGCATCTGCGACGGCAACATGCAGGAAGGCAGCTTCCGCTGCGACGCCAACGTCTCGGTGCGCAAGCCCGGCATGCCCTACGGCACACGGCGAGAGATCAAAAACCTCAACAGCTTCAAGTTTCTGCAGCAAGCCATCGACTGCGAGATCCAGTGGCAGATCGACCTGATCGAGGACGGCGGCGAAGTGCAGCAGGCCACCGTGCTGTTCAACCCCACGGCCAACGGCGGGCGCGGCGAGACCCGGGCCATGCGCACCAAGGAAGACGCGCACGACTACCGCTACTTCCCCGACCCCGACCTGCCGCCACTGGTGATTGCAGCGGACTGGATCGAGCGGGTCAAGGCCGAGCTGCCCGAGTTGCCGCAGGCGATGGCCGCGCGCTTTCAGCGCGACTACGGCTTGCCCGCCTACGATGCGCTCGCAGTCACGCAAAGCAAGGCTCATGCGGCGTACTTCGAAGCCGCCACGAAGGGGTGCAAGGCGCCCAAGTTGGTTGCGAACTGGATGATGGGTGAGATTTCACGCCGGCTGAATGCCGACGAACGGACGATCGAGCAGAGCCCTGTCGATTCGTCCACGCTGGCCGCGCTGATCACACGAATCCAAGACGGCACCATCACGAACAACGCCGCTCGCCAGGTCTTCGACCATCTTTGGGAGCCTAAAGAGGGCGAGTGGGTTTTCGGCGATCAACCGGGTGAGGTCGATGCAGGTTTGGAGACGCTACGCAACCTGCGCCGAGTCGATCAGATCATCGAGGCCAAGGGACTGAAGCAGATGTCAGACACCGGCGAGCTCGAACGGCTGGTCGACGACTTGCTCGCAGTCAACGCCAAGTCGATCGAGGAGTACCGCGCCGGCAAGGAGAAAGCCTTCAACGCCTTGGTCGGTCAGGCCATGAAGGCGACCAAGGGCAAGGCCAACCCGGCTCAGGTCACGGAGCTGCTGAAGAAGAAGCTGGGCTGAGCGCCGGCGCGGCAGAGGCGGCCGAAGCCGGTGTCATGGGGCCGAGCGAGCCCGGTCGCGCGCCGGCCCAGAGTTGGCGTAGCCGCGCCAGCTCGGCATCGAAGGTCGCGTTGATGCGCTGCGTCTCGGCCTGCTGGTTCTGGATCAGCGCACGTTGCGCCTCGGTGGTGGCGTCGATGCCATCGAGCTGCTGCTTCAATCGCGTGGGCATCGTGCGCCCGACATAGAACTCCGCCTCTTCCAGCAGGGGCTTCTTCTCGGCCGCCAATGCTTCCAGGCGCTTCTCCGACAGCAGCAGCGTGCGCTTGAAGTCGTCGAGCGCTGCCACACGGGCCTTCTGGTGCGACGCCTCGTTCGGGTAGCGGGTACGCAAGTTGCGATCACGCCGTACCGCATCGAGCTCGGCCGCGCGGCGAGCCGCTCGTTCGCGCTCACGGGCTTCAGCCTCCACGCGTTCGTCTGCCGTCATCGTGGGCGGCACCACCTTTTTGGTCGAGCCGTCCGCATTGAGCATGCGCTGTTCACGCGCGGTGCATTCGGGAATGGGCCGGTCGGACGTCAGTCGCTTGTTGTTGCCATCGATGCAGGTATAGATCGTTGCCGCCGATGCCGCGTTGAGGGTGGCCCCCAGGCCGACCAGCGACAGCAGCAACGCCGGCCACGTTCGCACGAGGCGCCGTTGCGAAGCCGCTTGCACAGCGTCAGACGCCATAGCGCGCACGGTAGTGACGAACGCGCTCGGCGTGCGCGGCCAGCGCAGGCGCTTCGGTGGATTGCAGCACCTGCAGCAGATCCGTCAACGTAGCGATCGCGGTCACGGGCAAGCCCAGTTGCCTTTGCACGAACTGCACGGCCGACCAGGGTGCGTCGTTGCCCTGATCAGTGGCCTTCTCCTGACGGTCCAATGCAATGACCACCGCGCTGGGAACTCCACCAGCGGCCTCGATCATCGCGATCGACTCGCGCACCGAGGTGCCCGCCGAGATCACGTCGTCAATGATCAATACCCGGCCGCGCACCGGCGCGCCGACCAGCGTACCGCCTTCGCCATGGTCCTTGGCTTCCTTGCGGTTGTAGGCGTAGGGCACATTGATGCCCAGGCGAGCCAACTCGACCGCCACCACCGCCGCCAGCACGATGCCCTTGTAGGCAGGGCCGAACAGCATGTCGAACTGCAACGCGCCCGATGCCCGCGCCTGCTGCAGACGCCGTGCATAAAATTGAGCGAGACGGCCCAGCTTGGCGCCGTCATCGAACAGGCCGGCGTTGAAGAAATACGGTGACAGCCGACCCGCCTTGGTCTGGAACTCCCCGAACCGCAGCACACCGGCGTCGAGTGAAAACTTGACGAAGTCCTGTGCCAGTTCGTCGGTCTGTAAATCAACGAGGCCGCTTGGGCTCATCTGGGGAATCCTGTGCTCCGACTGGTCACGTTGAATCTGAATGGCATCCGGTCTGCGGCCAGCAAAGGCTTCGAAGACTGGGTGGCTGCTGTCGCGCCTGATTGTATGGGGGTGCAAGAGGTGAAGGCGCAGGCCGACACCGTCGTCGGGCGCTTCGATCGAGTGGCGGCGCTGAGCGGGCATTTCCATTACGCACAGAAGAAGGGGTACTCGGGTGTAGGCGTCTATACGAAGCAGCGGCCCAGCCAGATTCGCACCGGCATCGGCAACGCCGAATTCGACGACGAAGGCCGCTGGGTCGAAGCCTGCTTCGACGACCCCACACGCCAAGAGTTTCCCCGCTTCAGCGTCATCAGTTGTTACTTCCCGAGCGGCAGCAGCGGCGAGGAGCGGCAACAGGCCAAGTTCCGCTTTCTGGCTCTGATGGAGCCTCACCTGCGGCGGCTGCGCGCCGAACGCGAATTCGTGCTGCTGGGCGACATCAACATCGCCCACAAGGAAATCGACCTGAAGAACTGGAAAGGCAACCTGAAGAACAGCGGCTTTCTGCCGGAAGAGCGCGCGTGGATGACGAACCTGCTCGATGCCGATGCGGGTACCGGCCTCGTCGACGTGTTCCGCACGCTGGACCCCAACCCGGACCGATACACCTGGTGGAGCAACCGCGGTCAGGCCTGGGCCAAGAACGTGGGCTGGCGCATCGATTACCACCTGGCGACGCCAGGCATCGCTGCTCGGGCGCGCCGCGCCGACATCCACCTAGAACCTCGCTTTTCAGACCACGCGCCGCTGACGATCGATTACGACGTCACGCTCTGAACTGGCGTCGCGGTCGGTCCTGCGCATGGTTGAATGAGGGGTTTTCCACGCCCTGAACCCGGAACACCCGCCCATGCCCCTCGCCACCCTCGAATTCGAAACCGGGCCGAACCCCACGGCCAGCATCATCGTGCTGCACGGCCTGGGCGCCGATGGCAATGACTTCGTGCCGATCGCCGAAGAGCTGCGCCTGGAGGCGATCGGCCCGGTGCGCTTCGTCTTCCCACATGCGCCCGTGCGTCCGGTCACGATCAACGGCGGCATGGCGATGCGCGCCTGGTACGACCTTCTGCATGCCGACCTGGTGAGGCGTGAAGACGAGGCCGGACTGCGCGCTTCGCGCCTGGACATCGAAGCGCTGATCGCGAAGGAACGCGAACGCGGTATGGCGGCCTCGCGCATCGTGCTGATGGGTTTTTCGCAAGGCTGCGCCATGGCGCTGCTGACCGGTCTGCGCCACACCGAGCGGCTGGCGGGCGTGGTCGGGCTGTCAGGCTATCTGCCGCTGGCCGACACCACCGCGGCCGAGCGCAGTGCAGCGAGCATGGCCTTGCCGGTGTTCCTGGCGCACGGCACCGGCGACAGCGTGGTGCCGCTGGCGCGTGCCAGCTCCGCGCGCGACACGCTGCAGGCGCTGGGCTGTGTGGTCGACTGGCACGAGTACCCGATGGCGCATTCGGTGTGCGCCCAGGAAGTCAGCGACCTGAACCGCTGGCTGCTGCAGGTGTTGGCCGCCTGACGACCGACGCTCAGCCCGCCGCCGACGCGCTGGGGGCCGGTGGCGCATAGCGCTGTTTGGGCTTCTCGGCTCGGGCATACAGGCCCTGCACTGCCGGGATGTTGGCTTCGAGGTCTTTGATGCGGGTGGTGCCCGCCGGGTGGGTGGACAGCCACTGCGGCGGGGCCCCCTTGTTGGCCTTGCCCATTTTTTGCCACAGCGTGACGCCGGCAGTCGGCAGGTAGCCGCCGCGCGCTGCCAGATCGAGGCCGATCTTGTCGGCCTCGGATTCGTCGTCGCGGCCGAACTTCATGGTCAGCAACTGGCTGCCCATGTCGGCGAGATAACGCCCGCCGCCGCCCAGGCCCAGCAACGCCGCGCCGATCTCGATGGCACCTCGCGTCGCCGCCGATTTACCCATGCGCTCGCGCGCATGCTCGCGCAGCGCGTGGGCGATCTCATGGCCCATCACCTGCGCCACCTCGTCGTCGGTGAGCTGCAGCGTGTCGAGGATGCCCCAATAGAACGCGATCTTGCCGCCCGGCATGCAGAAGGCGTTGATCTGCTTGCTGCCGATCAGGTTGACCTCCCACTTCCAGTTCGCAGCGCGTGATGTGCTGCGCAGATTGGGCGCGTTGCTGAACGGGATCAGTCGCTGGGCGATCGCATTCAGGCGGATCACCTGGGGATGGTTGGGCGGCGCCAGGGCTTTCTGTGCAGCGGCCTGCTGCAGCATCTGCTGGTACTGCTGCGCCGCTGCGCTTTCGATCTCGTCGGCCGGCACCAGCTTGGCCAGCGTGGACTGCTTGTCGACCTGGACACCGTCACGCGCCCAGCTCGGCAGCGCCAGGGTCGCGCCCGCCCCCAGCACCGCACCCGCGAATCCGCGGCGGGCGTGCAGACGACAGCCACAGCCCGCGTGATGCCACAGGGCCGCGGCAGTGGTGGGATCGGGCTCATAAGTCGCGTGGGGGTCGAATTGCGCAGTCATGATCGTGTTGGTTGGGCCCTGTGGACAGTGCCGCTGTGGGTGATTTCGGGGCGGGGAGGCGGTTCTCAATCGTCGGCGGTTCGAGCGCTGGAATCAAACTCCAGTTCGCGTACCGCAGCGCGCAGCCACCACAGCATGCCCAACGCCGGCAGCGCCAACACGGTGGACACGACAAAGAAGGTGGGCCAACCGATCGCTTCTGCCAGGACACCCGCCAGCGGCCCGACCCAGACCCGGCCGACCGCCGCAAACGCCGACAGCAAAGCGTACTGCGTGGCGGTGAAACGCTGGTTGCACAGGCTCATCAGGAAGGCGACGAACGCGGCGGTGCCCATGCCCCCAGAGAGATTCTCGGCCGCAATCACCATCAGCAGGCCGCCGTCGATCTCGGTGGCCTGCGCGAGCTTGACGAAGCCCCAGTCGAAGGGCGGGAGCACGAAGCCCGGCACCGCGCCCTTGCCGTGAACAGCCAACCACCAGAAGCCGAGGTTGCTGGCCATCTGCAGCACGCCGAACAGCAGCAGTGAGCGCCACAAGCCCAGCTTCAGCATCAGCAGGCCACCGAGCAGCGCACCGGCTATCGTCAGCCACAGCCCGATCAGCTTGTTGACGACGCCCACCTCGGCCGGGCTGAACACCATCGCCTTCAGCAGGAAAGGCGTCATCAGCGAGCCGGCAAAGGCATCGCCCAGCTTGTAGAGCACGATGAAGACAAGGAAAGCCACCGCGCCCCGCTGCGAGAAGTAACTGTTCAGGCCATTGAGCAGCGTCTGGAACTTCGCTGCCCGCGCTGCCCACGCTGCCAGCGGCAGCGTGAACGCCAGGCCCAGCAGCAGCGCCAGCAGATCGGTCCATTTGCGCTGCAGGCCGGCCTCCAGCGTGCTGCCATCGAACCACGGAGCGAGCAGCGCGTGAGCGATCGGTGGGCCCAGGCGTTCGCTGACGACGAAGCCGAAAGCCACCGCCGCCAGCAATGCGGCAAATCCCAGCAGGTCCTGCCGGGCCACGCTGGAGCGGTCTCCCACCGATCGGATGCGCGGCAGCGCCACGGCCGACACCACTGCCGCGCCAGCCATCAGCGCGGCCATGAGGCGGTACACCTCGGGCCAGGTCCAGCCGCCGGACCCGCTGGCATTCGATGGGTCGACCCAGATCAGCGCGATGCCGCCGGACAGGATCATCGCCAGCCGATAGCCCAGCACACTGAGGGATGAGCCCAGGCCGCGCTCTTGGGCGGCCAGCAGATCGGTGCGATAGGCGTCGATGACCACGTCCTGGGAGGCGGCGACAAAGGCCACCAGCACCGCCAGCAGCGCGAAGCTGCGGGTGGCCTGCGTGGGCGAGGTGTCGGCCAGCCACAGCAGCGTGCCCGCCAAGGCGAGCTGCGTGAGCACCAGCCAGCCACGTCGCCGGCCGAGCCACGGCAGCTCGAACCGGTCCATCAGCGGCGCCCACAGGAACTTGAAGGTGTAGGGCAGACCGACCAGGCTGAGGAAGCCGATGGTCGCCACGTCCAGCCCTTCCAGACTGAGCCAGGCCTGCATCGCCTGTCCGGTCAGCGCCAATGGCAGGCCAGAGGCGAAGCCGAGCACCGTGACCACCGCCAACCGGTGCACCATGCCGAAATCCAGGCCTTTGGGCGAGCGGTTGGGCTGGGGTGCAGCGTCACGCAGTTCGGCATCGGGCATGGGGCATTCTAGGAAGGCGCCATGCTGCGTCTGCAGCGGTGCCTGGCGTGCATATTGCTGCTGCGGACTCCAACTCTCGTGGAGTCCTCGATGAAGACATTCATCCGCGTTGTCGAAGTCTGGGTGCCCAGTCACGACCGGAGCTACCTCGAGTACAGCAGTGGCCTGTACAGCAGCGCCAACCGCTTCGGCGCGGCGAGTGGCTCGCGCTGTTTTGGCCGGGGCGAGGGGTTGCCGGGCCAGGCCTGGGAACAGGGCCAGCCGATCGTGTTGAAGCAGTTCGAGGGATCGTATTTCCAGCGCACGAAGGCGGCTCAGGCCGATGGACTGACCTGCGGCATCGCAGTCCCGATCTTTGCTGGCGACTTTCTCACCTCGGTACTGGTGATGTTCTGCGGCGATGACGACCAGCACGCTGGCGCGATCGAGCTGTGGCACAACGACCCGGCACAAGGCGCCGACATGGCGCTGGTCGATGGCTACTACGGCTCGATGTCCGATGCGTTCGAGCTGATCTCACGCAGCGTCAGCTTCCGGCGCGGCAACGGCTTGCCTGGCGTGGCCTGGGAACTGGGTGGGCCGGTGTTCATGGAGGATCTGGGCCGAAGCGATCGCTTCCTGCGCGCCGAGACCGCGCTGAAAGTCGGCATCAACCGCGGCTTTGCCTTTCCCTGCGCCACGCCGCGCGAGGAGACCTTTGTAATGACGTTCCTGTCGGCGCTGGGCACCCCGATTGCGCGCCGCTGCGAATTCTGGGATCCCGACACCACGCGGCAGACGCTCAGCTGCGGCGGTGGGTTCTGCGAGGTCGATGGCCGTGTCGAAGCCTCCCCTGCCGTCTTGCTGGAGCGAGGGCAAGGCACGATCGGCCGATTGCTGCTGACCGGCGTTCCGACCGTCACCAGCAGCGCGGTGGATGAGCCCGCGGGCATCGGCACCATGGCGGCACGAACAGGCCTGCACGCCCTGGCGGCCATCCCCATCCTGCGCGATGGCCGCCTCGTGTCCGTGGTGGCGCTGTACTTCTGATCGCTGGCTTGAGCAGCCCCGCTTAGGGGGCCACTGGACTCGGCAAGGCTAGGCCGACTTCTTCGCCGCCACCTTCTTCGCCGCAGCGCCCTTCGCAGCCGGCTTGGCCGGCCGCGGCTCGAACTCGAAGCTGACCTTGCCTTCCTTCGCGTCGAAGGCCAGGCGCGCCTTGAACTTGCGCCGGGTCTTGTTGGACACGAAGTTCTCCAGCAGGTCGGTCTTGCCGGTCTGCAGCAGCTTGGTCATCTGCTCGCGAGGCACGGGCTGCTGCAGGATGATCTTGCCGCTCTTGAAGTCACAGGTGACGTTGGCGCCCACCGCGTGCTCGCACACATAGCTGGTGCCGTGCTCGAAGACCTTGCCCTGGTCCTTGGGGCAGTGGCCCAGCGGCTCCTGTTCGGAGAAATCGACCGGTTCGCCAGCCTCGGCCTTGGCGTCGTCACCGAAGTCGAATTCGAGCTTCCAGTTCTTGATCTCGTCATCAAACACGAGCTTGATCTCCGCGGTGAACGGCCAGCCCGCCTTTGAGCGGAAGCCTTCCAGCGGGCCGATTTTCTTGTCCGCGATGAAGGCCTCGACCTCGGGCAACTCGAAGCTGCGACTGCCCGGGATCTTGCTGATGCTGAAGCCGCATCCCGCGCCTTCGCTGCCCTCTGAAGCGACCGCGCCCTCCTTGCCCACGCAGGTGTACCGGCGGTAGTTTTCCTTGACCACACCGCCGCAGTTCGGGCAGGGCACCTTCAGCGTCGCGTAGTCGCCGGGAATGGTGTCGCGGTCATATTCCTTCGCCTTGGCGACGACGCGCTCGGTCATCTTGGCGATCTCGGCCATGAAGGTCTCGCGGCTGAGCTTGCCCTTTTCCATCTCGGCCAGCTGGAATTCCCAGTTGCCGGTCAGCTCGGGTTTGGTCAGCTCCTCGACCTGCAGGCCACGCAGCAGTGTCATCAGCTGGAAGGCCTTGGCCGTGGGGATCAGCTCGCGTCCCTCGCGCACGATGTACTTCTCGAGGATCAGCCCTTCGATCGTCTGCGCACGCGTCGCCGGCGTGCCCAGACCCTTCTCGGCCATGGCCTCGCGCAACTCGTCGTCGTCGATCAGCTTGCCGGCGCCTTCCATGGCGCTGAGCAGCGTGGCTTCTGTGTAGCGGGCAGGCGGCTTGGTTTTCAGTGCGTTGACGTCCACGTTCTCGGTACGCACCACTTCGCCCGGCGCCACCGCCACCAGGTTGGCATCGTCCTCCTGCACCTCGCGGCCGTAGACCGCCAACCAGCCCGGCTTGACCATCACCTTGCCGTTGGTCTGGAAACTGAGCTCCTTGTCCGCAGCCTTGACCGTGGAGATGCGGGTCGTGACCATGAACTCGGCCGGCGGATAGAACACCGCGAGGAAGCGCTTGACGACCATGTCGTAGAGCTTGGCCTCGATCTCGGTCAGGCTCTTGGGGGCCATCAGCGTCGGGATGATCGCGAAGTGGTCGGAGACCTTGGCGTTGTCGAAGATGCGCTTGTTGGGCTTCACATAGCCGTCGTTCAGCGCCTTGCGCGCGTGGCCCGACAAGGCCCTCAACGGTCCGGGCAGGTCCTCGTCGGCCAACATCGCCATCGTGTCCTTCACCACCGGCAGGTAATCCTCGGGCAGCGCCTTGCTGTCGGTCCGCGGGTAGGTCAGCACCTTGTGCTTCTCGTAAAGCGCCTGCGCGATCGACAGCGTCGTCTTGGCGCTGAAGCCGAAGCGCGAGTTGGCCTCGCGCTGCAAGGTGGTCAGGTCGTACAGGCCGGGCGCGCTCTGCGAACTCGGCTTGGCCTCTTCGGTGACGCTGGCGGGCTGGCCGCGCACGGCCTGCGCGATGGCCTGCGCGTCGGCCTCACTCCAGACGCGGTCGTTGCGCAGCTCGGGATCGTCGGGGTTTTTCTTCCACTTCGGGTCGAACCACTTGCCGTCGTACTCGCCCGCCATGGCGGCGAAGGTCGCCTTGATTTCCCAATACGGCCGGGACACGTGCTTGCGGATCTTCTCCTCGCGCTCGACGACGACGCTGAGCGTAGGCGTCTGCACGCGGCCAACGGTCGTCAAAAAGAAACCGCCGTCGCGCGAATTGAACGCGGTCATGGCGCGGGTGCCGTTGATACCGACCAGCCAGTCGGCCTCGCTGCGGCTGCGCGCCGCATCGGACAGGCCTTGCATCTCGGTGTCGCCGCGCAGCTTGTCGAAGCCGTCGCGGATCGCCTGCGGCGTCATGCTTTGCAGCCACAGGCGCTGGATGGGCTTGTCGATCGGCTTCTTCTCGCTGCCAGCGTATTGCACGATCAGCCGGAAGATCAGCTCGCCTTCACGGCCCGCGTCACAGGCATTGATCAGCGCCGTCACGTCCTTGCGCTTGACCAGCTTGACCACCGCCGTCAGCCGCGACTTGGCCTTGTCGATCGGTGCCAGATCGAAGTGCGGCGGAATCACCGGCAGGTTGTTGAAGCTCCACTTGCCTCGCTTGACGTCGAACTGCTCCGGTGCCTTGATCTCCACCAGGTGGCCCACCGCCGAGGTGACGACATAGCGGTCGTTCTCGAAATGATCGGCTTGCTTGTCGAACTTGCCAGCCACGGGGGTCAGCGCCCGCACGATGTCCTGTGCGACGCTGGGCTTCTCGGCAATGATCAAAGTCTTGGTCATGTTTTCTTGTCAAAACGCTGGAAGGGTGTCGTGGGGTTGAACGACACCGGCTCGATGCGCAAGCTGCGCCTCTCTACAATTCACCGTCTCGCGCGCACACACGCACGGGCGCACGCCCACAATTTCAATGTACCCAAAGAAGTCGATGACGCAAGTGACGGTGCGAAACAGCTCCCCCCACACATCGAAACGGCGCATCCAGGTACGGCGCAGCAGCGTGCATGGTCGGGGCGTGTTCGCAGTCGCACCGATCGCCCGCGACGAGCGGATCATCGAGTACACCGGCGAGGTCATCGACTGGCCCGAGGCCCTGCGTCGCCATCCCCACGATCCAGACGACCCCAACCATACCTTCTACTTCAGCCTGGAAGGCGGTCTGGTGATTGACGCCAAGGTCGGCGGCAACAGTTCGCGCTGGATCAACCACGCCTGCGAACCCAACTGCCAGGCCGATGAAGCCGACGGACGGGTGTTCATCCACGCTCTGCGCGATCTGCAGCCAGGTGATGAACTGTTCTACGACTACGGTCTGGTGCTCGATGAGCGCCAGACCGCAAAATTGAAAAAGCAATACGCCTGCCGTTGCGGCAGCCCTTCCTGTCGCGGCACCATGCTGGCACCGAAATCACGATGAACTCCTCTGCGCCGCTCACCGCCGATCACGGTCTGACTTGGAACGTCGAGCAGCTGTATCACCAGCTGGCACCCCGCTTACCAAACCTGAGCATCGAGGTCGTCTCCGAGATCGCCTCGACCAACTCGGCACTGCTCGAGCGGGCCCGCGTCGCCAGCCGGCTGTCGTTCGAGGGCGATCGCGCCCAGGTGCGCCGCAGCACGGAAAGCCAGGCGTTCGGTCGGCGCACCGCGGACCACCAACCATGCCTGCTGGTGGCCGAACACCAGACGCAGGGGCGAGGACGGCACGGCCGGGTGTGGCAATCCGAGGCCGTGGCCTCACTGACATTCTCACTGGCGATGCCGCTGTCGCCGGTTGATTGGTCCGGCTTTTCGCTGGCGGTCGGCGTGGCGCTGGCGGATGCCCTGGACCCGGCGGGATACGCAAGCGCAGGCCAGAACACCGAATCGTCGAACGCCCCGTGGATCGGACTCAAATGGCCGAATGACCTGTGGTTGATGCCGGCAGGCGGCAGCAGTGCCGAAGGCCGCAAGCTCGGCGGCTTGCTGATCGAGACGGTGCCTGCCGGCGACATGCGGCTGGCGGTGGTCGGGATCGGCCTGAATGTACTGCCCTTGTCCCTGGCCCACGCCCAGGCCAGCAGCGGCTATGCCTGCTTGCAGGAGATCGACACCGACGCCAGCGCGCCGCAGGTCTTGGCGCGCATTGTGTTGCCGCTGGTGGACGCGTTGCAGCGCTTCGAGCGCGAGGGTTTTGCCGGCTTTGCCGATCGCTTCGCCGCCCGTGATGTGCTGCGCGGTCGCGCGGTGCATGCGGGTGCCTCGGGCGCGGTGGGCTCTGAAGCGCTGGTCCGCACGTCGAGCAGCATCGAAGGCATCGCGGAAGGCGTCTCCGGCACGGGCGCGCTGCGGGTGCGCGTGCCGGGTGACGGGCTGCGCGAAGTCATGTCAGGCGAGGTCAGCGTCCGGCTACGCCCCACCCCCGCGGCAGGGGCGTGTTGACACCATGTTGAGAGGCCTGCTGCTGGCCTTGCTGCTGGCGAACCTGGTCTTCTTCGTCTGGTCGCAGGGGGGGCTCGGGAAGGCTGATGGCAGCGCGCCGGGGGGCGAACGTGAACCGGAGCGCCTGTCCCGGCAGGTGAATCCCGAGGCCTTGCAACTGCTGCGACCGACGGCCGCAGTACCGGCCCCCGAGGTCAGCGCGTCTGCCGTGACGGCTGCAGAACCTGCCGCGAGCGGCATCGACGCGGCCAGTGCGTCCAGCAGCGCTCCCGCAGAGGCCGCCTCGGCACCAGCGGCTGCCGAGGCGAGCGCCTCCGCAGCACTGCCCGCATCGGCAGCGTCCGTTGCTGCTGTGGCGTCGGCAGTGGTTTTGGCGCCCACCCCGGCACCGCCCCCGCCACCACCCGGCACGCGGTGCCTGGAAGCCGGGCCGTTCAGTGGGCTCGAACTGGCTTCAGCGGAAACCGCGCTGGCCGCCAATGCCAAAACCCGCCGCATTGCCCGCCGATGGGTGCAGGTCACAGCCAGTGCGGCCAGCGCCCCCGCAGCGCCGCAGCATTTGTTGCGCATCGACGCCACGCCCAGCGAGGTGGCGGTGCTGGAAGCACTGCCCGCCAGCGTGGTGGGCCGCAGTTTCGCGCCCTGCACCGCGCGCTGATCGTCCTACTTCGCGACCACCCGCACCATCTCCAGCACCTTGTTGGAGTAGCCCCATTCGTTGTCGTACCAGGCGACGATCTTGACGAAGGTGCCGTCGAGCGCAATGCCTGCATCGGCATCGAACACCGAGGTCATCGGCTCACCGCGGAAGTCGGTCGACACGACCTTGTCTTCGGTGTAGCCCAGCACACCCTTCATCGCGCCTTCGGATTGCGCCTTCATCTCGGCGCAGATCTCGGCGTAGCTGGCTTCCTTGAGCAGCTCGACCGTCAGGTCGATCACCGACACATCGGAGGTCGGCACGCGAAATGACATGCCGGTGAGCTTCTTGTTCAGCGCCGGGATCACCACGCCGACCGCCTTGGCCGCGCCGGTGGACGAGGGGATGATGTTCTCGAGGATGCCGCGGCCGCCGCGCCAGTCCTTGTTCGACGGGCCGTCCACCGTCTTCTGCGTGGCAGTCGCTGCGTGCACGGTAGTCATCAGTCCCCGCTTGATGCCCCACTTGTCGTGCAGCACCTTGGCCACGGGCGCCAGACAGTTGGTGGTGCACGACGCGTTCGAGATGATGGCCTCGCCCTTGTAGGTACCGTGGTTCACGCCGTAGACGAACATCGGTGTGTCGTCTTTCGACGGCGCCGAGAAAATCACCTTCTTCGCGCCAGCATCGAGGTGTTTCTGCCCGGTTTCCTTGGTCAGGAACAGGCCGGTGGCTTCCACCACGATGTCGGCGCCGACCTCGTTCCACTTCAGTTCGGCCGGGTCCTTCAGCGCCGTCAGGCGAATCTTCTTGCCGTTGACGATCAAGGTGTTGCCATCGACCGCAATGCTGCCCTTGAAGCGGCCGTGCACCGAGTCGTAGCCCAGCATGTAGGCAAGGTAGTCGGGCTCCAGCAGATCGTTGATGGCGACGACTTCGATGTCGCTGAAGTTCTGGACAGCCGCACGAAACACCATGCGCCCGATGCGCCCGAAGCCGTTGATGCCGATCTTGATGGTCATTGCATTTCCTGAGAGTTGAATTCGATTCGGTTCGCGCTGGCCGCTGGCCTCAGCGCTTGAGCGCCCGCAGCACCGTCGCGACCACGTTGTCGGCCGTGAAGCCGAAATGCTTGAACAGCACCGGTGCAGGAGCCGATTCGCCGTAGGTGTCGAGGCCGACAACGGCCGCGCAGCCGTACTTCCACCAGCCGCCGGTCACGCCCATCTCGACCGCGATGCGCGGCAGGCCCTTGGGCAGCACGCTGGTCTTGTAAGCCTCGCTCTGACGATCGAACACCGTGGTCGAAGGCATCGACACGACGCGCACGGCCACCTTCTTCTGCGCCAGCAACTGCTGGGCATGCAGTGCGAGGCTGACCTCGGAGCCGGTGGCGATGATCACCGCTTGCGCCTTCTTCTTGAGCCCCACCTCGCTCGGCTCGGCCAGCACGTAGGCACCCTTGGAGATGTCGTCGAGCCCACTCTTCGGCGCATACGGCAGGTTGTGCCGCGACAGCACCAGCGCCGTCGGGCGGTCGTGGTTCAGTAGCGCGCAGGTCCAGGCGATCGCGGTCTCGGCGGTGTCGGCCGGGCGCCAGACATCGAGGCCAGGTATCAACCGCAGCGAGGCCACGTGCTCGACCGATTGGTGCGTCGGGCCGTCTTCGCCCAGGCCAATGCTGTCGTGGGTGAACACATGCACCACCCGCAGCTTCATCAGCGCGGCCATGCGCACCGCGTTGCGGCTGTAGTCGCTGAAGGTCAGGAAGGTGCCGCCGTAGGGAATGAAACCGCCGTGCAGCGCGACGCCGTTCATGATCGCCGCCATGCCGAACTCGCGCACACCGTAGTTGATGTGGCGGCCGGGCTGCCCGTCCTTCGTGACCACGGCGCCCGCGCCATCGAAACGCAGTGCCGGTGTGCTGGCGGTGTTGGTGAATACTGAGCCGGTGAGGTCGGCGCTGCCGCCCAGCAGTTCGGGCAGCGCCTTGGTGAAGGCTTCCAGCGCGATCTGGCTGGCCTTGCGGCTGGCCACCGTCTCGGCTTTGGTGTGCGCCGCCAGCGCGGCATCGACGGCCACTTGTGCGAAGTTCTTCGGCAACTGGCCCTCGACGCGGCGCACGTATTCGAGCGCCAGCTCCGGGTAGGCCTTGCCATAGGCCTCGAAGGCATCGACCCATTTCGATTCAGCCGCCAGACCGCTGTGGCGCGCGTCCCAGTGCTCGTAGACGGTTTCGGGGATCACGAAGGGTTCCGACGTCCACCCCAAGGCTTCGCGGGTCAACTTGATCTCCTCAGCACCCAGCGCCTCGCCGTGTGCCTTGGCGGTGCCACCGCGGTTCGGCGAGCCCTTGCCGATGGTGGTCTTGCAGCAGATCAGCGTCGGCTTGTCGGCCAACTTCGCCTGGGCGATGGCCGCATCGACCGCGTCGACATCGTGGCCATCGACATTGGCGATGACGTTCCAACCGTAGGACGCGAAACGCTTGGGCGTGTCATCGATGAACCAGGGCTGCACCTGCCCATCGATGCTGATGCCGTTGTCGTCGTACAGCGCGATGAGCTTGTTCAGCTTCCAGGCGCCGGCCAGCGCGCAGGCTTCATGGCTGATGCCTTCCATCAGGCACCCGTCGCCCAGGAAGGCGTAGGTGTGGTGGTCGACGATGGTGTGGCCGGGGCGGTTGAATTCGTTGGCCAGCAGCTTCTCGGCCAGGGCGAAGCCCACCGCATTGGTGATGCCCTGCCCGAGCGGGCCGGTGGTGGTCTCGACGCCCGGCGTGATGCCGACCTCGGGGTGCCCTGGCGTCTTGCTGTGCAGCTGGCGGAAGTTGCGCAACTCGCTCATCGGCAGCGCATAGCCGGTCAGGTGCAGCAGCGCGTAGATCAGCATCGAGCCGTGGCCATTGCTCAGCACGAAGCGGTCGCGGTCGGCCCAGTGCGGGTTGCCGGGGTTGTGCTTGAGGTGCCGGCTCCACAGCGCGACCGCGATGTCGGCCATGCCCATCGGCGCGCCGGGGTGGCCGGAATTGGCCTGCTGCACGGCGTCCATCGCCAGGGCACGGATGGCGTTGGCCATCAGGGAGGTGGAGTGGTTTGACGCAGTGAAAGCCATGCGGGTCCCTGAGGAGGCGGTCGATAGAAACCCTAGATTCTAGGAGGCCTCGATAATTTGCTCGATGCCGTGCCTGACACCTATCGCTGTCCTCGACAGCCGCCCTTCGAGCGGTTCCCTGTGAAAGCCATCGTCCTGGCGGCTGGCCGCGGCGAGCGCATGCGCCCGCTGACCGATGTCACTCCAAAACCGTTGCTGCCGGTGCGCGGCAAACCGCTGATCGAATGGCATCTCCACGCGCTGGCGCGCGATGGCATCCATGAGGTGGTCGTCAACACCGCGTGGTTGGAAGATCAGATCGTCGACACGCTGGGTGATGGCTCGCGCTTCGGCTTGGCGCTGCACTACTCGCGCGAAGGGCGCGACCACGGCGGCGCGCTCGAAACCGCGGGGGGTATTGCGACCGCACTGCCACTGCTGCGCGGCGAGCCGCAGTCGTCCGATGGCGATTGCTTCTGGGCCGTGTCGGGCGACATCTACATGCCGAGTTTTCGCTTCGATGCTGCGCAGGCCCAGCGCTTCGCCGCCGGCGACCGGCTCGCCCACCTGTGGCTGGTGCCGAACCCGCCGTACCACCCGCAAGGCGATTTCGGGCTGTCTGCCGACGGGCTGGGTCTGGCCGACAGCGCCGGCCCCGACGGCCAGCGCTGGACCTACGCGAACATCGCGCTGTGCCGCGCGGCGCTGTTCGATGGCATCGCGTCCGGCACCCGGGCCGCGCTCGGTCCTCTGTTGTTTGCAGCGATGCGGGCGCAGCGCGTGACGGCAGAGATTTACCGAGGACAGTGGGAAAACGTCGGCACGCCCGCTCAGTGGGAAGCGCTGAACGCCGATGAAGCCTGAGCCGCCTGCGGACACTGGTTAACCTCCAGCGAGAGGTGCACCAGCGCCGGGTAGATGGCCAGGCGCGTGCGGTACTCGGCTGACGGCAAGGGGGCATCGGCCACGATGCTCGCAATGGCGGCGTACTGCTGTCGGCCTACGCGCCACAGGTGCAGATCGGCCACCCGGGCATCGCCGTCGGACTCGAGGGCGGTGCGGATCTGATCGACCGGCGGGTGGTCCATCTCGCGGTCGAGCAGCACCGCAGCGGTCTGGCGCAGCAGTCCGACCGACCACACCCCGATGACCACCGCCCCCAGCACACCGACCAGGGGATCGAGCCACTGCCAGCCCAGCCACAAGGCTGCCGCGAGCGCCAGGATCGCAAGCACCGAGGTCAGCGCATCGGCCAGCACATGCACATAGGCGGCCCGCAGATTCAGGTCGTGGCCGGCATGCGCATGGGCGGCATGGGCGTGGCCATGATGGGAATGTTCATGCGCGTGACCGTGGCCATGGTCGTGTGCAGCATGGCCATGGTCATGCGATGCGTCATCGGCGCCGTGCAGCAGCCACGCCGACACCAGATTGACCGCGAGGCCGATGCTCGCCACCCACAGCGCTGGGGCCGCGTCGATCGACGTGCCGTGCCACAGCCGCAGTGCCGACTCGAAGGCGATGCCCACCGCCACGATCGCCAGCACCAGCGCACTGGCAAAGCCGCCCAGCACCTCGATCTTCCAGGTGCCGAACGCATAGCGGCTGTCACGCGCGTGGCGACGTGCCAACGCATAGGCCACCGCGGCCACGCCGAGCGCCAGGGCGTGCGTGCCCATGTGCCAGCCGTCGGCCAGCAGGGCCATCGAACCCGTCAGCCAGCCACCGACGATCTCGGCCACCATCGTGATCAGCGTCACCGCCAGCACGGCACGGGTCCGCGCCTCGCCGCGTCGATTGCCACTGTCGAACACATGGCTGTGCTGCCAGGGGCTGAGGTCGTGCGTGTGGGTGTTCATGGGCTTTGGGCGGTCGATTGGCAGGATCGCAACGCAGCAACACAGCGGCGCGCAGTCTCGAGCGTAAACGAGCCGACGACAGCGCGAGATGTCCACCCCGGTGACACAACGTCAAGGACTTCGGGCGCGTCCGCTGGCCCGCCGTGGCTATAGTGCGCCGATGAGCTCCAGCATCTTCGCTGCTCGCCGCGCTCAGCTTGCCGAACGGTTGCGCGCGGCCGGTGGCGGTGTGGCCCTGCTGCCCACGGCGCCAGAGCGCACGCGCAACGCGGACAGTGAACATCCTTACCGCCACGACAGCCATTTCCATCACCTGACGGGTTTCGACGAGCCGCAGGCCTGGCTGGTGGTGCGCAGCGATGGGCACAGCACCTTGTTCTGCCGCCCCGCCGACCCGGAGCAGGCGGTGTGGCACGGACACCGGCTGGGCACCGAGGCAGCGCCTCAGGTGCTGGGTGTCAACGAGGCACGCCCGATCGACAGCCTGAACGAAGCCATGCCTGCGCTGTTGGCGGGCCAAGGCACCGTGTGGTTCACCTTCGGGCGGCCAGCCGAGTTGTCCGGGCAGATCGAAGGCTGGCTGGCCACGCTGCGAGCGCAGGAGCGCCGCGGGGTGGAATGTCCGACCCAGTGCCGCGACCTGCATCCGCTGATCTCCGAGATGCGGCTGATCAAGGACGTCAGCGAGCTGGCGACGATGCGCCGCGCGGCCTCGATTTCAGCGGGCGCTCATCAACGCGCCATGCGCTACTGCGCGCAGCGCTTCCGCCAGGGGGCGTCAGCGGTGCATGAGTACGAGATCGAGGCCGAGCTGCTGCATGAATTCCGCCGCCACGGTGCACAGGGCCCGGCCTACCCCAGCATCGTGGCGGCAGGGGCCAATGCCTGCGTGCTGCACCATCCAGCCGGCCACGCGCGGCTGCTGCCCGACGAGTTGTGCCTGGTCGATGCGGGCTGTGAGCTCGACGGCTACGCCAGTGACATCACCCGCACCTTCCCGGCCAGTGGCTGCTTCAGCGGTCCGCAGCGTGCCCTGTATGAGCTGGTGCTGGCCGCGCAGCAGGCCGCCATCGATGCAACGCAGCCCGGCCAGCGCCAGCGCGACGCCCACCACGCCGCCGTGCGGGTGCTGTCGCAGGGGATGCTCGACTTTGGATTGTTGTCGCGCGATGTGCATGGCACGGTCGACGACGTGATCGCCAACGCGGCCTACCGGGCCTTTTACATGCATGGCACCGGTCACTGGCTGGGACGCGATGTGCATGACGTCGGCGAATACCTCTCGCTCGGTGAAGCCCCGGTGGAGCAACCCGATGGGTTCGGTGGGACGGTGGTCAAGCGGCCCTCACGCGTGTTGCAACCGGGCATGGTGGTGACGCTGGAGCCGGGCCTGTATGTGCAGCCTGCGCCCGGCGTGCCTGAGTGCTACTGGCACATCGGCATCCGGATTGAAGACGACGCGATCGTCACCGACAGCAGCTGCGAACTGATCACCCGCGGCGCGCCGGTGGCACCCGACGAGATCGAAGCATGGATGCGCGGCTGAACGGCGCGCCGACCGCACTACGATGCGGCTTGCTCCTCGACTGGCCCCTGAACGCAACGTGACCTCCCTCGAATCGGTTCCCCGCGCTGATGCATCGGCCATCGACCGTCCGCTGCGGCTGGCGGTGGTCGGCGCCGGCCCTGTGGGCTTGTCGCTGGCGGTGCACGCCGCGCGGGCGCTGCCGCACGCGCAGATCAGCCTGTTCGACACCCGTCCCCTCAGCGCCGACGTGTCCGGTGACCCGCGCACGCTGGCAATGTCGCTGGGCAGCGTGCAGTTGTTGCAGCGCCTGGGCGCCTGGCGCGACGAAGCCGCTCAGCCGATCACCGAGGTGCATGTGTCACAACAGCTGCCGTCGCTGGTCGGACTTGTGGGCAGCGCGGTCAGCGCCTGGTGGGGCCGGCCGCCAGGCGAGCCGCAGGTGCGCATCCGGGCGTCGGACAGTGGTGTGGCGATGCTGGGTGCGGTGCTGTCGTACGGCACGGTCACCGCGGCACTGCAGCAGGCCTGGATGACGGCCAGCGAGGCCGAACCACAGCGACTGGTCAGCCGGTTCGCCACACCGGTGCGCTCGCTGAAGTCGCTGGCCCCCGGCAGCGTGGAAGTCGACGCGGACATCGCCGAAGCCTTTGATCTGGCGGTGATCGCTGAGGGCGGCGTCTTCGCCGAACAAGCGCGCAAGGCGATCACGCGCGACTACGGCCAGGTGGCGTGGGTGGGCCAGGTCACACTGGACAGCGCCCGAGAGGGTGTGGCCTACGAGCGCTTCACGCGCCACGGGCCGGCCGCGCTGCTGCCACTGGCACCCGGCCGCGCGGCGCTGGTGTGGTGTGTCGATGGCGCCAACGATCCGGTGGCCGAGTTGAACGAGGATCAGCGCTGCAGCGTGCTGAACACGATGTTCCCGGCTGAAGTCGGCCGCATCACCGGCATCAGTGCACTCAAGCGCTTTCCCCTGGGGTTGAACGCCGAGCGCAGCCTGATCAGTGCCACGGACGGCCGCATCGTGCGCATCGGCAACGCGGCGCAAACCCTGCATCCAGTGGCAGGGCAGGGTCTGAACCTCGGTTTGCGCGATGCCTTCGTGCTGGTGCGCTCGCTCACGCGAGCCGACGATGTGGATCAAGCGTTGCGGCGCCTGAATCGGCAACGCGCCCCCGATCGCTGGGCCACGATTGCGGCGACCGATTTCCTCGCGCGCAGCTTCACCTGGCAGTTCCCGGGGGCCAGCACGGCCCGCGGTCTGGGTTTGGCCGCACTGCAAACCATGTCGCCGCTGAAGTCGGCGCTGACGCGACAGATGATGTACGGGCGGCGCTGAGGCCTCAGCTGGCCGGCTGCAATTCAGTCAACGTCCGGCCCGCGGCCGCCGCACGCAGACGCTCACAGCCCGTCCAGGCGTCATCGGAGCGGAAGGCCCCCTCGATCAGAGGCAGCAGGCGCTTGCTGTTGGCGCGCAGGATGATCTGCTTGACCGACGCGATCTGCGACGGGTGCATCGAGAAGCTGCGCAGGCCCATGGCGAGCAGCACCTCGGTGAAGGCGGCGTCGCCAGCCATCTCGCCGCAGACGCTGACGGCCTTGCCGGCCTTCCTGGCCTGGCGGATCACGCTCTCGATCAACTGGAGCACGGCCGGATGCCAGGGGTCGTACAGGTGCGCCACCGACTCGTCGCCGCGGTCGATGGCCAAGGTGTACTGGATCAGGTCGTTGGTGCCCAGCGAGACGAAATCGAACAGCTTCAGCAGGCTGGGCAGCACCAATGCCGCCGCCGGGACTTCGATCATCGCGCCCACTTCGACATGGCCGAACGGCTTGCCGGCGTCGGTCAGCTGCTGCTGGGCTCGGGCGATGGCATCCAGGGTCTGCTTCGCTTCACCGACATGCGCCAGCATGGGCACCAGCAGCTTCACCTTGCCGAACGCACTGGCGCGCAGAATGGCGCGAATCTGCTGGCGGAACATGGCCGGCTCTGACAGGCTCCAGCGTATGGCGCGCAAGCCCAGCGCCGGGTTCAGCGCATGTTCGTGCCGCAGTTCACTGACCGACATCCGGTCCAGCGGCTTGTCGGCCCCGACATCCACGGTGCGGATCGTCACCGGCATGCCATTCATCGCCTGCACCACCGAGCGATAGGCTTCGAACTGTTCTTCTTCTCCGGGCAGTTCGCCGGCTCGGTTCATGAACAGGAATTCGCTGCGGAACAGGCCCACGCCGACGGCGCCAGCCGCGACTGCTGCGGCCGCATCGCCGGGCAGCTCGATGTTGGCCAGCATCTCGACCGGCTCGCCATCGAGCGTCACTGCTGGCGTGTTCCGCAGGCGCGACAGCCGCTGCCGCTCAACATCGCGCTGGCGCTGGCGGAAGCGGTACTCCTCCAGCACGATCTCCGACGGGTTGACGATGACCAGCCCCGCATCGCCGTCGATGACCACCAGATCGTCCTGGCGGATCACACGCGACCCTTCGCGCGCGCCCACCACCGCCGGAATGTCCAGGCTGCGCGCGACGATGGCGGTGTGCGAGGTGGTGCCACCCACATCGGTGACAAAACCGGCGAACACGGTGCGCTTGAAATGCAGCATGTCGGCGGGTGCGATGTCGTTGGCCACCAGCACCAACGGCTCGTTGAGCGCGCTCGCGGGCTTCGCAGCGGCATCGACCAGCGCGGGAGAACCGCGTGCCATCGCACGCAACAGCCGCTCGACCACTTGTTCGATGTCGGCCTTGCGCTCGCGCAGGTAGTCATCCTCCATGTCGTCGAACTGCCGCGCGAGCACCTCGAACTGCGCTGAAAGCGCCCACTCGGCGTTGTAGCAACGCTCCTCGATCCATTGCTTCGTGGCGAGCTCCAGCGTCTCGTCGTTGAGCAGCATCAGGTGCACGTCCAGCAGCGCCGACAACTCGGCGGGCGCATCACCAGGCAGGTCTTCCTGCAAGGCGGTCAGCTCTGCGACGACGGCATCGCGGGCGACGCGCAGGCGCGAGATTTCCGCACCCACCTCGGTGACCGGGATGAAATAGTGCGCGACGTCGATCCGGCTGGACGACACCAGCACTGCACGACCGATGGCCACCCCGCGAGACACGGGCAGTCCGAACAGCTGAAAGCTCATGGGTCATCCTAGCAGTGCGGTCGCGCTGCGACGCCCCGGGTTGTCACGGGCGGCAACACAGGTTGAGGTCGGTCGCTGGCCTCAAGCCTTCGAGTGGCCGTCACCGCAGCGTCACCCGATCTTCATGAGCCAGTCACCCAGCCGCATCAGCATGCAGCCATGACACCTTTGGACTCAGAGATCCTCCGAGCTGGCGCGGAATCGACGCTTGCATCACGTGCTGGACTGGGGGGACCGTTACGCCCTCACCCCATGCGCCACGGGACGGCGGCGGATCGACAGGTCGGGTTCGAGGTGAGCTGGGCCCGCCATGAAGACGAGATACGGGCTGCCCAGCGGCTGCGCTACCAGGTGTTCGTCACGGAGATGGGCGCGCGCCTGACGCTGCCGCGCGGCGCGCCGCCGGGTCACGACATCGATGTGTTCGATGCGTACTGCGAACATCTGCTGGTGCGCAGCACCGACGGCGAGGCGGGTGAGCCCGGCGAGGTGGTGGGTACCTACCGCGTGCTGACACCGGCCGCGGCGAAACGCATCGGCGGCCTGTACAGCGAAACCGAGTTCGACCTGACGCGGCTGCGCGCACTGCGTCCGAAGATGGTGGAGCTGGGCCGTTCCTGCGTGCACCCCGACTGGCGGCGTGGCGGCGTGATCTTGGCACTGTGGGGCGCGTTGACCGCCTTCATGCAACGCAACCAGCTCGACACCATGATCGGCTGCGCCAGCATCAGCATGCGCGACGGCGGGCACGCGGCCGCCAGCCTGTGGTCGCAGCTGCGGCACACGCACCTGGCGCCCGTCGAACGGCAGGTCCCGCCGCGCTTGCCGCTGCCCATCGCCGATCTGCAAAACGACCTGCGCATCGAGGCACCCGCCCTGATCCGTGGCTACCTGCGCTGCGGCGCCCAGGTCTTGGGCCCGCCTGCCTGGGACCCAGACTTCAACACCGCCGATCTGCCGATGATGATGCGCATGGAGGATCTGCCCGCGCGCTATCGCCGGCACTTTCTGGGGAACGAATCGGCCTGAGTCGGGCCGCGAGGTCCTTGCGGGAAGGGCGACGCGAAACGCTTACTCACCCTCGCCGAACTTGTCCTCGATCAGGGCCAGGAGCGCCGTGATGGCGGCCTGCTCGTCTTCGCCTTCGGCGTCGAGCTCTACCTCAGCACCCAGCCCAGCGGCCAGCATCATCACTCCCATGATGCTCTTGGCATTGACGCGGCGGTCACCGCGGCTGATGAACACCTCGCTTCGAAAACCACTGGCCGTCTTGGTGAGCTTGGCCGAGGCTCGCGCGTGAAGCCCGAGCTTATTGCTGATGGTGACGCTGGTTCGAATCATGGGTGCCGGGCTGGACAGCCTGGTTTTGCGGTCGGGAAATGGACACTTGCATCACGCCCTGGGTGGCGCCTGCCACCGCACGCGCGACCACGGCATCCAGGGGTTCGTGGAGGTAGCACAAGGCGCGCCACAGCATCGGCACATTCACGCCAGTGACCACTTTCACCTGACCGAATTCGGCCAGGCTGGCCAGACGTTGCGCCACGTTGCAAGGCGTTGCGCCAAAGACATCGGTGAGGATCAGCGCTTGCGGGTTGCGCACCTTGTCCAGCAGTTCGGCGGCCAAAACCTCGATCTGTTCAACGGGCATCTCTGACGGCACGTCGAGCACTTCCAGCGACTTTGCGCAGTCAGGAAATGCATGGCTTGCCACGGCCTTCAGCGATGAAGCCAGCGGGGCGTGGGCGATGATCAGCAGTCCGGGCATGGCGGCCGATTATGGGCAGTTCAACCGGGCCCAGCAGCCAAAACCCTTGCCGGCAAAGCGAGGCGTCGTGGAATACACAACGCCCGGCGGCTCAGGGCAGCTTCAATCCGGAAAAAAAGGTGTCCACCGCCTCGGCATCGAGCCGCGTGCTCACGACGGTGGCCTGGTAGACCTGCGTCCCCTGGGTGAAGAACGTCGCCTGCGCGGCAATGGGTGACCCGTCGGCTCGTACGCCGCTCCAAGCCAGTCGCTGCGCCAGCGGGTGCGGCGCCATGCCGGGCACGGACTGGACGCCTTTCACCGCGGTCGGGCCGCCGATGTTCTCCATGGCCGCTTGGCGCAAAGCATCCAACACGGGCGTCACCCGGTCCGCTTGACCTGTGTTGATGCGGCTGAGTGCATATACGGCGTCAGATGCGGTGCACGACGACAGCTGCATGGCGAGCTCGGCACCAGCCACGGTCACGCGACGGCTGTGGTGGTCGGGCTTGCAAGGAAACATCGCCGTCACCGCGCTGTCGGGTGGACGAATCTCGCGCCAGTTGAGCGCTGGCGAGCAGGCGACCAACGCGCCGATCACCACGATCGACAGCGCGGCGGACAAGCGGGGCGGGCAGGCCAGTGACGACTTCATGCGGTTGATTATCGAAGCGCACCGGCGGCGGCGTTGCCCATCGTGACCAGGACTGAGGACGGCAAGGTTCCGCGCGCGATGACGCCGTGCGTGAAATATTCACACCCTGGGTCTGGTGCCAGAAGGTCTTGCCGACTGGCGCAGCGCGGCCAGCGGGTGAACACTACGACTGTCGCGCGCCTGACAGGCGCACTGCGCCCCGTTCTCCAGCCCCGCCAAGGACACCCGCCGAGCCGTCTCCGTCGACCGCCACCGGCTTCCATTCCCGATGACTGCAACTTCCATCACCGAAACGTCAATACCCGTGCAACGGACGCCGACTTCCGCGAACGACGGCGTTCGCTGGCGCGACCTGATCGCCGAGCTCGGTGCCGAGATCGCGCATCCGCTGACGCTGGCGCTGGAGCGCGTCAATGCGCTGACTTCCAGCGGGCGAATTGATCGCGCCGAGCTCCGACTGCTGCGCGAAGAGATCGAAGCCGCGCGCCAATTGGGCATGACCGCGCAGTTGCTTGCCCGCTTTGCCAGCGCCGGTCTGGCCCAGTCGCGCGAGCGGGTGGCCTTGCACAACACGTTGCAGTCGGTGCTCACGCACCGAAAGCGCGAGATTGATGCACGCGGCATCTCGGTGGAGCCGGCGACGACCCCGGTGGATGTGATCGTTGATGCCTCGCTGATGTTCAGCCTGCTCAACACCCTGATCGACTGGGCGCTGACCCAGACCCGCTCATCGATCGAGCTGGCCATCGATGTGGACACCTGGAAAGGTCATGCGCGCCTGATCTGCCGCTTCGAGCAGGCCGACCGCGACGACGCCGCGACGACACCCCCCATCGACACCCTGACCTGGCGACTGCTCGAACAAACCGCCGTGACGATGCACCTGGGGCTCGTGCGCCAAGTGACCGAGCGCCAGGTGGCCGTCACCATGGAATTCACACTGCCGGCCAATGCCGACATCGAAGGCGTCAGCCCGGTCGATCTCGATCAGGGCTTCGACAGCTCCATCAACTCGAAGCCGCTGGCGGGCAGCCATGTGGTGGTGATCGCCTCGCGACGCAGCATGCGCTCGCGCATCCGCGACGCGCTGCGCCACATGGGGCTGATCGTCGACACGGTCGATTCGATCGATGAAGCCATCGATTTTTGCAGCGATGGCCTGCCGCACGCCATCATCGTCGAGGGCATCCTGCATGGCGACCGTCTCGATCGCTTCCGCGCGGACATTCGCGCGGAAGTGCCGGGATTTCCGTTCATCGACATCGTGGAAGAAGGCAATGAATTCAACGTGTCGGACGACACCGGCACCGAGCGCGCACGGGTCGGTCAGGACGCGATCGAGGCGGCACTGCCTTCGGTGTTGATGTTCGAACTCTCGAAGACCCTCTGACGGCGACTCAAACGCCTACTTCAGCGAACCGAACACCTTCTTCAGGATGTCGCTGCCGGTGCCGACCGGGTCCTTGCGGATCTTTTTTTCTTCCTCGCCGATCATGAAGTACAGCCCATCCAGCGCCTTGGCGGTCACGTACTGCTGAACATTGGCGTCCTTCTTGTCCAGCAGGCCCAGACCAGCGGCCTGGCCGGCGACGGCGTTGTATTTGTTGGCCAAGTCGACCTTTTCGGTGGCCTGAGTCACGATGGGAAGAAACTTCACACCCAGCGGCTCACGGGTCTTGGCGGAAAAGAAGTCGGTGACGGACCGGTCGCCACCGGTCAGGATTTTTCGACCGTCGTCGACGCTCATGGTCTTGACCGCGCCCAGCAACAGCTCCTTCGCTTGCGGCACTGCGGCCTCGGCGGCACGGTTCATGGCGGTGATCAGCTCGTCAACCGATGCGCCCTGGCCGGTGGCCTTCAGCAGCTTGGCGGCTTTCTTCAAAACGCCCGGCAAGGGAATCTTCACCTTCGGATTGCCGAGAAAACCGTCGGTCTTGCCGAGCAGCCCCACCGCCGATTCGGCCCCACGCTCGAGTGCCGCACGAATACCCGACGCTGCATCGCCATCGCTGAGTGAACCCAGCAAAGACGCTGCCTGCGCAGGCGGCACGCCCACGCCGCAGAGTCCCGCGCCTGACAATAGACCGATGGTGAACTTTCTGCGTTGCATGGACGTCTCCCGATGAAGGTGGGTTCGTTGAAAAGGAAAGCGTTGATCGCGGTGTGCGCTGCGGGTGCAGCCGCTGCGATCGCTTACGGCGTGCTGCGCAGTGTCGCAGCACCCGATGTCATTCCGCCAGCGGCATACACCCTGCTCAACGGAACGCCGGCCCACACCACCGAGTTGACCGGCCGAGTCGTGCTCGTCAACTTCTGGGCAACGAGTTGCGCCATCTGTCTGCAGGAGATGCCCGATCTGATCGCGACCCACGCCCGCTTCAAGGCGCGCGGCTTCGAGACGCTGGCCATCGCCATGGCCTACGACCCACCGATCAACGTGGTGCGGTACACCGAAGCCCGTGCGCTGCCGTTTCAGGTCGCGATCGACCACGACGGAGGTCTGGCCGAGCGCTTCGGCCAGGTGGCGGCCACTCCCACCAGCATGCTGATCAACCAGCGCGGCGAGATCGTGGAGCGGCATGTCGGCCGACTCGACTTTGCCGCCCTGAACACCTCGATCGAACGACTGCTGTCAGCGCGCTGAAGTGTCCGGCAATGGGCTGGCTCAGCGGGGCACTGCAGGGGCATCCACCCCCGCCACACCGGCCGCATGGGCCTGTTGATCGGCGTGGTAGCTGCTGCGCACCATCGCACCGACGGCGGCGTGGGTGAAGCCCATCTTCGCCGCCTCGTCCTCGAACATGCGGAAGGTGTCGGGATGCACATAGCGGCGCACCGGCAGATGGTGACCGCTGGGTGCGAGGTACTGGCCGATGGTCAGCATGTCGATGTCGTGCGCGCGCATGTCGCGCATGACCTGCAGGATTTCCTCGTCGGTCTCACCCAGGCCCACCATCAGGCCGCTTTTTGTCGGCACAGCGGGATGAAGTGCCTTGAACTTCTTCAGCAGGTTCAGGCTGAAGGCGTAATCGCTGCCGGGCCGCGCTTCCTTGTACAGCCGAGGTGCGGTTTCCAGGTTGTGGTTCATCACGTCGGGCGGTGCGGCCTTCAGGATCTCGAGCGCGCGGTCGTCGCGGCCGCGGAAATCGGGCACCAGCACCTCGATGCGGGTGGCCGGCGACAGCGCCCGCGTCTGGCGGATGCACTCGACGAAATGCGCAGCGCCGCCATCGCGCAGGTCGTCGCGGTCGACGCTGGTGATCACCACGTAGTTCAGCTTCAGCGCCGCAATCGTTTTCGCCAGGTTCAGCGGCTCGTTCACGTCCAGCGGATCGGGGCGGCCGTGGCCGACATCGCAGAAAGGGCAGCGCCGAGTGCACTTGTCACCCATGATCATGAAGGTCGCCGTGCCCTTGCCAAAGCATTCGCCGATGTTCGGACAGGAGGCCTCCTCGCAGACGGTGTGCAGCTGGTGCTCGCGCAGGATCTGCTTGATCTCGTAGAAGCGGCTGCTGGCCGAACCCGCCTTGACCCGGATCCAGTCCGGTTTCTTCAGCGCCTCGGCCGGCACGATCTTGATCGGAATGCGCGAGGTCTTCGCCTGCGATTTCTGCTTCGCGCTGGCGTTGTAGCCACTGGCGCTCGGGGTGTCGCCGGCGGCAACGGGGGTCACGGAATCGGAGGGCATCTCGGTCTTTCGAGGGACGGTGGGGCCAGCGGGGCGCCGCCGTCAGGGCGCCAGATGGGCGGCGAGCCGGGCTCCAAACCGCTGCGCCACGTCCGCCACATCGACATGAACGCCCAGTGTAGCCAGATCGACCGTGGCCAGCCCGGCGTAGCCGCAAGGGTCGATGCGCTGGAAGGGCCGCAGATCCATGGCCACGTTGAACGCCACGCCGTGGTACGCGCAGTGGCGACTGACCTTGATGCCGAGAGCGGCAATCTTGCCCAGGCCCTGAAAGGCGTTCGGCGCCGCCACGCCCAGCCGCTCGCTCGGTGGCACACGCTCCAACGGCGCGTGTCCGAACGGATCGTCCAGCCGCACATAGATCCCCGGTGCGCCGGGCACCCGGTGACCTGTCACGCCCAATCCTTCCAGGGTCTGAAGCACGCAGTGTTCGAGGCGGTAGACGTATTCCTTGACGTAGATGCCCAGACGCTTCAGGTCGATGAGTGGATAGGCCACCACCTGGCCCGGGCCGTGGTACGTGATCTGCCCGCCTCGGTTGGTCTGAATGACGGGGATGTCGCCCGGCTCGTGCAGGTGCTCGGGCCGGCCGGCCAGGCCCTGGGTGTACACCGGGGCGTGCTCGCACAGCCAGATCTCATCGGGCGTCGGCGCGTCGGCGGCGATGCGTGCTTCGGTGTGAGCGCGCATCGCGGCGATCGTCGTGGCCGCATCGACGAGCCCCTTGTGTACCAGGATCGGCAAGCTCATGCGCTGCTGTCGCGCCCTACAGAACCACCTTGACCAGCGGGTGCGAACTCAGCGCCCGGTACAGCTCGTCGAGCTGCTCGCGGCTGGTCGCAGTGACCGTCACGGTGAGGGCCAGGTACTTGTTACCGGAACTCAGGCGCGTTTCGATGCGTGCGTCGTCGAGCAGCGGATCGAAGCGCCGAGCGACCTCGAGCACGGCTTCGGTGTAGCCGTCAACGTTGGCGCCCATCACCTTGATCGGGAACAGGGACGGGTACTCGATCAGCGACTGATCAGACGGGAGGCTTGGCATCGGGGTATCGCTCACAACCGTGCTGCCTCCTTGGCGCGCTGGTAGGCGGCATACAGCTTGGCGTAAACCGGGCCTGGCTTGCCGCGCAGGGCGCCGTGGCCGACCGCTTCTCCGTCGAGCGTGGTCACCGACAGCACCTCCTTGGTGGCCGAACTCAGCATCAGCTCATCGGCGGTGCTCACCTCGCCTTCAGAGATCGGCCGCAGATTGAAGGCGATGCCCTCTTCCTCGCACAGCTCGCGGATCAACTCGAAGCGGATGCCCTCGAGCACGTGCTCGCTCTTGGGTGGGCCCAGCACCGCGCCCTCATGCACCACCCACACATTGCAGGCAGCGCCCTCGGTCAGGAAGCCATCGCGAAACATGATGGTCTCCACGGCGCCCTGATCGGCCGACATCTGGCGGGCCAGCACATTGCCCAGCAAGGAGATGCTCTTGATGTCGCCACGCTCCCAGCGGAAGTCACGCGCCGTGATGCAGGCCACGCCCCGATGGCGCTGCTCAGCGCTGGGTGGCTTCATCGGGCTGGTCATCATGAACACCGTGGGCTCGATGTCGGTCGGCATCACGTGGTCGCGCGGCGCCACGCCACGCGTCACCTGCAGGTACAGCAGCTGGTCGCGGGCGGCGTGTGCGTCGATCAGCCTGCGGCAGCGCTCCAGCCATTCAGCGGCGGTGTGCGGGTTGGCGATGCGCACCTTGGCCAGCGTGCGATCAAGGCGCGCCATGTGCTCGCCGAAGCGGAACACCTGGCGCCCGTACACCGGCACCACCTCGTAGATCCCGTCGCCGAAAAGGAACCCGCGGTCCAGCACCGACACCTTCGCCAGATTCAGCGGGGTGTATTCACCGTTCAGGTAGCACAGCGTCTCGGGCAGGCTTGGCATGGCGTCGCAGGTTACTTGATCCAGAGCCGCAAGGCATCCCAGGCTCGGCTGAAGATGCCGGCGATCTCGACCGGCTCCAGCACCACCAGCGGCACATCAACCACCGGCGTGCCGGCGGCTGTGCTGACCTTGATCGTGCCCACGCGCTGTCCCTTGGCCAACGGGGCGATCAATGGGTCGGTGCGCTCGATCTTGGTCTGCAGCTTGCCGCCCTCGCCTCGCGGCATGGTGACGAACACACCACCTTGCGCGCCGAGGGCCGCTTGCGCAGCCTTGCCCTTCCACACCGGCACGGTGGTCACGGGCTTGCTCGATTCGAACAGGCGCACCGTCTCGAACGCGGCATAGCCCCAGTTCAGCAGCTTCTGGCTTTCGTTGGCGCGCGCCTCCATCGAAGTGGTGTTCAGCACCACGCTGAGCAGCCGCCGCGGCCCGCCGCCCGTGCCGGCCGCGCCCAGATTAGCGAACTCCCGCTGCGCGCTGGCGATCAGGCAATAGCCGGCCGCTTCGGTGTAGCCCGTCTTCATGCCGTCGACGCTCGGGTCACGGCGCAGCAGCAGGTTGCGATTGGGCTGGGTGATGTTGTTGTATCTGTACTCCTTGATCGAGTAGTAGGCGTACTCGGTGGGGTAGTCGCGGATGATGTGGCTGGCAATCACCGCCAGGTCGCGCGCGGTGCTCTTGTGCCCCGGCTCGGTCAGCCCGGTGACGTTCCTGAAACTGGTGTTCTTCAGGCCCCAGGCCTGGGCCTGCCGGTTCATCATCACGACGAACTGATCCAGCGTGCCCCCGACCGCCTCGGCCAGCGCCACCGAGGCATCGTTGCCCGACTGGACGATCATGCCCTTGAGCAGTTCATCGACAGTCGGCGTCATCGTGGTGTCGATGAACATCAGCGAGCCACCGCCCTTGCGCTCGTCCCAGGCTCGGCGCGAGACCGCGATGGGCTGGTCCAGCGTCAGCTTCTTGTCACGCAGCGCGGTGAACACGACGTAGGCGGTCATCAGTTTGGTCAAGGAGGCCGGGTCGGCGGGCGTGTCCGCATCGCGCTCGGCCAGCGTCTGGTTGCTGGTCAGGTCAAGCAGCAGGTAGCTGCGTGACGCAATCTCCGGTGGCAGCGGGGCCTGCGCCTGCACGGTGGCGAAGGCGCCGGCCAGCCACAACAAGCCCATGGAGAAGAGACGCAACGGGGCAATACGCAGGACAGGCATCAGGAATCAATCAGTCAAGGGAAGGTTGGAGGGCATCAGCCCCGGGGCTGCAACTGCTGTGTCACGACGCGCTTGAGCCAGCCGAGCTGTCCATGGAAGAAGTGCCCCACTCCGGGCAGCACGATGACCGACAGCAACTGCGGCTGCGCCCAGGCGAGCGTGGCCGACAGCGGCACCACCTCGTCGCTCTCACCGTGGATGACCACGGTGTCCTCGGGCACCACCGGCAACTGCTGCTTCTCGGTCGATGGTCCGACCAGTAGCAAACGCTGCGGACGCTCTGCCTCGGGCAGGCGTGAGGCCGCTTCGGCCGCCACATAGCCGCCAAAGGAAAACCCGGCAAGCAGCAGCGGCTGATCCGGGACACGGTGCTGGGCCACCACGGCAAGCGCGTCTTCGACCTCGCCGCGCCCGTCGTCCCAACTGCCTGCCGATTGGCCCACACCGCGGAAGTTGAAACGCACCGTCGACCAGCCCAGCGCCAGCAGGGCGCGGGCAACCGTCTGCACCACCTTGTTGTCCATCGTGCCGCCGAACAGCGGGTGCGGGTGGCACACCACCGCCAGGCCGACTGGCGCACCTGCGGGAGCGTCGAGTGCACATTCCAGCGCCCCCGCGGGGCCGGGGCATGAGGTCTTTTGGGTCTGCGAATTCATGAGGGGAGCCATGGCGCCCAAGAGGGGCGAAATGTCACTTGCCAACCGACGGCGGCAACAACAGGCGCTCGACGATCTGGCCGCGCACCAGGTGCGAGTCGACGATCTCGTCGATGTCATCGTTGTCGACGAAGGTGTACCAGACGGCCTCTGGATAAACAACGGCGACTGGCCCGCCGGCACAGCGATCGAGGCAACCGGCCTTGTTCACCCTCACCTGGCCCGGCCCGGCCAGACCGGCCGCCTTGACGCGCGACTTGCACCGATCAAAGCCTGCCTGCGCACCATGTCCGGCGCAAGCGTTCTCGCCGTTGTCGCGCTGGTTCAGACAAAAGAAGACATGGCGGCTGAAATAACTCATGCAGGGATTCTACGGAGGGGCCTGTGATATCTCGGTGTTGCAGGCGCAACCACCTGTAGGCTCAGGTGTCTTCGCGGGACGCGATGCGCCCAAGCAGGTAGGCCATCGCCACATAGGGCCACAGCCAGCCCACCCACTGGGCCGCGCCGTGGAATCGGATGAAGCGGCCCTGCTCCCAACCCTGCAGGCTCTGCGCGAAATAGGCGTCCTGAGGGGCCTCAGCGACCAGCATGATCAGCGCCGTCAGGGCCATCAACCCCAGCGCCGCGGCCGCGCGTCGCGGCACCCAGGCCAGCATCAGCGCCGCCAGCGCGCCCAGGCCACAACCGACTGCGGCGCTGGTGGTCAACCACGCCAGCGCATGGTCGGGGCCGAAATTGAGCGCAGTCGACAGCGTCGTTGCGCCGAAGCCGGCCAGCGCGATGCCCACCACCAGCACGGCTCGGCGCCACCCCGAGCGAGACACGGCATAGCCCAGCAGACAGGGCGCCAGCAGGCCGAGCGCAATGACGTACACCTGCCCGAGCGGCGACAAATCGGGTGCCGGCGGCGGCGCTGCCAGCCAGGTCTGGCTCCAGCCGGCGAGCGGGGTGTCGGCCACCATCGATGACACCGTGGTGCGCAGCCGAGACAACACCTGACCCAAGCCCAGCGGCAACGATGTCGGGAACAGCAGGCCCACCGGCCACAGCATCAGCAAGGCCAGCCCACCCGCGCTGCGGTCTACGAACCAGCGGTCCCGCAGGCGCTGCCATCGGTCCAGCAGTCCCACAGCCTTCATCAGACTGCCCATGGCTGCGCCAGCGGCCGCACCGAGGGTGTTGAACACCCAATCCACGTTCGACGGGATCCGCGACGGCAATCCGTTTTGTGTCAGCTCCATCAGCATCGACAAGCCAGACGCCAGCCACAAGGCATGGAACGCGCCGACCGCAGCCGATCGTCCGCCGCGCACCGCGGTGGTGAAGATCAAAAAGCCCAGCGGCATGTAGCCCAGCAGGTTCGACACCAGGTCGAACGACGTCCAGTAGCGCGGCCAGGGCAGCAGCAGGAAGTGGAGCGGTGACGCCGTCGGCCACCGCCACTGCGTGAACGGATACAGACTGGCATAAATGATCAAGCCCGCGTACAGCCAGGCCAGCAGCGATGCGGAACTCCGGTGACGCACCATCGCGCTGCCCTTGTTCAGCGTTGCCTCGGCTCAGCGTGCGATCAAAACGGCTTGACCACCACCAGCACGACGATGGCGATCATCAGCAGCACCGAGACCTCGTTGAACACGCGGAACCAGCGGTCGCTGCGCTGGTTGGTGAACTGCTCGAACTGGCGCAGCAGCGAGCGGCACATGTGGTGGTAGCCCACGGCCAGCAGCACCAGCACGATCTTGGCGTGCAGCCAGCCGCCGGCGTTCAGGCCCCAATAACCCAGCCATAGCCACAAGCCCAGCCCGATCGCAGGCACCATCAACAGGCTGCTGAAGCGATAGAGCTTGCGTGCCATCAACAGCAGGCGCTCGCGCTCGGCGTGGCTGTCGGCCGGCACCATCGCCAGATTGACGAAGATGCGCGGCAGGTAAAACAGCCCGGCGAACCAGCTGGTGACGAAGACGATGTGGAACGCTTTGATCCAGAGCATCGGCGGATTATCGCCATGCGCTGCGTCTATCATCCGCCGACTTCCGGCCCCAACCCCTACGGCGACGTCTCGTGCACACACCTCCTGCCTACCCCAGCAGCCGCCCGAGGCGCCTGCGCAAAGACGAGTTCAGCCGCGCCATGGTGCGCGAACACCGGCTGCACCCGAGCGACCTGATCCTGCCGGTGTTCGTCACCGCCGGACACAACCAGACGCAAGACGTGGCCTCAATGCCGGGCGTCCAGCGCGTCACGTTGGATCACCTGCTGCCCATTGCCGAGCGCTGCCTGACATTGGGCATTCCGGTGCTGGCGCTGTTTCCGGTGATCGACACCGCGCTGAAGACCGAGGACGGGGCCGAAGCACTGAACCCTGAAGGCCTGGTGCCCACCGTGGTGCGCGAGCTCAAACGCCGCTTCCCGGAACTGGGCGTGCTGACCGATGTGGCGCTCGATCCGTACACCAGCCATGGCCAGGACGGCCTGCTCGACGCCACCGGTTACATCGTCAACGACAGCACGGTGGATGTGCTGCGGCGCCAAGCGCTGGTGCATGCCGAGGCGGGCGTCGACATCGTCGCGCCCAGCGACATGATGGACGGACGCATTGGCGTGATCCGCCAGGCGCTGGAATCCAAAGGCCACATCCACACCAAGATCATGGCCTACAGCGCCAAGTACGCGAGCGCCTTCTACGGCCCGTTCCGCGACGCCGTGGGCTCGGCTGGCAACCTGGGCAAGAGCAACAAGAAGGTCTACCAGATGGACCCCGGCAACAGCGACGAGGCCCTGCGCGAAGTCGCGCTCGACATCGCCGAAGGGGCGGACATGGTGATGGTCAAGCCCGGCATGCCCTACCTCGACATCGTGAGGCGGGTGAAAGATGAATTCCGCGTGCCGACCTTCGCCTACCAGGTCAGCGGCGAGTACGCGATGCTGAAGGCTGCCGCGGCCAACGGCTGGCTCGACCACGACGCGGTGATGATGGAGAGCCTGCTCGCGTTCAAGCGCGCCGGCGCCGACGGCGTGCTGAGCTACTTCGCGCTCGATGCCGCGCGACTGATGAAGGCCGACTGACACCGGCGCAGGAACGACGATGCGCGTCTTCCATATCTGCGGGGATCAGTTCAGCGAGCTCGATGGGTTGCCCGAGTCGCTGCCAGCGACCGGGTACTTGTGGGTCGGCAGCGCGCGCCGCGAGTTCGAAGTGCAAACGCCCATGCTGCAAGCGGCTTTGCAGCGCTGGACCGGCGGGCAACTGGTCGACCTGCACGTCGCCGACCTGCTGAACAACCAGTTGCCTTCGCACTTTGACTACACCTCCTGGTACGACATGCTGGTGTTCCGACGACTGGCCGCCGGCGAAGGCAGCGCGCCCATGTTCCTCGACGACAGCAATGGCACGCTGAGCACCGCCCGCGCGGCGCTGGACGCGATCGACACCAGCCCGGTCGGCTTTGCGCTGTTTGACCGCGTGCTGCTGACGGTGCACCCCACCGACTGCCAGGTGCGCGAGTTCTTCGCCAACCGGCTGCAGCAGCAGATCCTGCCCTCGGCAGGCGATGCGCGCGGTGCCGAAGGCCGCAGCACCGCACGCCTGCCGACCAGCCCGGCCGACCTGATGCTGCGCATGGTCAACCACATGGTCGACAGCTACCTTGAACTGCGGCGCTTGCTGACCAAGCAGCTGAGCTATCTGCAGCAAGAGCTGTTCAACCCGCGCAGCCGCTTCGACAACTGGCAGATGCTGCTGGATTCGCGCAACGCGCTGCACCTGCTCGAAGACACCTGCGAAGACCAGCGCAGTGCCATCACCGAATGGATCGATGCGCTCGACGAATGGCCGCCCGAGGCCGACTACAGCGCCCGACGCGAACGCGAGCTGCTGCGCGTGCGCTCACGCGATGTGCTGGAGCACATCGAGCGGGTGCTGGGCCATGTGCGCCGGCTCGAATCGTCGGCCGAGACCGCCGTACAGATGCACTTTTCGGCGCAGAGCAACCGCACCAACTCCATCATGCGCACGCTGACGGTGCTGACGGCCATCTTCATGCCGCTGAACCTGGTGACCGGGTTCTTCGGCATGAATTTCGAAGGCCTGCCTTTGATCCACAGCCTCACCGGGTTCTGGACCATCTTCTTCGCCATGCTGGTGCTCGGCATCAGCATGAGCGTGTACTTCTGGCGCAAACGGTACCTGAGTTCATCGCGCTGACGACAGGCGCGCAGCGGGCGTCAGGCTGCGTACGGATCGGCAAAGCCCAGCGACTGCATCAGCTCGCTTTCGCGGGCTTCCATCCGTTCGGCCTCATCGTCACGCTCGTGGTCGTGGCCTTGAGCATGTAACGCGCCGTGGATCAGCAGGTGCGCATAGTGCGCGTCGAGCGTGCGCGACTGCGCACGCGCTTCGGCCTCGACCACATCGGCGCACAGCACCAGATCGGCATGCACCAGGGGCGCATGGCTGTAGTCGAAGGTCAGCACGTTCGTCGCGTAGTCCTTGCCACGGAAGTCACGGTTCAGCGCGCGCGCTTCATCGGCACCGACGACGCGCACCGTGATCTCTGCCGGCGTCTCCAGTGCGCAGCGGATCCAGCGCACCACACGATGTCGTGGCAGCTGCGCACGGTGCGCGCGCGCGAGATCGTCGCGCGCGAACTGCAGCGACAGCGTCAGCGCGGGTCGAGGCATCTCAGGCCGGGTCGGAGCGTGACGCCTCGTAGGCGTCGACGATGCGGGCGACCAGGGGGTGGCGCACCACATCGGCCGAGGTGAAACGCGTCGTGGCGATGCCGCGCACGCGCCGCAGCACCCGCTCGGCGTCGATCAGACCGCTCATCTGGCCGCGCGGCAGGTCGATCTGGCTGACGTCGCCGGTGATCACGCACTTGCTGCCAAAGCCGATGCGCGTCAGGAACATCTTCATCTGCTCGGGCGTGGTGTTCTGCGCCTCGTCGAGGATCACGAAGGCGTTGTTCAAGGTGCGCCCACGCATGAAGGCCAGCGGCGCGATCTCGATGGTGGCTTTCTCGAACGCACGGGTGACCTTGTCGATGCCCATCAGGTCATACAGCGCGTCGTACAGCGGGCGCAGGTAGGGATCGACCTTCTGCGCCAGATCGCCGGGCAGGAAACCCAGACGCTCGCCCGCCTCGACGGCAGGCCGCGTCAGCACGATGCGCTGCACGCTGCTGCGCTCCAGTGCATCGATCGCGCAGGCCACCGCCAGAAAGGTCTTGCCAGTGCCGGCCGGACCGATGCCGAAGGTGATGTCGTGCGACTGGATGTTGCTGAGATACACCTGCTGGTTGGGCGTGCGCCCGGCCAGATCGGCCCGACGGGTGCGCAGCACGGTGACGGGGGCGGCCGCCGCCGCGATGGGCTCGGCTTCATCGGCCCGATCTCGCGCGGGGCGACGGGTCAGCGGGATCGCCCGTCCGGCCGCATCGGCCGCCGCTTCCACCAGTGACAGCTGGAACGCATCAGCCGCCAGTGGCAGCCGGGCCCGGTCGTACAGCGACTGCAGCAGACTGACCGCACGCTCGGCCTGCGCCTTGCCACCCTCGATGCTGAACGATTCGTTGCGGCGGGTGATGGTCACATCGAACGCCGATTCGATGTCGCGCAGGTGGGCGTCCAGCGGGCCGCAGAGGTGGGCCAAGCGGGTGTTGTCAAGCGGGATGAAGGCGTGTCTGAGGATCAAGTTCGACCGATGTTCAAGGTGGTGGCCGTATTGTGGCGCGCGCTTCGTGAACGAAGGCAACCATTGCGGCTTGATGCACGCGATGAGCGAGCACGCCTCCTGCACAATCGCCGCCCATGCGAACCCGCGGCGTGCTGTACTTTCTGGCCCTGTGGCTGTGGCTTGCCCTCGGCTCGGCTCAGGCGGCAGCGCTGACGATCACGTCGGTGCAGGCGGTGCAGAGCGACGCCGCCCACTTTCCGGCCGACGCCGCGGCGGTGGCGACCGTGCTGCCTGACGAATGGGCGCAATCGCGCCCGGGCCACGACGGCAGCGTCTGGTACCGCGCCCGCTTCGACAAGCCAGAGGGGATCGGCGACGACGACCTGCTGGCGCTGTACATCGAACGGGCCTGCAGCAACCTCGAAGTTCATCTGAATGGGCGCCGCATCTACAGCGGCGGCCGTATGAGTGAGCCGATGACCCGCAACTGCTACCGCCCGCAGTTGGTGAACCTGCCGGCAGCCCTGTTGAATCCCCAGGCCAACGTACTGGACATCCAGGTGCAAGGCTCGGCGCTGACGCATGTGGCGGTGCGCGCACGCGCGGGTGGTCTGTCGGTGCTGCGCATCGGGCCACAGGCGGAGCTGGCAGTGCTGCACGCCCAGCGGGAGTTCTGGAGCATCACCACGGTGCAGATCGCGGCCATCACCTTGACCGCACTCGGCGGATTTCTGCTGGCGCTGAGCTGGATCAACCGCAAGGAGCGCTACCTCAAGTATTTCGGCGCGTTGCTGATGGGCTGGGCCCTGCTGTCGCTGCGGGTGTGGTGGCCGCACTGGCCACTGGAAACACGCGAGTTCGAGCTGCTGGTGTGCAGTGCCTTCGCACCGGTCGTGGGCGTCGCGGTGCAGTTCTTCCTGAGTTACGCCGGCGTGCGCTGTCGGCGTGTGGCGGGCGCCCTGTTGCTGCAGTGCCTGCTGATACCGCTGAGCCTGTTGGTGGCCCCTGTCGATGATTTTTTCCTGCTCGCCAATGTGTGGTTCGCGCTGATGTCGGTCGAGCTGATTGCCTCCATCGTCTACTACCTGGGCCTGGTCTGGAAACACCGACGTGTCGATTTCTGGCCGATGGCGCTGACCGCGGGCGGCATGGGCGTGGTGGTGTTGCTGGAGCTGTCGGTGCAGTACCGCTGGCTGCCAATGCACGCGGTGCAGCCGCTGAACGTGGTGCTGCCCTTGCTGCTGCTGGGCATCGGCTCGCGGCTGCTGCAGATGTTCGGGCGGGCGCTGCAAGCCGCCGAGGTCAACCGCGCGCAGCTTGAAAACCGGGTTCGGGAGGCCACGGCCGAGATCGAGAGCAACTTTGCGCAGATGTCGGCGCTGCGCGTCGAGCAGGTGACCGAAAAGGAACGCAAGCGCATCGCCGCTGACCTGCACGATGACCTCGGCGCCAAGCTGCTGACCATCGTGCACACCAGCGACAGCGAGCGCATCTCGACGCTGGCTCGCGAGGCGCTGGAAGAAATGCGGTTGTCGGTGCGCGGCCTGACCGGCAAGCCGGTGCAGCTGGCCGACGCACTGGCCGACTGGCGCGCCGAGGTGGTGTCGCGGCTGGGCCAGGCCAACATCGAGGCCGACTGGCGCAACCCGCCCGATGAGCTGCAGCAGCAGCTCAGCGCGCGGGTGTTCGTGCAGACCACCCGCATCCTGCGCGAAGCGGTGAGCAACATCATCAAGCACAGTGGCGCCTCGCATTGCAAGGTGCGTACCTCGGTCGATGCGGTGCATTTCGGCTTGCTGGTGCAAGACAACGGCAACGGCATCCCGATGGAGCTCGATGGCAAGCTGGACCGCGGCCACGGCATGTCAAGCATGAAGCACCGCGCCAAGCAACTGGCCGGGCAGTGCCTGGTGGAGTCGGGGCCGGGCTACGGCACTGTGATCAGGCTCACGATTCCGCTGTAAATCAACCCTGAGCCGACTCGATTTCGATCAGTACTGCGTTGATATCGCCGATAAAGCGAACGACGGAGCCCCCATGAACAACATCCTGCTGCTCGAAGACCTGCCCGAGATCCGCGCCTGGCTGAAGGTGCTGATCCTTCAGGTGTTTCCGCAATCGCACATTCAGGAGGCCGCCCGCGTCCACGACGCGCTCGAACTGGTCACGGCGATCAAGTTTGAGCTGGCCCTGATCGACCTCGGCTTGCCTGACGGTTCTGGCGTCAGCGTGGTCAGCGCGCTGCGGGAATCGCAACCGGAGTGCCAGTCGGTGGTGGTGACGATTCACGACGACGACGACCACCTGTTCCCCGCGCTGCAGGCCGGCGCCTTCGGCTATCTCTTGAAGGAACAGGCGCGCGAGCTGATCGCCGAGCAGCTCAAGCGCATGAGTGGCGGCGAGCCGCCGCTGTCGCCGTCGATTGCGCGGCGCGTCATCGCGCACTTTGCGGCACAAGCCAAGGTCAAGACGCAGCAGCGTGCGCACTCGATGCCCCATGTGCTGCTGACCGACCGTGAAAACGAGGTGCTGCTGCGCGTGGCCAAGGGCTACACGCTGCCAGAGATCGGCGGACAACTGAGCCTGTCGCGCCACACGATTGCCGACTACGTCAAGCAGATCTACCGCAAGCTCAACGTGAGCTCGCGCGCCGAGGCAGCGCTGGAAGCGCAGCGGCTCGGCTTGTTCGACAGCTGAGCTGCCACGCCTGAACGGCCGGGCGGTTGCACCCGGATAATCGTCCGATGATCGGACGACTCACCGGCCTCCTCGCGGACAAATCGCCACCGCAAGTGCTCATCGATGTGAACGGCATCGGCTATGAAGTCGATGTGCCGATGAGCAGCTTCTACAACCTGCCCTCCCTCGGCGAACGCGTCACGTTGCTGACGCACTTCATCGTCCGCGAAGACGCCCAGACCCTGTTCGGCTTCCTGACCCACGACGAGCGGCTGACATTCCGGCTGCTGATCAAGATCACTGGCGTCGGCCCGCGGATGGCGCTGTCGCTGCTGTCAGGTTTGAGTGTCAGCGAGCTGGCGCAAGCCGTTGCGCGGCAGGAAACCGGCCGGCTGGTCAAGGTGCCGGGCATCGGCAAGAAGACTGCCGAGCGGCTGCTGCTTGAGCTCAAGGGCAAGCTCGCCGACGCGATCAGCGCGCCCACCACGGTGGCCAGCGACGCACAGGCCGACATCCTGCAGGCCTTGATCGCGCTCGGCTACAGCGACCGCGAAGCCGCGGCGGCGCTGAAGAGCCTGCCGCCCGATGCCAGCGTCAGCGATGGCATCAAGCTGGCGCTGAAATCGCTGGCATGACGCAGGTGCTGTTTGAGCTCAATGCTTGTGCGCAGCCGCAGCGTCAGCTCGCGGTTTCGGTTCCTCGACGTTGATCGTCACCACCACCTCACCCGCCTTCTCGAATTTCAAGGTCAGCGGAAGCTTGTCGCCGGCCTTCAGCGGCGCCTTCAGGCCCATGAGCATCAGGTGATAGCCACCGGGCTTCAACTCCACGGTCTGCCCCGTGGCGAGCTCGATGGCGTCAACCTGACGCATCTTCATCACGTCGCCCTCCATCGACATGGTGTGGATTTCCACGGCCCCGGCCGCTGGCGAGGAGGCGGAGACCAGGCGGTCAGCGGCCCCCTTGTTGGCCAGCTTCAGGTACCCACCGCCCACCGTCTGGCCCTCGCGAGTGGGTCGGGCATAGGGGTGACCGATATCGATCTCACCCAGCTTGTAGCTGTGGGCCAAGGTGCCAAACGCCGCCAGCGCAAGGGCGGCGCCGAAGATCGCCTTTTGTAGGGATGGAGTGTTCATGATGGCTTTCGTTGATGGAGGTTGACGAGTCAGTAATCGAAGCGCAGTTCCGCATGCATCGTGCGCTGCGGATACGGATGGAAGGCCCAGTACTTGTAATTGTTCAGGTTGTCGATGCCCAGGCTGGCCTGCCATTGCCGATCGATGCGGTACTGGACCCGAACGTCGGTGACGAAGTAGCGCGAGAAGCCCTGGTATGAATATCCGTTGGTGTCGCTGTTGTTCAGCTGTCCGTACTGCTTGCCGCTGAAGCGGCCACCGTAGCTGCCGCTCCAGTGCTCGTCGAAGCGGTAGCTCGCCAGCAATGTGGCCCGCCAGGCCGGCACGCGCGGCTGGCGTTTGCCGACGGTGTCTGGGTAGCCCTTGTTTTTTCGAATCTCGGAGTCGGCGTAGGTCACGCTGCTGCTGAGCTCGAGACCTGGCACGAACAAGCGGTCCAGTTGCAAGGCCATCTCGACACCCTTGGTGTCGATGCGACCGACATTGCTCACCTGCGTTCCGCCCACCGTGGTCTGCGAGTACAAGGCGTCGTGGCTGCGCTCGAGGAACACGGTCGTGCGCAGCAAGCCATGCGGCAATGCCCGCTCCGCCGTGAATTCGGTGGTGACCGATTTCTCAGGCCGCAGGTTCGGGTTGTTCAGCGTCGGCAACTGCGTGGTGGTGTTGATGCCGCCCTGGAACAGCTCATTGACCGTCGGGTTGCGCACCGCACGGCCGATCGAGGCCTTCAACGTCCAGTCTTCGGTGGCATCGAACAGGATGGCGGCCTTCGGCGAGAACGTCGACTCATCACGGCTCGCGTAACTCACCACTGCCGCACCGATCTGGCGACGTCCGTCGCGGGCGCGCCACTCTTCATACCGACCTCCCAGCACCGTGCGCCATTGCGGCGCGAAGCGCCACGCATCCTGAATCCAGAGGCTGCTCAGGCTGGTCTCGCCGCTGAAGGCCGCGGCCGGGCTGCCCACCTGGCTGCCGACCCAATCGCCGGTGGTTGACTCACGGCGGCGTAACCTGAAGGTATCGCGTTGCACGCCAAACTCGACGATGTGTCGGCCGTCCACGCCCTCGGGGCGCCAGATGCCCTTCAACGCCAAGGTGTTCCAGCCTGTACCGCCCAGATCGACCACGCGTCCAGCACCGCCCGACAAGGCGCCGGGCAGCGGCACGTTGGCATTGGGTGTGCGGACGCGGTCCCGGTGGTAGTCGTAGACGCTGGCGGCCGCCTCCCAGTCCCAGACGCCGAGGGTACGGCTCTTGACGGTCAAGCCGTGGGCCAGGTGCTGCAGTTCCGCCCGGCTGGGCGTCAGTGAGGGCAGGGTGTAGGCACTGCCACCGATGTTGACCTGCCCCGCATAGACCGGGTTGCCCGAACCATCGCGCAGGAAGCTGTCTACCGACCGCTTGGCATCGTTGCGCCACGAGCCCAGCGTGTAGCTGGCACGCAGCGTCGGGGTGAGGTCGTAGGCCAATTTGAGTTTGCCGCTGTCCTGCACAGAATCGGTCTGCGAGCTGGTTCCGACATTGAATACCGGAGCGCCGAGGTGATTGCGATCTGCCACCGCACCGGTGACCGGCGTGCCCAAGGTGCTGGGCGTGGTGGATTGGTTGACCCGTGCGATGACCAGCGGCTGTCCGTCGCTGTCCTGCCGGTTCAGATGGATCCACCATGAGAAAGCGCCAGCACGGCTGCCGATCGAGGCGCTCTCTTGGTGCCCGGAGAAGCGCTCGTCGGTCTCGTACAGCCGGTACTTCTGGGTGTGCACCTGCACCTTGATGTGCGCCTCGAAGCGCGTCGGCATGCGCGTCACGTAGTCGACGATCGCACCGGCCGAGTTGCCGGAATAGGCCGCCGAGAACGGGCCGTACAGCACATCGACGCGCTCGATCTCGTCGGGCGACACCAGCCCCCAGCGGGGCGTGAAATCGGCGCCATTGCCCAGCAGGTTCGACAGCAGGATGCCGTCGGCAAACACCAGCGAGCGTGCGCTGTTGCCGGTGCCCGACGCGCGCGAGGCCAGCACCGCATGGTCGTGATCGCCGATGCTGCGCTTGCGCACCACGAGGCTGGGGAAATACTTCAGCGCATCGGACGCGTCGGTGGCGTTGATGCTGCGCTCGACCTGCGCACCGGTGATGCCTTCGGTGGTGGTGGGGATCTCCAGCGGCAAGGTCGAGGGCCGCGAGCCGGTGACGACGACGCGTTCGAGCGTACGCGCCTGGTTGGCGTCGGTGTGGGCATCCACACGGGGCTCGTCGGCGGCCACGGCAGAGCCGATGCCTGCACAGACGAGCAGGAACAAATGAGGGGTGTGTCGCAAGGCGACCTCCTGAAACGGGGTGTCGAAACGCGGCTGGTCGACGCACGGGTCGAGCAGCCCAGGCCGCGTGCGGTGCCGACGCTTCGGCTACCGGATGCGGTCGATCACAGCGTTCAGAGGGCGGGGGGTGCGCGCGCCTGGGCCGGTGCCCAGGCGTAGAGAGTGCGCGGCGCCTGGGTGTACAGCACCGGCAGGTGATCTGCTCCCTGGGCCAACGGCAAGAGAGCAGACTGCGACGGTGGCAGACCCAGGACCGGTGTGACATGTGAGCACAGCGGGCAGTGCTCCATGTGCGCCGAGCGGGAGGGGTCCGGAGCCCCAGGGGCGGACTCGGAAGCGTCGGACCGGATCGTGGTCTGGGTCAGCCAGCGGGCACCCGCGGTCGAGCAGATCTCCGACCACGGCCCGCTGCCGGTGGACGGCAGCATCACCCGCGACAGCGTTGGCGCCAAGGCCAGGCCGACCATCGCGATCAACGCGATGTGCAACAGCCAGCGGAGACGGTGCCTGAAAAAATTCACGGCGCGAGTGTAGGCGATGCCGTCAGCAGGCCTGCACGAACCGTTGTCGATAATGCGGCATGAGCATCCAGACCGACGATTTCGAGCCGCGTCGCGTGGTCAGCGCGGCCAGCGCCTCGCCCAACGAAGACGCGATCGAGCGCGCGTTGCGGCCCAAGGGCCTGGCCGAGTACGTCGGTCAGGCCAAAGCGCGCGAGCAGCTCTCCATCTTCATCGGTGCGGCCAAGATGCGCAGCGAAGCGATGGACCATGTATTGCTGTTCGGCCCGCCCGGCCTGGGCAAAACCACACTCAGCCACATCATCGCCAACGAGCTCGGGGTGAACCTGCGCCAGACCTCGGGCCCGGTGCTCGAAAAACCGAAGGACCTGGCCGCGATCCTGACCAACCTCGAGCGCAACGACGTGCTCTTCATCGACGAGATCCACCGGCTGAGCCCGGTCGTCGAGGAGATCCTCTACCCCGCGCTGGAGGACTACCAGATCGACATCATGATCGGCGAGGGCCCGGCCGCACGTTCGATCAAGCTTGATCTGCAGCCCTTCACGCTGGTGGGCGCCACCACCCGCGCCGGCATGCTGACCAACCCGCTGCGTGACCGCTTCGGCATCGTGGCGCGACTGGAGTTCTACACACCCGAGGAACTCGCGCGCATCGTCAACCGCTCGGCCGGTTTGCTGAACGTGCCGACCGACGCCGAGGGCGCGTTCGAGATTGCCCGCCGCTCCCGCGGCACCCCGCGCATCGCGAACCGGCTGCTGCGTCGCGTGCGCGACTATGCCGACGTGAAAGGCAATGGGCGCATCACGAAGGCGCTGGCCGATCTGGCGCTGAAGATGCTCGACGTCGATCCGCATGGCCTCGACGTGATGGACCGCAAGCTGCTCGAAGCCGTGATCCACCGCTTTGACGGTGGCCCGGTCGGCCTCGACAACGTGGCCGCGGCCATCGGCGAGGAGCGCGACACGATCGAAGATGTGATCGAGCCTTACCTGATCCAGCAGGGCTATCTTCAGCGCACGCCGCGCGGCCGCATCGCGACGCTGGCCGCGTTCAAGCACCTTGGTGTGACGCCGCCGAAGCACAGCGCTGCCACCGACCTGTTCGACGAATAGGCCCGGCCGGGCGGCGATCAGGCGCGCTAGGCGCCGGCCGCGTCCGTCCATTCGTCCAGCGCTGCGGCGTCGTCGAGGTGCCTCGTGTCGCTCCAACCGATCAGCGTCAGGCCAACCCCGTTGTGCAGCAGGCGGTTGATGCTGGCGTTGCCCAAGGGCCAGGAGCGTTTGGCTCGCAGGTCGAGCTGCGTGGCTGCGCGGTACAGGCAATCCATCACCCCACCGTGCGAGACCAGGGCAATGGTCTGGCCGGCATGGGCATCGGCCAGCGCGTGCACCAGCGACATGCAGCGCTCGTAGACGTGTCGCAGGGTCTCACCGCCCTCCGGTGCAAAGTCAGGCTCGCGCTGCGTCCAGCGGCGGGCCTCAGCAGGCCAGCGGGCCTCGATCTCGGCGTAGGTGTGCGCCTCGAAGACGCCAAAGGCCCGCTCGCGCAAACGGGCGTCGGCGACGACGGGCATCGACAACGCCTGGCCAATCGCCTCGGCCGTTCCCAGCGCACGCAGCAGGTCGCTGGAATAGATGGCCGAGATACCTTCGTCCATCAGCGCGCGCGCGGCGCGCTGTGCCTGCCAGCGGCCGGTGTCATTGAGCGGAATGTCGAGGTGCCCTTGGATGCGGGTACCGACGTTCCAGGCGGTTTCGCCGTGACGGATCGCGACGATGCGGGTCACGGGCGGCATCACCTCAGACGCCCCAGACGATGACCGCGCTTTCGGCATGGCAGCGCTTGAGCATCTCAAGGAACGGCCAGACACGTTGCCGCAATCCAATGCGATCGACCGATTCGGCTGGCGCCGCTTCAGAGGCATTGGGTGGGTCCGTGACGCGTGAGGCTTCCTCGGCTGCGACCGCTTGCTCGATGGCGGTGATCGCCGCCGGCATGCTGCTCACCTCGAAGATACCTTGGGCCGAAGGCTCCTTGCCGACAATGCGCAAGATCTGCTCGCCTTGCGGCCCCAGCATGATGACGTCGCCCGCTGCCTTGGATTTGAACTTGTAGATCATCGTGCCCCCGGGCCCGCGCTGGAGTCAGCGCTCAGCGGCAGATTGTGCGATGGCTCAGCGCGGTGATGATTCGTCAGGCGCAGTGGGTGGCTCTGCAGCAGCGAGCCTGCGGCGATCGAGCATGGCCTCGAAGGACACCACATCGATGGCCGGCGAGGTCAGGAACCCCTGGTACTGCTCGCAGCCGACCTGCAGCATGAATTGCCGCTGGGCCTCACTCTCCACCCCTTCAGCGATCAGCTCCAGCCGCAGCGCGCGTGCCATGTTGGCAATCGCCTGGACGATGCCGGCATCGCTTTCATCCCCCGGCAGCCCCTGGATGAAACTGCGATCGATCTTCAACCGACTGATCGGGAAGCGCTTCAGGTAGGCCAGGCTCGAATAGCCGGTGCCGAAATCGTCGATGGCCAGCTTCACGCCCAGCTCGGCCAGCGCCTGCAAGCGGTGCAAGGCCTCCTGAGCGTCCTGGATCAGGATCGACTCGGTCAGCTCCAGCTCCAGCCACTGCGGCTCCAGCCCGACTTCGGCCAAGGCACGGGCGACGCTGTCGACGAAATCGACCTGCTGGAACTGCAATGCAGAGACGTTGATGGACATCAGCAGCTGGCGTCCTTGCTCGCGCCACAGCGCGGCCTGCTGCACCGCCTGGCGCAGCACCCAGCTGCCGATGGCCACGATGAAGCCACTGCGCTCGGCCACCGGGATGAATTCGGCCGGCGGCACATCGCCGAGTTCGGGATCGCGCCAGCGGATCAAGGCCTCGGCGCCAACGATCTCGCCGCTTTTCAGATTGACCTGCGGCTGGTAATGCAGCCGGAACCGCCCGGCCGCCAGCGCCTGGCGCATGGCGTGGTCGAGCTTCATCCGGGTACGCAGCTTCGACGTGCTTTCCGCGCGCGCCTGGTGGAACCGGAATCCGGCACGGCCGCTCTCGCGTGCTTCGTCCATGGCCGCATCGGCGGCCTGCAGCATCTCGTCGGCCGTACTGCCGTCACCGGGGTGCAACGAGATGCCCACACTGCAGGTGACGGTGAAGCTCAGGTCGTCGAGCGTGAAAGGGCGCTGCATCGCATCGAGGATGCGCCGGGCGCTGCCTTCTGCCCCGGCGGCATCGGCCTGGTGGATCAGCAACACGTATTCATCGGCACCTAGACGGGCGATGGTGTCCACTTGTCTCAGGGTCAGCAGCAAGCGCTCGGCCACCTCGATCAGCACCCGGTCGCCCATGGTGTGGCCGAGGGTGTCGTTGATGTGCTTGAATCGGTCGAGATTCAGGAACAGCAGCGCGAACGGCACGCCTTCGCGCTGCGCCAGGGCCAGCGCGTAGTCGATGCGCCCGAGCAGCGTGCGGCGGTTCGGCAGGCCGGTCAGCGCATCGGTATGCGACAGGGTTTCGATGCGCCGATTGGCCTCCAGGCGCTCGCTGATGTCGCGGAAGGAATAGACACGGCCGATCGTCTTGCCTCGGCTGCATTGCGGCAGCGTGACGCGCTCCAGCACCCGACCACCAATCAGCGTCACGGTGTCGCTGGCCTGCATCTGGGACACCCCATCGATGGCGGCCAGCCGACGCATGTACTCGGCGGGCTCGACCACGCGGCGCAGCATCCACGACAGGATGGCGTCGTCGTCGTGCTGCACCATCAAGCCGTCAGGCAGCTCCCAGAGCGCAGCGAAGCGCTGGTTGAAATTGCGGATGCGGCCGTTGGTGTCGGTGACCAGGATGCCGTCGTGCGTCGATTCCAGCGTCGCCGCCAGTTCGGCCAGCCGGTCGGCCAGTTCGTCTTCTGCACGCCGCTCGTCGCTGCGATCTTGCATCACGACCATGAACAGCGCCTTGTCGGCCGAGAGCATCACCCGGCTGACACGCCGCAGCACGGCCACCAGCTCGCCATCAGCGCGTCGCACCCAGCTGTGCGACTCGACGCTGTCGGCCCAGCCGAGCGCCGCTTCCTGCCAGAACGCCATGTCTTCGGGCGTTGCGGCCAGGCTCAACATGTCCTGGCCACACAGGCTGGCGGCATCGACATCGAACAGGGTGCTGCAAGCGGCATTCGCCGCGACGATGCGCAGACCTTCGGGATCGACCAGCCAGACCGCGTCGAGCAGCCCTTCAATCAGCGCGCGTGGCGGAATCAGCCAGGCTTCGATGGCGCGCTGGTTCAGCGAAGGCGAACCGGCAGGCCCATCGCCACTGCGCCCACGGCGGGCCGGCACCACCGGCGCGGGCACCGTGGTGGCAGTCGGCGGATTGCGCGACATCCTCACGCGAGCGCCCCGCCGTCCTGGGTCGGCTCGAAGAAGTAGCTGACCCGCGGCCGCGGCGACAAATAGTCGAGCGTGCGGGCTGGCAGCGCGGTCGGCTTCAGGCTGCGCCGGATGCCCAGGCCGCTGACGGTTTCGAGGTCGAGCACCAGCGCGTCGTCGCGCGGCACGCCTGGTTCGTGTACCAGCACCTTCGGCTTCAGAGGCCGCGAGGAGTTGACCCCCACCACCAGCGCATAGCGGTCGTCGGTCAGTTGCACCACCGAGCCTGCGGGGTACACGCCCATCATCTTGATGAAGGCGCCGAGGATCGCCGGGTCGTACTTGTTCTTTCCCTGCGCGAACATCAGCGCCACCGCCTCGTGCGGGGTGATCGCCTTGCCCGGATTGGCCGGGTTGCACAGCTTGTCGTAGCGGTTGACCAGCGCCACGATGCGCGAGGGCACGGTGGTGCGGTCGCTTTGTAGCTTCAAGGGGAAGCCACTGCCATCGATGTGTTCGTGGTGCTGGGCGATGACCAGCGAGGCCCCCGGCGCCAGCTCCATGCGCCGGGCCTGCGCGATGCCGAGCGCGACATGGGTTTCGTAAAGCTTGTGCTCCGCGGCGCTGAAATGTTCCTCGCGGTGGCGAAAGCGCTCGGGCAGCTCGGCCTTGCCGATGTCATGCAGCAGCGCGCCCAGTCCGAGGTCGATCATCTCGGCCTCGCCGAGGTTGAAGGTGCGGCCCATCAGCAGCGAGATGACGCTGACGTTCAGCGCGTGGGCACTGGCCTTGTCACCCGCCCCTTCGCTGAGCAGCCGGATGAACAACTCCTGGCTGCCGATCATCTGGTCGACAAGCTTCTGCGTCAGTGCCTGCGCACCGTGCCGAGCGGCGACCGGCTGGGCCGCGACGCCATCGAAAATCTGCTTGGCGGCACGCGTGGCGTCGGCAAACTGGCGCTCGCAGGCAGACAGCGCTGCGCGCTGGGCGGCCAGTGCGGCGCGATGCAGGTCCTGCGCGGTGGGGGCGGTATCTTCCGCCGCTGTCGCCTCTGCAGCGTCGTCGGACGCTGCAAGCGGGGCATCGGGGTCTGCGCCCTCAGCCACCGGCAGGCTGGCCGTGTCCCAGCGACTGGTGCTGTGACTGAAATCACTGTCCTGCGGACTCCAGCGCACGCGCTGCAAGCCCAGCGAGCGCAAGGTCGCGATCTGGTCCAGGTTCGAAATCTTGAAACTCGACCGTGGAAACGGGTGCGACATCCAACCCCCATCGAGGTGAATGTGCATGCCGATGGTCAATGCCGCGACTTCGATGGTTTCGATGACGGTGTCAGATTTCATGGACAGACCAAACGTCGTGAATACACGCTTCTTGGGTCCATTTCGGCACAAGCGGCCACTGACTTGAGCAAGGCTGAGCCTGCCGCCCTGATCCGAGCGCCCGTTCCGGGGCGCTCGATGCCCCTGCCACCGTGAGAGCGCTACTCGGCCAGCACGGCCGCCATGGCCACCGCGGTCGCGTCGACATTCGACGAGTTGAGTCCGGCCACGCACATGCGCCCCGAGCGCAGCACATAGACGGCATGCTCTTCGCGCAAGCGATCCGCCTGTGCGGGACTCAGCCCGGTGTAGCTGAACATGCCCCGCTGGCGGATGAAGTAATCGACGTTGCGCCCCGGCAGCTTGGCGCCGAGCACGGCATGCAGGCGCTGGCGCATCGCGTGGATGCGCTGGCGCATCGCGTCGAGTTCGGCCACCCACTGGGCGCGCAAGGACGGGGTTTGCAGCACGCGGGCGACGATCTGCCCGCCATGGGTGGGCGGGCTGCTGTAGTTCTTGCGCACGGTGGCACGCAACTGGCCGAGCACCAGCTCGGCTTCGGCCGCGTTCGGGCAGACCACGCTCAGGGCGCCACAGCGCTCTCCGTACAGCGAGAAGCTCTTGGAAAAGGAGCTGGCACAGAAGAAAGAGATGCCCGCATCGGCCAGCGCGCGGATCGCGAAGGCGTCTTCGTCGATGCCGTCGCCGAAGCCCTGGTAGGCGATGTCCACATACGGGATCAGCCGCCGCGAGCGGATCACCGGGATCAGCTCGGCCCACTGGGCTGCGCTGAGATCGACGCCGGTCGGGTTGTGGCAGCAGGCGTGCAGCAGCACGATGCTTTGTTCGGGCAGCGCCTTGAATGCCGCCAGCATCTCGCCGAACTTCAGACCACCGGTGGCCGCGTCGTAGTAAGGATAGGTATGCACCGCCAACCCGGCGCCCTCGAACATGGCACGATGGTTGTCCCAGGTCGGGTCGCTGACCCACACCTGGGACTGCGGGAAATAGCGCTTCAGAAAGTCGCCACCGACCTTCAAGCCACCCGAGCCGCCGATGGTCTGCACGGTGGCGATCCGGCCGCTGGTGACGGCCTCATGCTCGGGCCCGAACAGCAGGTGCTGCACCGCCAGCCGGTAGTTCGCCGCCCCTTCCATCGGCTGGTAGGGCCTCGCACCGATGGCTTGCAGCATCGCCGTTTCAGCCTCGCGCACCGCTGCCATCACTGGCAGGCGGCCTGCGTCGTCGAAGTAGATGCCGATCGACAGATTGATCTTGTGCGGCCGAGGGTCGCGGCCGAACGATTCGTTCAGGGTCAGGATCGGGTCGCCGGCGTAGGGGTCGATGTGAGCGAACATGGGGCTGGTGCAGGGGCGAAGTGGGATGAGTGATCTTCTGGCGAGTGGCGTGGGGATGCCCTCACGCCGACAGTGCAGCCTCGATGTCGGCACTCAACGAGGCCGGCGTGTCGGTCGGTGCGTAGCGCTTGATGACCTGCCCGTCGCGGCCGACCAGAAACTTGGTGAAGTTCCACTTGATCGCCTTGGTGCCCAGCAGGCCGGGGGCCTCAGCGGTCAGCCACTTCCACAGCGGGTGCGCCGAAGTGCCATTGACATCGACCTTGCTCATCATCGGAAAGCTGACGCCGTAGTTCTTCTGGCAGAAACTGCCGATCTCCACATCGCTGCCCGGGTCCTGTGAGCCGAACTGGTTGCAGGGGAATCCGATGACGGTCAGGCCGCGCCCGCCATAGGCCTTCCACAGCGACTCCAGCCCCGCAAACTGCGGTGTGAAACCGCAGGCGCTGGCCGTGTTGACGATCAGCAGCACGCGCCCGCGCTGTGCCGACAAGGAACTGGACGTGCCGTCGATCGCGGTGGCATCGAAGTCGAACGCGGTGGGGCTGGGTGCAGTCATCGGATGTCTCCGGAGGTGAGCCCGTCCCACCGCTGGGCGGGGACGGGCGAAGCATGGATCGTATCGCTGGGGCTCGTACGCCCCAGCGCAGTGGCGTCGCTGCCTGCTGCCGTTCCGATCAATGCGAGGCTTCGCGCGCAGCCCACCCCGCAGTGAACACGATCAAGGCGCCGCCCAGCAGCAGGCTGCCGGTGATGTGTCCCGCACCCAGCAGCGCCGCAGACACCGACGCGAACAGCACCTCGCTGAGCATCAGCACCGAGCTCACCGCCACGGGCAACCGCACCGCACCGAACTGCAGCGCGAGGTTGCTGCACAGAAACAGCGCGCTCAGCGTCAGCACCAGCGCAGGCACCCACCAGGGCCGGGCCGCGACTCCGCTCGCCCAGGGCCAGGCGATGTCGCCCTGGGCACTGAGTGCGGCGGCCAGCACCGCAGCCACCACGGCGCCGCCCACGAACATCGAGAGCACACGCCCCTCCTCGGGGAGGTGCGCGGCACGTTTGAGCATCACGTTGTTCAGCGCAAAGGCGAAGCCACCCAGCAGCCCCAGCCAGTCCGCCAGCGACTGCGGCAATGGCACCCCCGGCACGCCCCCTACCCCAGGCGCCGCCAGCACGATGCCCGCGCCGACCAGCGCCAGTGCCATCCGGATACCGGCCACCAGCGTCAATGATTCCTTCAGCAGCCAGCGCGCCAGCAGCACCGACCACAGTGGCATCAGATAGAACAGCAACACCACGCGCACCACGTCGCCCACCACGGTGGCCCAGTTGAAGGCCGCGTTGGTGGTTCCTGCCGCCAGCATCAACACCCAGAGCAAACGGCTGCGCAGGATCTGACCGATGGCGTGGGGGCGCGCCATCGCAATCACCACCCCCGTGGGGACATAGACCATCACCGTGGCCCACAGCGGGTGGATGCCCTGCGCTTCGAGTTGTCGAAACGGCCACCACGAGAGCCCCCACACGAGGGCGTTGAACACCAGCGCGAGCGCTGCCCAGCGGGCCACGGTGGATGGGGCTGCGTTCAGTGCTGGTCGCTGCGCGCAAGCGCCAGCAGGTGGTCGACTTCGACGCGGTGCCTGACGCAGTTGTGCTGATGCCAGCGACGGATCAGCCACATCAATCCCGCCACCAACACACCAAAGATGGAGATGGCGCCGAAAGCCGACAGGCCCAGCAAGGTCAGGCCGGCGTACAAGGCGCCGAGGCCCAGGATGCAAGCCTGCTCATTGAAATTTTGCACGGCGATCGACCGACCTGCGCCCATCAGGTTGTGGCCCCGGTGCTGCAACAAGGCATTCATCGGCACCACCAGGAAACCGCCCAGCGCGCCCAGCATGATCAGGAATGGCACGGCAACCCACAGGTTCGTGATGAAGTTCATGCCCAGCACGAGCAGCCCCATGGCGATGCCCAGTGGGATGACCCGCGTCGCCTGGTCGAGCCGCATGCGCAGCGAGGCGACCACCGCCCCCGCCGCGGTGCCGATGGCCACCACGCCGACCAGCGCCGAGGCTTGCGTGGTCTCGTAACCGAGCGCAACAGCGGCCCAGGCCAGCACGATGTAGCGCAGATTGCCCGAGACGCCCCAGAACAAGGTGGTGGTGGCCAGCGAGATTTGTCCGAGCTTGTCGTTCCACAGGCGCACGTTGCAGACGTGGAAATCACGTACCAGACCCATCAGGCTGTGGGCGATCGGCTGCAGCGGCGCCTCGGTGCGCGGGATGCGCAGGTTGAAGGCAGCCGCCAGTGCGTACAGCACGACGATGGTCGCGATGGCCGCTTCAGGCGGTGTGTCCACGCCAGTATCGATACCGGGAAGGTCCAACCCCAGCAAAACACTGGAGATGCCCTGGCCGACCAACTGCCCACCCAGCAACACGCCGAGGATGATCGACAGAATGGTGAGACCTTCGATCCAGCCGTTGGCCTTCACCAGCTGCGAGTTGGGCAGCAGCTCGGTGAGGATGCCGTACTTGGCAGGCGAGTACGCCGCAGCGCCGAGCCCGACGATGGCATAGGCCATCAGCGGGTGGCTGCCAAACAGCATCATCAGGCAACCGACCACCTTGATCAGGTTCGAGAAGAACATGACCCGACCCTTCGGGAGCGCGTCGGCGATCGCACCGACGAAGGGGGCCAGGATCACGTAGAACAGCGCAAACATCGGCACCAGCGCGGCAGGTTGCCATGCGGGCTGCCCTGAGCTTTTCAGCAGTTCTACCGCCGCCACGAACAGCGCGTTGTCAGCCAGCGAGCTGAAAAACTGCGCCGCCATGATGGTGTAAAAACCTTTTTTCATTCGCTGGTGGCGCTCAGTTTCCGGGTCGGCATGATGACGAAGCCGTGCATCCGACGGGTCTCCTTGCGGCGCGGGTTATAGCACGCGAGGTGCGCCTGAACCGTCCTGCAGGCCCGTGGCTGGCAAGGGTTTGTGAGGCCTGCGGCAGAATGGGTTTTCACGAAACGCCGCCCATGCCACGCCCTATTGAAGCCGTGATCCACCCGCAGGCGCTGGCGCACAACCTGCGGCGCGCGCGGGCCCATGCGCCCGATGCTCGTGTCTGGGCCGTCGTCAAGGCCAATGCGTATGGCCACGGCATCGAGCGCGCGTTCACCGGTTTGCAGAGTGCCGACGGGTTTGCGTTGCTCGATCTCGACGAAGCGCAGCGCGTGCGTGCGCTCGGCTGGCGCGGGCCGATCCTGCTGCTCGAAGGCTGTTTTGAGGCGCGCGATCTGGAGACGTGCTCGCGCCTGGGCCTGTGGCACACGGTGCACCGCGAAGCGCAGATCGACTGGCTGGCCGCGCACAAGACGCAGGTGCCGCATCATGTGTTCCTGAAGCTGAACAGCGGCATGAACCGGCTGGGCTTCACACCGTCAGCCTACCGCTCGGCCTGGCTGCGGCTGAGTGGCTTGACGCAGGTGGAAAGCATCACACTGATGACGCACTTCGCGGATGCCGACCGCAGCGACGCCGCAGCGGGCATCGCTCGCCAGTGGGCCGTGTTTGACGCCACGACCCGCGAACTGCCCGGCGAGCGCTCGCTGTGCAACAGCGCGGCGACCCTGCGACATGCGCCCGGGAACGCTGCCGTTCGGGGCGACTGGGTGCGCCCGGGCATTGCGCTGTACGGCTCGGCGCCCGACTTCCCCGCTCGCAGCATCGCCGACTGGGGCCTGCAACCCACCATGACGCTGCGCAGCGAATTGATCACCACGCAGGAATTGCAGCCTGGCGACACCGTGGGTTACGGCAGCCGCTACACCGCCACGCGGGCCATGCGCATCGGCGTGGTCGCCTGCGGCTATGCCGACGGCTACCCGCGCAGCGCGCCCAACGGCACGCCTGTGCTGGTCGATGGCGTGCGCTGCGAGATGGTCGGCCGCGTCTCGATGGACATGGTGACGGTCGATCTGACGCCGGTGCCCACCGCACACATTGGCAGCGACGTCACGCTGTGGGGACTGGGGCCGAGCGGCGCGGTGCTGCCCATCGACGAGGTTGCGCAGGCGGCCGGCACCGTCGGCTACGAGTTGATGTGCGCGCTGGCGCTGCGCGTGCCGACCGTCGTCGCGAACTGAACACACCCACTTTGCGAGACACGCGATGCACCTGCCCAGCCACATGCTGACGATGACCGTGTTGATGACGCCGGACATGGCCAATTTCTCGGGCAATGTGCACGGCGGCACGATCCTGAAGCTGCTCGACCAGGTGGCCTACGCCTGTGCCAGCCGCTACGCAGGCACCTATGTGGTCACGCTGTCGGTGAACCGCGTACTGTTCCTGCAACCGATCCATGTCGGTGAACTCGTGACCTTTCTCGCCAGCGTCAATCACACCGGCACCTCGTCGATGGAAGTCGGCGTGAAAGTCATCGCCGAAAACATCCGAACCCAGGTCGTGCGGCATGCCAACAGCTGCTTCTTGACGATGGTGGCCATGGGCGACGACGGCCGGCCCACCGCCGTGCCGCCGCGCGTTCCGAGCACGCCCGATGAAGTGCGCCGCTTCGAGGCTGCGAAGATCCGCAGGCAGTTGCGCGCCGAGCTGGAGCAGCGCGAAGCGGCGCTGTTGAAAGCGATGCCATCGTCGCCGGACGACGGCAACGCGTGAGGCACGGCGCGCCATGATCTCGTCGCGCTTCGTCGTGCCCGAGCACGAGGTCGAGATCACCGCGATCCGCGCACAGGGCGCGGGTGGCCAGAACGTCAACAAGGTGTCGAGTGCGGTGCACTTGCGTTACGACGTGCAGGCCTCGTCGCTGCCCGACGACGTGAAGCAGCGGCTGCTCGCACTGCGAGATCAGCGCATCACCGCCGAGGGCGTGGTCGTCATCAAGGCGCAGACCTCGCGCAGCCAGGAAGCCAACCGGGCCGACGCGCTGGCACGGCTTCAGGAGCTGGTCGACAGCGTGGCCACACCGCCGCGCGTGCGCCGACCCACCAAGCCGACCTACGGCTCAACGCAGCGGCGACTCGAAGGCAAAGGCATCCGCGCGCAGGTCAAGGCCAGTCGAGGAAAGATCAGCGGCAAGGCGAGCCACGAGTAAGGCGCTGTCAGGGCACGGCTACAGTCTTGGTGTGAGCAAACCCAAATCGCTGTACACCTGCACCGAATGCGGCGGCACCAGCCCGAAATGGCTGGGCAAGTGCCCGTCGTGCGAGGCCTGGAATACACTGGTCGAGTCGGTCGCTGAAAGCAGCGGACCGAAGCACCGCTACCAATCCTTGGCGGGCGCGCTGCCGGTCGCGACGCTGGCCGACATCGAGGCCTCAGATGTCGACCGACTGCCCACCGGCATCGACGAACTGGACCGCGTGCTGGGCGGCGGCATCGTCGCCGGCGGCGTGGTGCTCATCGGCGGCGACCCGGGCATCGGCAAATCGACGCTGCTGCTGCAGGCACTCGACGCGCTGTCGCGCCACGTTCGCACGCTGTACGTGACGGGCGAGGAGTCGGGTGCGCAGGTCGCGCTGCGTTCGCGCCGGCTGGGGCTGGGTGAAGGCACCACCGGCTCGCAGGTGCGGGTGATCGCCGAAATCCAGCTGGAGAAGATCGCCGCCACCATCGCTGCCGAGCAGCCTGTGGTCTGCGTGGTCGATTCGATCCAGACCATCTACAGCGACCAGCTCACCTCCGCACCGGGTTCCGTCGCGCAAGTGCGTGAGTGCGCGGCGCAGCTGACGCGCATCGCGAAGTCGAGCGGCACCACCATCGTGCTGGTCGGCCACGTGACGAAGGAAGGCGCGCTGGCCGGGCCGCGTGTGCTGGAACACATCGTCGACACGGTGCTGTATTTCGAAGGCGACACGCACAGCAGCTTCCGGTTGGTGCGCGCGATCAAGAACCGCTTCGGCGCCGTGAACGAGATCGGCGTCTTCGCGATGACCGAACGCGGCCTGAAGGGCGTGGCGAATCCGAGCGCGATCTTTTTGTCGACGCACGGCGATCCCGTAGCGGGCTCGTGCGTGCTGGTCACGCTGGAAGGCACGCGACCGCTGCTGGTGGAGATCCAGGCGCTGGTCGACAGCGGCGGGCCCAGCCCGCGCCGGCTCAGCGTCGGCCTCGATCGTGATCGGCTGGCGATGATGTTGGCGGTGCTGCATCGCCATGCCGGCATCGCCTGCAACGACCAGGACGTGTTCGTGAATGCCGTGGGGGGCGTTCGCATCGCGGAGCCCGCGGCCGACCTGGCGGTGATGCTGGCCATCCAGAGCAGCCTGCGTGGCAAACCCCTGCCGCGCGGCTTCATCGCGTTCGGCGAGGTCGGGCTGGCCGGCGAAGTGCGCCCTGCGCCGCGCGGGCAGGAGCGCTTGAAGGAAGCGGCCAAGCTCGGCTTCAGCGTCGCCGTGGTGCCCAAGGCCAACGCGCCGAAGAAGCCGATCGAGGGCCTGACGATCCACGCGGTCGAGCGCATCGAGGAAGCCATCGCCCTGTTGCGCACCTTGTGACGGACGCGCTGCGGCACATGCCTGCGCACATCGCCTCGGCACCGGCTCGGGCGGACGCCTAAAATCGAGGGTTAACTGACAGTTTGGAGTGTCGCCATGTCGATGGCCGATCGTGACGGAAAGATCTGGATGGATGGCGAGTTGGTGGAGTGGCGCGACGCCAAGATCCATGTGCTGTCGCACACGCTGCACTACGGCTGCGGCGCCTTCGAAGGGGTGCGTGCGTACAAGACCGAGCAAGGCCCGGCGATCTTTCGGCTGCGCGAGCACACCGAGCGGTTGTTCAACAGCGCCAAGATCCTGCGCATGAAGATCCCGTTCTCGATCGATCAGGTGATGGACGCCCAGCGCCGTGTCGTTCGCGAGAACAAGCTGGAAAGCGGTTACATCCGGCCGCTGGCCTGGATCGGCGACAAGAAGCTCGGCGTCAGCCCGAAGGGCAACACCATCCACCTGATGGTCGCCGCCTGGACCTGGGGCGCCTACCTGGGCGAAGACGGCATGAAGCGCGGCATCCGCGTGAAGACCAGCAGCTACACCCGTCACCACGTCAACATCACGATGACGCAGGCGAAGGCGGTGAGCAACTACACCAACTCGATCCTCGCCAACATGGAAGCCACCGACGATGGCTACGACGAAGCGCTGCTGCTCGACGCCAGTGGCTTCGCCAGCGAAGGCGCTGGCGAGAACCTGTTCATCATCAAGAACGGCGTGGTCTACACACCGGACCTGTCGGCCGGCGCGCTCAACGGCATCACACGCAACACCATCTTTGCCATTTGCGCGGACCTGGGTCTGAAGATCGTCGAGAAGCGAATCACCCGCGACGAGATCTACATTGCCGACGAAGCCTTCTTCACCGGCACCGCCGCCGAAGTGACGCCGATCCGCGAGCTGGACCGCCTGGAAATCGGGCAAGGTTCCCGTGGGCCGATCACCGAGAAGATTCAGTCTGCATTCTTCGACATCGTCAACGGCCGCAACGCGAAGTACGCTGAGTGGCTGACACCTGTCTGAGGCGCGGAGCCCATCATGAGCACAGCCCGATCTGCCACGTCCGCCCCCATCGAAGTCGCCGCAGCTGACCTGCAAGGTCCGGGCGCGGTCACCTGCCCCAACCCAAAAATGCCGCTCTGGAGCAACCATCCCAAGGTGTTCATCGATGTGGTCACCACCGGTTCGGGAAAGTGCCCTTATTGCGGCACGGTCTACTCGCTGAAGGCGGGCGAAAAGGCCCACGCGCATTGAACGCGCAGCGCGGCCAGCGGCAACCACTGCCGTGACGACACTCGTGAGCAACGGCGCCCCTGCCCCCGTGCGGGACTACGAGACCCTGGTGCGAGCCGCTCTGCTGGGCGCGGGCACCTCGGTGTGGGAGTGGAATCCGCAGACCGACGCGCTCTCGGGCGTCGACTCCGACTTGACATTGCTGGGCTATGGCCCCGCGGAGACCCGGTGCACACAGCAGGAGTGGAACCAGCTGATCCACCCCGACGACGTGGCTGACAACGAGGCGCGCTACCAGGAGCATGCGCGTGGCGAATCACCGTTCTACGAGCACGAGTACCGCGCGCGCACCAAGGACGGCCAATGGCGCTGGATCGCCGAGCGCGGACGCATCGTCGAGTGGAGTGCCGACGGACAACCGTTGCGCGTGGTCGGCACCTTGGTCGACGTCACGCAACGCCGTCAGGCGGAGAGCCGCGCGCTGGCGATCGCGGCGCAGCTGAGCGAAACAGCCCGTCATGTGCCAGGTGTCATCTACCAGTACCGTCACAGCGGTGTAGGCGATGGCGCCTTCTGCTACGTCAGCGAGAGCTGCTACGACGTGTTGGGCCTGACGGCCGGCGAGGTGATGCGCGACGGCGCTGCGGTGCTGCGCATGATCGAGCGCGAGCACTACGGCCCGACCATCGAGGCCATGAAGCTGTCGGCACGCACGCTGACGCCTTGGCGCTTCGACTTCCGCATGCGCCGCCCTGACGGCGCCTTGCGCTGGATGACGGGCACCTCGACCCCGCAGCGCGACAGCGATGGCGGTGTGCTGTGGTACGGCTACTTCGAAGATTCGACCGAAGTGCATGAGCTGCATCTGGCGCGTCAATCGGCAGCGATGGCGCAGGCAGCGAATCGGGCCAAGACCGAGTTCCTCTCGCACATGAGCCATGAATTGCGCACGCCGCTGAACGCGGTGATGGGATTCGCGCAGTTGCTGCGAATCGACGAAAGCGACCCTTTGTCGCCCAATCAGCGCCGCCGGGTGGCGCTGATCCACGAAGCCGGCGACCACCTGCTTCAGATGATCAGCGAACTGCTCGATCTGACACGCATCGAGTCAGGTCAGTTGGCCTTGGCCTGCACCGAGGTGTCGCTGCCGGCCCTGCTGGCCGAATGCATGGACATGCTGCAACCACTGGCCGACGCAGCTTCGGTGCGCCTGCTGCCCATCGAGGCCCCACCCACGCTGGTGGTGCATGCCGATGCGACACGCTTGCGCCAGGTCCTCTTGAACCTGCTGTGCAATGCGATCAAGTACAACCGCCCGCAGGGCACGGTGCGGCTGCTGGCGCTGTCAGCTCCCGATGAGGTCCAGGTTCAGGTGATCGATACCGGTGTGGGTATCGCCGAAGCTCAAATGCCGGCCCTGGGCGAACCCTTCAACCGGCTAGATCAACGCCACAGCGGGATCGAAGGCACCGGGATCGGCCTGGCGGTGACGCGTGGACTGATCCAGCTGATGTCTGGTCGACTCGACGTCCGGAGCACGCTCGGTGAGGGTTCAACCTTCAGCGTGATCCTGCCGCGGGTCACCGAGGCCGGCGCGAACGCTCAGAGCGCCAGCTTGCCCACGTAAAGCACCGGCCCGGTGGGCACCCCGGTGGTCGAGCCACCGGCAGGCTCGAGACTCACCGCCAACGCCGCGGTACCAGGCGGCACCTTGTTGGGCTTGACCACGCTGGCACCCGAGCCCGAGATCAGACCGAGTGACCGTGGCGACCCGCTGCCGGGCACGGCCCACAGCTCCAGGGTGCGATCGGATTGGACGCCGACATCCACCAGGGTGCGGGTCACGACCGCCTTGCCGTCGCCACTGATGCTGGCAATGATGGCCGGCGGTACGGTCGACCCCGCGGGCAAGGTGTCGGTGGGCGTGGTCGAATTCAGGACAACGATGAGTGGTGGCTGCGCTGGCGGCGGGTTCGACAGCAGTGCCGACAGGCCGACCACCGCCACCACCGACAGGAAAGACAGCGTGCGCAGCAGCGAGAGATTCGACCACCACGGGGTGTCTGCCGCAGGCACTGGGGCGCCGCCGATGCGCGAGACGATGCGCCGCCAGACCGCCGGTGACGGCACCTGAGGGGCCACGCTGGCGGTCAGCGGCATCAGGCGCGCCTCCCAGCGCGCGACCGCTTCGCGCAAGCTCGGATGAGCGGGCAGCAGCTGCTCCACGCGGCGCCTCGCACCCCCACGCAGCGTGCCACTCACGTACTCCGCAGCGATTCGGTCAGCGAGTTCAGGGCGGCTGTAATCCATGTCAGCGCACCCCCTCGATGTCTCGTTCATCGCGCTGCCGGGCCTGTTCCAGACAGCCCTTCAGGGTCGCCAGCGCGCGACGCACCCACGATTTCACCGTGCCCAGCGGCTGCCCGAGGTGGCTGGCCACTTCGGCATGGGTCAAGCCGTCGTAGAACGCGAGCGCCACACTTTGCCGCTGCTGTGCACTGAGGCCGTCCATGCAATGCGTCAGCTCGCGCGCTTCCGATGCCCTGCTGAGCATTTCGAGCGGCCCGGACGCTGGATCGGCCATGGTGTCGTACACGTCGCTGTCTTCTTCATCCAAGGTGTGGTTGATCTGGACCTGCGGTTGCGTTGCCGCACGCCGCAGGCTGTCGATGGCACGGTTTCGCGCAATGCTGGTCAACCAGGTCAGTGGTTGGCTTTGCGCTGCGTCGAAGGTGCGCGCGGCACGCCAGACATTGACATACACCTCTTGAAGCACATCTTCTGCCTGCCCGCGATCCCGGTTGATACGCAACACCACAGCAAACAAATGCGAACTCGTGCGGTCGTAGAGTGTGGCAAAAGCCGCACGATCACCCAGACCCGCGCGCGCGAGCAGGCGAGACAAATCGCGGCTTTTTTCGGACCAGTCGGTGGTGGCAGGCATGGGCGGGCTGATTCTATGGGCTTCGTACAATCGAGAGTCGGTTGGCTGACTTGAATCTTTCAGCTCACTGGCTGAAGAGGAAGGTGGAATGAACACTCCGAAAACTCCGGTGATGGCACTGTCCTCGCCCGATGAAGCAGAACAGCAGTTTTACGAATCGATGCAGCACGCTGATCTGGATCGCTTCATGGCGGTGTGGAGCGATGAGGACGAAGTGGCCTGCGTGCACCCGGGTGGGCCGCGGCTGATCGGTGTCGGGGTGATCCGCGAGAGCTTCGCCGGCATCTTCTCGAAGGGACCGCTCGATGTGCGCCCCGAGAAAGTGCGGCGCGTCGACTCCCACTTCAGCGCCGTGCACAGCGTGTTGGAGCGTGTGCAGGTGCAGACCGACAAGGGTCGCCAATCTGCCTGGGTGATTGCCACCAATGTGTATGTGAAAACAGCGCTGGGCTGGCGGCTCGTTGCCCACCATGCGAGCCCCGGCACGGCACGCGAGGCCCAGGAAGTCCTCGAATCGACGGCCGTGCTGCATTGAATCCCGAGGGTCTGTCGTACCACTCGCCAGGATGGTTGTTGGGCGATGGCGCGATCGGCGGCAACCTGCAGTCGATCTGGCCTGCGCTGGTGTGCAAGCGCATCGGTGGCCCCGCGCCGCGCTACCAGCGGCAACGGTGGATCACACCCGACGCGGACTTCATCGACGTCGACTGGCTCGAGCCCGAGGTTGGCACCCGTGATCTGGCGACGCCATTGCTGATCCTGTTCCACGGACTTGAGGGTTCTTCTTCCAGTCACTACGCACGCGCATACGCTCGGGCCGCGCAGCGGCTGGGCTGGCGATTCGCGGTGCCGCACTTTCGTGGCTGCTCCGGAGAGCCCAATCTGACCGCGCGCGCCTACCACTCCGGCGACTTCGAAGAAGTCGGCTGGATCCTCGACCGCTTCAGCGCGCTGCATGCCGGCCCCCGGCTTGCGGTCGGCGTGTCGTTGGGTGGCAATGCGCTGCTGCGTTGGGCCGAAGAGGCCGGCGAGAGCGCCACGGGCACGGTCAGCGCCGTGGCCGCGGTGTCCTCCCCGATCGACCTGGCGGCCGGCGGGCATGCGATTGGCCGCGGCTTCAACCGCCTCACCTACACCCGCATGTTCATGCGCTCGCTGCGCCCGAAGACGCTGCTGAAGCTGAAAAGCCACCCAGGGCTGTTCGACCGCGACAAGATGCTGGCAGCGGGCGATCTGTACGAATTTGACAACCTGTACACCGCCCCGGTGCATGGCTTTCGCAACACCGACGACTACTGGCACCGCGGCTCGGCCAAGCCCCATCTGCACCGCATCCGCATCCCCAGCCTCGTGCTCAACGCGCGCAATGACCCGTTCGTGCCGGCGGCTTCGCTGCCGGGCCCGCACGAAGTGGGCCGCCACGTGACCCTGTGGCAGCCCGCGCGCGGTGGGCATGCCGGATTCGGCAGTGGGGCCTTTCCCGGGCACCTGCGGGACATGCCCGAAGAGGTGCTGCGCTGGCTGGGCACGCACACCGGCTGACCCGCAGACGATCACCATGGACGACATCGTTGCCGCTGCGCTGGCGAAATGGCCGAACGTGCCGCATTGCCACGGCTGGCTGGGGCTGGACGCGCGCGGCGACTGGTACCTGCGCGACGACAACACGCAAGCGGCCGGCCGCTTTCCGCACCCCAAGGGCAGCCGGCTCGAACATGTGGGGCTGCGCGAATTCATCGAGCGCAACTACGCCTGCGACGAGGCAGGCGCCTGGTACTTCCAGAACGGGCCGCAGCGGGTGTATGTCGAGCTGGAGGCCGCGCCGTGGGTGTGGCGGCTGCAATGCATCGATTCAAGCCAGCAGGTGGCCGTGCGCAGCCACAGCGGTCTGCCAGCGGTGTTTGCATCGGCATGGCTCGACGAGCAGGGGCGTTTGTTCCTCGCCACCGACCTGGGCCTGGGCCTGGTGCACACGCTGGACATGGAGACGGCCGCCGATGCGATCGAGCGCGGTCTGTGGCAGGTCGGCGTAGCGAAGTTCGCCGACCTGCCCCGTCAATTCCGATTCCGGCTGAGCCCGGCATCGGATGCGGCCGATCAGCTGCCGTAGAACACGTACTCGGCCTCGTACACCACCTGCTGGCGCGCGCCCTTGGTGTCACTGGTGCAAGCGGTGGCCGGTGCCACGCCGCCCTTGGTGTTCAGGCGCTGGATGTAGCTGACACCTGCCATCGCGCCCGCACCCATGGCGGGCTCGGCTTTGACCAGTTGCAGCGGGATGCTGCCCGGCGCGGCGGGCGCCACGGCAACCTGCTTGCCAGTGACCTTGGAGCCGTCGACGGATTCCCAGGTCGGGCCCGCGTAGTACTTGCCGATCTCTTTCTTGTCAGACGAATACAACTTGGCGATCGGCCCCACGAAGGCCCATTCGAAAGCGCCCGCAGCGTCCTTCTTCTCGCGGCATTCATAGGTGAGCTCGCCCACGCCGGTGGCCGACAGCATCTGCTTTTGGCCCGCAGGCACGCGCACCGGTTCAGGCAAGGCAGCGTTGTCGACGTTTGCCGACGGGGCCGCACTGGCGCAAAGGCTCATGGCGCACAGGGTGACGAGGGTGAGGGCTGATTTCATGGGGGTACTCCGCAACAAGGTGGGTAGATGGTGGAACCTGAAGCGCCTTCACTCGACGCTCTGACACCACAACGAACCACGTCGAGCTCCAGATGCACCCCGCGCCAAGAAACGCGAATTCTTTTGCCAGTCCGCTGTGGCCCGGCCATGAAAAAGCCGACCCTGAGGTCGGCTTGTCCGTGGTGCGTGAGGCGCTTACTTCGAAGCGTTCACCATGTAGGTGACCACGGCCTTGATGTCGGCATCGCTGGCTTGCGAACCGCCGCGCGGTGGCATCGAGTTCTTGCCCTTGATGGCGTTGGCGGTCAGACCGTCGATGCCTAGCGCGAGCCGGGGGGCCCAGGCCGCCTTGTCGCCGGTCTTCGGCGCGCCCGCAATGCCCGCGGTGTGGCAAACCGCGCAGGCCTGGTTGTACAGAGCAGGAATCGCGTTGGTGGCGGCGGCAACAGGTGCCGCAGCGGCAGCCACCACCGCCGCAGCGGGCGGCGGCTCGACGGGCTTCACCGCAGCAGGCTCCGGTGCAGCGGCCACGGGCTCGGCAGCCGGCGCCGGTGGAGCTTCCTCAGCCGGTGCCGTGTCCGCAGCCGGTGCGTCGCTCGGGGCAGCCGGCTCGGGGAAACTCGCACCGCTGTTGTTGGCCAGGTAGACGACCGCGCGTCCGATCTCGATGTCGCTGAAATCACCCCCGCCTTGGGCGCCCATGGCGTTCTTGCCTTTGAGCGCGCTGGTCAGCAGGACGTCGTAGCCCTGCGCGACGCGCGGTGCCCAGGCAGCGGCGTCGCCGAGCTTCGGCGCACCGGCCAGTCCTGCCGTGTGACAGGCCGAGCACTGCGCGGCAAACACCTGCTCGCCGGTCTTCCACGATGCTGGATTGGCCGCGTCCTTGATGGTGACCGAACCGACCGGCGCGATGCGGCGAGCGATCGACTCGGGTGTCAGCGCATCACTGCCTGCCGCAGGCCTCTTGTCGGCGGTCACATAGCTGGCGAGCAACACGATGGCAATCACCGGCACGACGAAGGACAGCAAGACCGTGACGATCAGTTGCTTGGGGGTCTTGATCGGGCCTTCGTGGTGTTCTTCGTCGTGGGAGTGGCTGGCGTCGCTCATGAAATCCTCGGGTCGCGGGGTGATGCTGAAATGCAAGTCGGATGGGTGCGCGCCGTCACGCGGTCCGAATCCAACGGGGTCCGCAGACGCAACCCGAAGCGGACCGCGTCAGCACAGCGTCTGAGTATAAAGCGGGGGTCGTGCCATGAGGACCGCGCCGCAGGGCCGCGGGGCTCGCGCGGCCGGCCTGGCGGGGGCGACCACTACAATCGTGGGCGTTGCGTCCGTAGCTCAATGGATAGAGTACTGCCCTCCGAAGGCAGGGGTTGCTGGTTCGATCCCAGCCGGGCGCACCAAGCCTTGCGCGCAGTGCCTCACGGGCGCTGAAAACGGTGTGTTGCAATCCACAGCCATCACCCACTGCGCGCCGGGCTCATGAGTCAAGTCCTGATCAACCAGTACCTTGCACAGCTCGATGTGCTGAAGAAGGTGGGCGGCACCCATCGTGAATCGGTGGTGCGCGAGGCCTTCAAGGATCTGCTCAAGGGCTGGGGCAAGCAGCACGATCTGGTCTTCATCCCCGAATACAAGCTCGACAGCACGACCAAGGACACCCGCTTCGTTGATGGCGCCTTGCTGCACGAGCTGCGCGTGCCCTTCGGCTACTGGGAGGCCAAGGACGCGAAAGACGATCTCGATGCCGAGATCGAGTTCAAGTTCAAGCGCGGCTACCCGCAAGACAACATCATCTTCGAGGACAGCGCGCGGGCCGTGCTGATCCAGCACCGCGAAGAGGTGATGCGCTGCGACGTGGCCGACGTCAAGTCACTGGAAAAGTTGCTGAAGCTTTTCTTCAGCTTCGAGCGCGCCGAGATTGCCGACTTCCGTCAGGCGGTCGCGCAATTCAAGACCGACCTGCCCGCCGTGTTGGATGCACTGCGCTCGATGATCGAGCGCGAGCACACCACCAATGCAGCGTTCAGCAAGGCGTCGAAGAAGTTCTTGAAGCATGCGCAGGAAGCCATCAACCCCGGCCTGACCGACGCCGATGTGCGCGAGATGCTGATCCAGCACATCCTGACCGAAGAGATTTTCTCGAAGGTGTTCGACAGCGAATTCCAGAGCTGTACATGCTCGAAGCCACCTTCTTCACCGGCGGGCTGAAGAAGGCCACGCTCAAAGGCCTGGAGGCCTACTACGCGGCGATCCGCGCCGCAGCGGCCCAGATCGGCAGCCACCACGAGAAGCAGACCTTTCTGAAGGTGATCTACGAGAACTTCTACAAGGTCTACAACGCCAAGGCGGCCGACAGGCTAGGCGTGGTCTACACACCCAACGAGATCGTGCGCTTCATGATCGAAGGTGCCGACTGGCTGTGCGAGAAGCATTTCGGCCGCAGCCTGATCGACAAGGACGTGGAAATCCTGGACCCCGCCACTGGCACCGGCACCTTCATCTGCGAACTGCTCGAACACTTTCGCGGCCAGCCGGCGAAGCTCGCCCACAAGTACAAGGAAGAACTGCACGCCAACGAGGTCTGAACATCGAGGCGACCTACGCCGCCATCACCGGCGAGTACGCCGAGTTCCAGAACCTGTGTTTCGTCGACACGCTGGACAACGTGGGCCTGCACACCCAGGCGCATGGCGTCACCGCCGACCTGTTCGGCAGCGTCAGCGAAGAGAACGTGGCGCGCATCAAGCGGCAGAACAGCAAGCGCATCAGCGTGATCATCGGCAA
>LNEY01000026.1 GCA_001464195.1 Burkholderiales bacterium Ga0077547
CATGGCGTCACCGCCGACCTGTTCGGCAGCGTCAGCGAAGAGAACGTGGCGCGCATCAAGCGGCAGAACAGCAAGCGCATCAGCGTGATCATCGGCAATCCGCCGTACAACGCGAACCAAGCGAACGAGAACGACAACAACAAGAACCGCGAGTACCCGGCGGTCGATGCGCGCATCAAGCAGACCTACATCGCCGAGAGCACCGCACAGAAGACCAAGCTGTACGACATGTACGCGCGCTTCTTCCGCTGGGCCAGCGACCGGCTCGACGCCAACGGCGTGCTGGCCTTCGTGACCAACCGCAGCTTCGTCGAGAGCCGCACTTTCGACGGCTTTCGCAAGGTGGTGGCGCAGGAGTTCGCCGAGCTGTACGTGGTCGATCTGGGCGGCGACGTGCGCGCCAACCCGAAGCTCAGTGGCACCAAGCACAACGTGTTCGGCATCCAGACCGGCGTGGCGATCAGCTTTTTGGTGAAGCGCAAAGGCAGCAAGGGCGGGCGCGTGTTCTATGCGCGGCGGCCGGAGCTGGAGACAGCGGAGGAGAAGCTGGCGTTCATGGGCAGTGCGGCGCTGAGCCGGCTGGCGATGGATGAGGTGCAGCCGGATGCGAAGCAGAACTGGCTGAACCTGACAAGCAATGACTTCGATGAGCTGATGCCGATCGCTGCGAAGGACGTGAAAACTTCGACGAAGCCGAGTCAGGAGAAGGCCATCTTCAAGTTGTTCTCGCTCGGTGTGGTCACAGCTCGCGACGAATGGGTGTACGACGACTCGCCAGTTCTGCTGTCCGCCAAGGTTCAACACTTCGTGGAAGCGTATGAGTCCGAGCGCGCGAGATGGCACAAAGGTCGTCAAGGCCAACGGATAGGCGACTTTGTTGCCAGAGACATCAAGTGGACGTCGGAGCTTGAGGCGCACATTGTTCGGAACGATCTGCTGGCGTTCAATCCGAGCCGAATCCGCGAAATGCAATACCGGCCGTTCTGCAAGCTCTGGGGCTACTACGACCAAGTCGTCACCCACAGGCTGTATCAGCAAAACTCGATATTCCCGGTGCGGGGCGACTGGGCCAATCGCTCAATCGTCTACACGCAAGCAGGCTCACAGAAACCGTTTGCGGTCGCGGCGACTGACCGCTTGGCCGACCTGCACTTTGTTGGCGCGGCAGCCGGAACCGAATGCATGCCGCTATACCGCTACAACGAAGCCGGCACCCGCATCGACAACATCACCGACTGGTCCCTCGCCGAATTCAAGAAGCACTACCAGCCCGGCCGCGGCAAGAAGCCGCAGCCGATCACCAAGGAAGCGATCTTCCATTACGTCTACGCGGTGCTGCACGACCCGCTGTACCGCGAGACCTATGCGCAGAATTTGAAGCGCGAGTTCCCGCGCATCCCGCTGTACGGCGACAGTGAGACGACGTTCTGGCAATGGGCTGCCTGGGGCGAGGCGCTGATGGCGCTGCACATCGGCTACGAGCAGATCGCGCCGTTCGCGCTGGTGCGCACCGACACCGCCGACGAAAAAGTGCGCGCCGCGGGCCAGTCGCCGAAAGTCATCCTGAAGGCCGACGAGGCCACCGGCCGCATCGCCATCGACAGCGAAACCACGCTGGCGGGCGTGCCGCTCGAAGCCTGGGCCTACACGCTGGGCAACCGCTGCGCGATCGACTGGGTGCTCGACCAGTACAAGGAAAAGAAGCCCAAGGACCCGACCATCCGCGAGAAGTTCGACACCTACCGCTTCAAGGACCACAAGGAAAAGGTCATCGACCTGCTGGCCCGCGTGACCACGGTGAGCGTCGAGACGGTGCGGATCGTGGCGGCGATGAAGGGGGCAGTTCGATGAGCGTGAATGCGCTTTTGTATTCCTTGTTGTCCCAGCCGGCTGAATCCGAATGGCTGGAGTTCAAACACAACTATGCGAATGAGCGTCAGATCGGCGAGTACATCTCGGCGCTGTCGAACGCCGCTGCGTTGGTGGGGCAACGGTGTGGTTATGTCTTGTGGGGTGTGGCCGACGAAAACCGTGAAGTCGTCGGCACCGACTTCAATCCCGTCACGGCGAAGGTTGGCAACGAACCCCTCGAAGCCTGGCTCAGTCGGTTGCTAACGCCGCGAATCGATTTCAGATTCGAAGTCCATCACGTCGATGAGCGACGGATCGTCGTGCTGGAAATCCCAGCAGCGCGTCAGATGCCCACCCGCTTCGAGGGCTCTGAGTTTCTACGGGTCGGGTCGACCAAGAAAAGTCTGAAGGATCATCCGGAGAAGGAACGCGCGTTGTGGGAGCTGTTCCGGCACACACCGTTTGAGTTCGACATCGCCCTGGCTGACCTCGAAGCCAGTCGGGTTTTGGAGTTGCTGGAGTACCCGAGCTATTTTTCCGTCACCGGGCAGCCTCTGCCGGAAGGGCGGGCAGGCATTCTGGAGAAACTGGAGGTCGAGCGATTCGTGGTGCCTCGGGTCAATGGGCGCTTCGACATCACCAACCTGGGCGCATTGCTGTTCGCCCGAGAACTGTCGCAGTTCCCTCGGTTGGGGCGAAAGGCGTTGCGCGTGATCTTCTACAAGGGCATCAGCCGCGTGCACACCGAACGTGAACAGACCGGTGCGCGTGGCTACGCGGCGGGCTATGCAGGAGCGATCAAGTACTTGAACGATCGGTTACCTCGCAACGAATTGATGGGCCAGGCCTTACGGCAGGACGTTGCGATGTACCCAGAGCTGGCCTTGCGCGAGCTGGTCACCAACGCGTTGATTCACCAGGACTTCAGCGTGGGCGGGTCGGGACCGATGGTGGAGGTCTTTGACGATCGAATCGAGGTCAGCAATCCAGGTGTTCCGTTGAATGACCTGCAGCGTCTTCTGGACCTTCCGCCCCGCTCCCGCAATGAAGCCCTGGCATCGTTCATGCGCCGAGCGGGCATTTGCGAGGAGCGTGGCAGTGGCATCGACAAGGTCATTCACGAGGTTGAACGCTACCAACTTCCACCGCCTGATTTCCGTCTGGCGGGTGACAACACCCAGGCGATTCTGTTTGCGCCGAAGAAGCACACCGCGATGGTGGCTGCAGAGCGGGTGAGAGCGTGCTACCAGCACGCCTGCTTGATGTATGTGAGCAGTCAGCGCATGACCAACACGAGCTTGCGGAATCGTTTCGGCATCGAGGCAGGCAACGCAGCCACGGTGTCTCGCTTTCTGGCTGAGGCAGTCAAAAGTGGCGTGATCCGCCTGGGTGATCCAGGAAGCAAATCCACCAAAGATCGCTGGTACTTGCCTGCTTGGGCGTAACGATTGGGTTGTTTGATGGCTGTTTGATGATTGGCGTTCTTGGTCGTGGTGATCAGCCCGCAACGACACCTTACGGTTGAGTCCTTCGCGCACCGCGCTTACTTGATGGTTCTTTGATGGACGCCGCACCAAATAGCAGGATGGCCAGCCAAGAAATAAACGGACTTGAGCATTAACGAGGCTTTTTTAGTTAGCGAGCGCACACATTTATAGTGCCCTTCGCTTGATGGGCCCTGCAACTACGCCAGCAGCGCCTTCAGATACCGCCCGGTGTCACTCGCAGAGCACGCCGCCACGGTTTCGGGTGTGCCGACCACCACCACCTGCCCCCCGCCGGCTCCCCCCTCGGGGCCCATGTCAATCAGCCAGTCGGCGGTCTTGATGACGTCGAGGTTGTGCTCGATCACCACGAGGGTGTTGCCCGCATCTCGCAATTGGTGCAGCACTTTCAAAAGCAGCGCGATGTCCGCGAAGTGCAATCCGGTGGTGGGCTCGTCCAGGATGTACAGCGTGCGGCCGGTGTCGCGCTTGCTCAACTCCAGCGCCAGCTTCACGCGCTGCGCTTCGCCGCCCGACAGCGTGGTCGCGCTCTGGCCCAGGCGGATGTAGCCCAGGCCCACATCGAGCAGCGTCTGCAGCCGGCGCGCGATGTTGGGCACGGCGCTGAAATGCGCATGCGCGTCCTCGACGGTGAGGGCCAGCACCTCGGTGATGTTCTTGCCGCGGTAGAGCACCTCCAGCGTCTCGCGGTTGTAGCGCTGGCCCTGGCAGACATCGCAGGTGACGTAGACATCGGGCAGGAAGTGCATCTCGACCTTCAGCACGCCGTCGCCCTGGCAGGCCTCGCAGCGCCCGCCGCCAGCCGCCGCGCTGACGTTGAAGCTGAAGCGGCCCGGCCCGTAACCACGCTCTTTCGCGGTGTTCATCTCGGCATACAGCTCGCGGATGGGCGTGAACATGCCGGTGTAGGTGGCCGGATTGCTGCGCGGCGTGCGGCCGATCGGGCTCTGGTCGACGTTGATGGCCTTGTCGAAGGCCTCCAGCCCCTCGATCGCATCGTGCGGCGCGGCCTCGAGGTGGCTGTTGTAGAGCTTGCGTGCGACTGCCGCATACAGCGTGTCATTGACCAGCGTGCTCTTGCCGGAGCCCGACACACCCGTGACGCAGGTCAGCAGGCCAATCGGAATCTCGACACTGACGTTCTTCAGGTTGTGGCCGCGCGCATTCTCCATGCGCAGCACCTGGCCCGCGATCGACGCTCGCCGCTTCGGAACGTCGATGCGCAACACGCGCGACAGGTACTGCCCGGTCAGCGAAGCGGGGTTCGCCGCCACCTCGTCGGGCGTGCCCTGGGCCATCACACGGCCACCATGCACGCCCGCGCCGGGGCCCATGTCGATCACATGGTCGGCGGCACGGATCGCGTCTTCGTCGTGCTCGACCACCAGTACGCTGTTGCCGATGTCGCGCAGGTGGCGCAGCGTGCCGAGCAGCCGCTCGTTGTCGCGCTGGTGCAGGCCGATGCTCGGCTCGTCGAGCACATACATCACGCCGGTCAGGCCGCTGCCGATCTGCGAGGCGAGGCGGATGCGCTGCGACTCGCCGCCACTCAGCGTGTCGGCGCTGCGGTCCAGGCTCAGGTAGTTCAGGCCCACGTCGTTCAGGAACTTCAGCCGCGAGCGGATCTCGCGGATCACCTTGTCGGCAATCTCGGCCTTGGCGCCCTTCAGTTGCAGCCGTTCGAAGTAGGCCAGGCCCTCGCGCAGCGTGCCACTTTCCACCCGGTAGATCGGCTCGCCGACCTCGTCACCGACGCCCTGCAGGAACACATGGCGGGCCTCGCGACGCAGCCGGGTGCCACTGCAATCGGGACAGGGCTTGGGGTTCTGGTAGCGCGCCAGGTCTTCGCGCACCAGCGCCGAATCGGTCTCGCGGTAGCGTCGCTCCAGCGTCGGGATGATGCCTTCGAAGGGGTGCTTGCGCTTGACGCTGCGGGCCTTGCCTGCCCCAGCACGGCCCATCGCGTCGGCGGTGTAGGTGAAGCTGATGTCCTCGCTGCCCGATCCATACAACAGCACCTGCTGGATCGCTGCGGGCAAGGCATCGAACGGGGTGTCGATGTCGAAGCGGTAATGCTTCGCCACCGATTCAAGCAAGGTGAAGGTGTAGCTGTTGCGCCGGTCCCAGCCCTTGACCGCGCCACTCGCCAGGCTCAGGCTCGGAAAGCCGACCACGCGCTGCGGGTCGAACACCGTGACATGGCCGATGCCGTCGCAGGTGGGGCAGGCCCCCTGCGGTGAATTGAACGAGAACAGCCGCGGCTCCAACTCGGCCAGCGCGTAGCTGCAGATCGGGCAGGCGAACTTGCTGGAAAAGAGATGCTCACGGCCCTCGTCCATCTCGAACGCGATGGCACGGCCATCGGCAATGCGCAGCGCGGCCTCGAAGCTTTCGGCCAGGCGCTGCTGCAGACCACTGTCGGCGTCGATGGTGATCTTGACGCGGTCGAGCACCACATCGATGTTGTGCTTCTCGTTCTTCTTCAGCGCGGGCAGGTCACTGGCTTCGTAGGCCGTTCCGTCGATGCGAAAACGCACATAGCCCTGCGCCTGCATGTCAGCGAACAGCTCGGCGAATTCGCCCTTGCGCTCGCGCACCACCGGCGCCAGCACCATCAGCCGCGTGCCTTCGGGCAGCGCCAGCGTGGCGTCGACCATCTGGCTCACGCTCTGAGCCTGAAGTGCGAGCTGGTGGTCAGGGCAGAACGGTGTGCCGGCGCGGGCATAGAGCAGGCGCAGGTAATCGTGGATCTCGGTGACCGTGCCGACCGTGGAGCGCGGGTTGTGCGAGGTTGCCTTCTGCTCGATGCTGATGGCCGGGCTCAGCCCTTCGATGATGTCGACATCGGGCTTGTCCATCAGCTGCAGAAACTGCCGTGCGTAGGTGCTCAGGCTCTCGACGTAGCGCCGCTGCCCTTCGGCATACAGCGTGTCAAAGACGAGGCTCGACTTGCCTGAGCCGCTCAGGCCGGTGATGACAACCAGCTGATGCCGAGGGATGTCGACATCGATGTTCTTCAGGTTGTGGGTGCGGGCGCCCCGCACGCGGATGACGCGTGCTTCCAAAGAGGCTTCGCGGCCATGCGGTGCCTCCGGAGGCGGTATCGACGAAGAGGTGGGCATCGGCTGCGCAACGCAAAACCGACCATCATACGGACCGACCCTGGGCCGAGCGGCGGTGCCTGCACCGCTGGCCGTCAGAACCCGATGTTCAGGTACAGGCTGCCCACGTAGCTGTCACGCGCACCGGCGCCGCGCTTGATTTCCGCGGTCTGAAAACGCACGATGTAGCTCAGGCTGGTCGCCCGGGTGATGCCCCAGACCACACCGAGGTGCGCCTCGCCGAGCACCTTTTCCACATCGTTGGACGACAGCTCCACGTCCGAGTGCCGGAACTGCCCTTGCAGCAGGACGTTGTAGCCGCGCAGGCGGGTGCTGGCGCCATACAGAAGATAAAGATCACCGTCGATGCTGGTGGCCGGCGGTGCGTAGTACTCGCTGCGCTCGGGATACAACGACCACCAGGGGGTCGAGAACTTGCCGTAGCGCCCCGACACCATCAGGCCCGCTTCGGTGATGTAGCCCAGGCTGGCTTCGGCACCCCATTTGAAATCGGCCCGCCCACCCGCCAGCGAGCGGTACCTGGCAATCAGGCCCTGCCGGCGCGCGGTGTACTTCAGGGTGGGCTCACCCCCGTCGGAAATCTGGTGGCTGTAGCCGTTCGGCTTCTCGCTGCCGATCAGACTGTGAAACCCCCGGTGCAAGTGCTTGCCCAGTGAGGTGCCGAGCAGCCCCACGGTGAACGCCGAGGACCATGCCACCTGCCCGGCATTGGCGATGGTCATGCGGGTGCTGGTCAGCGAGAACAGGCCGGCGTAGGGGCGGTCGTCGTAGATCGGTGCGCTGGATCCCTTGTCTTCCGGGGTGTAGGCCTGGGCGCCGAACTGCAATCCGGCTTTCGATGAGGTGCGCGTCGCGCCCGGCAGCCACCAGCTGTCCAGGAAGCTGAGAACCGGGTCGAGCGACACGATGTTTTCCGCGGCAGCGGGCCCCGAAATCGTGAACAGGAAGCCACCTGAATAGCCTGCATCGCGGCTGCTCAAGGCCAGAAAGTCGTTGTCGAGCGCGAAGGTCCAGGAGTTTCTGCCGACGCCACCGGGCGGTGCACTGTCGGCGCTCGACTGGGCGATCGCGCCGGTGCAGGTACCGACACCGATCAGCGCCATCAGCATCGGCAGCCAGACGCGGCGCTTGGCGCCAAGGAGCCAGGTTGCAGGGCTGGCGACCCGTGGGGTGATTGTCGACATCCTGCAATTCTGCAACGAACGCACACATTCCCTTACGCAAAAAGCAGCGCGCAGATGAGCGGCGCCGCCACCGCGCAACAAGCCGGGTTCACGTGGATGGACAGCCCTGCAGCACCCGCAGGATCTCGCGCCCGTAGGCGTCGAGCTTCTTTGCGCCCACGCCGCTGATCTGCGCGATGTCGTCGAGCGACTGCGGTTGCGCACGGGCCATCTCAGCCAGCGTCGCGTCGTGGAACACCACGTAGGCGGGCAGGTTGTGCTCGCGGGCGACCTCGGCGCGCCAGGCTTTCAAGGCACTGAAGCGCTCGGTGGCTGCGGCGTCCAGCGGCACCGGTGGGGCCTTGTTCTTGGCGGTGCTGCTGCGCGATGTCGCGGCGCCGCGGCGCTTGCCGCGCGCTGTCGTGGCCGACTCACTCGCCTCGCGCAGCAGCAGTTGCACCTCACCGCGCAGCACCTCGCGCGCCGTGCCGGTCAGTTCGAGCGTGTGGTACTCGCCTTCGGTGCGCAGATAGCCGAGCGCGATCAGCTGGCGCAGCACCGCGCGCCACTGCCCTTCGGACACATCGGCACCGATGCCGAAGGTCGAGAGCGTGGCATGGCCGTGTTGCGTCACCTTGTCGGTGACCTTGCCGCGCAGCACATCGATCAGGTGTCCGGCACCGAAGCGCTGGCCACCGTTCTGGTGAAAGCGGTAGATGCAACTCAGCGCCTTGCGCGCGGCCTCGGTCGCGTTCCAGGTGACCGGTGGGCTCAGGCAGTTGTCGCAGGCGTTCTGGTACGCGGCACAACGCACGCTGGGCTCGCCGAAGTAGGCCAGCAACCGCACGCGGCGGCAGTCGTGCGTCTCGGCCAGCGCCAGCAGCGCTTCGAGCTTGCCCACCTGGCCGCGCTTGAATTCTTCGCCAGCGGGGCTGTCGTCGATCATGCGGCGCTGGTTGACCACGTCGGCCAGGCCATAGGCCATCCAGGCGTCGGCGGGCAGACCGTCGCGGCCGGCGCGGCCGGTTTCCTGGTAGTAGCTCTCGATGTTCTTGGGCAGGTCGAGGTGCGCGACGAAGCGCACATCGGGCTTGTCGATGCCCATGCCGAAGGCGATGGTGGCCACCATCACCAAGCCTTCCTCGCGCAGAAAGCGATCCTGATGCCGCCGCCGTACCTCGGCATCAAGGCCGGCGTGGTACGGCAGTGCGGTGATGCCCTCTTCGCTCAGCCACGCCGCGGTTTCATCGACCTTCTTGCGCGACTGGCAGTAGACGATGCCGGCATCGCCGTCGTGCTCGTCCTGGATGAAGCGCAGCAGCTGAGCCCGGGCGTTGTCCTTCTCGACGATGCCGTAGCGGATGTTCGGCCGGTCGAAGCTGCTGATGAAGATGCGCGCGTCTTCGAGCTGCAGGCGCTCGATGATGTCGGCGCGCGTCAGGTCGTCGGCGGTGGCGGTGAGCGCGATGCGCGGCACGCCCGGGTAGCGCTCGTGCAGCACGTTGAGCGACAGGTAGTCCTCGCGGAAGTCGTGCCCCCACTGGCTCACGCAGTGCGCCTCGTCGATCGCGAACAGGCTCAACAGCCCGCGCTCGTGCAATGAATCGAGCTGTGCCAGGAAGCGCGGCGTGGTCAGACGTTCCGGCGCCGCGTACAACATCACCAGCCGCCCGCCCATCATCTCGCGCTCGATGCGCTGGGCTTCTTCCGATGTGAGGCTCGAATTCAGATAGGCGGCATGCACGCCGGCTTCTTCGAGCGCGCCGACCTGGTCGTGCATCAGCGCGATCAGCGGGCTCACCACGATGCTCACACCGCGGTCGGCACGGTGCCGCACGATGGCAGGCACCTGGTAGCACAGGCTCTTGCCGCCGCCGGTGGGCATCAGCACCAGCGCATCGCCGTCGGCGCAGACGTGGTCGACGATCTCGGCCTGCGCGTTGCGAAACGCGGTGTAGCCGAACACCGTCTGCAGCACCGCTTCGGCGTCGCGCCCGTGAGCCGCGCGGCGTTCAGCGACAGCGCTGCCCGGCTGGGCTGACGCCTCGTGGTGGCGTGCATCGATCACATCGAGTTCTGAATTCATCGGGCGGCGGCAGGCATGGTGGTCGATGGTAAAGCGTGCGTGTTCACCGGTTCGAGATGCCGTAGGCCTGTAGCACCGAGCCGATCAGCAACAGCAAGGCCGCGAGCCACACCAAGGCCGGCACGTCGCAATCGTGGCCGCGCCAGCGGCGCACGCCGCACGCCAACACCAGCGCCAGGATCGGCCACATCGCATTGATGGTGACAGTGGATGCCAGCCCGATGCGCGCGATCGAATGAAAGAAGCAGAAGTAGCCGAGCGCGAAACTGAGCACGCCGTGCACCGCGAAGGGCAGCAGGTGCCGATGCATCTGCGGGTCGGCGGCACGCGCTCGCCGCACGAAGGGCAGCAGAAACGGCAGGCTCACGGCCAGGCCCGCCAGCAGCGCGGTGTAGGTGGCGGCCAGCATGCGACCGTCGGTGAGCGCGCCATCGCTCAGCGCCAGACCCATCATCACCTCGCCCATCGACCAGGCAGCCGAGGTCGCCAGGCCCCAGCACAGCGCGGTCAGCGTGATCGAGCCCTTGACGCCGGATGCAACAAAAACAAGCACCCCCAGCACGACGATCAGCGATGAGGGACTGAACAGCGAGGCCAGCGGATCGCCGAGGACGAACACCGCCAGCAGCAGCGAGAACAGCGGCTTCACCTTCGCGAACTGCGCGGCAATGTCCGAGCGCCCGCCGAACCGTGAGCCAGCCACGTAGTACAGGCCGGTGCCGATCGGAAAGGTCAGCAGGCCCGCGAGCCACACGTAAGGAGACGGGTTGACCGACAGCCCGCCCTCCTGCCACCACAGCAAAGCCGCCAAGCCAGCGAGGCCGGTCAACTGGCTGATGAGCAACCCGGTCATCAAAAACGGCAGGCGGGCGCCGGTCGAGCCCTTCGCATAGCCGGCACTGACGAACTGCGCCGACACCGCCCAAAGCAACGCGCTTGCTAACGCGCTGCTGTAGTCGGGCATCTGGGACAGCAGCGAACTCAATGGCAACGGACCAGGTGCTCGTTGACCAACAGCAGCAGCGGCAAGCCGGCGCCCACCGCGAGCCGGGTGAACAGCGCCCAAGGCCAGCCCTGGACCCACGCCCAGCCCGACAGATCGGCCAACGGGTTGGGTGTGTCGTGGGCCACATCGGGCCTGGGAAACCAGTGCGCGTAGCCGATGGCAAACACCAGGCCCATCGACAGCGCGCCCACAAACTCGTTGTGGTGAGCGATCAGCAACACGACCCCGGACAACAGGAAAACGAACCCGAAATACCGCGAATAGATGCTGCGCACGTAGAAATGGTGTCGCAGCCGCTTCTGAACGGCGTTGTCATTGAACACATTGAAGATGGAGTCGAGCGCATCGACCGCCACCAGAAAGCAGATCAGCGCGACAACCGCGCAGATGGCGGCCCCCAAGGCGAGGCCCTTGTGCCAGGGGGTGGCTTCCATCCACGCCGGCGCGGCCATCAACGCATTGACCTGCGCCAGCTCCAGGCCGGCCGTGGCCACCAGCATCGCCATGGCCGCGATGCCTGCGGTGCTTTTCTTCTGGTAGGTGTCGTCCAGGCTGATCTGGGCGGCGTCCTTGGGCGTGTCGGCCTTGTCGGGGTCCCACTGCACGCTGAAGGTTCTGAGCAGGCGGCGCAAGGTGGGCACTTGCAACACCGTCGGTCCGGAGCGGGACAGAAAGTAAGTGATCCACAGGCTGGTGAACAGCAGTGCGTAGATGCCGAAGAAGCCCTTTCTCAGGGCATCCCACTGCGCCTGGTCCAGGCACAGAAAACCCAACGACAGCTCGCGATGGATCCACGGCACGGTGACATACAGGCCCGCGCCGATCGCCAACAGAACGGCCGCAGTGAAGGCGATGCCTTCGATCGGGCTCAGCTCGGATTCCCAGAATTTCCCCTCGTTCATCGGCGGCTCCGGTATCCGGCAGGGTGCCAACAAATCATAGTCGGGCAGGCCTTGCGCCGATAATCTGGCGCAACACCTGACACTGGAGCGTGCCCCATGGCCTCGATCAACAAAGTCATCCTTATTGGCAACCTGGGCCGCGACCCCGAGGTGCGCTACACCCCGAACGGCAACGCCATCTGCAACATCAGCGTGGCCACCACCCGCAACTGGAAAGACAAGACCAGCGGCGACAAGGTCGAGGAAACCGAATGGCACCGCGTCGTGTTCTACGACCGCCTGGCTGAGATTGCCGGTGAGTATTTGAAAAAGGGCCGCCCGGTGTACGTCGAAGGGCGGCTGAAGACCCGCAAGTGGCAAGACAAGGACGGCAAAGACGTCTACACCACCGAGGTCATCGCCGACAACATGCAGCTGCTCGGTGGCCGTGAAGGCATGGGCGGCAACGATGCCGGCGGCGACTCGGCTTACGACCAGGGTGGCGGGGGTGGCCGGAGCGAAGGCCGCGCCGCGCCAGCGGCCCGCAGCGCACCGCCCGCCAGCCGCCCAGCGCCGACCAAGCCCGCGCCGAAGTCGTCGACCGGGTTTGACGACATGGACGACGACATCCCGTTCTGAGAATTGCCGTCGCCTAGCCGGACAACGAAAAGCCCCGAGTGTTGAACGCTCGGGGCTTTTTCTTTTTGGCGACGGTCTGGAACGCTTTGGTCCACTTCCTGTTGCCGACGACCTTTCAAGGCCTGCCGCTCTCGGTGAAGGCTGACCCCGGGGATGGGTGCCGGCGCTTTGACTTCGACCGCTTCAGACTACCTTCGGCCGGCCGGCAGGTCGTTGTCCGGGGTCCATATCCGAACCATGGCTGACCATGGTGCGACAGAACGGAACGTCCACTCCGAATACTCGCACGTGGCTGTCGTGTCACATTGCTCAATCAGGAACACCCTTTCGGGTTGGATTTCTTACCCACCTAGCAACGCCACCTAGAAAGTCCCATACGTCGCCTTGGGCAGGACGCACGTAGGCCGGGGATCCAGGATCGGCTCCCATTGCTTCAAATACCGTACTCAACCAGCTCGACTTGCCCCGATTCAATGGCAACGACTGCAGCCAAGACTCGACTTCGCCTGTCGGGACTACGAACACGCCATATTCGGCGAGTTGCGAGAAAAAATTCTCGCAGGCTTCCCGCTCGGCGCCAGCGAGCAGAGCGATCCCCCCGTCGCGCTTCATGTCCTTACCCGACCTTCCAAACGCGCTTAGAAGTGCGGCTCGTTCTGTTCCGAATGCTTGGTGGCTAATGGGCGGGACGAAAGCGCCACTCATCGGTTTTGCCCAAACAGCGCCCCCTTCTTTCAGAACATCAATGTCAACAACTCCAGCTGCAGGAATACCAAGCTCCCTAAGCGGATGAACTATGTCCCAGACTGTTTGCTTGTTCTGCGCGTTCAGAAACAGACACCCTTCAATTCCCCTGGGGTCTCGGGCTTGAAGCAACCGCTCGTTGATCTCTGAATAGAACGCACGGTCAGCGTCCGATTCAGTGACGACTACGGCGTTGTAAAAGAGTGCGTCAAGCACTCCAATCGATCGAAGAAGTGGGTTCCGCATGAGCGGAACAAGTCGGTCCTGGGACAGGAGTCGTGCGGTCGACGTACCGCTGTCGTACGTTACGCGGACGATGTTGATTGGGACACCACCCTGAACACAGCCCATCAGGAAACTTGAGCTGTGGGTCGCAGCGAACAATCTTTTGTTAGTGCCTGTGAGCGCTGCTGTGATCTCCTTGCCGAGCCTTGAAGACAATGTTGGATGTAGAAAAGCTTCAGGTTCATCAATCAGAGTTACGTTCGGCTCTCCGGCGATCAAGGTGGTGAGCATTCCTACAAAAGCCTTTACCCCATCACTCGCTTCCGAGAGGTGAGTGGCCGCACCGTGAAAATTTCGAGCTCGATCGTCCCAGCCCTGCTCTTCCCGATCGTCTTCAGGAGCGCGTGCGGAGAGGCGAAATCTCAGTTGACCGATATTGGTTGGGTCAACGACAAGGTACTTTCCGAATGCTTCATGAACAATTCTGCGCACCTCGGTTCGAGCGTCGTTGGACACGAAAAGCTTCGCCAAATGATTTGGCGCGGAACGCAATAGATCGCCTGCAGGTTTGTCGTCAGTCAACGAGAGTCTGCTGCGTCCGTCCAGACGTAGCGTGTACAGGGACAGATAGTTCGCGTAGTGATGCCTCCTGTGAGGACCATTCGGGCTGGTTGCGTCTGCAATCAACGCTGCCCGATTCATCTGAAATCGCGCAGCTGAGTTGTCTTGCGGACGAAGCTTTCCTACCAACACATGGTCAGGGCTTATTGCTTCTCCCTGCTGGGGTTCAACCGAAATCTTTCGCAATTCAGCTTCAAAGGCAGCCTGCTCCCAGGCCTGAAACTGAACGTTCTGGACGACCTGGCCTTCGGGTGGCTGCGCTGTGGTGGCCCATCTCTCAATCTCGACAAGGGCCCGTGATTTGCCGCTGTTATTTGGTCCAACAAATACAGTGACCGGTGCCAGCATAAAAGTGAGAGCAGGCTTACCTGGACTCGAGCCGGCCTTCATCGTTATGTGTGTCAGCATGCTTTCGAAGGCGAATCGTTTGAAACGACAACGATTGTGCGGGACGGAGATCGTTCAACCGGGCGAAGCGGCGTTCGCAGAAGTAGGGTTCCCGCCAGGGACGAAACAATGCTGCGAATTTCGGCTTCTGGCCGGCACCAGTCATTCGAGGCCTATGGCTGAACGACTGCAACCGCTGCTGAACAACCCTGCACCGCACAACACGGCGAACTACCTCCCCAGCAAAAACCTCAACCCGTTGAACACCACCCGCAGGCTCGCGCCCATGTCGGCGGCGTCCATGGCGGTGGGCCAGCGGCGCGGCAACGCCGCTTCGGCCGGGCGCTGATCGAAGCGGTGCGGCACGCCCTCAGCGCACGCCACTGTCCCGATACCGAGTGACGTCCACGGGCGTCACCGCCTCCGCACGGTTTCCCCAGCTGCGACGCAGGTGCGTCAGCACTGCGGCCACGTCGTCGTTGCTGAAGGCTTGCGCAAAAGGCGGCATGCCGTAGGGGCGCGGGTTGCCGGTGGTGGCTGGAGAAAAGCCGCCTTCGAGAACGATGCGCACCAGGTTCGCCGGCACCGCCATCGTCACCGCGCGGTTGCCGGCCAGCGGCGGGTAGGCGCCAGTGACGCCCTCGCCGCGCTCACCGTGGCAGCTGGCGCAGTGGTCGGTGTAGAGCTTCGCGCCGTGGGGATCGGCGGGCGCAGCGGGGCCTGGCTCGGCCGGTGCGGGCGCTGTGGCTTGCATGTCACCCTGCGCTGGGCCCAGTGTCTTCAGGTAGACCGCCATCGCGCCCAGATCGGCGTCGCTCAGGTGCTGGGTGCTGCGCAGCACCACCTCGCCCATCGGGCCCGAGGCCACGGCCAGCGCGCCGTGGCGATCGGCCACACCGGTCTTCAGCAGCGCCACGATCTCGGCCTCGGCCCAGTCGGCCACGCCGGCTTCGCGCGCATCGGTCAGCGACGGCGCATACCAGTTCTGCACCGGGATCAGGCCGCCACCCAGGTCCAGCGGGCCGGTCGTGCCGCCCAGCGCATTGCGGTGCGCGTGGCAGGCGTTGCAGTGGCCCAGGCCCTGCACCAGGTAGGCACCGCGGTTCCATTCGGCCGACCGCGCCGCGTCGGGCTGGAACTCGCTAGGCTGAAAGTACAGCGCACGCCAGACCGCCAGCGCGGCCTGGGTGTTGAACGGGAAACGCAGGTCGTGCGGCTGGGCCGGCTGCGACACCGGCGGCAGGCTGCGCAGGTAGGCGTAGATCGCGTCCGAGTCGGCGCGGCTGACCTGGGTGGTGCTGGTGTACGGGAAGGCAGGCACCAGCAGCCGGCCGTCGGCCGAACGCCCGTGGTGCATCGCGCGCCAGAAGGCCGGCGCCGACCAGCGGCCCAGGCCGGTCTGCTCGTCGGGCGTCAGGTTGCTGCTGTAGACGGTGCCGAAGGGCGTGTCGATGCCGCGGCCGCCGGCATAGGGCTCGCCGCCGCGCGCGGTGTGGCAGGCCATGCAGTTGCCAGCGCGGGCGAGGTAGGCACCGCGGGCCAGTAGTTCGGCGCTGGCAGGCTGGCTCGTGGGCTGGGCCGCGGCGATCTCGGCGCTCAGGTCGCCCTCGCCGCGCAGGTTCAGTGCAACGAGGCCAGCGGCCAGCGCACCGACTGCGACAACGCTCGCCAGAAGCCACAGCCCTGTCCGACGGCCGCTCATCGCACCGCCCCGGCCGCGGGTGCCGCTTCGACACCCACGCCGACACCCACGCCGCCGCACGCCATCGGCAGCGTGGACCCCTCGGGCCAACGTGCCAGCGGCTTGCCGCCCGGCGGCACGGGCTGCGCTGCCAGCCAGTGCGAGACCGCATCGATGTCGGCCAGGCTCATCTGCTTTGCCACATGGGCCATGCAGTCGGGTGCCTGCGCGCGGCGCTTGCCGCTGCGCCAGGCGCCAATCTGCGCGTTGACATAGTCGCGCGGCAGGCCCAGCAAGCCAGGGATGGCCGGGGCCACGCCCATCATCGTGTCGCCGTGGCACTGGTTGCAGGCCGGTACGCCACGTGGGGCGTCGCCGTGTCGCACCAGTTGCTCGCCGCGTTGCAGAACGGCCGGCGCTGCGGTGGCCGGCTGCGGGGCGGGATACGGCACCTCGAGCGCCGCGAAGTAGGTGGCGATTTCTTGCAGATAGGTGTCGCTGAGCGGGTCGACCAGGGCGGTCATCGGCCCGTAATCGCGGCGGCCATCGCGGAAGTTCAGCAGCTGGTGATACAGGTAGCCCGCCGGCTTGCCTGCCAGCCGCGGCTGATAGCCACCAGACGTGGCACGGCCCTGCTCACCATGGCAGGCGGTGCAGGCCTGCAGGCGCTGGGCTAGCGTGTCCTCAAACGGCGGCGCCGCATGGGCGGCAGTGACCAGGCCAGCCAGCCACAAGATCAGCAATTTCATTTTCAAGAGATTCAAGAGGTTAGCGTCGGTCTGCATCGGCATTTGATCGTAGAGCGTATGCCAAGCGAGGCGATTCGGGAGGGCATGCCGCTCGCTGGTGGCGGACCGCCTGACCGAGGCCCCTACACTTTGCGGATGACCCGCACCTCGTTCAAGGAGCAGATGCTGCGCGCGCGCGAAGACGCGATCGTGGCCTCGGTGAATCGCCTGCTGGCCGAAAAGGGCTACGACATGATGACCGTCGACGAAGTCGCGGCGGATGTCGGCATCGCCAAGGCCAGCCTATACAAGCACTTCGCCTCGAAGGAGGCACTGGCCGCCGCCGCGATGGTGCGCTTGCTCGACCGCGCGCTGGCCTTCATCGCGACACTGGATTCGCACCCGACCGCCCGTGCGATCGACCACCTGCGGGCCGTGGCGCGCTGGTCGATGCAGGTGCAGCTGGCGGGCGAGATGCCGTCGCTGCCGGCGCAGAACTCATCGCTGCGCGGGGCGCTGTCCAACGACTCGGTCTACCTGAAGCGCCTGATGGAGGTGAGCGACAAGCTGGGCGCGTGGATCGTGGCAGCGCAGCGCGCAGGCCACCTGAATCCGCAGCTGCCACCAGAGGTGGTGCTGTACACCCTGTTCGCGCGGGCCTGCGATCCGGTGCTGGGCTTGCTGAAGCTGTCGGGCCAGCACTCCGACGATCGCATCATCGAGCTGCTGCTGTCGACCTGTTTCGACGGGATCAGCGGCGCGTGATCGATGCCTAGCCGCATTGGGCTGATGCTGTGGCGTGCGCATATATAGCACCCAGTGCTATGATAATCGCCACGGAGGATGTGGATGGCGGTTTACAAAACCCGCTGGTTTGACCGCTGGGCACGCAAGGAAGGGCTGAGCACGGCCAGCCTTTGCGCGGCAGTCAACGAAATGTCCGACGGCTTGATCGATGCCGACCTCGGCGGTGGGCTGGTCAAGAAGCGCATTGGACGGCTCGGGCAGGGTAAGAGAGGCGGCTATCGAACGCTGGTCGCCACCACCAAAGGCATCCGCTGGGTGTTTGTTTTCGGATTCCCGAAGAACGAACGCAGCAACATCGACAAGGACGAAACCGAGGCGCTGAAGAAGCTGGCAGCTCACCTGCTGTCACTGACGGCGCAGGCCGTGGTCAAGGCACAGAGTGCTGGTGAATTGATGGAGGTAGATTGCGATGCGAACGACTAAATCACCGATCCTTAACGCGATTCATGAAACAGCGAAGGGACTGCACAAGGCTGGCGTGATGGATCAGATCACGCTGCGCGAATTCGACCAGCTCTGCCTGCCGCCGGTCGAACCACTGCAGCCCGAGCAGATCAAGCGCATCCGCGAAACCACGCGGGTCAGCCAGGCCGTCTTCGCCCGCCTGCTGAACACCAGCCTCTCGACGGTCCAGAAATGGGAAATCGGCCAGAAAAAGCCGACCGGTACAGCGCTTAAGTTGCTGCACTTGGTTCAAAAGCGCGGCCTCGAAATCGTCGCTTAAGTTCGAAGAACAACGGCTGAACAACCGATGTGTTGCGCAGTCACAGCCGCACGGCTGCAGACCGTGAGACTTTTTCCTTGATCCTTTTGGGAAGGAAGGGCCAAGCCGTCACACCTCGACGGTGAGCAGCCCGTTGTAGTGATCGGCCTCGCCCTTGCGGCTGTGGCCACGGGCATTGCAGAGAACGCGCGTCTCTCCGGCGTCGTGCGCCACGCGGTAGTCGTGCCTGCAGTGCAGGTGGCCGTGGATCCACAAATCGGCAAGGGGCAGCAGCGCATCGTCGGCATTGCAGAAACTGGCCGTGCCCGGCTGCTTGCCGTAGCGCGGGTCGGCGCTGCGCGCACTGGGCGCGAAGTGGGTGATGACCACCGTCGCATCCCAGGCCTCTTCAGGCGATGCCGGTGCCCGCACCAGCTCTGCGGCCAGCCAGTCGCGACAGGCCAGGGCCTCGACGCGCACGGCGGCGGCATCGAAGGGCGCGCCGTGTTGTGTGGATCGCATCACGTCGACGAAGTAGGTGGCCGCCCGCATCGCCTTCGCTTGCTGGGCGCTACCGAAGAGCTCGAAATCGCTCCAGCGGGTGGTGGCAACAAATCGGACGCGTCGCCCGTTCGCATCGGTGCGGATGCAGATTTGCCTTTCCAGCATCGTGATGCCGAGCGATGCACAGCGTGCACGCAGCGCGGGCGTGGCGTCATCAAGTTCGCGCTGGTCGAACTCGTGGTTGCCGGGCACGAAGATCACCGGCACCGGCCAGTCACGAAAACGATCGAGTTCGCGCCAAGTGCTGTCGATGTCGCCCGCCAGCACCAGCAGCTCAGCACCTGGGGCGGGCTGCGGCTCGAAGACCTCGGTTTCCAGGTGCAGATCGGACAGCAGCTGCAGGCGCATCAGCTTGCCGACGTCACCTGACCGCCGCCGGGCCGCCCCAAGGCGGGCAGCGCCCCATGGGGGCAGGAGCAACGCGACTGGGGGGCTTCATCACTTTCCATGGCACGCCTTGAACTTCTTGCCGCTGCCGCACGGGCAAGGGTCATTGCGGCCCGCCTTGGGCGCGTCGCGCTTGACGGTCTCGACCTTGAAGCGCGCCTTGCGGGTCAGATCCGACAGGTCGGCCACGGCGATCACCAGGCCTTCGATCGCATCATCCAACGTGGTCAGGGGATGCTCGCGGTCGAGCGTGGCAACCACCTCGCGCTCGTCGTCGCTTTCGGCGGGCAGATGGCGGTACAGCCGCGCCAGCGCCGACAGCACCGCGTCGTCGCTCAGCTCGGAGAGGTCGGGGAAGCACTGCGTCGCGTGCTGAAAGCCGGCAACCCATGGCATCAGCGACCGCGACACGGGATGCAGGCTGGCCAGCAGCGCGTCCTGGGCCTCTTGCTCGCCGTCGCCCTTGGATTCCGCCGACGCGTTCTCGTCGGCTTCGAGCACCAGCGGGTCGAACCAGCCGTCTTCGGCGATCGCTCGCGTCAGCGCGGCGTGGCGGCGCAGGATCAGCGCGGTGGTGCGATCCAGCCAGGCCGCATCGGCCTCGTCGGGCAGCGGCGTGCCATCGAAGTCGAACACGTGCGGCAGCCAGGTGGCGGTCTCCAGCAACACCGGCTGCACCAGCACGCCGCAGAGGAAGCCGTCGAGCATGACCACGTCGACCGGCTCCAGTGGCTCGGGCGTCTGCAGCAGCAGGTCGTCGAGTTCGGCGAACTCGGCGTCGGTCAGGTCGCGGTGGACGCGGCCTTGTGGAATGGTCGTGGTGGGTTTGGGCATGCGGGCTTTCGATGGAATGCCTGATTGTCGGGCGCTACGCCGTGTGTGCGAAAGTGTCAGCCCGTCATCGACTGTCCTCTCGGCACCCCCATGAAGATCACCTTTCTCGGCGCAGCGGACAGCGTCACCGGTTCCAAGCACCTCGTCGAAGCGGGTGGTGCCCGCGTGCTGCTCGACTGCGGTCTGTTCCAGGGCTACAAGACCCTGCGTGAACGCAACTGGGCGCCGCTCGCGGTCACGCCGGCGTCGATCGACGCGGTGGTGCTGAGCCACGCGCACCTGGACCACTGCGGATGGCTGCCGGCCTTGGTCAAGCAGGGCTTCAAGGGGACCGTGCATGCCTCACCGGCGACGCGCGATCTCGCCGAGGTGCTGCTGCTCGACAGCGCCCACCTGCAGGAAGAAGACGCCCGCCGGTCCAACCGCGGCGGCTGGACACGCCACCAGCCGGCGCTGCCGCTGTACACCGTGGCCGATGCGAAGCGGGCCATCGCGCGCATCGAACCTGTACCGGCGGGGCGCAGCGTGCGCGTGGGCGACGCGAGGATCAGCCTCACCCCGGCCGGCCACCTGCTCGGCGCGATGTCGGTGCGCGTCGAGGCCCAGGGCCGTGCGCTGGTGTTCTCCGGCGATCTCGGCCGCAGCGACGATCTGCTCATGCCGCCACCAGGCCGCGTCACGCAGGCCGATGTCTTGCTGATCGAATCGACCTACGGCAACCGGCGGCACCCGAAGGAAGACGTGCAGGCGCGCCTGGGCGAAGTCATCCGCGCCACCGTGCGCCACGGCGGCAGCGTGCTGCTACCCTCGTTTGCCGTCGGTCGCGCGCAGGCCCTGCTGCTGGTGCTGCAGCGGCTGAAAACGGCCGGTGAAATCCCCGCCGACCTGCCGATCTTTCTCGACAGCCCGATGGCCACCACCGCCACCGCGCTGTACGAGAAGCACGGCAAGCTGCTGCGCGTCAACAAGCGCGAGGTTGCCGGCCTGACCGACGACGTCACCTTGATTGCCGGACCGAAGGAGTCGGCTCGGCTGACCCGGCTGCGCTGGCCTGCCGTGATCATTTCCGCCAGCGGCATGGCCACCGGCGGCCGTGTGCTGCACCACCTGAAATCGCTGGCGCCGAATCCGCGCAACCACATCGTGTTCCCAGGTTTCCAGGTCGGTGGCACCCGCGGCGCGCACCTGATCGGTGGCGCCACCGAAGTCAAGATTCATGGCGAGTACGTGGCCGTGAAGGCGCAGGTCAGCCACCTGGAAGGCTTCTCCGGCCACGCCGACGCCGAGGGCCTGATGGACTGGCTGCGCGCCTTCGAGTCGCCGCCCGAACGCACGTTCGTCGTCCACGGCGAGCCCGAGGCCGCCGACACGCTGCGGCTGCGCATCCAGGACGAGCTGGGCTGGGCCGTGTCGGTCCCGCAGCAGGGTGCGGTGGTCGAAGCCTGAGCATGGACGGCGCTCAGCACGGCATCGTCGGGCTGGCGGTCGCACTGGGCGCGGGCCTGCTGATTGGCATCGAGCGCGAGCGGCGCAAGGGCCGGGGCGAGGCCCGGCAGGCGGCCGGGTTGCGCAGCTTTGCGCTCGCGGCGGTCACCGGCGGCCTTGCGCAGTGGTTGGAGGTGCCGGGGCTGGTGGTCAGTGGCGCGGTGTTCGTCGCGTTGCTCGGCGCGGTGTCGCATTGGAAGAGCCGCTCCAGCGATCCGGGATTGACGACCGAGCTGGCGCTCTTCACCACCTACCTGATCGGCGTGCAGTCGGTGCTGGAACCCGCGTTCGGCGGCGCCTGCGGGGTGGGCCTGGCGGCCCTGCTGGCCGCACGCGAGCGGCTGCACCGGTTCGCCACCGAGCTGCTGAGCGAGCAGGAACTCCATGACGGCTTGCTGCTGGCCGCGCTGGCCCTGATCGTGTTGCCGCTGATCCCCGCCGGACCGCTGGCCTGGCTGGCCGGCATGGCGCCCCGCCCGCTGGCCGCGCTGGTGCTGTTGATCCTCGCGATGCAGGCCGCCGGTCACGTGGCCTTGCGCTGGTTGGGCCCGCGGGGCGGCGCCCTGCTGGCGGGTTTCGTGGGCGGCTTCGTGTCGAGCACGGCCACGATCGCATCGTTCGGCAGCCGGGCCCGCGCCGATCCCGCCCAGATGGCGACGCTGTCGAGCGGGGCCGGGTTGTCGTCGGCGGCGACCTGGCTGCAGGCGCTGGTGCTGTGCGTGGCGCTGTCGCCGGTCGCCGCGCTGGCATTCCTGCCCGTGGCGCTGGCCGGCACGCTGGGCGCAGCGGGTGTCGGCCTGCTGGCTTGGCGCACGCAGGGCTTGCCTGCTGCCGCCGGTCTGCCCACCTCGACGGGCAGCGCGCTGCGCCCGCGCGAGGCGCTGGCGGTCGCGGCGCTGCTGGGCCTGGTGGCCGCGGGGGTGGGTCAGGCGCAGCACCGGTTCGGCGACGCTGGACTGAACCTCAGCATTGCGCTCGCCGCCTTGATCGACGCGCACGCGCCGGTGGCTTCGCTGGCCGCACTCCACGCCGCCGGCAGCCTGCCGGTGCGCGGCGTCGTGCTCGGCGCGCTGATCGCCGTCAGCGTGAATTCGCTGACACGCGTCGTGGTCGCCGCCGTGGCGGGTGGACGGGCCTATGCCGCTCGCGCCGGCGCCGCCCTGTTTGCCGGCCTGGCACTCGCCTGGTCGGCTGGATGGCTGTTCGGACGCTGAGTCGCGAGGCTGCATCAACCGGTTTTTCGGCTGACCGCGCACCACCTGATGGCGCGGCTTGTGCATGCGATTGGCGTTCAGTTCGTCAACTCAACAACTGCACCAGGAGCACGCATGAACCGCAGCGACGTCACCGACCTGATCATCGAAGCCAAGGTCAGGAAGGGCATCAAATGGGAGGACGTGGCCAAGAAGGTCGGCCTCAGCAAGGAGTGGGTCACCGCCGGCTGTCTGGGCCAGATGACCTTCGACGCCAAGCAGGCCAAGGTGGTGGCGAAGATCTTCGGCCTGGACGCCGAAGCCGAGAAATGGCTGCAGGTGGTGCCGTACAAGGGCTCGCTGCCCACCGCCGTGCCCACCGACCCACTGATCTACCGCTTCTACGAGCTCGTGAACGTCTACGGCACGACGTTCAAGGAGCTGATCCACGAGGAGTTCGGCGACGGGATCATGAGCGCGATCGACTTCAAGATGGACCTGACCCGCGAACCCCACGCCGCCGGTGATCGGGTCAGCATCGTGATGTCGGGCAAGTTCCTGCCGTACAAAACCTACTGATGTTTTTGCGATGCTGCCGAGGGCGCGGGGTGACCGGCTCCGCTCATGTCCTCCGGGCCGGTTCACCGCCCAAACGCTTCGGATGAGACCGATCCGGCCCTCCCCCTTTACTTCGCTGCGCCGGTCACCCCACGCCCTCGACAGCCGGCACCACCGTCGCCTGCTGCGGGTTTCAAACTCCGAGCGCTACGGTGATTGAATGAGCGCTGTGATGGGATGCTGTGTGGAGTGAGGTTAAGGAGGAGGGCCCGTCTTTTGGGGCTCGGGGGACACGAACGCAACACAGCGTCCCGTCACAGCGATCCCGCGCCGAGTTTCCGGTCGGCCGCACGCAGGTCAAGGAATTCCTGCAGCGCGCATCAGCTCCGGGGCACCAGCACCCACATCCGCAGCGGCTGCTTCATGCGCCCGGCCTGCTGCTCGGCGGTATCGCCCCAGCCCCAGAAATAGTCGACCCGCACCGCGCCGACGATGGCACTGCCCGTGTCCTGCGCCATCACGACGCGGCGCAGCGGGGTGTTCGACAGCGGCTCGGTGGTGTCGAGCCACAGCGCACTGCCATACGGGATGCTGGTCGGGTCGATGGCGACCGAACGGCCTGGCGTCAGCGGCACACCCTGCGCGCCACGCGGTCCGACTGCAGGATCGGGCAGCGGCTCCTCGCGAAAAAACACCACCCGCGGGTTGGCCCAGAGCATCTCGGACACGCGCTTGGGGTTGCGTTGGGCCCAGGCCTTGATGCCGGGCCACGAGGCCTGATCGGGGCGCAGCTCACCCTGATCGATCAACCATCGACCGACCGATTTGTAAGGCTGGTCGTTGTGACCGGCATAGCCCACGCGCACGATCGAGGCCGTGCCGTCCACCTGCGTCACCCGCAGCCGGCCCGAGCCCTGGATCTGCAGGATCAGCGCGTCGAGTGGATCGGCCAGCCAGGCAATCTCACGGCCGCGCACGCTGGCCTGCGCCGCCGGCAGCGTGTCGAGCTGCTGGCGTGTCCAGTAAGGCTTGCGCGTGGCCAGGTCAGCGGGTGGCGTCAGCAGCGGAAAGCGGAAGCGCCCGCGGGGCGTGCGGGAGGCCTCGACGAGTGGCTCGAAGTAGCCGGTGGTCAAGCCGGTCGAAACGCCCTCAAGTGACTCGACACGGTAGGGCTGCAGCCGGGCCTGCAGCCAGCCACGCACCGCCGCATCGTCACCAGGCAACTCGCGGCGGGCTTCGGCGCAGACCTCGACCCAGCCCGCCACGGGCCGCTCGCAACCGCGCAGCAAAGCAGGCCACAGCTCAGCGGTGCGGTCAGCATTCCAGCCGGGCAGATCAGCCCAGCGCGCCGGCACCCAGCGCGCGCGGCCGCGCAGCAGCGCGCTGTCGCTGGACGGCAGGACTGCGGGTGTCGCTGGTTCGGGTAGGGCTTCCCGCACCGGTGGGCTCGAACACCCCGCCAGCGCTCCTAAAATCAGCCCAGCAAAGAAAAGGGCGCGCGTCATGTGGCTGTTGATCCTGGAGGCGTTCGGCGCCGCTGCAGTGTTGGTGCTCATAGTCTGGTGGACGATGTTCTCGGGCCGGCGCCGCGGTGAACGCGATCCTGGGCCTTCAAAGCACTGACATCCCTGTCTCGCTGACCCAAGTACCCGCTCAACCCAGGTGCTTCGGTGGCAGCACGAACGAGCTGGGGTTGGTGCGCAAGCGCCGGAAGATGGCGCGGCGGATCCGGCTGCGGTCCACCATCCGGATACCACGCGAGCGCAACGCCACCTTCAAGGCGAGGAAGAAGCTCACCGACAGGTTCAGCACGCCGGTCACCACGATGCCGGCCACGCACCACCAGAACGGGCTGTACTGCAGCACGCTCCAGCCGTGCGCCGCCGCAGCCGCGGCGAGTTGCCCGGTCGACAGCGTGACGTGGCGCACTTCGATGGGCAAGCCAAAAAACAGCGCGATGGCCGGCACGAGACCCAGCATCAGCCCGAGCGAGATGTTGGAGGCGTAACCAGAGATGTTGGCGCGCCAGTAACGCGCCCAGCGCTGTGCGCGCGCAGCACCCAGCGCCATGACGATGCGCGGGTTGTAGGCGATCGCACTGTCCAGGCGATGCCACACGAACCAGTTCTCGACCCAGCCGGCGATCAGCGAACTGGCGAACAGCAGCACGCCGGTGAACGCTGCAAACAAGGCGGTCGGGCCGAGCAGCGTGATCGCGTCGAACACATGCTCGGCGTTGTACCCATGGATGAGGGGCGTGCCGAAGGCCACCTGCGACGCCCATTGCACCAACAGCACCAGGGGCGTGACCGCGGCGAGATTGCCGATGATGCCGGCCGCCTGTGAGCGGATCAGGTGCGCCACCTCATCGACGAAACGCTCGACAGCCGCGTCGTCTGCGACATCGCTGAGCTTCTCGGCCATCGCCGGTGCGGTCATCGCAGGCTGCTTGGTGGCCACGGTCCAGTGCAGGATGTGCACGATGACGAAGCTGATGGCGTAGTTCATCCCTGCCCAGAATCCGCCCCAGAAGGCCGACAGGCCGAGCGCCAGCACAGCGAACTTCATGAAGGTGGTGCCAGCGATCACAGCACCGCCCCCGGCTGCTGCGGCCAGCATGTGCCGGTACGCAGCGCGGTCGCGGGTGATGTAGTGATCGCCGGTCTCGGCGCTGCGCTCGGCCACCTTGCGCGCCAGCAGCGAATAGTGGCGCGCGAACAGTGCACGGATGCTGCGGCGCTCGGTGGCGGTACGCACCAGCTCGGCCACCAGGCGGGTGACTTCCTGCGCCGGTTCGCGGCTGATGGCGCAGTTCAGCAACTGCTCGATGCGGTGCGTGCGCAGGCGCAGCTGGTCCACGTCGAACACCACGTTGATCGACACCCCGTGGTCTTCGAGGTGGCTGTGAACGCTGTCGGCACACTGCCGGCAGGTGTCGAGCAAGGCGCGCAGATATTGCGCCTGCTTCAGCAGCGCCGCTTCGTCCCGCTCTGGTGCCAGTGCCAGCTCGCGGGTGCGCTCGGCCACCACCGCCAGTTGACGAAACGGGCCTTCGGCCAGCAGCTCAGGGCTCATGCGCTGGCGCAGCACGCTGGAAAAGCCCGCGGCCCGCACCGCGCTCGCCAGGTACTCGATGGCGTCCAGCAACGGCACCAGCCAGCGGCGATCGTGGGCGGGCGTGCTCGGCGCCAGCAGCGCCAGCAACCGCGACAGCGTGGCCGGATCGATCGCTTCGAGCCACAGCGCGTCGTCATCGTCCGGAAACAGCAGGCCGAACAATTCGGACAGATCGGTCGTGGCCGGCGTGCGCGGCAGCAGCTTCAGCTTCAGGCGCTGACCGAGCTCACCGAAGAAATTGGCGCGTGGCGAGAAACCGAAGTCGGCGAACAGGGCTGCGCTGTCCATCTCGGCCCAGAAGCGGGTCAGCACGGTCGCCACAGGCTCGCGGTACGCCGGGTTGCGATCCAGCACATTGAGCAGGTGCTTCAGTCGCAGCAGCGGGCGTGGCGTCGCCCGCGGCGCATCGCTCGCGGCGGAATCGTCATCGGCAGGCGCGCCGGCGGTCAGCAGCGGTGCATGCCGAAGCCACTCCAGTGCGCGGATGACCCAGAGATTGCGATCCGGCAACGAGGCCTTGGGGTCCGCCGCATGCGTGGCCGCATTGAGCAGCGCGGTGAGGTCCCAGGCCGCAGCAGGGCTTGCCTTCGCTGTCGACATGGTCGTCTTCGTCAACGCGCGCCAGCGGCCTGGCCGACGGACCGGCCTGACATCAATGGAGCGCTGACGCGAGCGTCAGGCCGAACTCGGGCACCGTGGCGTCGAACGCCTCGGCGTCGTCGGTCATGCACAGGAAGGTGCCGCGCATCGTGCCGTGCGGCGTTGCGATGCGGGTCCAGCTGGTGTACTCGAACTCCTCGCCCGGCTTGAGCACCGGCTGGTGGCCGACGACGGCGAGGCCGCGCACATCTTGGCGATGGTCATCAGCGTCAACGATGGTCCAGTGCCTGGCGATCAGCTGCGCGGTGACGTCGCCGGTGTTGCGAATCGTCACGGTGTAGGCGAACGCATACTGCCGCAGTTTGGGATCGGATTGCTCGGGCAGATGCCGCACGGAGACAGAGCAGGTGAATTCAGGATGGGCCATCGCCGCATTCTAGGCAGCGCACCAGGACAGACCCTCCAAGCGCCCCGCTGATAATGGGGCCAAGGCCGCCCCGCGCCGCCACGAGGCCTTGGAGGGCCCTGCACCGTGATCTCCGACACCGAATTCGCCCGCCTCGCCCACGAGGGTTACAACCGCATTCCTCTCATCGCGCAAGCCTTTGCCGATCTGGAAACGCCGCTGTCGCTGTACCTCAAGCTGGCCTGCACCGATGACGCGGGCCGGCCCTCCGACGCGCACCGGCGGCACAGCTTCCTGCTTGAATCGGTGGTGGGCGGCGAGCGCTTCGGGCGCTATTCCTTCATCGGCTTGCCGGCGCGCACGCTGTTGCGGGCGACCGGTTTCGCCACCGAAGTGGTGACCGACGGCGTGGTGGTGGAAACACACGCAGGCAACCCGCTGGACTTCATCGCCGAGTACCAGCAGCGATTCAAGGTGGCGCTGCAACCCGGCCTGCCGCGCTTTTGCGGCGGCCTGGCCGGCTACTTCGGCTACGACGCGGTGCGCGCCATCGAGCCGAAGCTCGCACACACCGAACTGCCCGGCGGCCTGGGCACACCCGACATCCTGCTGCTGCAATGCGAAGAGCTGGCGGTGATCGACAACCTGTCCGGGCGCTTGTCGTTGATCGTCTATGCCGACCCAACGCAGCCCGACGCGCTGGCCACCGCCAAGCGCCGCCTGAGCGCACTGTTCGACAAGCTGAAAAACAGCGTGGCAGCCCCTGCGGTCGAACCCTGCGCACCCCATGAAGTGCTGCGCGACTTCAAGAAAGACGACTACCTGGCCGCCGTGCTGAAGGCCAAGGAATACATCGCGGCCGGCGACATGATGCAGGTGCAGGTCGGCCAGCGGCTGCGCAAGCCCTACAGCGCCAGTCCGCTCAGTCTGTATCGCGCGCTGCGCTCGCTGAACCCGTCGCCCTACATGTACTTCTACGACATGGGTGACTTTCAGATCGTCGGCGCGTCGCCCGAGATCCTGGTGCGCCGCGAACACACCGCCCACGGCGACACGGTGACGATCCGCCCGCTGGCAGGCACCCGCCCGCGTGGCAGCACGCCGGAACTCGACCTGGCACTCGAAGCCGAACTCAGCGCCGACCCGAAAGAACGCGCCGAGCACGTGATGCTGATCGACCTGGCGCGCAACGACATCGGCCGCATCGCGAAAACCGGCAGCGTGAAGGTCACCGAAGCGTTCACCGTCGAGCGGTACTCACATGTGATGCACATCGTGAGCAACGTCGAAGGGCTGCTCAAGGACGGCATCACCAACCTCGATGTGCTGAAAGCCACCTTCCCGGCCGGCACGCTGACCGGCGCGCCGAAGGTGCGGGCGATGGAGATCATCGACGAGCTGGAACCCGTCAAACGCGGCATCTACGGCGGCGCCTGCGGCTACCTGAGCTTTGCGGGCGACATGGACGTGGCGATCGCGATCCGCACCGGCATCGTCAAGGACCAGATGCTCTATGTGCAGGCCGCTGCCGGCGTCGTTGCCGATTCGGTGCCCGAACTGGAATGGCGCGAAACCGAAGCCAAGGCGCGCGCACTGATCCGCGCGGCGGAGCTGGTCGAAGAAGGCTTCTGATTCGGGTTTGCTTGGGCTCATCCCACTTGCGCAAATCCGTGCGTGAGCACTGCGGTGGGCCGCTGTGTTGCGTTCATGTCCTCCGGGCCGGTTCACCAGCCATTCGCCCGGCTCAAGTCCCGCCGGCCCTCCCCCTTTACTTCACTCCACACAGCGGCCCACCGCAGCGCTCCTGCCACCAATGAAGCATGCTGGTGTCTGCATGCCCTGGCGTGCAACGACGGTGCCTGCTGTCGAGGGCGTGGGGTGACCGGCGCAGCGAAGTAAAGGGGGAGGGCCGGATCGGTCTCATCCGAAGGGTTCGGGCGGTGAACCGGCCCGGAGGACATGAGCGGAGCCGGTCACCCCGCGCCATCGGCAGCACTCACTAACCGCTAAGTCTTGATAGGCACAGTCGCCGCCTGCGCAGCACGCTCAGCAGCCGCTGCGCGCAAGGCCTTCAGCTTCTCGCGGGGGTCTTCCTTGGTCTGCACCTCGTGCAATTTCATCTCGCCGATGAAACGGCTAGGCACGCCCTGGATCGTATCGCGGCCTTTCTTGCGGCGGCGCAGTGTGCTGACCTGCAGCGTGCTGCGAGCGCGGGTGATGCCGACGTACATCAGCCGGCGTTCTTCGTGCAAACGCTCGGGCGTCATGTCCTCGTCGTCGGAGCGAAAAGGCAACAAGCCCTCGTTGACCCCGACCAAAGTCACATGTGACCACTCCAGGCCCTTGGCCGCATGCAGCGTGCTCAGCGTCACCACGTTCTGCTCTTCACCCCGCTCGGCGAGGCTGATGATCACCGAGATGGTCTGCGCCACATCCAGCACGCTCTGCTTCTCGGTTTCAACGGTCATGCCGCCGTCGTTCTCGATCTCGCCGCCACAGCGCCTGGCGATCCAGTCGACGAAGTCGAGCACGTTGCTCCAGCGGGCGGCGGCGAGCTTCTCGCTGTCCTCGCCGTCCATCAGGTGCTGCTCGTAGCCGATGTCCTTCAGCCAGCCCATCAACAAGGCCTTGGCGTCCTCGGCGCCCGTGGTGTGGCGGGCCCGGTACTCGAGGTCGTTCACGAAGCGGCCGAACTCGTGCAGCGAGCCGATCGCACGGGCCGGCACCGCGGTGCCCAGCGATTCGGCGAACAAGGCTTCGTACAGGCTGGTCTTCCAGCGGCCGGCGAACGCGCCCAGGTTGGCCAGCGTCTGCGTGCCGATGCCACGCTTGGGCGTGCTGACCGCGCGCAGAAAGGCGGGGTCGTCGTCGTGGTTGACCAGCAGCCGCAGCCACGCACACAGGTCGCGGATTTCGGTGCGGTCGAAGAAGCTCTGGCCGCCGGAGACCTTGTAGGGCAGGTTGGCTTTGCGTAATGCTTTCTCAAGAACTCTGGCCTGATGGTTCGCGCGGTACAGGATCGCGAAGTCCTTGAAGTCGATGCCTCCGCTTTGATCGATGACGCCTCCTGCGCCGCGCAGCGCCTGGATGCGCGCCACCGCGCGCTCCGCCTCATGCTCCTCGCCATCGCACTCGACCACGCGCACCGGCTCGCCATCGCCGAGATCGCTCCACAGCTTCTTCTCGAACAGCTTCGGGTTGTTGGCGATCACGCCATTGGCCGCGCGCAGGATGTGGCCTGTTGATCGGTAGTTCTGCTCCAGCGCGATCACCTTCAGGTTCGGATACTCCTGCGGCAGGCGCTTCAGGTTCTCGATGGTCGCGCCGCGCCAGCCGTAGATGCTCTGGTCGTCATCGCCCACCGCGGTGAACAGGCCGCGGCGGCGCTCGTCGGGGTGATCGACCAGGCTCTTCAGCAGCTCGTACTGCACGGCGTTGGTGTCTTGCACCTCGTCGACCAGCAGGTAGCGCAAGGTGTCCTGCCACTTGGCGCGCACCTCGTCGTCGCGCCGCAGCAGTTGGTGGGGCAGGCCGATCAGGTCATCGAAATCCACCGCTTGGTAAGCGGCGAGTTGTTCTTCATAGCGCTTCATCACACGCGCGGCGATGCGTTCGTCGTCGTTGGCCGCCACCGCCTCGGCCTGATCGCTGTTCAGTCCCTGGTTCTTCCAGCCGCTGATGGTCCATTGCCAGCGCCGCGCCAGCGCGTTGTCAGTGCACGCGCCCGCCTCCTTCAGCAGGCCGAGCACGTCATCGCTGTCGAAGATGCTGAACTGCGGCTTCAAGCCCAGCCGCGCACCGTCCTGCCGCAGGATGCGCACACCCAGTGAATGGAAGGTGCTGACCACCAGGTGCTTGGCGGCGCGCGCGCCGACCAGCTGCTTCGCGCGCTCGCGCATCTCCTGCGCCGCCTTGTTGGTGAAGGTGATGGCCGCGATCTGGCCCGGCGCATAGCCCGCGTCGAGCAGCCGCGCGATCTTGTGCACGATGACCCGCGTCTTGCCCGAACCCGCGCCCGCCAGCACCAGGCAGGGGCCCGCCAGGTAGTGCACCGCGTCGAGCTGCGCGGTATTGAGGTTCGCAGGAGCAGGCGTCACGCAGCGAGGGTCGAGGAGTCGAGCTCAGCCATCACGGTGCGTCACACAGGCAATGCGTCACCGCCGCGAACGGCTTGCGCCCATCGACCAGTTCGACCGACCAGCCCAGGTCCTTGCGCACCGGACCGGTGATGCGCTCAGGCAGACCCACGGGCACCAGTTGCACGTCGAATTGATCAGCCAGCACGCGGGCCGTGGCACCGCCAAGGGCTTCGATCAGGCGCTCGAAACGGCCCGGCTCGCGGTCGATGTAGACGATGCGGTAACCCGACCCCTTGGCCGCCGCGCCTGAGGCCGGTGCAGACGCCGACGCATCGGCCTCAGCACCCTCAACCAGTTTCGCCCGCAGCGCGGCCGATTGGATGGCGGCATTCAAGCCGCCCAGGGTGTCGACCAGCCCGCGCTCCTTCGCCTGCAGGCCGGTCCACACGCGGCCCTGTGCCACCGCATCGATCTGGTCGGGCGTGGTTTGGCGGGCTTGCGCCACCTTGCCGATGAATTCGGAGTAGATGTGATTGACGCTGGTCTGCAGCATGCCGAGGAAACGCGGGTCGGGTTCACGCCGCGGGTCACCGGCCGCGCCCAGCCAAGTGGTGGTCACGCCCTCGGCATGCACGCCAAGCTTGTCGATCGCGCGCGATGCGTTCGGCAGCAGCGCAAACACACCGATCGAGCCCGTGACCGTGGCCGCATCGGCCATCACCTCATCAGAGGCGGTCGAGATCCAGTAACCGCCTGAGGCCGCCACGCTGCCCATCGACACCACCACCGGCTTGCCAGCGGCGCGGGTCAGCTCCAGCTCGCGGCGCACGAGCTCGGAGCCGAACACGCTGCCGCCCGGCGAATTGACGCGAAGCACCAGCGCCTTCACTGCGTCGCTTTCGCGCGCCTTGCGGATCAGCGCCGCGGTCGACAGGCCGCCGACAGCGCCCGCTGGCGCCGCACCGTCGACGATCTCGCCTTCGGCCACGACGATGCCCACCGCGGGTGTGGCGACGAGCGCGCTGGGCTCCCCGCGCTGCGAGGGTGTCAGGCGCGACAGGTACGTGTCGAACGCCACCTGGCGGAAACTCTTGGTCTCGTTGTCGCGCACGCCGCGCCCGATCATCAGATCGCGCAGCTCGTCGCGGGTTTTGAGCGCGTCCACCTGCTTGGCCTCCAGCGCGAGCTTGGCGGCATCGCCACCCACCGCCGTCAGCCGTTCGGGCAGCGCTTCAATGAGCGCTTGCGTGCTGCCCGCGGGCAGCTTTCGCGCAGTCTCGATGCCCTCGGTGTAGGTGGCCCACAGGCCGTTGTAGAGCAGCGTGTCGGCTTCCTGGGCCTCGGGCGACGGGCCGTTGGCGATGAACGGTTCGGCCGCGCTCTTGAAGGTGCCGACCTTGATCAGGCTGACGCCAACGCCGAGCTTGTCGAGTGCATCAAGGTAGTAGTTGCGCAGTCGCCCGAAACCGTCGAGGTAGACCGCGCCCAGCGGATGCAGGAACACCTCGTTCGCGTGCGCTGCGAGGTAGTACTGCTTCTGGTCGTAGCCCGAGCCCCAGGCGGTGACCATCTTGCCACTCGCCTTGAAGCGCTCGAGCGCGTCGGCCACATCGCGCAGCGCCGCCAATCCCGCGCCCTGGAATTCGTCGAGTATCAGCACCACGCGGCTGATGTTGGGATCGGTCTCGGCAGCGGCCAGCACCGCCAGCACATCGCGCAGTCGCGTGCTCTGCATGTTGTTGCCTTGCAGTTGCGCGAGCGCGTTGTCGCGGACGCCGCCCGACTGCTCCTCGACCAGCGGGCCCTGCAGGTCGAGCACCAGCGCCGTGTTGTCTTGCAACACCGGGGCTTCACGCTTGAACAGGGCAACCGCGATCAGCACGATCAACGCGAGAAACAGCAGATTCAGCAGCGTGCGACGGGCAGCATCGAGGAACCACCACAGGGCACCGATACCGCGTCGCAGCCAGGCGAAAGGGCGCATGGGCATGGAAACTCCACTTGGGAACTTTGGCGTAGCGCCGCGGGAGACTTTAAGGGCGCCGGCATGGCTGCGCGAATGAAGGTCGATCTGTTCGTGTCGAGCCCTCATCATAGAAATTAGCTATGAATGAAGTTTCAGCAATTGAGTTCTCAAGATCTACAGGCTCCGCTAGATTTCATTGGCGGGCCACACAGGTGCCCGATCCCTGTCCAGCCAGACACCAAGATCAAGGAGATGACCATGTCAACCGAAGCCAAGTGCCCTTTCGCAGGTGCTGCCCGCACCCAGGCCACGGCCCGCAGCGGCCAGACCAACGCCGACTGGTGGCCGAATCAGCTGAATCTGAAGATATTGCATCAGCACACCGCAGAGTCCGACCCGATGGGCGAGGACTTCAACTACGCCGAAGAGTTCAAGACCCTGGACCTCGATGCAGTGGTCAAGGACCTGCATGCGCTGATGACGGATTCGCAAGATTGGTGGCCTGCCGACTGGGGGCACTACGGCGGCCTCTTCGTGCGCATGACCTGGCATGCCGCGGGCACGTACCGCATCTCCGATGGGCGCGGCGGTGCCGGCACGGGCAACCAGCGCTTTGCGCCCTTGAACAGCTGGCCCGACAACGGCAACCTCGACAAGGCACGCCGACTGCTGTGGCCGATCAAGCAGAAGTACGGCCGCAAGCTCTCATGGGCCGACCTGATCGTGCTGGCCGGCACCGTGGCCATGGACTCGATGGGTTTCAAGACCTTTGGCTTTGCCGGCGGCCGCCCCGACATCTGGGCGCCGGAAGACGAGATCAACTGGGGCCGCGAAAAGCAGTGGCTGGCCACCAGCGACAAGCCCGACAGCCGCTACTCAGGTGACCGCGAACTGGCCAACCCGCTGGCCGCGGTGCAGATGGGCTTGATCTACGTCAACCCGCAAGGCCCGGACGGCAACCCCGATCCGGTCGCCTCTGGTCGCGATGTGCGCGAGACGTTTGCCCGCATGGCGATGGACGACGAGGAGACCGTCGCGCTGGTGGCCGGCGGCCATACCTTCGGCAAGGCCCATGGTGCCGGCCTCGAAAGCCATGTGGGCGCCGAGCCTGAAGGCGCTTCCATCGAGCAGCAGGGATTCGGCTGGGCCAACAGCCTCGGCAGCGGCAAGGGCGCGCACACCATCACCAGTGGCATCGAAGGCGCCTGGAAGCCCAACCCCACCACCTGGGACATGGGCTACTTCGACATGCTGTTCGGCTACGAGTGGGAACTGAGCAAGAGCCCGGCCGGCGCCCACCAGTGGACGCCGAAGAACTGCAAGCCCGAGCACCTGATTCCGGACGCGCACGATCCGTCGAAGAAAAGCCCGCCGATGATGACCACCGCCGACCTGTCGCTGCGCATGGATCCGGCCTACGAGAAGATCTCGCGCCGCTTCCACCAGAACCCGCAGGCTTTCGCCGATGCCTTCGCCCGCGCCTGGTTCAAACTCACCCACCGCGACATGGGCCCCCGCGCCCGCTACCTCGGCAAACTGGTGCCGAAGGAGGCGCTGATCTGGCAGGACCCGGTGCCTGAAGTCGACCATCCGCTGATCAACGACGCCGATGTGGCCGCCCTGAAAGCCCAACTGCTCGCCTCGGGGCTGAGCATCTCGCAACTGGTCACGACCGCCTGGGCGTCGGCCTCGACCTTCCGCGGCAGCGACAAGCGCGGTGGCGCCAACGGCGCGCGCATTCGCCTGGCACCGCAGAAAGACTGGGCCGTCAACCAGCCTGCCGAGCTGGCAACCGTGCTGGCCAAGCTTGAAGCGGTCCAGAAGGCGTTCAATGCGTCGCCATCGGGCGGCAAGAAGGTGTCGCTGGCCGATGTGATCGTGCTGGGTGGCGCCGCGGCCATCGAAGCGGCCGCCAAGAAGGCCGGCGTCGAGGTGAAGGTGCCATTCAGCCCGGGCCGCACCGACGCCACGCAGGAGCAGACCGACGCGCATTCGTTCGCGCCGCTGGAGCCGCAGGCCGACGGCTTCCGCAACTATCTGCGCCCGGGGCTCGAGGACGCGGCAGCCGAGCTGCTGGTGGACAAGGCTCAGTTGCTGAAACTGACTGCGCCGGAGATGACGGTGCTGATCGGTGGCTTGCGTGCGTTGAATGCCAACGTCGGCCAGTCCGCTCACGGCGTCTTCACCCACCGCCCCGGGACGCTCTCCAACGACTTCTTCGTCAACCTGCTCGACATGCGCACGGCATGGCAGAAGTCCGCTGGCAACTCCGCCGTGCTGGAAGGCCGCGATCGGGCCACGGGCCAGATCAAGTGGACCGGCACGGTCGTCGATCTGGTCTTCGGCTCGAACTCGCAGTTGCGTGCTCTGGCCGAGGTCTACGCCACGAATGACGCACAGACGAAGTTCGTCAGCGACTTCGTTGCCGCCTGGGCCAAGGTGATGAACCTCGACCGTTACGACCTCGCTTGAGATTCGTGTCAGCCAGCAGATGAAGGGCGGCAGCGATGCCGCCCTTTTTCCTGGGCCAGATGAATGCGCGCTGGGGTACCAAGCAAAATCACCCCTCCCTCCATCCACAGCGCGATTCGACCGCGCGAGACCTGAGCCATGAAACAGTACGTATGCCTGGTGTGCGGCTTCATCTACGACGAGGCCCTCGGCATGCCCGACGACGGCATCCCCGCCGGCACCCTGTGGGCCGATGTGCCCGCGAACTGGGAGTGCCCGGACTGCGGCGTGTCAAAGGCGGATTTCGAGATGGTCGCGATCTGAGGGCAGAGCGTCGCGGCGATCCGGTTCGCGCGCGGATCGGTGTGCCCTTGCGTCAGATTGCCAGCGGATCGACGTCGACTGCCCAACGCAAAATGCGCTGATCCGCGGCACGCTCCCGCCGCATCTCGTGCAGCGCCGGCAGCCAGTCGGCCAGGAAGCGCTGCAACGCCTGCCGGGACGGCGACTCGATCAGCATCTGCATCCGCTCGACATGGGCCACCCGCGCGATCGGCGTGGGCACCGGCGGGTACAGCGTCACGTTCGCTGCCTCCGCCGTGGCTTCGGCGGCCTCGGACGCGGCTTGCAGAAAGCCACGCGCTGCATCAGCGGTGCGGGCTTCGGCGCGCAGCAGCGCCAGGTGTGAATGCGGTGGCAGGCCGGCCATGCGGCGCTCATCCAGTTGCGAGGCGGCAAATGCATGGAAGTCGTGGCGGCGCAGCGCGGCATACAGCGGGTGCTGGGGGTGCCAGGTCTGCACCCACATCTCGCTGGCCGCCGCCTGTGCCGCATCGCGCCCCGCGCGGCCTGCGGCCTGCATCAGCAGGGCAAACAGCCGCTCGGGGGCGCGGAAGTCGCTGCTGAAGAGCGAGGAATCGGGGTTGACGGCAGCCACCAGCGTGATGCGGCGGAAGTCGTGCCCCTTGGTGATCATCTGGGTGCCGACCAGCACGTCCACCTCGCCCGCGTGCACGGCGCCGAGCTGGGCCTCCAGCGCACCCTTGCCGCGGGTGCTGTCGGCGTCGATGCGGGTGATGCGCGCCGGGCGACCGTCGGGGTGAGCCAGCAGCTCGGCCAGCTGTTCTTCAAGCCGTTCTGTGCCGCGACCGATCGGTGAGATGTCGAGGTTGCCGCACTCCGGACAGGCACGCGGTACGCGTTCGGTGTAGCCGCAGTGGTGGCACCGAAGCGTGCGATCCAGCTTGTGGAACACCCGCCAGGCGCTGCAGTTCGGACAGCCACTTTTCCAGCCGCAATCGCCACAGTGCAGCACCGGCGCATAGCCGCGGCGGTTCAGGAACACCAGGCTCTGCTCACCCCGCGCGATGCGCTGCTGCAGCGCGTCCACCAGCGGCGGCGAGAGCGCGGCCCCACCCTTCACCTTCGGCTGCAGGCTCATGTCGACCAGCCGCACCGCCGGCAGTGCGCCACCGCCGATGCGCGCCGACAGCGACAGTCGCAGGTAGCGCCCTTCGTCGGCGCGCTGCCAGCTCTCGAGTGACGGCGTGGCCGAGCCCAGCAACACGGTCGCGCCCTCCAGCTTGCCTCTGTACACCGCCAGGTCGCGTGCCGAATAGCGGGCCCCCTCCTGCTGCTTGTACGACGGGTCATGCTCTTCATCGACCACGATCAGCCCCAGCCGCGGCATCGATGCAAACACCGCCAGCCGGGTGCCCAGCACCAGATCGGCCAACCCGAGGTGCGCGGCCAGCCAGCTGCGCAGCCGCTGTGCCGGCGTCAGCCCGCTGTGCATCGCCACGATGTGGCGCCCGGCAAAGCGCTCGGCGAAGCGGGCTTCGAGCTGCGGCGTCAGGTTGATTTCAGGCACCAGCACCAGCGCCTGGCGGCCCTGCGCCAGCGCTTCGGCGGCTGCGCGCAAGTAGATCTCGGTCTTGCCGCTGCCGGTGACGCCGTGCAGCAACACGGTCGGAGCCACGGCCGAGCCTTGTGCCGAACGAAGATCGTCCAGCACGCGAGCTTGCGCGGCGTCGAGTTCCGGGGGCGGCGGCGCGAGCCCGGTGGCTGGTTGCGGCGTCGCCATCGCCTTGTGCAGCCGCGCGATGCGCTGGCGGACCTGGGTGTCATCGAGTTTGCGCAGCTCGGGTGGCAACACCGAGAGTGCGACCTCGCCGATGCCGCGCTGGTAGTAGGCCGCCGTGAAGTCCACCAGCCGACACCAAGCAGCACCCAGCGGGGGCAGCGAGGTCAATGCGTGTTGCAGCGGCCGCAATCCGACGGGCGGCTCGGGCACATCCCCGTCGCTCGGGCACTCATCGGCCCACACCACACCCGTGACCTCGCGGGCGCCGAAGGGCACGCGCACCAGCGTGCCGGCCGTCAGGGGCGACTCGCTGAGGTAGGTCAACGGTGCGCGCAGCGTGGTGTGTGCCGGCGCATCCACCGCCACCTGCAGCCGGAGCATTTCAGGCATCGCTGTCAACCCCTGAGTTAGGCTGGAAAGCTCGATTTTTTCTCAGGCATGACAGGTAAGTTACTGATTTAGTTGGTCTTTTCAAGCTGTCCACCCAATGTGTGGATAACTTTGTGGGTAAGCCTCGCAAAGCGAGGCTAAATCCTTGATTCATCGGGCTTGGCATTGGATTGCCCACTTTGAGGGCAGGGGTCCATGCCTAATGAAATCAACAACTTAGCAATGAATAAATAAATACGGCTGCTGCAATGCAGCAGCAGCAGGGGGGCCCGCGCCAGACAGGAGAAATGGGGATAAGTCAATGCCTGAGCACTCACTCACCGGAAAATTCAAGCGCTGAAACGCTCAGCGCCTGCCTCGATCTGGTGCGTGGGCTCAGCCGGGCTGCCGCAGGCGGCGTGAGACCTCGTGCACCGCATCGACCAGCGCCGTGACGCTCTCCGGCGGCGTGTGCTGGCTGATACCGTGGCCGAGGTTGAAGATGTGGCTGTCGACCGTGCCATCGCCGTGCACGGGCCCCGGGGCGCCAAAACTTTCCAACGTCTTGGTCACCTCGGCGCGGATCTGGTCCGGGTTCGCGAACAGCACGTTCGGATCGAGGTTGCCCTGCAGCGCCACCCGACCCCCGACGCGCGCGCGCGCCGACTTCAGATTGACCGTCCAGTCCAGGCCCAGCACATCGGGCTCCAGCGCCGCCATTTCTTCGAGCCACAGGCCACCGCCCTTGGTGAACACGATGTGCGGAATGCGCTGACCGTCGTGTTCGCGCTTCAGTTTCTGCAGCACCCGACGGGTGTAAGCCAGGCTGAACTCCTGGAACGCGCCGTCGGCGAGCACACCGCCCCAGCTGTCGAACACCATCACCGCCTGCGCACCGGCTTCGATCTGCGTATTCAGGTACAGCGCCACCGCATCGGCGTTGATCGCCAGGATGCGGTGCATCAGATCAGGGCGGCTGTACATCATCGTCTTGACCAGGCGATAGTCGTCCGAGCCGGCCCCCTCGACCATGTAGCAGGCCAAGGTCCACGGGCTGCCCGAGAAGCCGATCAGCGGCACCCGGCCATTCAAGGCCTTGCGGATCGAGGTGACCGCGTCGAAGACGTAACGCAGCTTGTCCATGTCGGGCACGGCCAGTTGTGCGACCGCCGCCTCGTCGCGCACCGCGCGCTCGAACTTCGGGCCTTCGCCCATTGCGAAGCTCAGCCCCAGGCCCATTGCATCGGGCACGGTGAGGATGTCGCTGAACAAGATGGCTGCGTCGAGCGCATAGCGCTCCAACGGCTGCAGCGTCACCTCGGTGGCGTAGTCGGTGTTGGTCGCCAAACCCATGAAGCTGCCGGCCTGCGCGCGCGTGGCGCGGTACTCCGGCAGGTAGCGGCCAGCCTGGCGCATCAGCCAGACGGGTGTGTGGGCTGTGGGCTGGCGCAGACAGGCGCGCAAAAAACTGTCGTTTTGGAGGGGTGCGTACATCGGGGAATTATCACGCCCATAATTTCAGCTCGCCGCCGTTTCCGCCCCGGGAAAACGCCGGATCCACAGGAGCTGACCATGCGCGCTGACACCATCCTCCAGACCATCGGCAACACACCGCACATCCGCATTCAGCGCTTGTTTGGTGCAGGCGCGCAGGTGTACATCAAGAGCGAGCGCAGCAACCCGGGCGGCTCGATCAAGGACCGCATCGCGCTCGCCATGGTCGAAGCGGCCGAAGCCTCGGGTGCGCTGGTACCGGGCGCGACCATCATCGAGCCCACCTCGGGCAACACCGGTGTCGGCCTCGCGATGGTGGCGGCGGTGAAGGGCTACAAGCTGGTGCTGGTGATGCCCGAAAGCATGAGCATCGAGCGGCGGCGCCTGATGCTGGCCTACGGTGCCACCTTCGAGCTGACGCCGCGCGAGAAAGGCATGAGTGGCGCCATCGCCCGCGCCACCGAGCTGCTGGCCGCAACGCCGAAGGCCTGGATGCCGCAGCAGTTCGAGAACACGGCCAACATCGAAGTGCATGTGCGCACCACGGCCGCCGAGATCGCCCGCGACTTTCCCGAAGGCATCGACGCATTGATCACCGGCGTCGGCACCGGCGGCCACATCACCGGCTGCGCGCAGGTGCTGAAGGTAAAGTGGCCGAAGCTGAAGGTATACGCGGTCGAGCCGGCGGCCAGCCCGGTGATCAGTGGCGGCAAGCCGGGGCCGCACCCGATCCAGGGCATCGGCGCCGGCTTCATCCCGAAGAACCTGCACACCGACTTGCTCGACGGCGTGATCCAGGTCGATGCCGAAGCCGCCCGCGAGATGGCGCGGCGTGCGGCACGCGAAGAAGGCATGCTGGTTGGGGTGTCGTCAGGCGCCACGCTGGCCGCGATCGCGCAGAAGCTGCCCGAGTTGGCACCCGGCGCCACCGTGCTCGGCTTCAACTACGACACCGGTGAGCGTTACCTGTCGATCGAGGGATTTTTGCCGGTCGAATGAACGCCCCCAACCGCGAGTCAGGTCAACAACGACCTTGCCGCTGCCGTGCGAGACGAACCGGTCGTGCGCATCAGCGCCAGTGGCTGACTCACAGCGGTTCCGTCCGACAGCCGGACGGGCCATTGCCGTGCTGACCGCGGACATGCAGCAGCGGTAGCATGTGTCCATCTCTACTGGAGGAGTTTTCATGCTGCGCAGACTTTGGCTGGCCGTTCTGGCCTTGACCGCAACGCTCGCCTTGAGCGGCTGCGGCTACAACCAATTCCAGAAACTCGACGAAGAGGTCAAGGCCAGCTGGGCCGAGGTGCTGAACCAGTACCAGCGGCGCGCCGACCTGATTCCGAACATCGTCGCCACCGTCAAGGGCGAAGCCGCTTTTGAGCAGGACACGCTGACCAAAGTGATCGAGGCACGGTCCAGGGCGACCAGCATCCAGGCCACACCGGAGCTGATCAACGACCCTGCCGCTTTCCAGAAATTCCAGGCCGCGCAGGGTGAGTTGACCGGTGCGTTGAGCCGGCTGATGGTGGTCGCCGAGCAGTATCCGAGTCTGAAAGCCAATCAAGCCTTCCAGGACCTGCGGGTGCAGCTCGAAGGCACCGAGAACCGGGTGACGGTGGCGCGCAACCGCTACATCAAGACGGTGGCCGACTACAACGTGCTGGCCCGCAGCTTCCCGAACAACCTGACTGCGATGGTCTTCGGCTACACCGTGAAGCCGAGCTTCACCGTGCAGAACGAGGCCGAGATCTCGAAGCCGCCAGCGGTGAATTTCGACAAGCCCGCGGCCAAGTAAGTGAGGGTTGCCAGCGCCGGCACCCGCGCGGTGCCCCGGCTCGCCTGGGCACTGTGGTGGCTGCTCGCGCTGTGGTGGGTCGGTGCCACCGCGCACGCACAGGACGTGCTGCCGGTGCCGCCGCTCACCGCACCGGTGATCGACCAGACGGCCACGCTCGATGAGGCACAGCGCGCGGCGTTGGTTGCCAAGCTGGCGGCCATCGAGCAGCAAACCGGCAGCCAGATCGTCGTGCTGATGGTGCCAAGCACGCTGCCTGAAGACATCGCCGCCTACAGCCAGCGCGTCGGCGACAACTGGAAGATCGGCCGACGCGATGTGGGCGACGGGCTGCTGATCGTCGTCGCGAAGAACGACCGCCGCGTGCGCATCGAAGTCGCGAAAACGCTGGAGGGCGCGGTGCCCGACCTCGCGGCAAAACGGATCATCGACGCGCAGATCACACCAGCCTTTCGCGCCGGTGACTACGCCGGCGGCCTGAGCGCCGCCGTCGATCAACTGGCCGCACGCATCCGGGGTGAGGTGCTGCCGGCGCCGAATCGCCCGGACGCACCGCAGCGCGGCCAAAGCAATGGGCCCTCGCTGGAGTCGCTGGCCATCTTCCTGTTCGTCGCCGTGCCGATCGCCGGTGCGCTGTTCACCCGGATGATGGGCCGCAAGCTCGGCTCGCTGGCCACCGGCGGCATTGCCGGTGGCATCGGCTGGTGGCTGACCGCGAGCGCGTTGCTCGCGGGCGTGGCCGGGCTGTTGGCTGTTGTGCTCGTCGGCGTGTTCGGTGTCGGATCGGCACGCCGTGGCGGTGGCAGCGGTATTCCGCCCATCATCTGGGGTGGCGGCGGTGGTGGTGGTTGGGGTGGAGGTGGTGGCGGATTCAGCTCCGGCGGTGGTGGCGATTTCGGCGGGGGCGGCTCCTCCGGAGGCTGGTGACCATGAGCACACTGATCCGCATCCTGAAACACCGCTGGCTGGACGAGACCGACGCCCAGCGTGCGCTTGGCGCCGACGCGCTGCATCGCATCGAAAAACGCGTGGCCGCCAGCGAACGCACGCACACCGGCGAGTTGCGGGTGTGTGTGGAAGCGGGCCTGCCGCTGAGCTACTTGTGGCGCGGCGCGAGTGCACGCGAACGCGCGATCGCGATGTTCGGCAAGCTGCGCGTGTGGGACACCGAACACAACAACGGCGTGCTGATCTACCTGCTGCTGGCCGAGCACCGCATCGAGATCGTGGCCGACCGGGCGGTGGCGCGGCGCGTCGAACCTGGCCACTGGCAGCAGCTCGTCGACACGATGGGCGAGGCCTTCCGCGCTGGCCGCTTCGAGCAGGGTCTGAGCGCAGCCATCGATGCGGTGGACGCCTTGCTGGTGGCGCACTTCCCGCGCGACCCAAGCGCCGCCACGCTGCGGCTCAACGAGCTGCCGGACGAGCCGCTGCTCCGCTGAGCCGCTACAGCAGCGGTCTGGCTTTGCAGGGTGCGGCTGGCGGATCCGGAACTCCTGCGTGGGGAGGGCCGGCAGGCAAGCCTCTATCATCGGCCGGCTTGCTTTTACAGGCTTGGATAGCGGCGTTCGCCGCGTGCACTTTCCCTTGCACGACCGGCCTTTTCCCTGCCCGAACCCACCTGCCGCGATGCCCTCTGCCAGCGCCCGCTCCTCCCAGAAACTGGCCTTCGTGCCGGAGACCCGCTTCGGCCTGTGGTTCCTGTCCACCTCGACCTGGCGCGTGCAGGTGCTGGGCCGCGCGCTGAACGACCTGCAGCGCATGGCGCCCGACGCGCCGCGCGGCGGCGTGATGCTGGACATCGGCACGGGCCAGGGTCACTCACTGCCGGAGATGGTGACGCGCTTCGCACCATCGCAGATCCACGCACTGGACCCCGAACCCGACTTCGAGGCCCGCTGCGCCGACATGGTCACCGCCTGCCCCGTGCCCGTCACGCTGCACGCCGCCCACGCCGAGCGCATCCCGCTAGCCGACGCGTCGGTAGACATCGCGCTGTGCCACCAGACGCTGCACCACATCGTCGACCAGGCCGCCGCGCTGGCCGAGGTGTTCCGTGTGCTGAAACCCGGCGGCATGCTGCTGCTGGCCGAGAGCACGCGCGCCTACATCCACAGCTGGGTCATCCGCCTGCTGTTCCGCCACCCGATGCACGTGCAGCGAAGCGCGCCAGAGTTCGTTGCACTGCTGCGCGACGCCGGCTTCGATCTCAACGACGAGTGCATCAGCACGCCCTACCTGTGGTGGAGCCGTTCGGACCTGGGCGCGCGGGAGTGGCTGGGCTTGGGCCTGCCGAAGCAGCGCGAGGAGACGCTGCTGAACCTGGTGGCGCGCAAGCCCACCACGCGGTAGCTCAGACGGCAGCGGCCCGCATCTGGCAGCGGCGCCAGACTGCACCCGCAGGCCCTTCGATGTGCGGCGGCAAACTGGGATCCGCCGCAACGGCCAGCACCAGGTCGCCCACCGTCGCCACGGCCACATCGCCCTGCAGGTCGTCGTCGAGCACCAGCGAGCGCATCAGCGCGAAGTCCAGCCCGCGCTCTCGCGCCTTCAGCCAGGCCTCCTTCAACGTCCAGAGCTGCAGAAAGGCGGGGGTGCGAGCGTCAGTAGCCAGGGCGACCAGCTGCTCGCGCTGCGCCGGACTGTGCACCATCTCTGCCAGCGCCAGATGATTGCGCGGGCGCGCCAGGCTTTCCACGTCCACGCCGACCGGCACGCTGCTCACGGCGCAGGCCACGGCACCGGCGCTGTGGCTGATCGAGATGTAGACGTCGCCCATGCCGGCCACGCGGCAAGCCCCGCTGTCGGCCACATCGAGCGCTGGCAGACGGCCCACGCCCAGCCAGCGCTGCACGGCACGACGGGCCAGCCATCTGCCGGCCAGGAAGGTGTCACGACGTGCGGCGGTGCCCAGCGATTGCAGGCGAGCCTGCTCGGTGGGCGTCAGCCATTCCTCGCGGGCCACCATGCCGACGCGCAGCTCAGGCTCGGCGGCCAGCAGGCACAGCAGGCTCACCGCGTCACGGCGTCAGCCGGCCTACTCGGCCACCTGCGCGTAAGTGCCGCGCAACGCCACGCCAATGACGAAGACGCCTGCATGACACTCGAAGTCCGTCGCGCTCTTGTACTCGTTCTTCTTATAGAAGCTGATGATGTCGATGACGGCATTGGCGCCTTCGCGCTTGGCGCTGTTCTGTAGGTTGATCAGCGCGCTCAGGGCGACCCACTTGCAACCGAACTCGTCGCTCTTGTTGAAGCCGTTGGTCTTGGGGTTGCTCGTGTCGGTCGAGAAGCGCTTGATGACCGCCGGCGTCGCCTGGCCAGCGAGGAAGAAGCGCATCTTCGGGTCCAGCTTTTCCTTGGCCTCGGGCATGGCCAGCACATCGGCGAACGGGATATGCAGCACGGTGTCGCGCGCAAACGCGGGAGTGGCGAACACGGTGCCGACCAAGGCCAGCGCAATGAGTGGGTAGTTCATGAACAAGATCCGTCTGCAGGGTGTTGAGTGAAAGATCAGAGGCGAGGGACGAGCTCACGAACCAGCTCATCGATCTTCTTCTCTGCATCGATGAACTTGCCCATGTTGCCGCCGCCGCGCGTCGAGTCGTAGATGGCACGGCCCTCTTCATGGCCGGCATTGAACACGCGGACCTCGGCGTAGGCCATGTACATCGCCAAATCCCAACGCCAGTTCGCCGTGTAGGTAATGGTCACCGGGCAGACCGTGATGGCGGAATCTCCCGGAACCGACTTCACCACGTAGCCTTGGCTCCGCAGGCTCTTGTTCAATGACTCTTCAAAAGTCTTGCGAACTGCCGCGTTCTGCGTGACGCAGATTTCCCGTTCGGTCAGCGCCCCAGCACGGCGAACCTCCTGCTTGATCGCGCAGGCAGACAGCCCCACAAGGCATGCCAGCGCCATCACTGTTCGTTTGCCAGGAACACGCTTTCCCATCAATAACTCTCCCTGAATGTGAAACGGGTCAGATTCTGCGCAGGATCAACGAGGTGTTGATCCCGCCGAACGCGAAATTGTTGGACATCGCAAACTCAGTTTGCAGTTCGCGCCCACCGGCCAGCACGTAGTCGAGTTCACCGCAGCGAGGGTCGACGCGCTCCAGGTTCAATGTCGGCGCGAACCAGCCGGCCTTCACCATCTCCAGCGTCATCCAGGTCTCCAGCGCGCCGCAGGCGCCCAACGTGTGGCCCATGTAGCTCTTCAGCGACGAGATCACGGTGCGGCTGCCGAGCACGGCCTGCGTGGCCTGGCTCTCGGCGACGTCGCCCTGGTCGGTCGACGTGCCGTGCGCGTTGACGTAGGGAATCGCGCTGGCGGGCAGCCCGGCGTCGTCCAGCGCCAGCTGCATGGCCCGACCCATCGTCGCGGACTGCGGCTGCGTCACGTGGGTGCCGTCGCAGTTGGTGCCGTAGCCGACGATCTCGCCCAGCATGGGTGCGCCACGCGCCTTGGCGTGCTCGTACTCCTCGAGCAAGAAGGTGCAAGCGCCCTCGCCCAGCACCAGGCCGTCACGGTCCTTGTCGAAGGGGCGCGGTGTCAAGCGCGGCTGGTCGTTGTACTGGGTGCTGGTGGCAAACAACGTGTCGAACACGGCCGCCTGCCCGGGGTCGAGCTCCTCCGCACCGCCGGCCAGCATGGCGATCTGCTTGCCGCTCTGCACCGCCTCGTACCCGTAGCCCAGGCCCTGGCTGCCCGAGGTGCAGGCACTGCTCGTCGTGATGATTCGGCCGGTGATGCCAAAGAACACCGCGATGTTGACGGTCGCCGTGTGCGACATCATCTTCACGTAGGTGTTGGCGTTGATGCCCTCGATGCTCTTGGTGCTGATCATGCGGCCGAAGTCCCCGACGGCGCTGGGCGTTCCGCTGGAGCTGCCGAAGCTCACGCCAAGCCGGCCGCTGGTCACCAGCGGGTCGCCGATCAGGCCGGCCTGCTCCAGCGCCAGCTCGGCCGAGCGCGTCGCCAACTGCGCCACGCGGCCCATGCTGCGCATGCTCTTGCGGTTGTACCGATCGACGGGCAGCTCGAAAGGCGCGCAGGGCACGCCCACCTGGGTGTTGAGGCCTTCGTAACCCCCCCAGTCCTGCATGCGCTGGACCTTGTTGACCTCAGCTCGCAGGTTGCCCATCACCGTCGTGACGTCGTGCCCCAGCGGCGACAACGCCCCGATGCCGGTGATCACGACTCTCTTCTTGCTCATCCCACCATCCCCCCGTTCACCGATATCACTTGTCGCGTGATGTAGGCCGCGTCCGGCCCCATCAGGAAACTCACCAGCGCTGCGACCTCTTCGGGCCGACCCACGCGCTTGGCCGGGATGATTTTCAGCGCTTCTTCCATCAAGCCGGCGTCGATCATGTCGGTCTCGATCAGCCCCGGCGCCACGCAGTTGACCGTGATCTTGCGGCTGGCCAGTTCCACCGCCAGCGCCTTGGTCGCACCGATGATGCCGGCCTTGGCCGCGCTGTAATTGACTTGGCCGCGGTTGCCCATGATCCCCGACACCGACGCCAGCGTGACGATGCGCCCGGCCGCCTTGCGCCGCACCAGCGGCATCGTCAGCGGCTGCAGCACGTTGTAGAAGGCGTCGAGGTTGGTGTGGATGACGGCGTCCCAGTCCTCGCCGGTCAGCGCCGGGAAGGCGCCGTCGCGTGCAATGCCGGCGTTGCAAACCACGCCGTAGTAGCAGCCGTGCGCTTCGACATCGGCCAGCAGCGCGGTCGCGGCGGCCTCTCGGTCGGCCACGTCGAACTGCAGCACACGGGCCGCGCGGCCCAGGGCCTGGATCTCGGCCGCAGCGGCGTCGGCCTGCTCGCGCTCCTTGCGGCAATGCAGGACGAGGTCATAGCCGTCCTGCGCCAGGCGCAGCGCGATCGCGCGGCCGATGCCGCGACTCGACCCGGTGACGAGCACGGTCGTACTCATACGTTCTCTCCGTTCAGAAAAGCAATCGGGTCTTGAGGTCCGAACACTGTCAGTTGTGCACTGGCCAGCTCCACGCCGTCCGCGTGGATGCGGCACTCGAACTGGCCCAGGCCGTTGTCGGCCTGGTAGCCACGCTCGATGTCGACCTGCAGCCGCTGCCCCGCCGCAAAGCGCGGCACGCTACAGCGGTAGCGGCGCGTCCCCAGCAGCAGGCCGATGCTCGGCGTCTGACCCCGCGCGCGCGCCTGCCACCCAGCCCAGGCGGCGACGGCCTGGGCCATGTACTCGATGCCCACCCAGGCGCCCACGCCGCCGTCATGGCTGAACAGCCCCTTCGCGGGCACCACGACTTCTGCGCTCAGGCGTTCGCCCTCGGCCGCCAGCAGGCGGTCGAGCAGGCACATCGCGCCCTGGTGCGGCACCAGTTCGGAGATGGGCGGCAGAGGCTCAGCCACCACTCATCACCAATGCCGCGTTGTTGCCACCGAACGCGAACGAGTTGCTCATCACATGGCGCGGCGCCTGCGGCAATCGCTGGCCGGGCGCGACGAGCGCAATCTGCGGCAGATCAGCGTCGCGTTGACCATCGAAATGGTGAACCGGCAGGCGCCCGTCGCCGGCAACGGTCAGCCAGGCGATGGCCGCCTCGATGGCGCCGGCCGCACCGAGCGCGTGGCCCGTCAGCGGCTTGGTGGACGAACAAGGCAGGCCCAGGCCGAACAGCTCGGCCACGGCGCGGCTCTCCATCGCGTCGTTCTGCGGCGTGGCGGTGCCGTGCAGGTTCAGGTAGCCAATGTCGGCCGGCACGAGGCCTGCGCGCCGCAGCGCTTCGCGCATCGCGGCCAGCGCGCCGCGGCCGGAGGGCTCAGGGGCGGAGATGTGATGCGCGTCCGAGCTTTCGCCATAACCCGACAGCCGCACGGCAGAGGGCTCACGGCTCAACACGAACAGCGCCGCGCCCTCGCCGATGTTGATGCCGGCGCGCGTCGCGCTCATCGGCCGGCAGCGTGCCGCGTCAACCGACTCCAGCGCCGCGAAACCCGCCACCGTCATGCCGCACAGCGCGTCCACGCCGCCCACCAGTACGGCGTCGCACAAGCCGGCGCGCAGCAGCCGCGCGCCGCTGGCCAGCGCCTTGGCGCCCGAGGAGCAGGCGGTGGACACGACGTAGCGCGGCCCGCCGAGGCCCAGCAACTGGGCCAGCATCAGCGCGGGCGAACCCAGCTCCTGCTGCTCGACATGGAAGCCCGCCGGCAGCCGGCCGTCGCGGGCCAGCGCGGCGATGGCCGCCTCGCTCTCGGCAACGCCTGAGGTGCTGGTGCCGAGCACGACGCCGACGCGATCCACGCCGTGGTGGGCGATTGCCGCGTCCACCTGTGTACTGATCTGCGCCAGGGCCGCCAGCAGCAACGCGTTGTTGCGGCTGCGCTGCTGTAGTGGCAATGGCCCGACCGACGGCAGCGCCGCGTGGACCGCGCCGAGATGCAGCTCGTGCCCCGGCCACACCGCGCCGTTCGCGGCCACGCCGCTGGGCTCTCCGGCAAACACGGCGTCGCGCAGCGCGGCGAGGTCATGGCCGGCCGCGCAGATCACACCGGGCGGCTGTAGATAGAGGTTCACGAGGCGTCCTGCGGTTGCGACTCGATCAGCAAGCGATAGCCCTCGGCCGTGTTGACGATCTCGACGATGTTCGCGCTCGGGCGCTGCACGACCAAGCGGGCTTGCCCGCCTTGCTGCAGCGCCTGCCCGGCGGTGGTCTCCACCCATGCCCAGCCCTCGGGCAGCCCGGCGCGCACAGCGTCTGCCGGCCAGAACACCAGGCAGAGGTCGCGCAGCATGCGGTCGGTGTCCACCTCGGCGGGCAGCAGGGTGTGGCGCTGCACGTTCAGCGCCCGGCCGTCCCACTGCATCAGCAGCACGCGCCGGCCGAAAGCGAAGCCGGCCAGCAGCAGGCCCGAGGCGTCCATCTGCAACTGCACCTCGACGCGCTGCGGCGGCGCGTCCGGCTGATCCAGCCGCGTGACGGACAGCCGCTGGCTGAGCGCGTAGCGCGCACTGCCCAGCGCCGCCGGTGGCAGGCGCAGCAGCGGCAGGCCACTGGGCGCAGGCGGCGCACTCGCGCAACCCGCCAGCGCCAGCAGCATCAGCAGGGATCGTCGCGAAACGCTCATGCGCGGGCGAACCTCAGCAGGCTGTGGCAATAGCCGATGCCGTCGCGCGTCGTCACCAGGCGCAGGCCAGCGGCCTCGGCCAGGCGGATGTAATCGGCGCTCTCGTAGACCTTGCTGTTGCCGCTGGCCATGGCCGTGAAGTAGGGCGACGTGTTGATCAGGCAGAAAGCCGCGATGTCGTAGCGCTGGCGGTCCCAGAAGGTGTCCATTACCAGCACCTGGCCGCCCTCGGCCAGGCAGGCCGCCGCGCGCTGGAAGATGCTGGCGATCCCGGCCTCGCCGAAGCAGCTCAGGAACTGGCTCATCCAGACCAGGTCCATGCCGGAGGGCAGCACGGTGTCGGGGTCGAGCAGGTTGTGCGGGTGCAGATGAGCACGCTCGCGCAGGCCGGCGGCGCTGAGATGGGTGTCGGCCACGGCGAGCTGCGGCGCCAGGTCCACCAGGTGCAGCTCGACGCGCGGGTCGTGCGCCAGCGCGGCGAGGCTGAACTTGCCGGTGTTGGCGCCGATGTCCATCACGTGGCGCGGCGCAGTGGCGAACACGTCGGGCAGGATGTCGGGGAAGGACGTGTCCGAGTAGTGGTGGTCGAACGCGAACCAGCTCGACTTGGCCGGCTCGGGCAGGTCGGCCAGCGCTGGGTAAATGCTGGGCCAGTCGCCGAGGTGCTGCAGCCCCAGCGGCTTGCCGGCATCCAGCGAGCGCGCTAGCTCGAAGAGTCCCTGGTAGCAGACGTCGTGGATGAAGTCGAAGTTGATGCGCGTGAGGTCGTCGGAGACCAGACAGAAACCCACTTTGTCCAACTGCCAGCGGCCGGCCTCGATCATCACCACGCCGGCCGACAGGCAGGATTCCAGCACCAGCTTCAGCGCATAACGGCTCCAGCGACCTGTGGCTTCGAGCTCGTCCAGCGTGACGCCGCGGTCACCCACCTCGGCCAGCGCTTCCAGCATGCCGCGCTTCCAGGCGTAGTGCACGCAGTGGAAGACCACCGGGCCGAAGACGATCTTCTGCGCCTCGAACCGGGCGTCGAAGGCGCGCTGCTTCGGAGGGGAGAACTTCTTGCTCTCAAGCATGGGGCATGAAGAATGGGGTGAGCAGCCAGGCCAGGAAGACGCCAATGAGCAAGGTCAAGCCAAAGGCATGAAGAGCCGGTGTGCCGGACAGCGCCAGCAAACCGAAGGAGAGCAAGGTCGACGCCGCAGCCAGCGTCACCGACAGGAAGGGCCGGGTTTCGTCTCGCCCGGGCTGTTCGAGCAGGAATATGCCGTAGTCCACGCCCAGGCCCAGCAGGATGAGCAAGGGCAGGATGTGAAACAGCTGCAAGACCTGGCCGCCGATGGCCAACAAGGCGACGGTGAGCACGCAGGCCAGCGCCGTGGGCGCCAGTGCACGCCAGGACGGGCGGCCGAAGCGACAGGCCAGCGCGGCCCAGGTGAGCACGAAGCCGAGCACCAGCACCCAGGACATCAGCACCCGGTAGCGGCCCAGCAGCGTGCTGACCTCGCCGACTTTGTCGACCCAGGTGACGCCGTCCAGCGTCAGCGCCGCCAGCGCCGTGCGGGTTTGGGCGGCGTCGGCGCCGCGCAGCAGCACGACGCTGCCCTGCCCCTCGCCCAGGCGGCCCAGCCACTGTGCGCGCACGGGCTCGCTGGCGGGGCTGGCGAGCCAGGCCTGGGGGGTCAGCTCGGTCGGCGTGGCGGTGGTGGGCGCAACCGGCTGGTCGAGTCGTTCGGCCAGTACCGGGCGCAGGTCGGCCGCGCGGCGCGTGGCGAGCGCAGCGTCCTCGCGTTGGCGGCGCAGCGAGGGCAGCCAATCGCTGACCGCCTGCACGCCCAGCTGCCTGCCGCGCAACTGCGCCGTCAGCGCTTCTTCGCGCTCCAGCAGCTCTTGCTCATTGCGGCCCTGCACGACGAAGAACTGCGCCACGCTGGGCGCCTGCATCAGGCGGGCAAATTCGCGCTGCTGGGCGACGAGGGCGGCCGGCGCGGATTGCAGCTGGCGGATGTCGTCATCGACGCGCAGTCGGCCAGCACCCCAGGCGACCAGCAGAGCGGACACCAGCAGCAGCGCCGTGAAGCCACGCGCCTTCAGGCTGGGCCACAGCGCACGCCGTGAACCCAGCCAGTCGGCGAACCGCGTCGGCGCCATGCGACCGGCGCCGTCCAACAGCGGGAACCACCACAGCACGGTCACGAACGCCGCGACCAGGCCCACCGCCGAGAACACGGCGATCTGGCGCAGACCCGGGAAGGGCGGCAGCGCCAGCAGCGCGTAGCCGATCACCGTCGTCGCCATGGCCAGGCTGACGACCGGGATCTGCCGCGACAGCATGGCCCAGCGCTCGCCGGCCTGCAGGCCTTGACGCGCACTGAAGTAGTTGCTGCCGTAGTTCTCGGCCACGCCCAGCAGGCTGGCGCCGAACACCAGCGTGACGAGGTGCAGCTCGCCAAACACCAGCAGGCACACCGACGCCGCCACGGCCAGGCCGACGGCCATCGACAGCGCCACCAGCAGGCGCGGGCGGATCGAACGGAAGGCCAACAGCGTCAGCGCCACGATGCCCACCAGCGAGCCCAGGCCGATGGTGTGGATCTCGCGCTCGGCCTGCTCAGCGGCGACCGCAGCAAACATCGGCACACCGGCGCGGATGACCTGGGCGCCCTGCCCTTCAGCGGCCCGCGCTGCCGCGTCCAGACGGAGTTGCAATGTGCGCTGGGCGCTGATCTCGAAACCGGAACCAGGCGGCTCGATCAGCACCAGTGCGTACTGGTGATCGGGCGCATCGGGGTCGGTCAGCATCAGCCGGCCGTCCTGCACGCGGACACGACTGACCTGGCCGCGCTCGGCCAGCCACTGGCCGAAGAGGTTGAGCGGGTCGTCAGCCCAAACGCCAACGCGCGGGCCGCCGACAGGCTGGTACAGCGCGGCCAGCGCCTGGTCCGCCAGCTCGGTCGTCGGGGCATCGGCCAAGCGGGTTCGCGCCTGCGGCGACAGCAGGCCGGCGCGGACCGGCGTGTAGAGCTTGAGCCAGGCCTGACTGTCGGCATCGGCAATGCGGTGCCGCGCGGGGATGTCGTTGCCGAGCTTCTGCAGAAACGCATCGGCCGCACGCTGCGCCTGGGTCGCATCGGCGCCGCCCATCAGCACGGTCACGCGACGAGCGCCCGCATCGGCCAGTGCCTGCGTGGCCTGCGCTGCCAACGGGCGCTGCTCGTCGCGCGGCAACATGGCGAGCATGTCGGTCACCGGCGTGCGCTTCTGCACCGCCCAATGCCAGACGTTGTGCGCCACACAGGTCAGCACGAGCACCAGCCACAGGCCCGCCAGGCGCCGGGTGCTCTGCTCAAGATTCACTGGAACAGGCCCGGCTCGGGTGCGCCGTCCACGCGCTGGTTGGCGAGCTGGATCAGGCTCTCGTCCCCATTGGCCTCGAACAGCTGGATGCGGCGCACGAAGCCATCGCCTTCGAGCTCGACCTTCTTCAGCACCTGCTGCAACGCGCCGGGTTTGGGCGTGAGCGACAGCTGCCAGCCCGCGCCCTTGACGCTGCCGCTCAGCTCCAACACATCGGCCAGGCCGCTGACATCACCATTGAGCAGCGAGAACATCAGCGTCGTGATGAGGCGCACGGCCGGTTCGCGCGCGGCGTCGAGGCGCATCGAGGTCTGCCCGCCCTGCGTCGCGCGGATCTCGTTGTGGGTCAGCCGCAGCTCGCTCGCGAACGGCTTCACCGTGCGCCACAGCACGCCGCGCCCGCGCGCCAGCACGAAGTCGCCGCGCGACACGAGCGGCTTGGCGAAGCCGGGTACCTTCTTGGTCTGGGTGAACTCGCCGCGCAGCCACTCGGGCTGCTGCAGTCGCTCGCGCACGGCCTGCGCCAAGGCGGTTTCGGCGAACGCAGCAGCGGGCAGCAGAGCCAGCAACAGGGCTCGGCGCTTCATGCCGGGCCCACGCCGAGCTTCTGCCAGAGGATGGGCGGGCAGACCCATTCCATCTCCCGCGTGGCGATGTTGAGCGCCACCTGGATGGTGTGGGCCTTGTGGATGACCTTCGCGGTCACCGCGTCGCGGATCACGTAGTCGACCTTGATGCGGTTCTCCCACTCGACAATCTCGGCGCGGACGATGACGCGGCGGCCGTAGGGCAGCATGTCCACGTACTTGAGTCGCATGTCGACGATGGGCCAGGCATAGCCGGACTCGCGCATCTGCGGGTAGTCGTAGTTGAAGCGGGCCATCAGCGCGTTGCGCGCCAGCTCCAGGTACTTGACGTAGTGCCCGTGCCAAACGATGTCCATCGGGTCCAGGTCATGGAAGGCCGGGGTCAGCTCGATCTCGTGCCAGAGCTCAGGCATACAAGCTCCAGGCTTGGCCGCGGATGGCGTCCACCAAGCCGCACAGTTCGCGGTCCAGCGCGCGGTCCTCGACGATCAGCGGCAAGCGCTCGACGAGGTCGCCCTGCATCGCAGCCAGGTTCGGTGTGAGAGCCAGCGGTGCCTGCTTGTCGCGCAGCTCAACCCCCTGGCGGGCGGCGATCAGCGTCGCGGCGACGACTTGCTCGGTCAGTTCCAGAACACGCAGCGCGTCGCGCGCGGCGATGGTGCCCATGCTGACCTTGTCCTGGTTGTGGCATTCGGTCGAGCGGCTGAAGACGGAGGCCGGCATGGTCTGCTTGAGTGCCTCGGCGGTCCACGCGGACGCGCTGATCTGCAGCGCCTTCAGGCCATGGTTGATGGCCGCGCGCTGGCCTTGCGCGCCCGACAGATTGGCCGGCAGGCCGTGGTTGTAACGGGCGTCCACCAGCAGGGCAAGTTGGCGGTCCAGCAAGTCGGCAATGTTGGCCACGGCCGTCTTCAGCGTGTCCATCGCCATCGCGATGTGGCCGCCGTAGAAGTGGCCGCCGTGCAGCACGCGCTCCTCGACCGGGTCGATCAGCGGGTTGTCGTTGGCGCTGTTGAGTTCGTTCTCGATCAACTGGCGCAGCCAGGGCAGCGTGTCTTCCAGCACGCCGATAACGTGCGGCGCGCAGCGCAGCGAGTAGCGGTCCTGCAGGCGGTGGTCGTTGCGGGAGGGCTTGTCGCTGGCGAGGTCGGCGCGCAGGCGCTCGGCCACGCGCTGCTGGCCGGCGTGGGGCTTGGCGGCGAACAGCGTGGCGTCGAAGTGATGGGCGTTGCCGGCGCTGGCCACGACGTTCATCGCCGTGATACGCGTGGCGAGCTTGGCAAGGTAGTCGGCGCGCGCGAACGCGAGGCAGGCCAGGCCGGTCATCACGGCCGTGCCGTTCATGATGGCCAGGCCTTCCTTGGGACGCAGGCGCAACGGCGTGGCGCCGACGGCGCGCAGGGCCTCGGCAGCGGGCAGCGTCTCGCCGTTGACGCTGACCTCGCGCTCGCCGCACAGCACGGCAGCCAGATACGACAGCGGCGTCAGGTCGCCGCTGGCGCCCACCGAGCCTTCGCTGGGGATCAGCGGCAGGATGTCGTGGGTCAGCAGCGTCTCGATCTGGCGCAGCAGGTCCAGGCTCACGCCCGACAGGCCCTGGCACAGCGAGGCCAGGCGAGCGCCCAGCACGGCGCGGGTCTGCTCCGGGCTCAGCAGTGCGCCCGCGCCGATGCCGTGGTAGGCGTAGAGATGGTGCGGCAGCTCGGCCACCAGGGCCGGCGGCACGGCCACGGTGCAGGAGTCGCCATAGCCGGTGGTGACGCCGTAGATGACGCCGTCCTCGGCCAGCAGGCGAGTCACGAAATCCGCGCCGGCCTGGATGCGGCCTTGGAACTGGGGCGTGCGGCCGATCTCGGCGCTGGCCTGGCGGTGGGCCAGCGCGACGATGTCTTCAATCGCCAGCCGCTGGCCGTCAAACGTGATGGGCGACATCGGGTCTGTCCCAGAAAGCGTAGAAATTGAACCAGTCATAGGGCGAACGATGCAGCCGCGCCGCGAGCGCGTCGGCAAAGCGACGAGCATGCTCGGCGAGCGCGGCCTCACGGGCGCGGCGCGGCAGGTGGACCTTGTCGGCCAACAGCTCGAACTCCAGCGCATAGCCATCGCCTTCGTGCAGGCTGAGCATCAAGTAGAGCGGGCAGCCGAGCAGGCCGGCGATCAGGTAAGGCCCGACCGGGAAGTCGGCCTCGCTCCCAAGGAAAGGAAGGCGCACCGTCTTGCTTCCACGCACCGGCACGCGGTCACCTGCGATAGCGATGAACTCGCCCGCCGCGACGCGGTCCGCCAGCTGCAGCGTGAGGCCCACGTCCAGGTCGCTGACCTCGATCAACTCGACGCCACGCTGCGGGTTCAGGCGCACCAGGATGCGATTGAAGGCCTCGGCATGCCGGGTGTGCACGAGCACGTTGACCTTGATGCCCGGGTGCGTCTCAGCCAGCGCCTGGCACAGCTCCAGGCAGCCGATGTGCGCGGTGACCAGCACGACCCCCTGGCCCGCCTGCGCCTGAGCGTGAACGGCATCGGCGCCGCGCGCCTGCACGCGATCGAGCGGGTAGCGGCCGGCGATGGCGAGCAGCTTGTCGAGCAGAGTCTCGGCAAACAGGCGCACATGGGCCAGGCCTTCACGCCAGCCTGCGGTGGGCTGCAAGCGCCGCAGATAGCCCAGGCTGTGCGCACGCAGCGTGGGGCGTGCCAGCCAATAGGCGAGCACGACAGGCCACAGCATCAGGCTGAACACCGTGCGGCCCAGCAGGCGGTGCACGCCGAACAGGAGCCAGATGCCTGCAACGAAGGTGTTCTCACCGATGGACGCCCAATGCTTCATGCCGCGACTTTGCGCCACAGCAGCAGAGGTGCGCGCCACAGCATGCCGAAGAAGAGCCGCGTGTGCATGGCCGAGATCAGCACGTTGTCCTGCCAGGCGCGAAAGTGCGAGACACCGTCTTCGGGGTAGCGCACGCGCGTCGGCAGATTGGTGACCCGCATGCCCGACCAGACGAGGCGCACGGCGATCTCGGTGTCGAAGTCCATGCGGCGGCCGATATGCCGGCCTTCCACGCAGTGCAACACCTGTGCAAGCGGGTAGATGCGAAAGCCGCACATCGAGTCCCGCACCGCAAAGGACAGTGTGTTGATCCAGACCCAGATGTGAGTCGCATAGCGGCCATACAGGCGCGCTCTGGGCACGCGGTCGTCGTAGATCGGGCAGCCGCAGATCAGCTGCGCAGGCTCGGCCACGGCCGCAGCGACGAACGCGGGCACATCGCACGTGTCGTGCTGGCCGTCGGCATCGATCTGAAGCGCATGCGTCCATCCCAGTTGATGGGCGCGGTGCAGGCCGGCCATGACAGCACCGCCCTTGCCCTGGTTGACGCGCAGGCGCTCCAGAAGGACATCGGGTTGGCAGGCCAGCAAGTCGAGCACGGCCGCGCAGCCGGGCTCGCTGGCGTCGTCCACCAGCAGCACGGGCAGGCCGTGCGCGCGCAGCGCCGCCACGACGCCTGCCACCGGGCCGCCGTGGTTGTAGACCGGGATGACGGCGCCAAGGCGCAGTTCGGCACCCTTCGCGCTGTGCGCTGCCCCTCCAAGCGGGAGATGAGCCCCTTCGGGCGATCGGGTGGGGCTCATGGTGGAGTGAACAGCAGCCGGCCGCTGGCGTGCTGGCCTCGGGTCGAATGGTAGCGAAAGGTCAGCTTGCCCGACGCCCAGGCGAGACTGAGCGTGACGCGCTGAGAAGGCGTGATGACGCGTTGAAACTTGATGGCCTCCATGCCGGCGAATTCGCCCGTGATGCCAAAGTGCTCACGGCCGAACAGCTCGGCCCATTCGAGCTGAACGACGCCTGCCAGGATGGGATGGCCGGGGAAGTGGCCGTTGAACTGCGGCAAGGCCGGGTCGATGAACAGGGTCAGGTCCTGGCCAGTCTCTGTGGTTTCGACGGCACGCAGCGCCGGCCGGCAGGAGTCGAACTCGGCGCGCAACCGGGCCTGCGTGGACTTGCCCTGCGCGTTGACCGGCAGCTCAGGCAGGAAGCGGAAGCGCCTCGGCAAGGCGACGCGCTCGACGACGTCGGCAAGGCGGGCGCGCAGCGCTTCGGCCAGCCCCCGCTTGCCCTGCTCGTCGTGCAGCTGCCAGCCGGCGTCACTGGGCACGGCGACCACGCCCAGCTGTTCGCGGGGCTCGGTCAGCGGCAGCAAGCGCAGGTCGGCGATCAAGGGCGACGCGCGCAGCGCAGCTTCAACGGCGGTCAGCGAGACGCGCTTCTCGGCAATCTTGGCGATGCGGTCCGTGCGACCAAGCAGGTCGAAGCCGCCGTCGACGGCCACAGCGCGGTCGGCGCAGGGCGTCCAGGCGGCATCGTCCAAGTGCGGCGAGCGCAGCCACAGGCCTTCGCCCTCGATGCGCCACTCGACGCCGGGCAGCGCCTGCCAGTGGACGAGGGCGCCGGGGTTGCGCTGGCGCCAGGCGACGCCACCCGTCTCGCTGCTGCCGTAGACCTCGATGGGCGCATGGCCAAAGACACGCAGGCAGTCGGGCAGGGCCGCATCGGGCAGTGGCGCACCGGAGCTGAAGAGCTGATCGACGCCGCCCTGCGCCACCAAGGGCAAACGACTCAAGTGAGCGGGGCTGGCGATGAGGATGGCGCGGGTGCCGGGAGGCGTCAGTTCGGCCAGGTCTTCAAGGACGACCAATCTCTGCGCCTGCACTGGCCGGCCCGTGGCGAGTGGCCACAGCACGCGGAACAGCAAGCCGTAAACATGCTGGTGCGAGACGCTGGCCAGCACGACCGCGCCAGGGGAAGTTGCGCCAAAGGTCTGCTCCAGCGCCGTGATCTCGTCGAAGAGCTGGCACAGGCGCTTGGGCAGCGCTTGCGGCTCGCCGGTCGAACCCGACGTGAAGACGACGAGCTGCAGGGCTTGCGGGTTCAGGGGCGCCACGGCGAGCGCCGGCACAGCGGCGGCCTGGATGCAGGGCAGATCTTCAAGCCACTGACCGTCGCCAGCGTAGCCGTCCACGCGCGAGCGCAGGGCCTGCCGACTCAACGGTGTCAGATCCCCGAGCAACCAAGCCTGCTTGCCGGCTTGCCAGAGGCCGAAGAGCGCGGCGGCGAAGCTCAGGCTGTCCTCGAAGTACAGCGCAAAGCGTTGCCCGGGCTGCGCAGCAAAGGCGGCCTGCCAGCGGCCCGCCTGGTCGAGGAACTCGGCGCCGGAGACGGGCTCGCGGCGACGCCAGCCGACAACGACGGGTGGCGGCAGTGTCAGCCATGCGGCCAGACGCTGTGCCGGGATCACGCCTGCGCCCTTTCATACCGTGCGCGGAGGGCGCGCCGCAGCAACCATTCGCCACCCATCAACGCGCCGATGAGGCTGTAAGCGATCAAGCCGTTGTAAAGCGCCCAGATCTCTTCCGACGCCCACAGCGCGGTGGCCAACGCCAAGCCGCCGTTGAGCACAAAGAAGCCGCACCACACTTGCGTGACGCGGCGGGTGTAGGCTTGGCCGCGGGCGTCGAGATCGGGGTCTTGAATGCGCGCAATGCGCTCGGCGACGCTCGGGCCACGCACCAGGCTCAGGCCGAACACCGCGAGCAGCACGACATTGACCAGCACCGGGTAGAGCTTGAGCGGCAGGCTCTGGTTGAGCAGCGCCGTGCTGGCGGCCAGCAGCAGCGCAGCCAGCGCCACCCAGCGGGCCTGCACGACCTGCGCGCCACCAGTCAGCCAGCGCAGGCCTGCCAAGGCCAGCAGCAACAAGGCGATGTAGCGAGGCTCGATGTGCCCCAGGCTGAAATAGACAATCAGTGGGTAGCCGGCCGTCAGGGCCAGCACCAGGGCCCAGCGCATCGCTTGCCCCGGATCAGGCGGTCGCCGCAGCCGGCTTGTCGCCGGCTTCAGCGTCGGCGGCGTCGGCCTTCAACAGGCCTTGCAGCGCGTCGATGACGTCCTGCACGGTGCGCACTGCCTTGAAGGCCTCGGGCGGCAGGCGCTTGCCCACCAAAGGCTTGAGCTTCACGATGAGGTCGACCGCGTCGATGCTGTCGATGTCCAGATCGTCGTAGAGCTTGGCTTGTGGCACCACCCGGTCGGCTTCGATGTCGAAGGTCTCGATGAGGATGCCACGCAGGGACTCAAAAATTTCTTGGTCTGTCATGGCAAGACCTCAAGCGGCAATCTTGCGTTGACCATCGACGAAAAGCGCCAAGGCATGGATGCTGGCGAAATGCCGGCGAGTTTCGGCGGAGTCGGCGGCCATGCTCAGCCCGTAGCACTTCTGCAGCGCAAGGCCAAGCTCCAGCGCGTCGATGGAGTCCAGCCCCAAGCCTTCGACGAACAGCGCCTGCTCGGCATCGATGTCCTCGGGCTTGAGGTCTTCAAGTTGGAGCGCCGAGATCAGCAGCATCTTGATTTCATGTTCCAGCGCTTGCATGACTTCCCTTCGTGACTGCTTTGGCTGCCCCTGGGGGCTCTGAGAAAAACTGGATCAGGCTTTCCGTCAAACGACGTGCTGCCCGGCCATGCTCACCGCCGGCCGCTTGCAGCGCAAAGGCGGAGGGCAGATCATCCCCGACCTCGATTTTGAAACACAGCGGTCGCTTGGCGACAGCCCACCAAGGCTGCCCCTTGTACAGCCCGGCTGGCTCGCAATGGATTCGCACCGGCGTGATGTCGAGTCCGCCACGCAGCGCGATCTGCGCCGCGCCCCGTTGCATCTTCAGGGCGTGCCCAGGCTGAGATCGCGCGCCTTCGGGAAAGATGATCAGGTTGCTGCCCGCTGCCAGCGTGGCTAGACAAGGCAGCAGCAAATCCGACCCCGAATTGTTGCAGATGTAACCTGTCGCGCGTACCGGCCCCCTTGTGCAGGGGTGTGTGGCCAGCGTGGATTTGACCACGCAACTGGCGTTAGGAACCAGGCCGATCAGGAACGCCACGTCGATCAGGGTCGGGTGGTTGGCCAGGATGAGCAGGCCGCGACGTTGCAGCTTCTCGACACCGCGGACCTCGTAGCGGATCAGGCCCAGCAGCCGCAGCCAGCTGATGAAAAGGCGAAAGACGGCCTGCACAACGCTGCGGGCGGCCTGCTGGCGCCGGGCAGCGTCACGCAGCAGCAGGGCCTGCAGCGGGAAGACGACCAGCCTGAGCAGCGCGCCGCCGATGCCGAAGCAGGCAAAAGCCAGGGCCGTCGCGAAGATGCGCCAGACGCGCCCGGGCCACTGCAGCCAATCAGCCATGCCGGCTCCACAGCCAGCCGTGCTGACGCCAATGCGGGGCCGCGCCGGTCAGGAAGCGCAGCGTGGCCAAATCGGGCGGCAGGTCGGTGAGGTTGTCGAGGCCCGGTGCGCAGGCCTGCAGCCGCAGGCCCTGCTCGGCAGGTTCCAGCAGGGCGGCCCAGGCGCGCAGCGGTCCGGCGTGCCGGTCGAAGCTCTGATATGCCTCGGGCAGCGCGGATTCGACCGACACAACCAGGACCTGGGACTCGCCCTGAGCCAGCAGGCCGAGGGCCTCGCAGACGCCGGCCGCCGCACTCGCCGGACCGGCAGAGATGGCGGTGTAGTTTGCGGTGTCGTTGCGGGCGATGGAGTAGACCGCACTGCTGGCGTTGTGCACCGACAGGCTGAAGGCCGTGGGCGACAGCGCCTCGCCCTGGCTCAGTTGCCTCAGCAGCGCAACCGAACGCGCAATCTCACCCCAGCGCGAGGCGAACACGACCGGCCCGGTCGGCGCTGGCCCCTGAACCCACCAGGCGGCCTGCAGCGCCGCACGACCCAGCGGGTCAATGCGCCGGCGCGTCATGGCCGGCACTTCGGCGAGCGGCGCCACCATGGCATCGACCGCAGGCAGGGGCCAGGCAGGCGCAGCCAGCCAGGCCAGCCAGGCCGCCTGGTCGGGCAAGCCTGGCGCCCAGGCGGCCCAGCGCGCAACGCGAAAAGACGGCGACGACATCGGGGTTCAGAAACAGCAACGGCAGACCAAAGTCTGCCGTTGCAAGCCTCGGGGGCCTAGAGAGGAATTACTTCTTGCGGAACTTGCGCAACGCGGCGATCTGCGCGGCCATCGCGGCGAACTCGCCTTGCGCTTTCGCGAAGTCGATGTCGCTCTTGGCGTTCTTCATCGCTTCTTCGGCACGCTGCTTGGCTTCGGTGGCCTTGGCTTCGTCGAGGTCCTTGCCGCGGATGGCGGTGTCGGCCAGCACGGTGACCGTGCCCGGCTGCACCTCGAGAATGCCGCCGGCGACGAACACGAATTCTTCCGCGTCGTTGTCAGCGCGCACGATGCGCACCGCGCCCGGCTTGATGCGAGTGATCAGCGGCGTGTGCCGGGGATAGATGCCCAGCTCGCCCTCTTCACCCGGCAAGGCCACGAACTTGGCCTCGCCGGAGAAGATCATCTCTTCGGCGGATACGACGTCTACGTGGAGTGTGGCCATGGCAATGTCCTAAGCGTGGGAAGAAGGTTCAGAAAGCAAGCAGTCGGTGGGCTGGCAAGACGCCGCGCGGAAGTGGACACATGTCCACTGAGCACGGCAACGCCGCCAGCGCGCCGAATGCACCGCTTACTGAATCTTCTTCGCTTTCTCGAAAGCCTCGTCGATCGTGCCGACCATGTAGAAGGCTTGCTCCGGCAGACTGTCGCACTCGCCGGAAACGATCATCTTGAAGCCGCGGATGGTTTCCTTCAGCGTCACGTACTTGCCTGGCGAACCGGTGAAGACTTCGGCCACGTGGAAAGGCTGAGACAGGAAACGCTGGATCTTTCGCGCGCGGGCCACGGCCAGCTTGTCTTCCGGGGCCAGTTCGTCCATGCCCAGAATCGCGATGATGTCGCGCAGTTCCTTGTAGCGCTGCAGCGTGCCCTGCACCGCGCGGGCGGTGTTGTAGTGGTCTTCGCCGACAACGTTCGGGTCGAGCTGACGCGAGGTCGAGTCGAGCGGGTCGACCGCCGGGTAGATGCCCAACGAAGCGATGTCACGCGACAGCACCACGGTGGAGTCCAAGTGGGCGAAGGTGGTCGCAGGAGAAGGGTCGGTCAGGTCATCGGCTGGCACGTAAACGGCCTGAATGGACGTGATCGAACCGACCTTGGTCGAGGTGATCCGCTCTTGCAGGCGGCCCATTTCCTCGGCCAGCGTCGGCTGGTAGCCCACCGCGGAGGGCATCCGGCCCAGCAGTGCCGACACTTCGGTACCGGCCAGGGTGTAGCGGTAGATGTTGTCGACGAAGAAGAGCACGTCCTTGCCTTCGTCGCGGAACGACTCGGCGATGGTCAGGCCGGTCAGCGCCACGCGCAGACGGTTGCCCGGCGGCTCGTTCATCTGGCCGTAGACCATGGCCACTTTCGACTCCGGCAGGTTCTCCAGGTTCACGACGCCCGAATCGGCCATCTCGTGATAGAAATCGTTGCCTTCGCGGGTGCGCTCGCCGACGCCTGCAAACACCGACAAGCCGCTGTGCGCCTTCGCGATGTTGTTGATCAACTCCATCATGTTCACGGTCTTGCCGACACCGGCGCCGCCGAACAGACCCACCTTGCCGCCCTTGGCGAACGGGCACACGAGGTCAATCACCTTGATGCCCGTTTCGAGCAAATCCTGCGACGGGCTCAGTTCGTCATAAGCCGGTGGCTTGCGGTGAATCGACGCGGTCAACTCCTGACCGACGACGCCACGCTCGTCGATCGGCCTGCCCAGCACGTCCATGATCCGGCCCAACGTCGCACGGCCCACTGGCACGGTGATCGGGTTCTGCGTGTTGACCACCGTCAGGCCGCGACGCAGCCCGTCGGAGGAACCGAGTGCAATCGTGCGCACCACACCGTCGCCCAACTGCTGCTGGACTTCGAGGGTCAGGCCCAGGCTGTCGAGCTTCAGCGCGTCATAGATCTTCGGCATGGCGTTGCGCGGGAATTCCACGTCGACCACCGCGCCGATGCACTGGACGATCTTGCCTTCTGTAGCCACTGCGGACATGTTCGTATCCTTAGAAAAAACGAATTCTGGAGTTCTGGAATCGTGCGGCGCGCCGATCAAACGGCAGCGGCACCGGCGACGATTTCGGACAGTTCTTTGGTGATCGCGGCCTGACGCGTCTTGTTGTAGACCAGCTTCAGCTCACCGATCACCGAGCCGGCGTTGTCGGTGGCGGACTTCATCGCCACCATTCGCGCCGATTGCTCGGACGCCATGTTCTCGGCCACGGCCTGGTACACCAACGCTTCGGTGTAACGCAGCAGCAGCTCATCGATCACGGTTTCGGCATCGGGCTCGTACAGGTAGTCCCAACCGTACTTGCCAGCGCCGTCCGGTGCCGGTGCCTCCAGGCTCTGCGCCGACAGCGGCAGCAGCTGCTGCACCAGCGGCTCCTGCTTCATCGTGTTGATGAAGCCGGTGTAGCAAAGATAGACCGCGCTCAGCTTGCCCTCGGCATAGGCGTCAAACAGCACCTTGACCGGGCCAATCAATTTGTCGAGGTGCGGCTTGTCGCCCAGTTGCGTCGCGTGCGACACCACCTTGGCGCCAATGCGGTTCAGGAAGCCCAGGCCCTTGTTGCCGATGGCGACCGCTTCGGCTTTCTGGCCCTGCGCTTCGAGCTCCTTGAGCTTCAAGGTGACCGCGCGCAGCACGTTGGTGTTCATGCCGCCGCACAGGCCCTTGTCGGTCGTCACCACGACGAAGCCCACCGACTTCACGCCGGTGTTCTGGATCAGGAACGGGTGCTTGTACTCGGGCGTGGCCTTGGACAGGTTGGCCGCGAGACTGCGGATCTTCTCGGCATAGGGCCGAGCTGCGCGCATGCGATCCTGCGCCTTGCGCATCTTCGAAGCGGCGACCATTTCCATGGCCTTGGTGATCTTCTTGGTGTTCTCGACACTCTTGATCTTGCCGCGTATTTCCTTGCCAGCTGCCATGACGAAACTCCTGGTTTGGTCGTGGCCGGATCAGGCGAAGGACTTCTTGAAGGCTGCCACGGCAGACGACAGCTCGGCTTCCGAGTCCTTGTCGAGGGCCTTCGCGTCTTCGATCTTCTTCAGCAGGCCGGCATGGCTGGTCTTCAGGAACTGGTGCAGGCCCGATTCGAAGGCCAGGACCTTCTTCACGTCGATATCGTCCATGAAGCCCTTGTTGACGGCGAACAGCGATGCGCCCATCAACGCGATCGGCAAAGGCGAATACTGAGCCTGCTTCAACAGTTCAGTGACGCGGGCGCCGCGGTCAAGCTGCTTGCGGGTGGCTTCGTCGAGATCAGAGGCGAACTGCGCAAATGCAGCCAGCTCACGGTACTGCGCCAAGTCGGTACGGATACCGCCGGACAGGCTCTTGATCAGCTTGGTCTGGGCCGCACCACCGACGCGCGA
>LNEY01000027.1 GCA_001464195.1 Burkholderiales bacterium Ga0077547
TCGCGCCAGATCCTCGCGGTGCCGATGGTGTTCCTGAACGGCGAGCATTTCGGCCAGGGCCGCATGGAGGTCGACGAGATCGTCGCCAAGCTCGACACCGGCGCAGCCGCGCGCGACGCGGCGAAGCTCAACGCCAAGGACGCGTACGACGTGCTGATCGTCGGCGGTGGCCCTGCGGGCGCTGCGGCTGCGGTGTATGCCGCGCGCAAGGGCATCCGCACCGGCATGCTCGCCGAGCGGATGGGCGGGCAGACCATGGACACGATGAGCATCGAGAACTTCATCTCGGTGCTCGAGACCGACGGCCCGAAGTTCGCTGCCGCGCTGGAGCAGCACGCCAAGCAGTACGACGTCGACATCCTGAACCTGCAGCGCGCCGAGAAACTGATCCCGGCGTCGCAGCCGGGTGGCCTGATCGGCGTGCAGCTCGCCAACGGCGCCACGCTGAAGAGTCGGACCGTGATCCTGGCCACCGGCGCGCGCTGGCGCGAAGTCAATGTGCCGGGCGAGCAGGAATACCGCAACAAGGGCGTGGCCTACTGCCCGCACTGCGATGGCCCGTTGTTCAAGGGCAAGCGCGTCGCGGTGATCGGTGGCGGTAACTCCGGTGTCGAGGCGGCCATCGACCTGGCCGGCCTGGTGGCGCACGTGACCCTGATCGAGTTCGGCGAGCAGTTGCGTGCCGATGCCGTGTTGGTCAACAAGCTGAACAGCTTGAGCAACGTCACCGTGCACACGCAGGCGCAGACCACCGAGATCAACGGCACCGATGGCAAGGTCAGCGGCCTGACCTACACCGATCGCGTCAGTGGCGAATCGAGGCACATCGAGCTGGCCGGTGTGTTCGTGCAGATCGGTCTGGTGCCCAATTCGGAATGGTTGAAGGGCACGCTGGAGCTGTCTCGCCACGGCGAGATCGTCGTCGACGCGCGTGGCCAGACCTCGGTGCCCGGCGTGTTCGCTGCCGGCGACGTGACGACCGTGCCGTTCAAGCAGATCATCATCGCGACCGGCGACGGTGCGAAGGCAGCGTTGGGTGCGTTCGATCACCTGATCCGGACGCCGGCTCCGAAAGAGGCCGTTGCGGCCTGATGAGTTTGCTTGCTGCAACTGAAAGGCCACCTTCGGGTGGCCTTTTTTCTGGCTGCTGCGTGAGCGCTGCGGCGGGTCGCTGTGTTGCGTTCATGTCCTCCGGGCCGGTTCGCCAATCATTCGCTTCGGCTCTGGTAGCGCCGGCCCTCCCCCTTTACTTCACTCCACACAGCGGCCCACCGCAGCGCTCCTGCTACCGCCGAAGCAGTCGGAGGTTGAATTCATTCGCGTGCGACGACGGTGCCAGCTGCCAAGGGCGTGGGGTGACCGGCGCAGCGAAGTAAAGGGGGAGGGCCGGAACTACTCGGCTCGGAGCAACTGGGCAGTGAACCGGCCCGGAGGACATGAGCGGAGCCGGTTAGCCCGCGTCCTTGACAGCCACGCGAGCCAATACAGACTTCAATGCCGCACCTGTGTGACTCGCAGGCTCGGTGACCAAGTTCTCCGGTGTGGTGGCCGCCACAACCCGCCCTCCGTTCGTGCCGCCCTCGGGCCCGAGATCGATCACCCAATCGGCCTCGGCGATCACGTCCAGGTCGTGCTCGATCACCACCACGCTGTGCCCGCCATCGACCAGCCGGTGCAGCACGCGGATCAGCTTCTCGACGTCAGCCATGTGCAGGCCGACTGTCGGCTCGTCCAGCACATACAGCGTGTGCGGCGCCTTGTTGCCGCGCTTGCCCACGTCGTCGCGCACCTTGGTCAGCTCGGTCACCAACTTCAGGCGTTGCGCTTCACCGCCGCTCAACGTCGGTGACGGTTGACCCAGCGTCAGGTAACCCAGCCCCACGTCCTTCATCAGGCGCAGCGGGTGGCTGATCGCCGGCATGCTGGCGAAGAATTCGACCGCCTCGTCGATCTCCATGTTCAACACGTCGCCGATGTTCTTGCCGCGCCAGGTGACGGCCAGTGTCTCCGGGTTGAAGCGCTGCCCGTGGCACTGGTCGCAGGGCACCTTCACGTCGGGCAGGAAGCTCATCTCGATCGTGCGCATGCCCTGGCCTTCGCAGGCCGGGCAGCGGCCTTCGCCGGTGTTGAAGCTGAAGCGGTTCGCGGCGTAGCCGCGGGCTCGCGACTCCAGCGTGTCGGCGAACAGCTTGCGGATGGTGTCCCAGAAGCCGATGTAGGTGGCCGGGCAGCTGCGCGGCGTCTTGCCAATGGGGGTCTGGTCAACTTCGAGCACGCGGTCGATGTAGCCCCAGCCATCGATCTGTTCGCAGCCCTGCCATTTCGGGCTGCCGCCCTTCAGGTTGATGAACTGCAGGTTCGCAAGCAGCACGTCGCGCGCGAGCGTGGACTTGCCCGAACCGCTGACGCCGGTGATGGCCACCAGCCGCTTCAATGGCACATCGATCGTGATCTGCTGCAGGTTGTGCAGCGTGGCGCCTTGAATCGTCAACCGCCGGTTGGCCTCGGATTCGCGCGGCCCGGCCGCAACGGCCGTCGGCACCTCGCGACGCGCTTGCAAGGGGTGGATCAGCGGGTGCGCCAGCAAGCGGCCGGTCTGCGAATCGGGCGCAGCGGCCAGATCGGCCACGCTGCCCTGTGCCACCAGCCGGCCGCCGCGCGTGCCGGCGCCCGGCCCGATGTCGATCAGGTGGTCGGCGCGGCGTATCGTTTCCTCATCGTGCTCGACCACAACCAACGTGTTGCCCTTGTCGCTGAGCGTCTTCAGCGCCTTCAAAAGGATCTGGTTGTCGCGCGGGTGCAGGCCGATCGTCGGCTCATCGAGCACATAGCACACGCCCTGCAGGTTGCTGCCGAGCTGCGCGGCCAGGCGAATGCGCTGCGCCTCGCCGCCACTGAGCGTGGGCGCGGCACGGTCCAGCGTCAGATAGCCGAGCCCGACTTCTTCGAGGAATTCGAGCCGGCCGCGGATCTCGCTGACGACATCGCGCGCGATCTCTGCATGGCGGCCGGTGAGCCGGAGCGACTCGACCCACTGCCGCGCGCCGGCCACCGACCACTGTGCGATCCAGGCGATGGAATGCCCTTCGAACGTGACCTTGCGCGAGGCCGGGTTGAGCCGCGTGCCGGCGCAGTCGGGGCAGGGCTCATCCACCAGTCCTTCGGCCTCGCTTTCTTCAGACGGAAAGCTCTGCTCGCGGCCCTTGTTGTCGTCATCACGCACCGAGTCGTCGTAGACCTTGCGCTGTTCACGCGTCAGCGCCAGGCCGGTGCCGACGCAGGTGGTGCACCAGCCATGCTTGCTGTTGTAGCTGAACATGCGCGGGTCGAGCTCGGGGTAGCTGGTGCCGCAGCTGGGGCAGGCGCGCTTGGTCGAGAACACCTTGATGCGGCCGATGTCTGCGGTGGATGAGCCGGTGCGCATCGCCTCGGTCAGCCCGTTCAGCGGCGCCAGCAGGTGCATCACGCCCTTGCCGAGGTCGAGCGCTTTGGCCAAGGCTTCCCGCAGCTCGCCTTCGCGGTCGGCGCTGACGATGAAGTCGGCCACCGGCAGTTCCAGCGTGTGCTCCTTGAAACGGTCCAGGCGCGGCCAGGGTTCAACCGGCAGGAACTCGCCATCGACGCGCAGGTGCGTGTGGCCACGCGCCTTGGCCCATTTCGCCAGATCGGTGTAGACGCCCTTGCGCGCCACCACCAGCGGCGCCAGCAGCCCGACATGCTCGCCCTTGTGATCCCGCAGCAGCTGCGCGGCGATGCTCTCGGCCGACTGCGGTCGCACTTCGGCACCGTCCTTCACGCAGTGCTGCAGCCCGAGCTTGACGTACAGCAGACGCAGGAAATGCCAGACCTCGGTGGTGGTGGCCACCGTGCTCTTGCGCCCACCGCGGCTCAGCCGTTGCTCGATCGCGACCGTCGGCGGAATGCCGTAGACCGCATCGACTTCGGGCCGGCCCGCCGGCTGCACGATGCTGCGCGCATACGCGTTCAGGCTTTCGAGGTAGCGGCGCTGGCCTTCGTTGAACAGGATGTCGAAGGCCAGCGTGCTCTTGCCCGAACCCGACACGCCGGTGACCACGGTGAACTGGCCGCGTGGGATGCTCACGTCGAGCGATTTCAGGTTGTGTTCGCGGGCATTGACGATGCGGATGCAGTCGTCGTCAACGGCTCTTTCGGCGCGTGCGGCGCGCAGCAGCGACTGCAAAGGCACGCCTTCCTCGGCTGCCAAGCCACCCAACCCCATCGCACGGTCGTAGTCCACCAGCGCGCGACCGGTGTGCGAGGTCGGGTGTCGCTTCACATCGGCCGGCGTGCCGGTGCACACCACCAGCCCGCCGTGTTCACCGCCTTCGGGGCCGAGGTCGATCAACCAGTCCGACGCATTGATCACATCGAGGTTGTGCTCGATCACGATGAGCGAATGGCCGGCATCGAGCAGCTTGCGGAACGCGCGCATCAGCTTGGCGATGTCATCGAAGTGCAGGCCGGTGGTCGGCTCGTCGAACATGAACAGCGTGCCCTTCTTGGCCACCGGCTGGCGGCTCGCGGTCGCGCTGTTCGCCGATTCGGCGAGGAAGGCCGCGAGCTTGAGCCGCTGCGCCTCGCCGCCACTCAAGGTGGGCACCGGCTGGCCGAGCTTCACGTATTCGAGGCCGACGTCGACGATGGGCTGCAGCACGCGCAGCACCTCGCGGTCGGCAGCGAACAGCTGTACCGCCTCGCTCACCGTCAGGTCGAGCACATCGGCCACCGACAGGTCACGGACCACTTCGCCAGGCAAGCGGCGGTCGATCTTGACTTCGAGCAGCTCACGGCGGAAGCGCCGGCCATCGCAGTCGGGGCAGCGCAGGTACACATCGCTCAGGAACTGCATCTCCACATGCTCGAAGCCCGAGCCGCCACAGGTCGGGCAGCGTCCGTCGCCGGCGTTGAAACTGAACATGCCGGGCCCGTAGCCGCGCTGCTGCGCCAGCGGTGATGCGGCAAAGAGCTTGCGGATTTCATCGAACGCGCCCACGTAGCTGGCGGGGTTCGATCGCGCCGTCTTGCCGATGGGCGACTGGTCGACGAACACCGCGTCGCCCAGCCAGTCGGCGCCGAGCAGGCGGTCGTGCGCGCCGGGCGCATCGCTGGCATGGCCGAAGTGGCGCGCGAGGGCCGGGTACAGCACGTCCTGAATCAGCGTCGATTTGCCCGAGCCCGACACGCCGGTGACCGTGACCAGGTGCTGCAGCGGGAACTCCACCGTCACGTCGCGCAGGTTGTGGTCGCGTGCGCCTTCGACGATCAGCTTCGGCGTCGCTGCGGTCACCAGTCGAGCGAATCCGCTGCCAATGTGCTTGCGTCCGCCGAGGTAGGCGCCGGTCAGCGTGTCGGCATGGCGGATGGTCTCGGGCGTGCCGTCGAAGACGATCTGCCCGCCGCGTTCACCCGGGCCGGGGCCCATGTCGATCAGCCGGTCGGCGGCGAGCATCACCGCCGGGTCGTGCTCCACCACCACCAGCGTGTTGCCCGCATCGCGCAGGCGATGCATCGCCTCGATGATGCGGTTCATGTCACGCGGGTGCAGGCCGATGCTGGGCTCGTCCAGCACGAACATCGTGTTGACCAGCGAGGTGCCGAGCGCGGTCGTCAGGTTGATGCGCTGCACTTCGCCGCCGCTCAGCGTGCGGCTCTGGCGGTCCAGCGTCAGGTAGCCGAGGCCGACATCGCAGAGGTACTTCAGGCGCGTGCGGATCTCGCCCGCCAGCAGCTTCAGCGCGTCGTCGAGCATCGTGCTCGGCAAGGACAGTCCGTCGAAGAAGCGCCGGATGCGCTCGATCGGCAGCAGCATCAGGTCGTGCACCGTCAGGCCAGGCAGCGCTTCGAGCTGCTCACGTGACCAGGCCACGCCATTGGGCAATGACCGAAAGGCCGGCGCCATCACCGCATCGGCATCGGCCTTCGTGCCCAGGCGCCACAGCAGCGATTCGGTCTTCAGCCTCGCGCCACCGCAGGCGCCGCAGGTCGTGTAGCTGCGGTACTTCGACAAGAGCACGCGGATGTGCATCTTGTAGGCCTTGCTCTCCAGGTACTCGAAGAAGCGCTTGACGCCGTACCACTGCTTGTTCCAGTTGCCCTTCCACTGCGGCGAGCCACCGATGATGAAGTCGCGCTGCGCTGCATTGAGCTGCGACCACGGCGTGTCGCGCGGAATGCCCGCCTCGCCGGCGTACCTCAGCATGTCCTCGTGCGCGTCTTTCCAGGCCGGCGTCATCAAGGTCTTGATCGCGCCGGAACGCAGCGTCTTGCGGTGGTCAGGGATCACCAGGTCGTAGTCGACGCCGATCACGCGGCCGAAGCCTCGGCAGGTGTCGCAGGCGCCCATCGCCGAGTTGAAGCTGAACAGCGCCGGCTGTGGATCGGTGTAGCGCAGGTCGCTGTCGGGGCAGTGCAGGCCGGTCGAAAAGCGCCAGAGGGTGGGGTCGCCGTCATCCGCCAGCACGTAAACGTTGAGGCGACCGCCACCCCGCTTCAGCGCCATCTCGATCGCCTCGACGGCGCGCACCTTTTCAGTGCCCTGGATGCGGAATCGATCCGCCACCACGTCGAGCAGCTTGCGCGGCCCGGTCGGTGTCGCGACTTCGCGCTCGGCTTGCACGCGGGTGAAGCCGCTGGCCGACAGCCACTGCTCGATCTCCTCAGGTGTCGAGACGGCCGGCAGCTCGACCGGAAAAGTCAGCACCACGCGGGGATCGGCGGCAGCGGTGCGTGCCATCAACTCGGCATAGATCGTCTCTGGCGTGTCGTGCCGCACCCGCTGGGCGGTCTGCCGGTCGAACAGATCGGCCGCGCGGGCATACAGCAGCTTCAGGTGGTCGTTCAGCTCGGTCATCGTGCCGACCGTGGAGCGCGAGGTGCGCACCGGGTTGGTCTGGTCGATGGCGATGGCGGGCGGCACGCCATCGACCCGGTCGACGGCCGGGCGGTCCATGCGGTCGAGGAACTGGCGCGCGTAGGCGCTGAAAGTTTCGACGTAACGCCGTTGGCCCTCGGCGTACAGCGTGTCGAACACCAGGCTGGACTTGCCCGAGCCGCTGGGCCCGGTGACCACCGTCATCTCGCCGGTGCGGATGTCCAGGTCGAGGTTCTTCAGGTTGTGCTGGCGGGCACCGCGGATCCGGATCAGACCGGCGGCAGGGCGTTGGACACCTGAGGACATGCGGCAATTCCTGGCTGCAAACACAGCGAAGCGGGGGATTCTAGGAGTCCGGCCGTCCGGGTCCCCCGTGTGGGGATCGACATCGATGGCGGTGCTTGTTACGTCGTTGTTTCACATCTGGCGGGAACGAAGTGCCCACTGATGGCACAACCTCGATACCAGGAAAAACCCTGGCATCGACGGATCCCACGACCTACCTCATGACCGAGCTGGCTGACTTCTCCAACGACGGCGCGCGCCGAGAGCCCAGCGACATCGGCGCGGCGGAGCGCCTCCGGCGCCACCTGCAGGTCAGCGATGACGTGCATTGGGAGCTGCACCTGGTCACGGGTCGCTGGTGGTGCTCGCCCCACCTTCATCGGCTTCTGGGCTTGCCGGGCGAAGCGGTCACCACCGCTGGGCCATTCGACCGCTGCGTTGAGGAGGACCGACCCCACATCGACGAGGCCTGCGCGCAGGCGATCGATCAAAACGGCGGTTTCACGTTGGACGTGCGGCTGACCGACGGAGACGGCCACTGTCGCTGGTGGCGTTGCACCGCACGCGTGCTGTTGGACGCCAGCGGTGCGAACGAGTACCTGTCGGGCACGCTGCGCGACGTGCATGCAGACCGGCAGGCGTTGCTGAGCCTCGAAGCGGTGGCCTCGCGCTGTGAGCGTGCGATGGAAGCCACTTCGGAGGTGCACTTCGAGCACACCGTGGGCGCGGTAGATTTTTTCATCAGCGACCGCATTTGCACCTTGCTGGGCTACCCGAAGGGCACGCCTGCGCCGGCTCGCGAGGTCTATTTCAGCTGGGTGCATCCGGAGGACCGCGCGGTACTTCAGTCCGAGTTCGCTGTGGCGAGTGTGGCGCCCGGCGCCTGGGAGTCGGTGTACCGGCTGCGCCACCGCGACGGCGGATTTCGCTGGGTGCGGGCGCGCGGGCGCACGGATGTCGACCCAGAGGGGCGCTTGCGGATGACGGGGATGCTCACCGACACCCATGAGCAGACGCTGTTGCGCCGCGACATCGAGGCCCAACGCCAGCACCTCGAAGCCATGGTGGAGGAGCGCACCATGCGCCTTGAAACCGCGCTGGTCGAAGCGCAGCGTCAGCGGGAGCAGGCTGAGCGCGCGAACGAATCGAAGTCGGTTTTTCTGGCACACATGAGCCACGAGATCCGAACGCCGCTCAATGGTGTGCTGGGACTCAACGAGCTGGCGCTGCGGGAGGCCACCAGCACGCAGCAGAAGCGCTATTTGAAGCTGGCGCTGCAGTCAGGACGCAACCTGCTTGCCATCATCAACGACGTGCTTGATTTTTCGCGTCTCTCGGCTGGCATGTTGCCGCCGGTCGATGAGCCGTTCGACCTGTGCGACACGCTGGCTGAGGCGATGCGGGTGGTCATGCCGACGGTGCGCACGAAGAACCTGGGGCTGATCTACGACCACGTGGGCGCGATCAGCCGAGTGATCGGCGACCCTCAGCGGGTGCAGCAGATCGTCTCCAACCTGCTGTCGAACGCGGTGAAGTACACCGAGCAGGGCCACATCGAGATGGTCACCTACGTGGACGAAGTGGCGCCCGGGCACTGTGTGGCCCGCATCGCGGTGCGCGACACCGGATGCGGCATGGATTCCGAGGTGGCGGCCCGGGTGTTCCAGCCCTTCGTCCAGGGCGATGCAAGTTTGGCGCGCCGCCACGGCGGCACCGGGCTGGGGCTGTCGATTGCGCTTGGCCTGGCGCAATCGGTCGGTGGCTCGCTGGCGCTCGACAGCACTCCCGGCCGCGGCTCGTGCTTCACGCTGGAGTTGCCGCTGCGGGTGCAAGCGGGCGCCCAGCCTGGCAGCGGCTGGCCACCACCCGGCCACGCCTGGCTGCTGCACACGCGTGTGCAGCCGTCTCAGGCGATGCAACGACGGCTCCAGCGCATGGGCTGGGACTGCGACATCCTCGGCAGCGTGGCCGAGCTGATCGCGCATGCGCGCGCTGCGCGAGAAGCACCGGATTTGCTGCTGCTGAGTGAATCGGCCATCGACCCGGGAACCGACCTGACTCTGCTGCGTCGCATGCTGCCGCATACCAACATCGTCCTGCTGGTCCGGCCCGACTGGAACGAACCGCTGGTGGAGGCCTCTGCGCGGCTGGCGCAGATGCCGTTGATCTTCATGCCCGTGACGCCGGCTGCACTGCTGGAGTTGCTGTGCATGTCGGGTCCGCAGACGGACCACATCGTCTCGGGCCACAGCTCGCTGTCTGGCCTGCCGATGCCGGTCGACGCCGATGACGCCTCAGACGTCCTCGTGGTCGAAGACAACATGGTGAACCAGGTCATCGTCTGCGAGATGATCGAGGTGCTCGGCTTGCGCACCCGGCTGGCCGAAGACGGCGACAGCGCCGTGAGGGCTTGCCGGGACCGGCCGCCGGCGCTGGTGCTGATGGACCTGCAGATGCCAGGCGTCGACGGCTTGGAAGCCACCCGCCAGCTGCGGGCGATGCAAAAACGCGGCACGCTGCCTGCATTTCCCATCGTCGCGCTGACCGCGCATGCCACCCCCCAGGACCGCGACAGTTGTGCGGCTGCCGGCATGGTCGGCTACCTCACAAAGCCGGTGGCCATGGCCGACCTGCGCAATGAATTGTCGCGTTGGCTCCGCAGCCCCTGATCGGAACGCCGGCCGTCGCCAGCAGGTCGCGTCGACGACCTGCTCGCATTCCCCCCTTCATTCGAGGGTTTGCCTAGCCGATATCGGATTACCTATTGTCACGAATGACCGATACGATTCGCCGCAGGGCGTGAGAAAATAACGGCTTAGATAAGCAGTTGCTCAGCAAGTTCGCCGCGTCGATGTGTAGGTCTGTTCTGACACCGTTCATACATCTGTTGAGGGTCTCCCGCTGTGCTTAGCAACACCATGATCGCAGCCCCCTTCGAGGCCAGCCCCCCCCGGCGGCCGGTGTCGCAGGACGAGTCTCCGGACGAAGATCTGCATCGATGCGAAGTCGGGCGCAGGCTCTATCGGATACGCAGTGCAGATTCAGGCGGGGAACGCAGCTCCGCCAGCATCCTGATCAACCGGATGTATGCCACCCGCGGTTACGCCAGTCGACCGCTTCCCGACGAGTCTTCGCCGACCCGCATTACCCTGGTCGCCAGCGATCACGAGTCCACCGTGGCCACGATCACCGTGGGATTTGATTCCGCGGCGGGCCTGCATGTGGACACTTTGTTTCGCCACGAGGTCGACGCGCTCAGGCAGGCGGGGCGACTGGTGTGCGAGTTCACCACCTTGGCGATCGATCAGGTTGTCCGCTCGCGTCGCGTGCTGGCCTCGCTGTTCAACGTGGCCTACCTCTATGCCCACCGTGTGATGGGGTACGACACGCTGTTGATCGAAGTCAATCCGAGGCACGTGCTTTACTACGAGCGCATGCTCGGGTTCAAGGTCATGGCGCCGCAGCGCCACAGCCCGCGTGTGGGTGCCCCGGCGGTGTTGATGGGCATCAACTTCTCCTACATCCGTGAACAGGGCGAGCGTTTTGCCCGTCAGTCACGCGCATCCAGTGCCAGTCGTTCGCTGTACCCGGATTGGTTCTCGCCATTGGAGGAAGAAGCCATCCTCCTCCGGCTCACCCGATCCGTGGTGCCCGCGGAGAGCGTTGTTCGCCATCGCTACGAACCGCTGCAATTGCTCCAAGCCTAGTTTTTAGACCTCACGTCGTCGTGAGACCAGGCGGCTTGGACGAGCTCAAGCCGCCACCAGCATCGAGATGGGGCGACACGCGTGGTCAGTCGTTGATCTCGTCGTACAGGTGCTCGGCCACCGCGAGCACCCGGGCGTCGTGGACGGCATAACCAATCTGCGGCCCGCGCAAGCCCTGTGCAGCAGCGCGCTTGGCAACGGCGCCCGCATCGACCCCCGCACCGCGCGCCCGCGCCAGACGCCATCGCGCGAACGATGGAGATGACCAGCGCTCGGCACCGGAGTCTTCGGCGTGCGCAATGCACTCGCAGGCTTGCAGCAGCAGCTCGAATCGCTCGGACCGACGCCAGGCATCGCAGCGGTCGAGCAGCTGGACCCGTTGTTCGGCATCCGTCGCCGCTCTTGAGCACACCGCATCACACTCCCGCAGCGCCAGTTCGGCCACTTCGCGGGACTCGCCCGGAATGCGCCAGCGTTCGCACCAGGCAGACAGCGCAGCAAGGCTGTTGTCTGGCAGGGCCACTTGACCAGGCCTGCTGAGGCCCATGGCAACGACTGCGAAACGCGCCGGCAGCGGCAAGGCCTGCTGTGCGGCCAGATCGATGGCTGCCCGCCATCGGATGGCCGCTGGCTCCGTGGATACCCAGGCCGGTTGCAATTCTGGCATCAGCCTCGCCAGTGCACCGCTGTGTTGCAGCACATCGAACATCCGTGAAGGCTGTGCTTCCATCAGACCGCGTGACAGCTCTTGCCAGACCCGTTCGGCGACCAGCGCATCGACCTCACCGGCGCTCACCATGCGCTGCATCAGCGCGTGCGTCTCGGGGGCCACCTCGAAATCGACGAAGCGTGCTGCAAAGCGCGCCACCCGCAGGATGCGCACTGGATCCTCGGCAAACGCCGGCGACACATGGCGCAGCACGCGCGCCTGCAGATCGTGCTGCCCGCCATAGGGGTCGATGATCCGGCCGGTTTCGTCCTGCGCCATCGCGTTGATCGTCAGATCCCGTCGCTGCAGATCCTCTTCCAGGGTGACGCCCGGGTCAGCGTGGAAAACGAAGCCGTGGTAGCCCGGCGCGGTCTTACGCTCGGTACGGGCGAGCGCGTACTCCTGCTTGGTGAGCGGGTGCAAAAACACCGGGAAGTCTCGACCCACCGGAACGTAACCCGCGGCGCGCATGGCTTCGGGCGTCGCGCCGGTGACCACCCAATCGACATCACTGTCTGGTCGCCCGAGCAGCGCATCACGCACTGCGCCACCGACTTTCCAGGCCTTCATCGGTGACAGCGAGCAGGTGATCGGTCAGCGGCCGCGCACGCCGGCCCGCAGGGCGTCCAGCCGGGCCACACCGGCACGGTGCTGCAGCAGCGCGGTCATCACGCCTTCCATCGCGGCAGGCTGGATGCCGAAGGCTTCGAGGCCGGGGAAGTCACCGCTGAGCACATTCGGCACGCGCATCGAATCGAGGTTGTCCGCCGACATCAGCGGCTCGCCTGGCAACCAGCCCATCACCGTCGCCTGCAGCCTGGCGATGCCATCGGGCAGCGCAATGATCGGCCGCTCATGCCCTGCGCATCGGCCTGCAAAGCGAACCAGATGCTCCAGCGTGTAGACCCCTGGACCACCGCACTCGACGGTCTGTCCGATTGACGTGGGTTCGTCGAGTGCACTCACGATCGCTGTGGCCACGTCTTCGACCCACACCGGCTGGAACTGCGCCGTGGCACCTGCCAGCGGCATCACCGGCGCCATCGCCTGCAGCCGGGCAAACAGGTTCAGGAACCGATCGTGCGCACCAAAAATGACCGAAGGCCGCAACAAGGTCAGGTCCAGCCCCGCGGCACGCAAGACCGACTCGCCTGCTGCTTTCGAGCGCAGGTAGTGCGATGGCGCATCGGCGTCTGCACCCAGCGCGCTGACATGCACCACGCGCTTCACGCCACTGACCCGGCAGGCGGCGACCAGTTGACGTGGCAGATCGACGTGGGCGCGCTGAAATTCAGCCGCGCTGCCGTGCAGGATGGCGATCAGGTTGATGACCGCATCGCAGCCGGTGAGCAGATGCACCAGCTCCACCTCGCTGTGCACGTCGGCCTGAACCAGTTCGACGGTGGGCAGTGTGCGCAGATGAGGGGCGCGGTGGGGGCGACGGCTGGGCACGACGATGCGGCCGCCCGCGCCCCCCGAGCGTTCGACGAGCTTCTCGCAGACGCTGCGTCCGACGAAGCCGCTGCCGCCCAGGACCAGAATGTTCGACACGCGTGGCTTCACCTCGGGTTGCGATGCGTTCATCGGCAGTTGAATACGTCTGGATTCTGCGCGGTCACGGCAAATCCCGGTCCGCACTGGCGATGGCCGGATCGCGCGGACCGATCGACTCGCCCAGACGCGCCGACAACGAAACCGATTCGTTGCCCAGCAAGGCCGCGTAATAGGCGGCGTTCGACAGCACTTTCTTGACGTAGTCCCGCGTCTCGGAGAACGGAATGTTCTCGGCCCAGGCGGCTGGGTCCAGGAGCGGGCCTTCTCGCCAGCGCCGAGACCGGCTGGGTCCGGCGTTGTAGGCCGCGGCGGCCAGCGGCTGGGAGCCCGCAAAGTCATCAAGCACCAGCTTCAGGTAGCCGGTGCCCAGGGTCAGGTTGACGTCGCGGTCGGTGATGAGCTCGTGGCTGTAGTCCAGGCCGATCTTGCGCGCCGTCCAGCGCGCGGTGGCTGGCATCACCTGCATCAGGCCGGAGGCCCCCACGCCTGAGCGCGCGTCGATGATGAAGCGCGACTCCTGCCGGATCAGCCCGTAGACATAGGCCACATCGAGCCCGATGGCTTGGGTGCGCGCCAGCACCTGCTCGCGAAACGGCATCGGGAATCGCTGCTGCATGTCGACCACGCTGCGGGTGCGCTCGCTGGTGTTGATGCAGCGGTCCCAGATCTCACGGTCGCAGGCCCGCTGCGCCGCGGCCAGCAGTTCCCGGTCACCCAGGGTGCGCACGCTGAAATTCCATTCGCGCACCCCCTCGCTGCGCAGCCCCATGCCGATCAGCTGCAGTGCTCGGCTCAGCCCGGGATCACGGGCCGCGGCGTCGCGTTCGGCGCTGGTGAGGGCCGCGGGCCGAGGCGGCAGCAAAACGGGCAAGCCCAGTTGCTCACTGGCCAGGGTGCCGTAAAAGTGCCATTGGCCGGCGATGCTGGCGAGCATCTCGCGCGCCTGGATTCGAAGCGCCTCGCCGTCTTGCGAGTCCATCGCCAGCACCTGCAGACCGCGTGCCTTCCAGTAGACCCAAGCCGGGTCTCGCTGCTCGGCCGGGCTCATCGCGTTGACGCCCTGGATCACCTGCTGCCAGCGGCCTGCGCCTTGGTTGGCACGCAGCGCGGCCCGCACCTTCCAGGCGTACGTGTCGTCCGACCAGGGGTTGTCGCCTTCGTCGTTGCGGGCCAGTCGCTCGGCGCGCTGGAATTGATCGGGTGCATCGCTCGACAAGCGCTGCGCCGATTGCCTGGCCGTGGCGGCCCAGGCCCAGGCGGCCAGGTCGGCGGGCAAGGCGCGCTCCCAGCGCTTGGTGAGCGCATCGGCTGCCGCATCGGGGTCGGTGGCGGCCAACCGCGCCAGCGCCAGCGTCGCCAGCTCGGCGTTGCTGCGACCCGCAGCCCGCGCCTTGCGAGACAGGTACTTCGCGGGCGCGTCGATCAGGGACTGCACCGCCTTGTCGGCTTTCGGGTCGTTGCTGCCCTGGGCGATCGCCACTGCCTGAATCACCGCGCGGTGGCGGTTGATTTCCATGGCCAGGCGCGCCTTGCGCCATGCGTCGGCTGGCTTGAACACGCCAGCAGACCGCAGCGTGCGCGCCAGCAGTGCGCAACCGTCGTCCGCATCGCGCTGCGCGGCCCAGGCGCTGCGCGCGGCGTCCCGCACCTCCTTGCCGGCCAGGTGGTCGGTGACCAGCGCATAGCAGCTGACTTCGCGGTCATCGTTCAGTTTGAAACGCGGGTAGTCGATGACGAAATTCGCCCAGTCGCGGCGACGGCCCAGCTCCAGCAGCCAGTCGTTGCGCAACCGGTCTTCGACATAGGTGCCGCCCCAGCGGCTGTAGAACACGTCGAGATCGACCTGTTGCAGCTCCGCCAGCCGCACATTGGCGTCCCAGTAGGCCACCCACATCGCCAGTGGGTGCTGCGCCTGCGCGGTGGCATCGCGCAATGTGGCCAGTCGCACTCGATCGCGTTTGCGGAAGGCGTCGCGGGCCTCCAGCAGCGGTTCGGCGGCGATCTCTGACGACGGTGCCTGGGCCGTGACCCCCGTGCTGACCAGCGCGCCCAGCGCCAGCGCCATCAGCAGGGCGCATCGGCGCCTGCCGCGGCCACCGCGGCCTCGTGCGGTAAAACCCTCTGCCAACCCTGTGCATCCACTCATGTCCGAAACCTCTGTTACTGCGATCACCGCCGCCCGTGCCGAGCAGCGGGTCCGCCTGTTGGCGGCGCGTGCTGCGTTCGCGGCCGATGCTTCCGCGCAGTCACAGCTGGCGACCCATCTTATGTCGGTGTTGCGGCAGCTCGTTCCCGAAAGACTCGGGATTTACAGCGCAGTTCGATCTGAATTCGATGTCGCCCCGGTGTGCCTCGCCGAACCTGATCTGATCCACACCCCACTGGCCCTGCCGTTTTCGTCGTTGGCGCCTCGTCGGATGGAGTTCCGGCACTGGGACCGCCTGCCGCTGAGCCAGCGTGACGAATGCGGGATCCTGGCGTCTGACGGCCCCGTGGTCGTGCCCGATGTGGTGCTGGCGCCGTGCGTGGGTTACACCGCTTCCGGCTGGCGACTGGGCTATGGCGGTGGCTATTTCGACCGCTGGATGGCGGAGCACCCCCACGCCACCGTGGTCGGCGTGGCGTGGTCCGTGGGCGAGATCGACGAGACCCTCTGGCATCCGCAGCCGCACGACCGGGCGCTCGCCTGCGTGGTGACCGAGCGCGGCGTGGTGTGAGTGTCCAGGGCTCTCCGTATTCCCACGCTGCGTCTCGGGCCACAGCCCGGTTTGCGGCATCGTCTTGCACAATCCGGGCATGAGCACATCCGTTATCCCCGATCCGGCGGCACCCGATGAACGCGCTGCTCAACGCACCAAGCTGATCGCTGCCCGCCAGGCTTTGCCTGATCGCCTGGAGCGCGCGGTGCAACTGCAAAGCGTGCTGCGTGTCTGGCTGGTGCGCCGCGACGAAAAGACCATCGGAGGCTACTGGCCGATCAAGGGCGAGTTCGATCCGCTGCCCGCGCTGTACCGCTGGTCCGAGGGCAACGAAGAGCGTCGCATCGGATTGCCCGTGGTCGACAAGACCGTCGGCGCGCTGCAATTCCATGTCTGGTTCCCGGGCTGCCCAATGGAACGCGACGCCTACGACATCCCCAAGCCTAAAGGCACCGAGACCTTCGCGCCGCAAATGGTGCTGATGCCCTGTGTCGGCTACGGACCCGGTGGCGTGCGTCTCGGCTATGGAGGCGGCTTCTACGACCGCACCGTGGGTGAACTGACCCCGCGGCCCTATACCGTGGGCCTGTGTTACTCCAACGGTTTCCTTCCGTTCCTGCGGGCTCGCCCCGAGGACCTGCCTCTCGATGCGTTGCTGACCGACGACGGCGTCGTCTGGGAACGCTGAACGCACCCCGGAGCATCCCATGGCTGTTGGTTGGCTCACCGCGCTGAAGGTCATTCCCTGGGCCGACGTCATCGAGGCCGCGCCGGGTCTGGCCAAGAGTGCCAAGGGATTTTTCAAGCGCACGCAGGAGAGCGTGCCGCCGGTAGCCGACGCCGCGCCGATGCCACCGAGCAGCGGCGCTGCTGATGATTCGATGGCGCAGGCGCTGCATCGCATCTCCGCGCTTGAGTCCCGCCTCGCGCAAACCACCGAGCGCCAGCAGGCCGCGGCCGCGCTGATCGATTCACTGGCTTCGCAGAACGCTCGACTGGTCGAAGCCGTCGATGCGCTGGACAAGCGCTGCCAGGGGCTGAAGCTGGCGCTCGGCTTGGTGGCCGTGGTGGCGGTGGGCGCCCTGGTCTGGGTGGCTGCCATCGCGCGCTGAGGTCAGGGTCGATGTCGCCCGGCTCGGTGGTCGACATCGTCATCGAGCCGCAGGGCTGGCACTTCGAAGCCCAGTGCGGGCTGTCTCTGGTGGAGTCGGCACGCGCAGCCGGGATCGTGCTGCCCACCTCCTGCCGCAACGGCACCTGCCGCGCCTGTCTGTGCCGCGTGCTCCGTGGTCGCGTGCGTCACCTGATCGAATGGCCAGGCCTCAGTGCGGAGGAAAAGCGGGAGGGCTGCATCCTGCCGTGCGTGGCCACGCCAGAGACCGCGCTGCACATCGAGGCGCCGAAGGCGTTTCGTGCGCCGGAGCCGCCGCCCCCGTCGACCTGAGCGGCGGCGCCCGGGCGGGCTACTCGATCTTCAGCTTCGCGAGCGCCGGGTCCGCTGGTGGCGGCTGCAGCTTCAAGTCGCGCAACGCCCGCACCACCAGCGAGGCAATCATCAGGTTGCGGTGCGTCTTGGAATCGGCTGGCACCACGGTCCACGGTGCCCAGGACGTTCCGGTGGCCGAGATCGCGGCGGCGTAGGCGTCCTGGTACGCGTCCCACTGTTTGCGCACCGCCAGATCGCCCAGGCTGAATTTCCAGTTCTTGGCCGGGTCGTCAATGCGCTCCTGCAGCCGCACCCGTTGCTCATCCTTCGAGATGTGCAGCATGAACTTCAGCACCACGGTGCCGGTCTCGGTCAGCAACCGCTCGAAGTCATTGATCTGTGCAAAGCGCTGTGCTGTCTGCTCAGCGGTGATCCAGCCGTTGACCACCGGTACCAGCACATCTTCGTAGTGGCTGCGGTTGAACACCACGATCTCACCGGCGGCTGGCACGCGCTGATGGATGCGCCACAGGTAGTCATGTGCCCGCTCGTACTCGGTGGGTGCCTTCCAGCCCACCGCATGCACGCCCAGTGGCGTGGTGCTGCTGAACACGCCGCGCACCGTGCCATCCTTTCCACTGGTGTCCAGCCCCTGGAGCACGACGAGAAGGCTCTGCTTGCGGTGGGCGTAGAGCAGGTTCTGCAGTTCGTCCACTTCGAGCGCGAGGGCGGCCAGTGCGGCCTTGTCCTGGGACTTGTCACCGCTGGAGTACGGCTTGGCGCCCGGGTCGACGCGCTTGAGGTCGAAGGGCTTGCCCTTGCCAGCGCTGTTGTGGCGGTACGCAGCAAGATCGATGTCGCGCTTGTCGGGCGTTGCAGGCATGGCGGGGCGGCGTTGAGGCCGACGCAGGCGGCGGGGGTGCATACCAGTGTAGTGCCCGGCTGGACGAGGGTTTGCCGTCACAATCGCCGCCGATGAAACGCATGCGCCACGCTGAGGCTCTCAGGCCGCTGTCGACTCCGCCGATCGCGGAATTCGGGGTGCGCGCATGAGCTTTCTGGCTGTCGATGTCGGCAACACGCGGCTGAAGTGGGCGCTCTATGACGCGGCCCGGCCCGGGGCCGAACTGCTGTCCCAGGGGGCTGTGTTCCTGGAGACGGTCGACCAGCTGGCCGACACCGAATGGAAGTCGATCCCCGCGCCGTCCGCCATGCTGGGCTGTGTGGTGGCCGGCGAGGGCGTCAAGCGACGCGTGTCGGAACAGATCGAAGACCTGTGGAACCTGGAACCGCGCTGGGTGGTGTCTACCGCGCAGGCGGCAGGGGTGCGCAATGGCTACGACCACCCGAACCGCCTGGGCACCGACCGCTGGGTGGCACTGATCGCGGCGCGCCAGCGGGTGCTGGCCACAGGCCAGCCCCGTGCTGCGTTGGTGGTGATGGTGGGCACTGCGGTGACCGTCGATGCGCTCGACGCCGACGGCCAGTTCATCGGCGGGCTGATCCTGCCCGGCTTCGGGCTCATGCTGCGTGCGCTGGAGATGGGCACGGCCGGGTTGAAGGCGCCCACCGGTGAGGTCGTCGACTTTCCCACCCACACCAGCGACGCACTGATGAGTGGTGGCGCGCACGCCATTGCCGGCGCCATCGAGCGCACGCACCGCCGATTGCTGGCCCGCGCCGGCCATGCCCCGCTGTTGCTGATGACCGGTGGTGCGGCGGTGAAGCTCGCGCCGATCACCGATTTGCCGTTCGAGACCGTCGACACATTGCTCTTCGAAGGCCTGCTGACGCTGCAATCGCAGCGTGTGGTCGGTTGACGATCCGGCCATGGCGCAGACTTCAAGCCCAGCCCCCGCGAGGACCGACCCATGAAGCAACTCCAGGACGCCTATATCGTGGCCGCCACCCGCACCCCCGTGGGGCGGTCAGGGCGCGGCATGTTCCGCCACATGCGCCCCGACGACTTGCTGGTGGCGGCCGTCCAGGGGGCCTTGAAGCAGGTGCCGACGCTCGATGCGAAGGCCATCGAAGACGCCGTCATCGGCTGCGCGATGCCGGAGGGCGAGCAGGGCTTGAACGTGGCACGCCTGGGCGTGCTGCTGGCCGGCTTGCCGAACACCGTGGGCGGTGTGACCATCAACCGCTTTTGCGCGTCGGGGCTGACCGCGATCCAGATGGCGGCCGATCGCATCCGCGTCGGTGAGGCCGACGTGATGATTGCCGGCGGCGTGGAAAGCATGAGCATGGTGTCGATGAGCGGTAACCGGCCCTCGTTCAACCCGGCCGTGTTCCTGCGCGACGAGAACCTGGGCATCGCCTACGGCATGGGCCTGACCGCCGAGAAGGTCGCCGTGCAATGGAAGGTCACACGCGAGGCGCAGGACGAGTTCGCGCTGCAGTCGCACCTGAAGGCGCTGAAGGCGATTGCTGCTGGCGAGTTCAACGACGAGATCACACCGGTTGAAGTGACCGAGCGCGCGCCGAACCTGCAGACCGGTGCCGCGACGGCCACGACGCGCACGGTCGCCACCGACGAAGGCCCGCGCGCCGACACCACGCTTGAAGCGCTGGCCAAGCTGCGGCCGGTGTTCGCGGCCAAGGGCAGTGTGACGGCCGGCAACAGCTCGCAGACCAGCGACGGCGCCGCTTGCCTCATCCTGGCCAGCGACAAGGCCATCAAGGCGCACGGGCTCACGCCGCTGGCGCGCCTTGTCAGCTTTGCCAACCGGGGCGTGCCGCCCGAGATCATGGGCATCGGGCCGATCGAGGCGATCCCCGCGGCGTTGCGCCAGGCCGGCCTACAGCTTGGTGATCTGGGCTGGATCGAGCTGAACGAGGCCTTCGCCGCCCAGGCGCTGGCCGTGCTGGGCACATTGAAGCTCGACCCCGCGCGGGTCAATCCGCTGGGCGGCGCGATCGCGCTCGGGCATCCGCTGGGCGCGACGGGCGCGATCCGCGCGGCGACCGTGGTACACGCATTGCGCCGCCACAACCTGAAGCACGGCATGGTCACGATGTGCGTGGGCACTGGGCAGGGCGCTGCGGGCATCTTCGAAAGGGTCTGACCAGACATGAACATCAAGACCGCGACCTTGAGTGGCGTTGCCACGATCGAGATGGCGCGACCGCAGAAGAAGAACGCCCTCACGGCCGAGATGTACGCGGACATGGCGGCGGCGCTGAAAGCCGCCGATGCCGATGCCGCCGTGCGCGCCGTGCTGATCGTTGGCCAGCCCGGCGTGTTCACCTCGGGCAATGACATCGACGACTTCATGAACCGGCCGCCGGCAACGATCGACGCACCGGTGTTCGACTTCATGCGCGCGCTGGTGGCCTGCAGCAAGCCGGTCGTTGCGGCGGTCACCGGTGCGGCGATCGGCATCGGCACCACGATGCTGCTGCACTGCGACCTTGTCTACGTGTCTGACGAGGCGCGGCTGGCGATGCCGTTTGCGAGCCTGGGCCTGGTGCCCGAGTTCGCGTCCAGCCTGATCGTGCCGAGCCTGATCGGCCACGCGCAGGCGGCCGAGAAGCTGCTGCTCGGCGACCCATTCACGGCCGAGGATGCGGTCGAGATGCGCATCGCGAACGCGGTGCTGCCGGCAGGTGAGGTGGTGCGACATGCCCGCCGCATGGCCGAACGCTTCAACAGCCTGCCGCCGGGGGCTGTTCGCGAGTCCAAGCGCCTGATGCGCCGCGCGACCGTGGCTGCAGTGCTCGAGGCGATCGAGGCCGAAGCCGAGGTGTTTCGCCAGCGGTTGTCGAGCCCCGAGGCGACCGAGGCCTTCAGCGCGTTCTTCCAGAAGCGCAAGCCTGATTTCTCAGCCTTCGGCTGACCCTGATGTGAAAACGCCTCCTGACCCGCGGCGGGACCAGGAGGCGTCACCAAACGCTGCAGTCGGTCAGAACTGAATCTGCATCGATGCGATGAACGCATCCACGTTCAGGCCCAGCTTGTTCTTCGTTTTACGGTACGTTCCGCTCAGTTGAGCGTTGTAGCCGTCGATCACGTAGAGCACGCCGACGTCGTACTGCTTCGGCTCGATGTTGGCGTCGTCGTTGAAACGTTGCCACCGCACGAAAGGCTGAAAGCGGCCCCAGCCCACGGTCTGCTGGAAGATGTAGCCCGCTGCGACCGAGTAGGCTTCTCCTTCCTCGGACGCGATGACGTTGTCGGTGTCGTAGTCATAGAACGCGGCTTCAAACGAGACTGCACCGGAGCCCGCGATTTTCTTTTCGAGCAGGAAATCGATGTTGTAGGAGCTGTAGTCGCCCTTGACGCCCGGCGTCGGGGTGACCGGGTCGCCCGTCAGCACGCCATTCTTCTGGTAGCGCCCGGCGATGCCGATGGCCAGGATGTCCTTGGTTCCGAGGTAGTTGCCGGTGCCGTAGTAGCCGGGTTCGCGGTCCCAGAAGTTGTACTGCAGCCGGCCTGCGTACATCAGCGAATCCTTCGAGCTGGTGCCGGCCTGGCTGGCTTGCGACTGTGTCAGCGAGCCGATGCCCAGCGTGTGGCCTTCAAAAGCGCCAATCGAGTAGCCCAGCCTGCCATCAGCCACCTCGCCCCACACCACCACGCCGTCATCACGCCCGGCGATGATGCCGCCATTGGCGCCGTAGCGCGACGCGACCAGTTGCCAGTAGCCACCGCCCAGCGAGTAATACGCACCGGCCATGTTGGCTCGGTCGCTCGGAGACAGCACGCGGCCCGCCCAGATGTTGAGTTCAGGCGAAATGGTGAACTTGACCACGGCGTCGAGGATGCTGATCTTGTCGCCGGTCTTCTCGGTGTTCAGAAATCCGCCGATGTGCTTGTTCAGCGAGCCGCCGAGGAAGATACGGGCGCTGTCCAGGTTGAAATCCGACGAATAGTTCTTGCCGTTCGGCGCAGCATCTTCCACTTTGCTGCCGCTGAAGCGCATGCCGAAGCCGACGCTGATCGATTTGTCTTCGCCAAAACTGACCGTGGCGCCGGCGTGTGCATTCAATGAACACGCAGCCACCGTGGCGGCCAGCGCCAGCCCTTTTGCGCTTTGCTTTCTACGCATCTCGTACCCCTTTGATTGGAATTGATCGGATTGGTCAAGGCAGATAACCCTTGCGAGTACCTGACCAATCGAGGGTAGGGGGACGAGGCGGAGCGGCGATATACGTCGAATGGCTTACATGTTGTGAGAACGACGAAGCCGCGTTGGTGCGACCTTGCACGACTTTGACGCACCGGGCGACACATGCACCAGATCAGTCCTTCGGCACCGGTCTGGGCTTGCCATTTCGGTCAATCGCCACATAAGTCAGGCTGGCATCGGTGACCTTGACGATGTGGGGCATGGCCGGGTTGCGCTCGGCGTAGACCTCGACGTGCACCGTGATCGAGGTGGTGCCGATGCGTTCAACGCGCGCGTAGAAGCTCAGCAGGTCGCCGACGCTCACCGGCTGCTTGAAGATGAAGCGGTTGACGGCCACCGTGGTCACGCGTCCGCGCGACACACGCGCTGGCAGCACCGAGCCGGCGATGTCGACCTGCGCCATGATCCAGCCGCCGAACACGCCGCCGCTCATGTTGGTGTCGGCCGGCATCGGCATCACCCGCATCACCAGGTTCGAATCGGGCGGCAGCTCGATCGGCGTGTTGAGCTGCGAGAGGTCCTCTCCAGAACTCCGGTTGTTGTCGGCCTCGGGCGCGGTCGTGTTCTGGGGCATATTGCGTGACCTGTGTTGGTGTGTCTGCGGTTCATTCTTCCATGTGGTTCTTTCTCTCGTCTGACTCATGCGCCCTGCCACGCTGACCCCGCCACCACCTGCCGATGTCGTCACAGGCGCTCCGCGCTCCGACTGGTCCACGCTGAAGAAGCTGCTGCCCTACGTCTGGCAGTGGCGCTACCGGGTAGCGCTGGCACTGGCGTGCCTGATCGCGGCCAAGGTCGCCAACGTGGGCGTGCCGCTGGTGCTGAAGAGCCTGGTCGATGCCCTGGCGCTGAAGCCCGGCGACCCGCAGGCGGTGCTGGTGGTTCCTGTGGCGCTGCTGATCGGCTACGGCGCGCTGCGGCTGTCGATCACGCTGTTCACCGAACTGCGCGAGTTCCTGTTCTACCCGGTGGCCGCGCGCATCGCCCGCCGCATCGGCCTGGAGACCTTCGACCACCTGCTCAGCTTGAGCCTGCGCTTTCACCTGGAGCGGCAGACCGGCGGCGTGTCGCGCGACATCGACCGCGGCGCGCGCTCGATCCAGTCGCTTTTGAACTACCTGATCTACAACATCGTGCCCACGCTGGTCGAGATCACGCTGGTCATCAGCCTGTTGTCGGCCAAGTTCGACGGCTGGTTCGCGGCGATCACGTTTGGCGCGCTTTTGCTGTACATCGTCTTCACGGTCACCGTGACCGAATGGCGCACCGCGTTCCGGCGAGCGATGAACGAGCAGGACTCGAAGGCCAGCACCAAGGCGGTCGATGCGCTGATCAATTACGAGACGGTCAAGTACTTCAGCAACGAGAAGTTCGAGCAGGCGCGCTACGACGAGAACCTGCAGCGGCTCGAACGCGCGTCGATCAAGTCGCAGACCTCGCTGTCGGTGCTGAACCTGGGCCAGAGCCTGATCATTGCCGCGGCCGTGACGCTGCTGGTCTGGCGCGCCACCGAAGGCGTGGTGGCGGGCACGATGACGCTGGGGGATCTGGTGCTGGTCAATGCGCTGATGATCCAGCTCTACATTCCGCTGAATTTCCTGGGCGTGATCTACCGCGAGATCAAGCAGTCGATCATCGACATGGAGAAGATGTTTTCGCTGCTCGGCCAGAACCGCGAGGTGGCCGATTCGCCGGCTGCCAAGCCCCTGGACCTCGGGGTCGCAGGCGCCGAGGTGCGCTTTCGCAACGTGCGTTTCGGCTACGACTCCGACCGCACCATCCTGCACGACATCAGCTTCGACATTCCGGCGGGCAAGACAGTCGCGGTGGTTGGCCCGTCGGGCTCGGGCAAGAGCACGCTGGCCCGGCTGATGTTCCGCTTTTATGACGTGTCGGCTGGCCGCATCGAGATCGCCGGCCAGGACATTCGCAGCGTGACTCAGCACAGCCTGCGCCAGGCCATCGGCATCGTGCCGCAGGACACGGTGCTGTTCAACGACACCATCGAATACAACATCGCCTACGGTCGCACCATGGCTGCACGCAGCGAGGTCGAAGCGGCGGCGCAAGCAGCCCACATCCATGACTTCATTGCGTCGACCCCGAAGGGCTATGACACGATGGTCGGCGAGCGCGGTCTGAAGCTCTCAGGCGGTGAGAAGCAGCGGGTGGCGATCGCCCGCACGCTGTTGAAGGCGCCGCCGATATTGATCTTCGACGAAGCGACCTCGGCACTCGATTCGGCCAACGAGCGCGCGATTCAGGCTGAATTGCAAGGCGTGGCACAGAACAAGACCACGCTGGTCATCGCGCACCGGCTCTCGACCGTGGTAGACGCGCACCAGATCCTGGTGATGGATCACGGCCGCATCGTCGAGCGCGGCTCTCACGCCGAGCTGCTGGCCCTGGATGCACGCTATGCGCAGATGTGGCGGTTGCAGCAAAGTCGCCAGGACAGCCCCGACGTCGCGGCATCGGCATGACGTCTGCGCTGGCACGAAGGTTGCGCCGCGCTTGGCTATCCGTAGTGCCGCGGTATCCAAATGTCGCGCCTTGTGGTCACATGCCGTGGGTCCCGTCCCGGGACTCACTTTCACTGGAACGACCATGAAGAAGTCCCTCATTGCCTTGTCCGCTGTCTTGACGCTGGGCGCCGCGCAGGCCGATACCCTGTCGAAGATCAAGGGCAGCAGCGCCATCACGATGGGGGTGCGCGAATCCTCGGGGGCGCTGAGCTACACGCTGGGCAACGGTAAATATGTGGGTTATCACGTCGAGATCTGCGAGCGTGTGATCAAGGCCGTGGAGAAGCAGCTGGGCCTGACGGCGCTGGTCACCCGCTACCAGCCGGTCACTTCGCAGAATCGGGTCTTGCTGGTGCAGAACGGCACGGTCGACATCGAGTGCGGCTCCACCACCAACAACGCTGCCCGGCAACGCGACGTCAGCTTCGCAGTCACCACCTACGTCGAGGAAGTGCGCATCGCCACCAAGGTCAGCTCAGGCATCACCAGCATCGCGCAGCTCAATGGCAAGAAGGTGGCCACCACCACCAGCACGACCTCGGTGCAGACCCTGCGCAAGAGCGAGCGCGCCACCGGCATGAACTTCGAAGAGATCAACGGCAAGGACCACGCCGACAGCTTTCTGCTGATGGAAAGCGGCCGTGCCGACGCCTTTGTGATGGATGGGCAGATCCTGGCGGGGCTGATCTCCAAGGCCAAGAACCCGGCCGAGTTCAGGATCGTCGGCGAGGTGCTGTCGGTTGAGCCCATTGCCATCATGTTCCGCAAGGACGACGCCGAGTTCAAGAAGGCGGTCGACACCACCATCATCGGCCTGATCAAGTCCGGCGAACTGGCGAAGATCTACGACAAGTGGTTCATGCAACCGATCCCGCCGGCCAACACCAGGGTCGGCCTGCCCTTGTCCGAGGCCACCAAGGCCGCCTGGGCGGCGCCCAACGACAAGCCGATGGAAGACTACGCCAAGAAGTGAGCCTGCCCGCGATGTTGTCGCCGCGCTGACCTCCACCATTCCACGACGGACACCGGGAGCCCACCTTGGCAAGCGATTGGGATTGGCAGGTCTTCTGCAAGGACACGATCGAGGGGCAGGTGCAGCCGGGGTGTTTCGGCGCGAATGGCGACATCACCTACCTCGATTGGCTGCTGTCGGCCTGGGGCTGGACGCTGTCGGTGTCGCTGCTGGCCCTCGTGGTGGCGCTCTCCGTCGGCGCCCTGATGGGGGTTTTTGCGCACGACGCCCAGCAAGGGACTGATGTTTCTTGGCAATGCATGGACCGAGCTGTTTCGCAACATCCCGCTGCTGGTGCAGGTCTTCCTCTGGTACTACGTGCTCCCGGAACTGATCCCGCCGCTCAAGCAGGTGTCGAGTTTTGTGCTGATGGTGCTGGCGCTCGGGTTCTTCACCTCGGCGCGGGTAGCCGAGCAGGTGAAGGCCGGTATCCAGGCCCTCCCCAAGGGCCAGCGGTATGCCGGGCTGGCGATGGGCCTGACGCTGCCGCAGACCTACCGCTACGTGCTGCTGCCGATGGCCTTGCGCATCGTCATTCCGCCGCTCACCAGCGAGTCGATGAACATCGTGAAGAACTCGTCGGTGGCGTTCGCGATCAGCATCGCCGAGTTGACGATGTTCGCGCGGCAGGCCGGCGAGGAGACATCGCGCAACATCGAGATCTATCTGGCGGTGACGGCCTTGTATTTTCTGTCGGCCTTCATCATCAGCCGGGTCGCCCTGTTCATTGAGCGCCGCCTGCAGGTGCCAGGCATGATCGGTGGCGCGCGATGAACCTCGACTTTGGTTTTCTCGACGCCAGCGTTGTCTCCAGCTTCATCCTGAATGGCCTGTACTTCTCGCTGCAGCTGACGGCCATCGCGATGGTCGGCGGCATCGCGCTCGGCACGGTGCTCGCCCTGATGCGGCTCTCGGGCAAGCCCTGGCTGGCGCTGCCGGCAGCGGCCTATGTGACCGTGCTGCGCTCGGTTCCGCTGGTGATGGTCATCCTGTGGTTTTTCCTGCTGATCCCGCTGCTGATCGGCCGACCCATGGGCGCCGAGCTCAGCGCCATCATCACCTTCACTGTGTTCGAGGCCGCGTACTACTCCGAGATCATGCGCGCCGGCATCCAGTCGGTGCCCAAGGGGCAGGTGCATGCGGGCTATGCGGTGGGCATGAATTACGCGCAGACGATGCAACTGGTGGTGTTGCCGCAGGCCTTTCGCAACATGCTGCCGGTGTTGATGACGCAGACCATCATCCTGTTTCAGGACACCTCGCTGGTCTACGCGATCGGCGCCTACGACCTGCTCAAGGGCTTCGAGATCGCCGGCAAGAACTTCAACCGCCCGATTGAAACCTACCTTGTGGCGGCACTTGTCTACTTCGTGATCTGTTTCAGCCTGTCGATGGCCGTGCGCCAGCTTCAGAAAAAGATCGCCATCATCCGCTAGGAAGCTTCGATGATCGACATCCAGAACGTCTCCAAGTGGTACGGCAGCTTCCAGGTGTTGACCGACTGTTCCACCTCGATCCAGAAAGGTGAAGTGGTGGTGGTCTGCGGCCCCTCAGGCTCGGGCAAGAGCACGCTGATCAAGACGGTCAATGCGCTGGAGCCCTTCCAGAAGGGCGACATCATCGTTGATGGCATCAGCATCGCCGATCCGAAGACCAACCTGCCGAAGCTGCGCGCCCGGGTGGGCATGGTGTTCCAGCATTTCGAGTTGTTCCCGCACCTCACCGTGACCGAAAACCTGACGCTCGCGCAGATCCGCGTGCTCAAGCGCAGCCCTGACGATGCCAAGGCGCGCGGTCTGAAGATGCTCGACCGCGTCGGGTTGATGGTGCACAAGGACAAGTTCCCTGGCCAGCTCTCCGGCGGTCAGCAGCAGCGGGTGGCGATCGCCCGCGCTTTAAGCGCGGACCCGATCGTGATGCTCTTCGATGAACCCACCTCGGCGCTCGACCCCGAGATGGTGGGCGAGGTGCTCGACGTGATGGTGCAGCTGGCCCAGGAAGGCATGACGATGATGTGCGTCACCCACGAAATGGGCTTTGCGCGCAAGGTCAGCCACCGCGTGATCTTCATGGACGCGGGCAAGATCATCGAAGACTGCGCTCGGGAAGCCTTCTTCGGACAGCCCGAGCAGCGCTCGCCGCGGGCCAAGGAATTCCTCTCGAAGATCCTGCAGCATTGAGCGTGGGCCGGAACCTACCAGGCCTCAGATCGCGAACATCGCCTGCAAATTCGCCAGCACCTGCACCAGGGTTGGCGCCTTGACGGCGCCCAGCCGCTGCACTAGCCGTTGACGGTCCAAAGTGCGCAACTGATCTAGCAGGATCAAGCCGTTCTTGCGCTGAAACGAGATCGGCACACGAAACGGTGCGGGGCGACTGCCGGTGGTCATCGGGGCCACGATGAGGGTGCGCAGATGCTGGTTCATTTCCGGCGGGGACACGACCACGCAAGGCCGCGTCTTTTGAATCTCACTGCCGATGGTCGGATCGAGTGCGGCCAGCCAGATCTCGCCACGATGTGGTGCGCCTACGGAAGTCACCACGCCAGAGCTCCGTCGCCTTCGTTGGCGAATTCAGGCCACACCGGTCTGTCGTCGCCCGCAGCGGCGATGGCAGCACTGGCCTCAGACCAACCTTCTCGCGGGGATCGCTTGGTGGGGCGCAGCACGATGGCGCCGTTCTCGACCCGCATCTCCGCCTCGCCGGTCAGGCCGACCTCGACAAGCAGTGGCTTCGGAATGATGACGCCTTGGGAATTGCCCAGTTTGCGCAACGTGGTCAGCATGGCTGCGATCCTTGAAAGTTTGACATTGTTATAACATGCATGAGCGGGCATTGTCGATATGCCGTCCGCTCTCGCAGAGTCCAATATCGCCGTGCAAAATTGCTTGATGAACTTGTTGCCCTCGACATTGACATTGCGGCGCCCGGACGACTGGCATCTGCACCTGCGCGACGGCGCAGCACTGGCCGCAGTGCTGCCCGACACCGCACGGCAGTTCGCCCGCGCCATCGTGATGCCCAACCTGAAGCCGCCGGTGACCACCACCGCGCAGGCGCTGGCCTATGCCGGGCGCATCCGTGCGGCACTGCCCGCAGGCTTGTCGTTCGAGCCGCTGATGACGCTGTACCTGACCGACCGCTTGCCCGCCGACGAGATCGTGCGCGCGAAGGAGGCCGGCATCGTCGCGGTCAAGCTGTACCCAGCGGGCGCCACCACCAACAGCGATGCCGGCGTGACCGATCTGCGCCTGACCTACCCGACGCTCGAAGCCATGCAGCGCGCCGGCATGCCACTGCTGGTGCACGGCGAGGTGACCGATGCCGACATCGACCTGTTCGACCGTGAGGCCGTGTTCATCGACACCAAGCTGATCCCGCTGCGGCGCGATTTTCCCGAGCTGAAGATCGTGTTCGAGCACATCACCACCCGCGAGGCCGCGCAGTACGTCGCTTCGGCTGGCGCCCACACCGCCGCCACGCTGACCGCACACCACCTGCTCTACAACCGCAATGCCTTGTTCACCGGTGGTGTGCGGCCGCACTACTACTGCCTGCCGGTGCTCAAGCGCGAGGTGCACCGCCAGGCGCTGGTCGCGGCGGCCACCTCGGGCAGCGATCGCTTCTTCCTCGGCACCGACAGCGCACCGCATGCGGCGCATCTGAAGGAGCACGCCTGTGGCTGCGCCGGTTGCTACACCGCGCTGACAGCGATCGAGCTGTATGCCGAAGCCTTCGAGGCGGCGGGTGCGTTGGAGCGCTTGGAAGGTTTCGCCAGCGTTCACGGCCCGGCGTTTTATGGCCTGCCACTCAACGCCGGCACGATCACACTGCGCCGCGAAACCTGGACCTTGCCTGAATCGCTGCCGTATGGCGACGGACAGTTGAAGCCGCTGCGTGGCGGCGAAGCCCTGACCTGGCGCTTGGTCGCCTGAACCTGGACCCTGCATGGACACCACCCACCGCATCGCGCTGCTGATCGATGCCGACAACGTTTCCGTCGATGTGCTGCGGCAGATCCTGCACCGGCTGCAGCTCACGGGGCATCGCCTGCAGCACCGACGCGCCTACGGCAGCGTGCAGAAAGCGGTCGAGTTCGCCGAGATCTGCCGCGACCACGCGATCCGCTTCCTGCCCAGCACCTTCGCCGGGCCGAACGCCACCGACATCGCGATGGCGATCGACGCGATCGAGTTGATGCTGCGCCAGCCGGTCGACGAGGTGGTGATCGTGTCGTCTGACATGGACTACTCGCCGCTGATCGTGCGATTGCGCGAACTGGGCTGCCGTGTCACCGGGTATGGTCAGCAAGGCAAATCCGGGCGTGACATCGAGCGCGACTACGAGCGGGTCTACGACAGCTTCGAGGTGGTGGCTCTGAGCAATGCGCGGCCCGTGGCACGAGCCACCAGACCGAGTAACTTGAGTGAGGCAAAGCGGGCGGTGGCTGCACTTGCCGCCGCAAAAGTAGTGCCGACTCCGCCGGCGCCAGCCCCCGTTCGTCCTTCGCCAAAGGCGTCTCCACTCGCTGCACCTATAGCCAAAGTTGCGCAAAAGCGAGCCTCACCTTCTCCACGCCCTGCTGCAAAGAAGGCGACACCTGCCGCTAAGGCGGTGACCCAGACCCTGCCCGCAGCGGTCGACGCGGTGCTGCAGGCCTGCCCTGACCTGCGCAGTGGCACCCCGGTGCGCCTGAACGGCGTGGCGGTGGCGCTGCGCGAGCGGGGGCTGCTGACCAAGAGCGGCAAGACCACGTCTTTCTTCAAGAAGCTGGAGGCGCATTTCGCGCTGCTGCCGGCGGACAAGCCGCAGTCGGTGCGCTTTCTAGGCAGCAGTGCTGGCGCTGTCGGCTGAGGCCGAGACATCCCGTGGATCTGGCGATCGACTGGTCCGCGCCATGGCTCGCGCCCTACCGCGCCATCGGCGAGCCCGTCACCCATGCCGTCGCTGTCGGCATGCCGCTGGTCGAGGCGTTGAATCGTTCGTCTGAGCGGCCTCCGCGCTTCGTCGAACCCTCCGCGCTGCCGCCCGGCGAGCCCTATGAGGCGTTCATTGCCCGAACTGGCAGCGTGCCGACCCGCCAGAACACCCACGACCTGTTCAACGCGCTGGTGTGGCGCACGCATCCGCAGTTGAAGACCCATCTGAATGCCCGGCAGGCCGAACAGATCGAGCGTGCGGGTGTTGGCGCTGTGCGTGGGGCGTTCCGGGACGCGCTGACGCTGTTCGACGAGAACGCCGCCTGGCTGCAGGCGCCGGGGCCGTTGACTGAGGCGTTGCAGCAGCGAAACTGGGTGCAGTTGTTCGTCACCCACCGCGCGCTGTGGCGCGACACACGGTTGGTGCTGTTCGGCCATGCGCTGCTCGACAAGTTGTTGCAGCCCCGCAAGGCGATCACGGCGCACGTCTGGGTGGTGCCGATGGAGATGGCCGATCCGGCCGCATGGTTGACGCAGCAACTGACGGCTGAATCGCTGGCGCGCAAGCCCTGGCTGCCCTTGCCCGTGCTGGGGGTGCCGGGCTGGTGGAACTCCAACGAGCAAATCGGCTTCTATGACGACGCAGCGGTGTTTCGCAGACCGGCTCCGACCTTGAAAATGGCTGTACCGGCCGCATAACCCCCACGTCTCGTCGTTCCAAAGGACACCATGAAACGCATTGCCTTGTTCTTGCTGACCAACGTCGCCGTGATGGTGGTGTTGGGCATCGTCGTGAACCTGCTCGGCCTCAACACCTTCCTGACCGCCAACGGGCTCAACCTGGGTGCGCTGCTCGGCTTCTCGCTGGTGATGGGCTTTGGCGGCGCGATCATCTCGCTGCTGATCAGCAAGCCGATGGCGAAATGGACCACCGGCGCGCAGGTGATCAACGATTCACCTGACCCGACGCACCGCTGGCTGGTGACCAGCGTTGCGCGCTGTGCCGAAAAGGCGGGTATCACGATGCCCGAGGTCGCCATCTACGAGGGCGCACCGAACGCCTTTGCCACCGGCGCGTTCAAGAATTCAGCGCTGGTCGCGGTATCGACCGGGCTGGTGCAATCGATGACACGCGACGAAGTCGACGCAGTGATCGGCCATGAAGTCGCCCACATCGCCAACGGCGACATGGTCACCATGACCTTGATCCAGGGCGTGATGAACACCTTCGTCGTGTTCCTGTCGCGCGTGATCGGTTACGTGGTCGACCGCATCATCTTGCGCAACAACAGCGAACGCCCTGGTGTCGGCTACATGATCACCACCGTGGTGATGGACCTGCTGCTGGGCGTGCTGGCCGCGATCATCGTCGCCTGGTTCTCGCGCCAGCGCGAGTTCCGCGCCGACGCCGGCGCGGCACAGTTGCTGGGCCGCAAGCAGCCGATGATCAACGCGCTCGCCCGGCTGGGCGGCCTCGATCCTGGCGAAATGCCGAAGGCGCTGTCCGCGATGGGCATCAGTTCGCGCCCCAGCGGTCTGATGGCATTGTTCTCGTCGCACCCGCCGATGGAAGAGCGCATCGCACGCCTGCGTGGCGACAGCAATCTGCCTTCTTGACCCGCGGTTGTATCTCGCCCCTGAGATAATCCGCTGGTGAAGCAAGCCAGACCGTCGCTGGTGCACCGTCCCGAAAGGGCGCACTGGAGGAAGGTCCGGACTGCACAGGGCAGCGCAGCAGCTAACGGCTGTCCACCGCGAGGTGAGGATCAGAGTCGGGGTTCGGGCCGCAAGGCCCGGACCTCGGGTGAAACGAGCAATCTCTGCGCGCAGCAACACCAAATAGGCCAGCGTGAGCGGCGCGGCAGCGACCGCGCTCGTTTGAAGTGTGGCTCCGCACTAGCTGGCGGGTAGGTGGCATCGAGCCGTGCAGCGATGCACGGCCCAGAGGAATGGCGGTCACGGCAGGGCGGGCGCAAGCCCGTTTGGCTGCACAGAATCCGGCCTATCGGCTCGCTTCACACTAATTTTCGGCAGACGCCCGCACGGTGCCTGCGCAGACCGAACGGACCCGATGAACCCTGACGCTTCCACGCTCTGGCGCCGGCCGCGCTGGGCGCTGGCGGCGCTGCTCGCCTGCCTGGGCATGGTCGGCCCGTTCTCGATCGACACCTACCTGCCGGCCTTCAGCGGCATGGCGACGTCGATCGGTGCCACGCCGGTGGAGATGCAGCAGACGCTGTCGGCCTACCTGTTTGGTTTTGCGGTGATGAACCTGTTTCACGGGGCGCTGTCAGACAGCCTGGGCCGCCGGCCCGTCGTGCTCTGGGGAGTGGCGGTGTTCACGTTGGCGTCGGTCGGTTGCGCGCTGTCGTCGCACATCGGCCCGCTCGTGTTCTTCCGGGCACTGCAGGGCATGGCGGCGGGGGCTGGCATCGTGGTGTCGCGCGCGGTGATCCGCGACATGTTCCCACCGGCTGATGCGCAGCGGGTGATGTCGCAGGTGACGATCTATTTCGGCATTGCGCCTGCCATCGCGCCGCTGGTCGGCGGAGTGCTGTTCGTGCACATGGGCTGGCAGGCCATCTTCTGGTTCCTGAGTGCCCTCGGCGCCGCGCTGTGGATCGCCAACCACCGGCTGTTGCCGGAATCGCTGCACCCGAGCCACCGCCAGCCTCTGAATCTGCGGCATCTGTTTCGCGGCTACGCCGAACTCGGCAGCAGCGGGCGGTTTCTGGCCCTGTCGCTCGCCGCCGGCGTGCCCTTCAACGGCATGTTCCTGTATGTGCTGTCGGCGCCGGTGTTTCTGGGTGAGCACCTCGGGTTGCCGCCCCAGCACTTCTTCGTTCTGTTTCTGATCACCATTGCCGGCATCATGGGCGGCGCGTTCCTCTCGGGACGTCTGGCGGGACGCATGCCGGCAAACCGGCAGGTCAATCTGGGGTTCGCCATCATGGCGGCGGTGTCGCTGCTGAATCTCGCGCTGAACCTGGCCTTCGGCGCGCAGGCCTGGTGGGCCATGTGGCCGATCGGCGTCTACTGCTTTGGCTGGGCTCTGATGGTGCCCGTGGTCACGTTGATGGTGCTCGATCAGGCCCCCGACCGGCGTGGCATGGCCTCGTCCTTGCAGGCCTGTATCGGCAGCGTGTCCAGCGGACTGGTGGCCGGGGTGATGGCGCCGTGGGTCATGCATTCGACCGTGGCGCTGGCCATCGGGGCGGTGGTGCTGATGGGCACCGGGCTGATCGCATGGCGTTGGGTGGAGGCGCAAGGGGACTGAATTGCACGGGCCGACTCAAGCCGGGCGGGCGGGTACCGATACCCCAAAGAGTCCCTCGGGTTTGTCCCAGGAGTGTTCCCCGTGCTGCTGTTTCGTCAACGCCCCTTTGCTTTCGCTGTGCGCCTGTGCGCTACGGTGACCTGCGTCATCGGCATGCCGATGGTGCAGGCAGGTTCCTTGCAAACGATCGACCCGATGGAGGCGATACGCGAGCGCCTCGCGGCCAAGCTCGGCGCGGTGCCGGTTGCGCCCAGTGCGTCTGCGGGCGTGTTGAAGGTGACCGCGCCGCCTCCAAGTGCGTCTGCGGCAGCCGATCGATCGACATCTGGCGGCGTGTCATCGCTGACGGCGCGCGTGCAGCCCACGTCAGCCGCCGCCAAGCGGTCCGTCGCATCGCCAACACCGCATGCGTCTCCTTGGACTTACGACGGTGCCCATGGTCCCAGCGAATGGGCCCGGCTGTCTCCCGCGAACGCCACCTGCGCCAGCGGCGAGCGGCAAAGCCCGATCGACATCACCGACGGCATCAAGGTCGATCTCGATGCGGTGCAGTTCGATTACCGGCCGAGTGGCTTTCGCGTGGTCGACAACGGGCACACGGTGCAGGTCAACGTCACTCCCGGCAACACCATCGAGGTCATGGGCCGGCGCTACGAATTGGTGCAATTCCACTTTCACCGACCGTCCGAGGAGCGCATCGACGGCAAGCCGTTCGACATGGTGGCGCACCTGCTGCACAAGAGCGCGGATGGCAGGCTGGCGATGGTCGCGGTGCTGCTCGAGCGCGGCAGCGCGCAAGCGGTGGTGCAGGCGGTGTGGAACAACCTGCCGCTGGAGAAGGGCGACGAGCTGACCGCCAAAGGCCAGATCGATCTCGCAGAACTGCTCCCGAGCGATCGCCGCTACTACACCTACATGGGCTCACTGACGACACCGCCTTGCAGCGAAGGCGTGCTCTGGATGGTGATGAAGACGCCGGTGCAGATCTCGCCGGAGCAGCTGGCCATCTTCTCCCGGCTCTACCCGATGAACGCGCGGCCGATTCAGGCGCAGCGCGGTCGCCTCATCAAAGAATCGAACTGAGCGTGTCTCACCCCAACCCGTTATCCAGCTGCTGACCATGATGACCTATCTGTTGCGTGCGATCGGCCAGCTCCCGGTGGGGCGCAAGCTGCTGCTGATCTATCTGCTGGACCTGACGGCGGTGATCTATGTCTCCAGCATCCTGATCAACGAGAAGTACATCTCGATCGATTTCTCGCGCAAGGAGCTGGCAGGAAATGCCTACATCGCCGAGGTACGCGATGTGCTGGTGGCCCTGCCCACACCGCTGCCGCCGGTGCCCGCCAAGGCGGCCCTGACCGATCCGGCGCCTCGCCTCCATCTGGAGCGTGCCCAGTGGGAGCCGCGGATCGCGGCGCTGCGTGCGGCCGAATCGGCCCATGGCGACGGCATGAAGTCAGCCGATGTCAGTGCCGCCTTCATCGAGGCCTTGCAGTTGGCCATGAACAAGCCGACGTTCGATGCCGGCGATCTGGCCGCCACCATGGCCGCGGGCCGTGAACTGGTGACCCGCATCGGCAACCAGTCGAATCTGATCCTCGACCCGGACCTCGACAGTTACTACACGATGTCGATCGTGCTGCTGCGTCTGGCCGAGCTGCAGGACGTGCTGGCGCTGGATGCCTACAAGGCCGTTGAACTGAGGCAGGCCAGCCCCGACCAGCACAACCGTCTGCAGACCGAATTGCTGATTCTTGAAGGTCGCCTGGATGCGGCCTTGTCCGGCACGGCATCAGACTACGCAGAAGCCCTGGCCGCAGGCACACCGGTTCTCAAGGCCGCCATCGATCCGACCCGGCAGAAGCTGTTCGATGCGGTTCAGGCTTTTCGTGAGGTGCAGAACGAGCTCGACAAGCACGACGTGGCGACGGCACGGTCCCTGATCGCACAAAGTCACGCCGAGGCGCGGGCCGCTTTGCATGAGACCTGGCAAGCCGCCACCGTGGGGCTGGACGGGGTCATCCAGGTGCGCGTCGACGGGCTGTTCACCCGCATGTGGATCCACCTCGGCACCGCGGTGGCCTTGCTGATGCTGATCCTCAGCATCGTCTACTTCGTTGCGCGACAGATCGCGCTGCCGCTGCAACGGCTGGCGGGTGTGGCGGGGCGTGTCAGTGCCAGCGGCGATTACACCTTGCGCGCTTCGCACGACAGCCGCGACGAGATCGGCCAGCTGGTGAAAGCCTTCAACGGCATGCTGGGTGACCTGGACCGCGATCGCGCAGACCGCGAAGAGCTCGCCGCCTCGGCGCGCGCCGAAGAGGCGCAGCGTGCGCTGCTCGAATCGTTCCCGATGCCCTTGATCGTCACCTCGATTCCCGAGCACCGCGTCCTGCATGCCAACCAGCCGGCCCAGCCGTGGTTGCAGGATGCGAAGACCGACCCTTGGAGCCAGCGCCTCGAACCGCAGGCCCGCACACGCTTCTTCTCCCGCCTCAGCGACCAGGAGGCCGTCGACGGCTTCGAGGTGCAGTGGCAGTCGGGCGACAAGCGCCCGGGCGCTTCGCGCGGGCCGTGGGCGCTGCTGTCGGCACGCCGGCTGACATACCAGGGCCAGCCCGCGCTGCTCACGGTGTTCACGCCGATCGATCAGATCAAGCTGCTTGAGCAGCGGCTCAAGCTCTGGGCCAAGGTGTTCGAGGCTTCGTCCGAGAGCATCATCATCTTCGACGTCGAGCGCCGCATCCTGACCGCCAACAAGGCCTTCAGCCGCGATTCGGGCTGGGGGATCGAAGAGGTCGCCGGTCAGACGCCAGACTTTCTGTACTCGTCCCGTCACGACCCTGATTTCTACGAGACCCTGTGGCAATCGGCCATCATCCGCGGCATGTGGCAGGGCGAGGTCTGGCTCACGCGCAAATCTGGGGAGATGTACCCCACCTGGCTGATCGCCAACGCGGTGCGTGACAGCGATGGGCGCATCACCCACTTCGTCGCTGCCGGCGCTGACATCACCGAGCACAAGGCCAGCGAAGAGCGCATTCACCATCTGGCGCACCATGATGTGCTGACCGATCTGCCGAACCGGTCGCTGTGCCTGGAGCGGCTGCGCATGGCGGTCGAGCAGGCAGGGCGCACCGGGGAACACGTCGGTGTGGTGTTCATCGATCTCGACCGTTTCAAGAACATCAACGACTCGATGGGCCACCACGTGGGCGATGCGCTGCTGCGTTCGGTGTCCAAGCGGCTGCTGTCAGCGGTGCGTGCGGGCGACACTGTCAGCCGTCTCGGGGGCGACGAGTTCGTCGTCGTGCTCAATGGGGTGAGCACGGTCGAAGAGATTGCCCGCATCGTCGATGAGCGCATGTTGCCGCTGGTGCGCGAGCCGCATGTGGTCGAAGGCGTGCAACTGCACATCTCATGCAGCGCCGGCATGGCGGTGTACCCACAGGACGGCCGCGACATCGACCATCTGATGCGCCATGCCGACGCGGCGATGTACCAGGCGAAGTCAGGCGGCCGTGACCACGCGCTGTTCTTCACGCCGGAGTTCCACGCGCAGGCGCAGGAACGGTTGGCCATCGAGAACGATTTGCGCGATGTGGTGGCCCGCGGCGAGCTGCTGCTGAATTACCAGCCGCGGATCGAAGCGGCCAGCGGGCGGGTCACCGGGATGGAGGCGCTGGTGCGCTGGCAGCGTCCCGACCAAGGCCTGGTGTCGCCGGCGATCTTCATTCCGATTGCGGAAGAGACCGGGCAGATCGTGCCGATCGGCGCCTGGATCTTTGGCGAGGCCTGCCGCCAGCACGCCGTCTGGCGCGACGCAGGGTTGGGGAGCATCCCGATCTCGGTCAATGTCTCCGTGATCCAGTTGCGCGATCCGAGCTTGCCCACGCAACTGCGCGAAATGATGAACAAACATCGCGTCGATCCATCGATGATCGAGTTGGAGCTGACCGAAACCTTCCTGATGGAGAACGCAATCTTCACCGTGGACAGCCTGGAAAAGCTGAAGGAAATTGGTGTCTCGCTGTCGATCGACGACTTCGGCACCGGCTATTCCAGCCTGAACTACCTGCATCAGTTCCCGATCGACAAGCTGAAGATCGACCAAAGCTTTGTGCGCGACATCCTCGACGACCCCACCGACTGGGCCATCACCAAGGCGATCATCGGCCTGGGCCACACGCTGGGACTGCGGGTGGTGGCCGAGGGAGTCGAGCGCGATCAAGAGGCCGAGTGGCTGCGCGATGCCGGCTGCGATGAACTGCAGGGATTCCTGTTCAGCCGACCCATGGCGGCCGAAGCCGTTCAGGCCTGGCTCGTCGGCCGCTCGCTGGCGCCGACGCCTGCGCCGCACGCACGCCTGAATTCACCCCCAGCACGGACGCGCGCGCTGGCCCGGATCGACTGAGCGCACGGCCAAGTTTCGACGGGCTTCTACACTGCGCGCTTTGCGCAGGAGCAAGCCATGTCGATGCTGGTGGCCGGTCTGTTGATCTTTCTCGGCGTGCACTCCACGTCGATCTTCGCGCCCGCTTGGCGCAACGCGCAATTGGCCACGCGCGGTGAGGCCGTGTGGAAGGGCGCCTACGCCCTGTTGTCGCTCATCGGATTCGCACTGATCGTGTACGGCTACGGTGTCGCCCGCGGCAACCCGGTCGTGCTGTATGAGCCCCCTGCGTTTTTGCGGCATGTCGCCTGGACGTTGATGCTTCCGGTGTTCACGCTGCTGCTCGCCTCCAAGCTGCCCGGCCGCATTTCCGCGGTGACCAAACACCCGATGCTGCTCGCGGTCAAGCTGTGGGCGCTGGCGCACCTGCTGGCCAACGGCACCTTGGCCTCGACACTGCTGTTCGGTTCCTTCCTCGCCTGGGCGGTGGTCGACCGGATTTCGCTCAAGCGACGCCCGATCGCGCCAGCCACCGGCGCTCCGGTCACCGTGCCACCGGGCCGTTTCAATGACGTGGTGGCGATCGTGGCAGGACTGGGTTTATACGCAGCCTTCCTCGGTGTGCTGCACCTGTGGCTGATCGGCGTGTCTCCGCGCTGAATAGCCACTTTTCAGGTGATCTGAGCATCACTTCTCAGGCATCACTTTCAAAGGCATCTTCAACTGCTTGTTTTTGAAGGAATTTTCGCTTTCTGATTTTAAGAATAACTGCTAAGTCGTTGATTTGATTGGATTTATTTTGTATCCGCGTTGACCCAGGCGGACGCGATGCGCTACAGTGGAAGTTGGTGCATTTTTCTGGGTTTTTGTGGCAAATCTGGTGTTTCAGGGACCTGCGGCGCTGACCTTGGATACCAAGGGCCGGCTCACCATGCCTGCGCGCCACCTGACCGTGTTGCGAGAGATGGGGTTGAGCCAGCTCACCATCACCAAGCACCCCGACGGTCCGCTGATGGTGTTCCCGCGTCCAACCTGGGATCAGTTCCGCGACCGCATCAATGCCCTGCCGATGGAGGCCGTGCGCTGGAAGCGGGTCTTTCTGGGCAATGCGATGGACGTCGAGATCGACGCCTCGTCGCGTGTGCTGATCGCGCCCGAGCTGCGCAAATCGGCGGGCCTGGATCGCGAGGTGATGCTGATCGGCATGGGCAGCCACCTGGAGCTGTGGGATGCGGCGCGTCACGCCGCCCACGAGGCCGAAGTGGTCCAAGGCGAGATGCCGGACTCGCTCAAGGGCTTCACGTTCTGACCGCGCTCGTGGTGAACGCCGTCGCCGCACCTGTACACACCACTGTCCTGCTGGGTGAGGCCGTCGATGCCTTGCTGGGAGGTGTGGGGGACGACGCCGATGGCGATGCAAGCCCGCTGAGCGGCACCTATGTCGATGGCACCTTCGGACGCGGCGGGCACACCCGCGCGCTGCTTCAACGCCTGAGCGCGCAGGGCCGGGTGATCGCCATCGATCGCGATCCGCAGGCCGTCGCCGCAGCGGCGGCAGATCCGCAGCTTGCCGACCCGAGGTTCTCCATCCACCACACCAGCTTCGGTCAACTGGTGCCCACCTTGGCCGCGGCCGGGGTGACGCGCATCGACGGCCTGCTGCTCGACCTGGGCGTGTCCTCGCCGCAGATCGACACGCCCGAGCGCGGCTTCAGTTTTCGCTTCGACGGCCCGCTGGACATGCGGATGGACACAACCCGGGGCGAAAGTGCCGCGGACTTTCTGGCCCGCGCCGACGAGCGCCACATTGCGGAGGTGATTCGTGACTATGGGGAAGAACGGTTTGCTGTACAGGTTGCAAAGGCGCTTGTTGCTCGGCGCGAAAGCGGGAGCCCAGTTCGAACCACAAGGGAGCTTTCCGAAGTCGTGGCTGGTGCGGTCAAAACCCGCGAGCCGGGCCAGAACCCTGCAACGCGCACATTTCAAGCGCTTCGGATTTTTGTCAACGCCGAGCTTGAGGAGCTCGAACAAGGCCTGAACGCGGCCCTGGAATTGCTGGCGCCTGGCGGGCGGCTGGTGGTGATCAGCTTTCACTCGCTCGAAGACCGCATCGTCAAAACCTTCATCGCCCGCGAGAGCAAGCCGGTGTTCGATCGCCGTGCACCGTTCGCACCCGAAGTGCCGATGCGTCTGAAAGCGCTGGGTCGTGTCAAACCCGGCGAGACCGAACTGCGAGCCAATCCGCGTGCGCGCTCGGCGGTGATGCGTGTGGCTGAGCGCACCGACGCGCCGGCGCCGTCCATGCTGTTGACCGGGGGCAGGCGATGACCCGTGTGAATCTGATCCTGCTGTTGGCGCTGCTGATCAGCAGCATCTACCTGGTGCGGGTGTCTTACGACGAGCGGCGTCTGTATGCCGCGCTCGATCGCGCGCGCACCGAGCAGCGTCAGCTGGAAACCGAGCATGGCCGGCTGCAGGCCGAACACCAGGCCCAGGCCACGCCGACGCGCATTGACAAGACCGCACGCGACAAGCTGCGCATGGTGCCTGCCACCTCGGCCATCATGAAACAGGTGGTCGTTTCAGCGGCGCCTACCGCCTCGCAAGGACGGCCATGAACAACGGCCGACGCCCAGAGCGCGCCACGACCCGGCCTGCCGCCGGTGCGCGCAGCCTGAACTACGCCAGCAGCCCGCTGCTCGCGTCACGCACGCCGGCTTCGCGCTCCAAGCTGCTGGTGGCGCTGGTCGGACTGGGATTTCTGGTGCTGCTGGGCCGTGCCGTGTATGTGCAGGCGATTGGCACCGATTTCTACCAGAGGCAGGGTGAGATCCGCTATGCCCGCACGCTGGACCTGTCTGCCAGCCGTGGCCGCATCCTCGACCGCAACGGACAGCTGATGGCGGCCAGCGTGCCGGCCCCGTCGCTCTGGGCGATCCCGAAGGACTTCAAGGCGACGCCGTCCGAGCGCGCCCGTCTGGCCCGCCTGCTCGGAATGACCTCCCGGCAACTGGAGGATCGCCTGGGTGACAGCACCAATTTCGTCTGGCTGCGACGACAGGTCGATGACGCCGTGGCCAAGGACGTGCTGGCACTTGGGCTGCCCGGGATTCATCAGGTGCGGGAGTTCCGCCGCAAGTACCCCGAAGGCGAGGCCGCTGCCCATGTGGTCGGGTTCACCAACGTCGAGGACCGCGGACAAGAGGGCATCGAGCTCGCCTACCAGAAGGACCTCGTGGGACGCAACGGCAGCCGGCGCGTCATCAAGGACCGCATCGGCCGGGTCGTCGAGGACATCGGCGACAGCGTGGCGCCGGTCGATGGGCGCGACATCCAGTTGTCGATCGACTCGAAGCTGCAGTACTACGCCTACCGGCGGCTGCGCGAGGCCGTGGTCGAGAACAAGGCCAAGGCGGGCAGCGTCGTGGTGCTCGACGCGCAATCGGGCGAGGTGCTGGCTTTGGCCAATTACCCGAGTTACGCGCCCTCGGACCGCCGCAATCTGAGTGGCAACCAGCTGCGCAACCGCGCGCTGACCGACACCTTCGAGCCCGGTTCGACCGTCAAGCCACTGATTGCCGCGTGGGCGTTGGAGACGGGCCGCGTCAAGGCCGACACCGTCATCCACACCGCGCCGGGCCACATGTCACTCGGTCCGTTCATCGTGCGCGATACGCACCCGCGCGGCGACATGACGGTGTCCGAGGTCATCCAGAAGTCCAGCAACATCGGCGCCATCCGCATGGGCTTGATGTTCCCATCGCGCGAGATGTGGGAGCTGTATGCGAGCGTCGGGTTCGGGCAGAAGCCGCAGATCGGATTCCCGGGAGTCGTCGGTGGGCGTCTGAAATCGCAGAAGCAGCTCGACGAAATCACTCGGGCGACGATGAGCTACGGCTACGGTCTGTCGGCGTCGCTGTTCCAGATCGCGCATGCCTACACCGTGTTCGCGCATGACGGCGAGTTCATTCCCGTCACGCTCCTCAAGAGCGACAACCCGGCAGGTGCGGCGCGGGTCGGCGGCGTGCGCGTGATCTCCCCTCAGACCGCCCAGACGGTGCGGCAGATGCTGAGCATGGTCACGGGGCCCGGCGGCACCGCACCGAAGGCGCAAACACCCGGCTACTCGGTCGGTGGCAAATCGGGCACCGCCTATGCACACGAAGGCAAGGGCTACGACACGAAAAGGTACCGATCGTGGTTCGTCGGACTCTCGCCGATCAAGGATCCTCGCATCATCGTCGCGGTGATGGTGGATGAGCCGACCGCTGGCAAGTGGTACGGCGGCGAAGTGGCCGCGCCAGTGTTCAGCGATCTGGTGCAGCACACGTTGCGCATGCTCGGCGTGCCGCCTGACCTCGACGTCAAGACGCAGATCGTGGCGCGCAATGCGCCTGCCGAGGACGAGAGCTTCTGATGGCGCTGCAGCAACTCGGCTCGGTTCCTGCGGCGCTGTCCTGGCTGGTGCGCCGAGGTGCGCGCGGTCTGGTGACCGACAGCCGGCGGCTCGAGCCAGGCGATGCCTTCATCGCCTGGCCTGGGCTGGTCCATGATGGCCGGCAGCATGTGCGACCGGCGCTGGCAGCCGGCGCGGCCGCCTGCGTGATCGAGGCCGACGGCGCAGAGGCGATGGGCTTCGATGATCTGCGCATCGCGGCGATGGACGGACTGAAAGCCAATGCCGGCCCGCTGGCCAGTGCGTTCTTTGGCGTGCCGAGTGAGCGGCTGTCGGTGATCGCGATCACCGGCACCAATGGCAAGACCTCCACTGCGTGGTGGACGGCGCAGGCCTTGTCCGCACTCGGACGACGCTGCGGAATCATCGGCACGCTGGGGGTGGGCACGGTACCGGACCGTGCGAGTGCTGACACCGCAGCGGCGCTGGTGCCCACGGGCCTGACCACGCCGGACCCGGTCACGTTGCAGCGCGCCTTCAAGCGATTCGCCGATGAGGGATTCGCCGCCTGCGCGATCGAAGCCTCCTCGATCGGTCTGGTCGAAGAGCGTCTGTCGGGCACGCACATCGACGTGGCGGTCTTCACCAACTTCACCCAGGACCACCTCGACTTTCACGGCTCAATGGAGGCCTACTGGCAGGCCAAAGCCGAGTTGTTCAACTGGCCGGGGCTGCGGGTCGCGGTGCTGAATGTCGACGATGCGCGCGGGCAGCTGCTGCAAAACACACTCGCCGGCACCGCGATCGATCTCTGGACCTGCTCGGCGGCGCCCTCGGCCACGGCACGACTCAGCGCCCGAGACATCCGCTACACCGACACCGGCCTCGCGTTCGAACTCGCCGAAGCCGGTGCGCCGTCGGTGTCGCTGCGCAGCGGCCTGATGGGTGACTACAACGTCTCGAATCTGCTGGCCGTGATCGCGACCTTGCGCGCGCTTGGCGTCACGCTCGCTCATGCGGCGCGTGCCTGCGAGTTGCTGACGGCGGCACCTGGGCGCATGCAGCGCGTCGTCACCGACCCGGCGGGTGGAACCCCACAGCCCGAGGTGTTGGTCGACTACGCCCACACGCCGGACGCGCTCGAGAAAGCGCTGCGCGCGCTTCAGCCCCTGGCCGCCGCGCGCGGCGGTGCGCTGTGGTGTGTGTTCGGCTGCGGTGGCAACCGCGATTCGAGCAAGCGACCGCTGATGGGTGCGGTGGCACAGCGCCATGCGCAGCGAACGGTCGTCACCAGTGACAACCCGCGCGATGAGGCCCCGGGCCGGATCCTCACCGAGGTTGTTGCGGGCATGAGTGAGAGTCCCATGCCTCAGGTCATCGAAGACCGTCGCGAGGCCATCACCTGCGCCGTGAAGCAGGCGCAGCCTAGCGATGTGGTGCTGATCGCCGGCAAGGGCCATGAGGACTACCAGGAGATTGCCGGCGTCCGGCATCCGTTCGATGACGTCGTCGAAGCCCGTGCGGCCTTGCGGGCGCGCGCAGGTGCGGGAGTCGCGGCATGATGACGCTGGCGCAGGCTCACGCGCTGCTGCCGGGCTCGCGCCTGGTCGGTGAAGCCGCCACGTTGGTGCTGCGGGTGCACAGCGACACCCGCAGCCTGCGTGCCGGCGATCTATTCGTCGCGTTGCGCGGGGAACGTTTCGATGCACACGATTTCCTGACCCAGGCTCGGGCCTCCGGCGCGGTCGCTGCACTGGCCGAGCACGGCCTGGCCGCAGCAGGTCTGCCAGGGCTGGAAGTCGCCGATACGCGGGCGGCGCTCGGCACCCTGGCGGCGGGCTGGCGCCGTGGCATCGAGCTGCCGCTGATCGCGGTCACCGGCAGCAACGGCAAGACCACGGTGACGCAGATGATCGCGTCCATTCTGCGTGCCTGGCAGGGCGAGGGTGCGTTCTCGACCGAAGGCAACTTCAACAACGACATCGGTGTGCCGCTGACCTTGCTGCGCCTTCGACCGGGCCAGCACCGCGCCGCGGTGGTCGAGCTCGGCATGAACCACCCGGGCGAGATTGCACAGCTGGCCGCCATGGCGGCGCCCACTGTCGCGCTGGTCAACAACGCGCAGCGCGAGCACCAGGAATTCATGGCCGGCGTCGAGGCGGTGGCCCGCGAGAACGGCAGCGTGATCGAGTCACTGGCAGCCGATGGTGTGGCGGTGTTCCCGGCTGATGAAGTTCATACACCGCTGTGGCGCACACTGGCTGGAGAACGCCGCGTCATGACCTTCGCGCTGAGCGCAGAAGGGGCCGCTGACGTCACCGCCCAGGCCCGGTGGGCGGGCGACCACTGGACGGTGGCGCTGTGCACACCGGCCGGAGACACGACCCTGGCACTGCACATCGCGGGGCAGCACAACGTCAAGAACGCGCTGGCCGCCGCCGCCTGCGCACTGGCGGCCGGCTGCCCGCTGGCAGCGATCGCGCGTGGCCTGGAGGCCTTCACTGCGGTGAAGGGGCGTTCGCAGGCCAGCAGCTTCGAGCGCGGTGGTCAGCGTGTCACCCTGGTCGACGACAGTTACAACGCCAACCCCGACTCGGTGCGCGCAGCCATCGAGGTGCTGGCCGGGCTGCCGGCACCTCGCTGGCTGGTGCTCGGTGACATGGGCGAGGTCGGCGACCAGGGACCTGAGTTTCACCGTGAAGTGGGCGCCTGTGCACGCAGCGCGGGCATTGACTCGCTGTGGACGGCCGGGCCCTTGTGCGCACACGCAGCCTCGGCCTATGGTGCCTCGGCGCGTCACTTCGAATCGGTCGAGGCCTTGCTGGCTGCATTGCCAGAAGCCCCGTCGGCCGCTTCGGTGCTGGTCAAGGGCTCGCGCTTCATGAAGATGGAGCGCGTGGTCGCTGCATTCAAGTCTGCGACTGCCGCACCGGTGGAGGGCGCTCATGCTGCTTAGCCTGGCCAGTTGGCTGCAGACGCTGTCGCCGGAGTTCGGCTACTTCCGCGTGTTCCAGTACATCACCTTCCGCGCGGTGATGGCTGCGCTGACGGCGTTGCTGATCGGTCTGGCCTTCGGCCCGTGGGTCATACGCCGGCTGACGGCCTTGAAGATCGGCCAGCCGATCCGCGAATACGGTGTTCAGCAGCACATGGCCAAGTCGGGTACGCCCACGATGGGCGGCGTGCTGATCCTGATCGGGATCACCGTCTCCACGCTGTTGTGGTTTGACTGGTCGAACCGCTTCGTGTGGATCGTGTTGCTGGTGACGCTGGGATTCGGCGCGATCGGCTGGGCGGACGACTGGCGCAAGGTGGTCGACAAGAACCCCGAAGGCATGCGCTCGCGCGACAAGTTCTTCTGGCAGACGTTGGTCGGGCTCATGGCCGCGTTCTACCTCGCGTTCAGTGTCAGCGAAACCTCGAACATGCGCGTCTTCGAGCTGTTCCTGCGCTGGGTGCAAAGCGGCTTCTCGAATGACCTGCCACCGGCGGCCGACCTGATCGTGCCGTTCTTCAAGACCGTCAGCTATCCACTGGGCGTCTACGGCTTCATTGCGCTGACCTGGTTCGTGATCGTCGGTGCGAGCAACGCGGTCAATCTCACCGACGGCCTCGACGGTCTGGCGATCATGCCGGTGGTGCTCGTCGCCTCGGCGCTCGGCGTGTTTGCCTATGTCACCGGCAATGCCTACTTCAGCAAGTATCTGCTGTTCCCGCACATTCCGGGCAGCGGCGAACTGCTGGTGTTCTGCGCGGCCACCGCCGGTGCCGGCCTGGCTTTTCTCTGGTTCAACACGCACCCAGCGCAGGTGTTCATGGGCGATGTCGGCGCGCTGGCGCTGGGCGGGGCGCTGGGCACCATCGCCGTGATCACACGCCAGGAAATCGTGCTCGGGATCATGGGGGGCGTGTTCGTCGTCGAAGCGCTGTCGGTGATGCTGCAGGTGAGCTGGTTCAAGTACACCCGCAAGCGCTACGGAATTGGCCAGCGCATCCTGAAGATGGCGCCGCTGCACCACCATTTCGAGAAGTCGGGCTGGAAGGAAACGCAGGTCGTCGTGCGCTTCTGGATCATCACGATGCTGTTGTGCCTGGTCGGGCTGGCCAGCCTGAAGCTGCGGTGACCGAGGTGCAGCGATGACGCATCTCCAAGGTCTCACGGTGCTGGTGCTCGGGCTCGGTGACTCGGGCCTCGCGATGGCGCGCTGGAGCGCGCGTTGCGGCGCCGCAGTGCGCGTCTGGGATTCGCGCGAATCGCCGCCGCAGGCCGCGACCCTGGCCGAGCAGCTCCCACAGGCACTGCTGTTGAAGGGCGAGCTGAGCACCACGGCCTTGGACGGTGTGCAATTGGTGTTGAAGAGCCCGGGCCTGTCTCCGAACGACACGCGCATCGCGGGGGCACTGAACGCGGCCATCGAGCGCGGCATCGCCGTGCAGGGCGAGCTCGATCTGTTCGCGCGCGCGTTGGCCGATCTGACCACCGAGCGCGGCTATGCGCCGCAGGTGCTGGCCATCACCGGCACCAACGGCAAGACCACGACCACCGCCATGACGGCGCTGCTGGTCGAGCGCGCAGGCCGGCGTGTCGCGGTGGCCGGCAACATCGGCCCGACCCTGCTGCAGACGCTGGCCGACGCGCTCGATGGTGCGCCTGAGGCCCTGCCGCAAGTCTGGGTGCTCGAGCTCAGCAGCTTCCAGCTCGATGGTGTCGCCGGGTTCGAACCCGACGCAGCAGCGGTGCTGAACATCACCGAAGACCACCTCGACTGGCACGGTTCGATGACGCACTACGCCCAAGCGAAGGCGCGCATCTGGGGCCGCGAGGCCGTGATGGTGGTCAACCGCGACGATCCGCGCGTCGTCGCGCTGGCGCAGGCTGCACAGCCGCAGGCGCCGGTTGCCAAGGCCAACGTGAAAGCCCGGCTGCCGGCCGTGGTGCCTCGCACCGCCGTGAGCTTCGGGCTCGACGCACCGCAACACCCAGGCGACTTCGGGCTGATCACAGAGAACGGCATGGCCTGGCTGGTGCGAGCGCTCGAAGCCGACGACAGCGTTCCGCGCAAGCGGGTACGGGCAGGCGCCGTGATCGAACCCGAAGACCTCCACATCCAGCGGCTCATGCCCGCCGATGCATTGCGTGTGCGCGGGCGCCACAACGCCGCCAACGCGCTGGCTGCGCTGGCGCTGGCCACCGCCATCGGCTGCCCGCTGGCGCCGATGCTGCATGGTCTGCGCGACTACGCCGGTGAGCCGCACCGCGTGGCCTACGTGGCGACGCTCGACGGCATCGATGCCTACGACGACAGCAAGGGCACCAATGTCGGCGCCACGGTCGCGGCGCTGGCCGGTCTGGGTGCCGACCGCGAACCGTCGAAGCTGGTCGTCATCCTGGGCGGCGACGGCAAGGGCCAGGACTTCTCTCCGCTGACCGAGCCGGTGCGGCGCCATGCACGTGCCGTGGCGACCCTGGGCCGGGACGCGGCCCAGATCGAAGCCGCACTCGCCTCCATCGACGCTTTGCCATTGCAACGCCACGCCACCCTGGAGGCGGCCACGCGCTGGTCGTTCGAGCAGGCGCGCCAGGGCGATGCGGTGCTGCTGAGCCCGGCCTGCGCCAGCCTGGACATGTTCCGCAACTATGCCCACCGTGCTGAAGTGTTCGTCGACGAAGTGCGAGCAATCGCGGCCGATGCGGGGGTGCCGGCATGAGTGCGGTGAGTCGTCCGATGCGCAGCGTGTTGCAAGCCCTGCGTGTCGATGCGCTGAAGGCGCGCGTGGCAGGTCTGTGGCCGCGCGATGCCTCCAACGGTGGTGCGATCCCGGTGCGCGACTGGATCCATGTGACGTCGGGCAGTCCGACCCGGGTGCTGGCGTTTGATCAGGCGCTGCTATGCGTGGTGGTGGGGCTGTTGGCGCTGGGCGTGGTGATGGTGTACAGCGCGTCGATTGCGATGTCGGACAACCCTCGTTTTTCGTTCTACACGCCCACGTATTTCCTGTCTCGGCATCTGCTCTCGCTGTGCATTGCCTGTGTGGCGGTGCTGATCGTCGTGCAGGTGCCTATGAATGTCTGGGAGGCGGCGGCACCGTGGATCTTCGCCGCGGCCCTGTTCCTGCTGGTGGTGGTGCTGATCCCCGCCGTCAGCGGCAACGGCGTCAAGGGCGCGCGGCGCTGGATTCCGTTGGGCTTCATGACCTTCCAGCCCTCCGAGCTCGGCAAGCTGGCCATGGCGATGTACGCCGCCGGCTACATGGTGCGCAAGATGGACGCCCGCGAGAACTTCTGGCAGGCGGTGCTGCCGATGGCCTTCGCGGTAGCGGTGGTCGGCCTGCTGCTGCTGGCCGAGCCGGACATGGGCGCCTTCCTGGTCATTGCCACGATCGCGATGGGCATCCTCTTCCTCGGCGGCGTCAATGGCCGGATGTTCCTGCTGATCACCGCGGTACTGATCGGCGCCTTCGTGCTGATGATCACACTGAGCGACTGGCGGCGCGAACGCATCTTCGCGTACCTGGACCCATGGGATGAGAAGTACACGCTGGGCAAGGCCTATCAGCTGTCGCACTCGTTGATCGCCTTCGGGCGCGGCGAGATCTTCGGTCAGGGCCTGGGGTCCAGCGTGGAAAAACTGCACTACCTGCCGGAGGCGCACACCGATTTCCTGCTCGCGGTGATCGGCGAGGAGCTCGGCCTGGTCGGTGTTGCCTGCGTGATCGTGGCCTTCTTCTGGCTGTCTCGTCGGCTGTTCTACATCGGCCGCCAGGCGATCGCGCTCGACCGCGTCTACGCTGGGCTGTATGCGCAAGGCATCGGGCTGTGGATGGGCGGCCAGGCGTTCATCAACATGGGCGTGAATCTGGGCGTGTTGCCCACCAAAGGTCTGACCTTGCCGCTGATGAGCTACGGCGGCTCGGCGATCCTGATGAACATGATTGCCTTGGCCATCGTGGCGAGGGTGGATATCGAAAATCGACAGCTCATGCGTGGAGGTCGCGCATGAACGCCTGTCTGCCTTTCGATCGACCGCGCCGGGGTTTCGTCCCGGCGGGCTGCACCGCAAGGCAAAAAAAGCAAGGGGGTCATGCATGACCCAGCAGAGCAAACACCTGCTCGTAGTCGCAGCGGGAACGGGCGGTCACGTCATGCCCGGCCTCGCGGTGGCGAAGGAAATGCAGCAGCGTGGCTGGACCGTCAGTTGGCTGGGCACCACCACTGGCATGGAAAACAAGCTGGTACCACCCCACGGCATTCCGCTCGACACCGTCGCCTTCACTGGTGTGCGCGGCAAGGGCTGGCTGCACACGGTGACCGGTGGTTTCCGGCTGCTGGCCGCGTTCTGGACCTGTGCCGCCATCATCCGCCGGCGCCGCGCGCAGGCCGTGCTGGGCATGGGCGGCTACTTGTGCTTCCCGGCGGGGCTGATGGCCGCCTTGCTGCGCCGTCCACTGATGCTCGTGAATGCCGATGCGGCGCTGCTGATGAGCAACCGATCGCTGTTGCCGGTGGCCGATCGTGTCGGCTTCGGCTTCGATGGGCCGGCAGCGCACGACACCCGACGTGGTGTGGTCACCGGCAACCCGGTGCGTGCCGAGATCGAGGCGCTGCCCGCGCCGTCGACACGGTTTGCCGGGCGCACGGGGCCGCTGCGGCTGCTGGTCGTTGGCGGCAGTCTGGGCGCTTCGGTGCTCAATCGCTGTGTGCCGCAGGCGCTGGCCCTGATGCCGAGCGCGCAGCGGCCGCAGGTGACCCATCAGACCGGTGCCGCGAATGCCGCCACAGTGCAGGCCGACTACGCGCAGGCCGCCGTGCAGGCCGAAGTGCTGCCCTTCATCGACGACATGGCCCAGCGGTTGGCCGACTGCGATGTGATCGTTTGTCGCGCGGGTGCGATCACGGTCAGCGAACTGTGTGCTGCGGGCGTCGCCGGCGTGCTGGTGCCCTTGGTGGTCAGCACCACCTCGCACCAACGTGACAACGCGCAGTGGATGGCGTCGCACGGCGCGGCGGTGCAACTGGCGCAAAGCGAACTGTCGCCTCGGCACCTGGCCGATGTGCTGGCCGGGCTCACCCGCGAGTCGCTGCTCGCGATGGCGACGAAGGCCCGCGCGCTGGCGCGCCCTAAAGCCGCCGCGCGGGTGGCGGACGAGTTGGAAGGGCTGGTGACCGCATGAAACACGCCGTCAAGCACATTCATTTCGTGGGCGTGGGGGGGGCCGGCATGAGCGGCATTGCCGAGATCCTGCACAACCTCGGGTACCGCGTGTCGGGGTCGGACAGCAGCGACAGCGCCACCTCGCGCCGATTGGCCGGTCTCGGCATCCGGGTCTCGGTGGGCCATGACGCGTCACACATCGAAGGCGCTGAAGCGGTGGTCACTTCGACCGCGGTGAAGGCCGACAACCCCGAGGTCATCGCCGCACGCGCCAAGCGGGTGCCAGTGGTGCCGCGTGCGGTGATGCTGGCCGAGCTGATGCGGCTGAAGAAAGGCATCGCGATCGCCGGCACGCATGGCAAGACCACCACCACCAGCCTGGTCACCAGCGTGCTGGCCGAGGCCGGGCTCGACCCGACCTTCGTGATCGGCGGACGCTTGAACGCCGCCGGGGCGAATTCACGATTGGGTTCGGGCGACCACATCGTCGTCGAGGCCGATGAGTCCGACGCGTCGTTTCTGAACCTGCTGCCGGTGATGGCCGTGGTGACCAACATCGACGCCGACCACATGGACACCTACGGGCATGACCTGGGCCGGCTCAAGCATGCGTTCATCGAGTTTGTGCACCGCATGCCGTTCTATGGCGCCGCCATCGTCTGCTGTGACGACCCGGGCGTGCGCTCGATCATGCCGATGCTGTCGAGACCGGTTGTCACCTATGGCTTCGGTGCCGACGCGATGGTGCGCGCGGTCGAGGTGCAGGCCCGCGCCGGGCGCATGCACTTCACGGTGCAGCGACGCAATGGTGTCGCGATGCCCGATCTGGACGTGACGCTGAACCTGCCCGGCGACCACAACGTGCTGAATGCGTTGGCCGCGATTGCGGTGGCCACCGAGCTGGAGCTGCCCGATACGGCGATGGTGCAGGGGCTGGCCGAGTTCCGCGGCGTCGACCGGCGCTTCCAGCGTTATGGCGAAGTGCCGGCAGCCGCTGCAGACGGTACGCAAGGGGCCTTCACGCTGATCGACGACTACGGCCACCATCCGGTCGAAATGGCGGCCACGCTGGCTGCAGCGCGCGGTGCGTTCCCGGGTCGCCGGCTGGTGCTGGCCTTCCAGCCGCACCGCTACACCCGCACCCGCGATTGTTTCGAGGATTTCGTCAAGGTGATTGGCAGTGCCGATGCCGTGCTGCTCACCGAGGTCTATGCCGCAGGCGAGGCGCCCATCGTCGCCGCCGATGGCCGTGCGTTGGCGCGCGCCCTGCGCGTCGCGGGCAAGGTCGATCCGGTGTTCATCGACGACATCACCCTGCTGCCGCAGGCCATCCTGGATCACGCCCGTGCCGGCGATGTGCTGGTCTCGATGGGCGCGGGATCGATCGGCCAGGTCCCGGGGTTGGTGCTGGAGCTGCAGGCCCGCGCCGATGCGATGGTTGCCGCCACAGAGGTCACGCCATGAGCATCGATCCGAAAGCGTTGGGCAAAGTCGCGGTGCTCCTGGGCGGCACCTCGGCGGAGCGCGACATCTCGCTGATGTCTGGCAGCGGCGTGCTGGCCGCATTGCAGTCGCTGGGTGTGGATGCGCAGGCCTTCGATCCGGCGCAGCGCGATCTGGCCGAGCTGAAATCACTGGGCATCGATCGCTGCTTCATTTCGCTGCACGGCCGCCATGGCGAAGACGGCACCGTGCAGGGCGCGCTCGAACTGCTGGGCATCCCGTACACCGGCTCTGGCGTGATGGCCTCTGCCGTGGCCATGGACAAGGTGATGACCAAGCGCATCTGGCTGGCCGAAGGCCTGCCGACGCCCCGCCATGTCTGGCTGGAAGCGACCCACGGGAAGGGCGAGCATTCGGCCGAGCAAGTGCAAGCCGTGCCAGCCCAGATCGGTCTGCCGCTGATCGTCAAGCCGCCGCGCGAAGGCTCGTCGATTGGTGTCACCAAGGTGCAAAGCGCCGATCAGATCGCCGATGCGGTGGCACTCGCCGCCCGCTATGACGCCGACGTGCTGTGCGAGGAGTTCATTGCCGGCGAAGAAGTCACCTGCCCGGTGCTGGGAGAAGGTGCGCATGTGCGGGCGCTGCCGGTGGTCCGCATCCGCGCACCGGAAGGCGCCTACGACTACCAGAACAAGTACTTCACAGACGTGGTGCAGTACCTGTGCCCGAGCGGTCTGCCGCAAGCCGAGGAGCGCGAGATCCAGCGGCTGGCCATCGCGTCCTACCGCGCGTTGGGCTGCCGAGGCTGGGGCCGCGCCGACCTGATGATCCGCGGGTCCGACCGCCAGCCCTTCCTGCTGGAGATGAACACCTCGCCGGGCATGACGACGCATTCGCTGGTGCCGATGTCAGCGCGTGCCACGGGCATCGATTACCCGCAACTCTGCCTGCTGATCGCGAGCCAGGCCCGCCTCGATGGGCAGCCCGTGGTGGCGGCATCGACTTCGAGCCTTGCGGCCTGACCCGACGTCACGAACCATGGCCAGCACCACCTTCATCCGCCCACCCACCGCGGCCCGCCCTTCGCGTGACGCGGTGCCGGCCGATGTGCGCTGGATGCGGCTGACCGCGAACGGTCTGTATGCGCTGGCCGCGCTGGTGTTCGTCGCGCTGGCAGCTCATCTGCTGACGCGCCAGCCCGTGTTCGCGCTGCGGGCCATCCAGCTCGATGGCGACCTGACCCGCAACAGCGTGGCAACGATCCGCGTCAACGCGGTGCCTCAATTGCGTGGCAACTTCTTCACCATCGATCTGCAGGCGGCGCGGCGCGCCTTCGAGACGGTGCCGTGGGTGCGCCGCGCGGTGGTGCAGAGGGTGTGGCCGAACCGCCTGGCCGTGCGGCTCGAGGAGCACCGGCCCGTGGCCCTCTGGCGTGGGGCAGACGACAACGGCGCCGCCGAGCAACTGGTCAACGCCCAAGGGGAAGTGTTCGAGGCCAACGTCGGCGATGTCGAAGGCGACAGCCTGCCCACACTCCAGGGACCTGACGGCACTTCGGCCGCAATGCTCTCGATGCTGACGCGCCTGCAGACCGTGTTTGCCCGGCAGGGCAGCCAGATCGACACGCTGCGACTCTCGAGCCGCGCGTCTTGGGCGATCGAGCTCGACACCGGCGCGAAGGTCGAGCTCGGTCGAGGCAGCGATGACGAAGTGCTGGTGCGTGCGGACCGCTTTGTCTCGACGGTGACGCAGATGACGCAGCAGTTTCAGGCGCCGGTGGTCTACGCCGACCTGCGCCATCGCGATGGCTATGCGTTGCGGCTGCGCGGCATCACCACGGTGACCACCCCGGTCACTGTGAACAGGAATTGAGCGAGAGGAACGGATGGCCAAGGAACTGAAAGATCTGGTGGTCGGGCTCGACATCGGCACCGCCAAGGTGATGGTGGTCGTGGCCGAGATGCTGCCCGACGGCGAGTTGCGCGTGGCCGGTCTGGGCAGCGCACCGGCGCATGGCCTCAAGCGCGGCGTGGTCGTGAACATCGATGCGACGGTGCAGAGCATTCAGCAGGCGCTGAAAGAGGCCGAGATGATGGCCGACTGCAAGATCACGCATGTCTACACCGGCATCACCGGGAGTCACATCCGCGGCCAGAACTCCACCGGCATGGTGATCGTGCGCGACAAGGAAGTGACGCCGGTCGACGTGGCGCGTGTGGTCGAGACCGCCAAGGCGATCAACATTCCGAACGACCAGCGACTGTTGCTCGTTGAGCCGCAGGAATTCGTCATCGACGGTCACGAGGTCAAGGAGCCAATCGGCATGAGCGGCGGGCGCCTCGAAGTGAAGGTGCACATCGTCACCGGCGCGCAGAGCGCGGCCGAGAACATCATCAAGTGCGTGCGCCGCTGCGGACTCGAGGTCGACATGCTGGTGCTCAACCCGAGTGCCTCTAGCCATGCGGTGTTGACCGACGACGAGAAGGACCTGGGCGTGGCGCTGGTCGACATCGGTGCTGGCACCACCGATGTGGCGATCTACACCGACGGTGCGATCCGCCATACCGCGGTGATCCCGATCGCCGGCGACCTGATCACGAGCGACATCGCGATGGCGCTGCGCACGCCGACCAAGGACGCGGAAGAGATCAAGGTCGAGTACGGCGTCGCCAAGCAACTGCTGGCCGACCCGAGCGACCAGCTCGAAGTGCCGGGCCTGGGCGACCGCCCGCCACGCATGTTGAGCCGGCAGGCGTTGGCCGGCGTGATCGAGCCGCGCATCGAGGAAATCTATTCGCTGGTGCACCAGGTGATCCGCGAGTCCGGCTACGAGGAACTGCTGTCCTCAGGCATCGTGATCTGCGGTGGCGCGGCGGTGATGCCGGGCATGGTCGAGCTCGGCGAGGACATCTTCCTGAAGCCGGTGCGCAAGGGCATCCCGCTGTACCACGGCGCGCTGCAGGACATGATGGCCAACACCCGTTCGGCCACCGTGATGGGCCTGCTCGAGGAAGGCCGCATGGCGCGCTCGCGCGGCCTGCGTGCGGCGCAGCAGGCCGGCTCCGTCAAGACGGTGCTGGGCCGGGCGCGCGACTGGTTTCTCGGCAATTTCTGAGACGAACACCATGCGCCTGAACACGCACCACCACCTCTGCGCGGCACCACGTGTGCACTCGCGTGCACCCCCCAGTTTCCTGAAAGCGAAGACTGCGGACGATGGCCTCGGCCGGGATCACCACAGCGAACAACGAAGACCTGACTAGACCTGACGACTGAACCCCTCAACGGCAACTGCTTACTCTGGAGAACAACATGGCCATCGAAATGATCGAAGAATTTGACCTCGGCACGCAAATCAAGGTGATCGGCGTCGGCGGCGGCGGCGGCAACGCGGTCGAGCACATGATCACGCAAGGCGTGCAAGGCGTGGAATTCGTCTGCGCCAACACCGATGCGCAGGCGCTCAACCGCTCCGGTGCGCACCAGCTGATCCAGCTCGGCAGCAGCGGGCTTGGCGCCGGCGCCAAGCCCGATGTCGGCAAGGCTGCGGCCCTGGAGGCCGAAGAACGCATCCGTTCGGCCATCGTCGGCTCGAACATGTTGTTCATCACCGCGGGCATGGGCGGTGGCACAGGCACCGGTGCTGCGCCGGTGATCGCGCGCATCGCGAAGGAAATGGGCATTCTGACCGTGGGTGTCGTGACCAAGCCCTTCGACTTCGAGGGCAACCGCCGGATGAAGATGGCCGATGTCGGTCTGGCCGAACTCGAAGCCAATGTCGACTCGCTGATCGTCGTGCTCAACGAGAAGCTGCTTGAGGTGCTGGGCGACGACGTGACGCAGGACCAGGCGTTTGCCGAGGCCAACGACGTGCTGAAGAACGCGGTCGGTGGCATCAGCGACATCATCCACATGCATGGCATGGTCAACGTCGACTTCGAAGACGTGAAGACGGTGATGAGCGAACCGGGCAAGGCGATGATGGGCACCGCACAAGCCGGTGGGCCGGACCGCGCCACCAAGGCCGCTGACGCAGCCGTGGCCTGCCCGCTGCTTGAAGGCATCGACCTGTCGGGCGCCAAGGGCGTGCTGGTGCTGATCGCGGCCAACCGCAGCACGCTGAAGCTGTCGGAGAGCAAGAACGCGATGAACACCATCCGCCGCTATGCGGCCGAGGATGCGCATGTGATCTTCGGCACCGTCTACGACGAAAGCCTGGGCGACCAGCTGCGCGTCACGGTGATCGCCACCGGCCTGAGCCCGGCCCGCCGTCAGCAGGCCCCGATCAGCGTGGTGCACAGCGCGCCGATGCGCCGTACGGGGACGGATGACCTGCCGATCCTGAACAACGCCGTCGGTCACCCGGTCGGCGCGATGATGGGCACCGCAGGCGGCCCCGACTACGGCGGCATGAACACACCGAGTGTCTGGCGCACCCGCACGGCAGCAGCCAAGGTGGACGCGCTGGCCAGCAACGGCATGGACGAGATCGAGATCCCGGCCTTCCTGCGCAAGCAGGCGGACTGATCAGTGGCCCCCCAGTCGCTGGCGCTCCTGCCCCCGAGGGGCGCCGCCTTCGGCCCGGGTGACCCGGGCTTCGGCGTGGCTGGATTGCGTGGCCACGGGGGGCGATCTCTACAATGAAGTGATGCTGGCTCAGCGCACATTGAAATCACTGACCCGCGCGGTTGGCGTCGGCGTGCACGGCGGGCAGCGGGTCGAGATGACGTTGCGACCGGCACCTCCGGATACCGGGGTCGTGTTCCGCCGGGTCGATCTGCCACAGCCGGTGGACATTCCGGTTCGCCCGCAGTCGGTGTGCGACACCCGCATGGCCACGGCGCTGTCCCCGGGCGGAGACCCGGGTGCGCCGAAAGTGAACACTGTCGAGCACCTGCTGTCGGCCTGCGCAGGTCTGGGCATCGACAACCTGATCGTCGACATCACCGCCGAAGAGGTGCCCATCCTCGATGGCTCGGCGGCGTCGTTCGTGTTCCTGCTGCAAAGCGCTGGCATCGAACTGCAGGCAGCGCCGAAGCGTTTTTTGCGCCTGCGCAAACCGGTGGAAGTGCGCGAAGGCGAGGGTGCCAGCCTGAAATGGGCGCGGCTCGAACCCTTCGACGGCTACCGACTGACCTTCGAGATTTCATTCGACCACCCGGCGGTCAACCAGACCGGCCAGCACGTGGTGTTCGACATGGGTTCGGGCCAGTACAAGCGTGAGATCGCGCGGGCTCGCACCTTCGGCTTCACGAAGGACGTTGAAATGATGCGTTCGCGAGGTCTGGGCCTGGGCGGCAGCCTCGACAACGTGGTGGTGGTGGACGACTACAAGGTGCTCAACAGCGGCGGGCTGCGCTATGGCGATGAATTTGCCAAGCACAAGATCCTCGACGCGATCGGTGACCTGTATGTGTTCGGCCACCCGCTGATTGGCGCTTACAGCGCATTCAAGTCGGGCCATGCGCTCAACAGCAAGCTGGTGTTGGCGGTGCTGGCCGACTCGGACGCGTTCGAGATCGTCACCTTCGCCGATGAGTCGAAAGCCCCTGCCGGCTTGGCCGAGTTGGCGCCCGCATGGTGATCGGCCTGTTTTCAACGCAGCCACCGGCTGTGAACTGAAAGTCTGACGACATGGTGGTATTCGCTTGGGTGATGGGCTCGATCGTCGCGCTGATGGGTGGCATCAGTTTGGTGTCGTTCGCCATCTTCATCGGCACGGGCATCGACCTGTGGCTCAAACGCGCCCGCGGGTTCCGACGCTTTGCGTTCGCGGCAATGCTCTTTTGGTTCAATGTCTGGATCTGGGGCACCGTGGTGATGGTCCTGATCAACTGGTGATCAGGATCGGTGGATATCCAGGCCCAGGAAGTCGCGCACCGCGGCAAATGACGCCTCGAATTCGCTGAGTGCGTGATCGTGGCCCTCGAGTAATTGCATCGGGCAGCCCGCGTAGCGCGCGGCCATCTCTCGCCAGTCCAGCACCTCGTCGCCTTTTGCGATGACCGCGAAGTAGCGCGCTGGGTGGGCCAGGGTCGGTGGCGTCATGTCGCGCAGCTCGGCGATGTATTCAGGCCGAAAGTAGAAGCGCTCTTCGCTGTGCCAGGCGGTGGTCTCGCCGATTCGGTCGGCCAGGTCGCGAGCGGGATACACCGCAGGATTGAGCACCGCGACGCGGGCTGCATGCGCCCAGCGTTCGGCCAGCACCGTCGCGTAGAAGCCGCCTAACGAACTGCCGACCACGGCGGTCTGCGCCCAGGGCCAGCGGGCCGTGCCGCGCGCCAGCAGATCGATCGCGTCCCGCGGAGAAGGTGGCAGTTGGGGGCACCACCAATGGATGTCAGGCCGGTGCGTCTGTACCCAGTCGCGGAACTGCCGGGCCTTGGCCGATTGCGGCGACGAGCGAAAGCCGTGCAGGTAGAGCAGATGCGAGACGGGCAACGCGTCGTCTGCGGACACAGGGCTCAACCTTGGGCCGCGAGCGCCTTCAGCAGCAGCCCGTGCACGCCGCCGAAGCCGCCGTTGCTCATGCACAGCACATGGTCGCCCGGCTGGGCTGCGGCGACAACGCCCGCGACCAGCGTGTCGATGCGGTCGCTGACCGAGGCCAGCTTGCCCAGTGGCGCCAGCGCCTGCGCAGCGTCCCAGTCGAGGCCCCCGCTGTGGCAGAACGACAGGTCGGCCTCTTCCAGTGCCCAGGGCAGCTGGGCCTTCATGGTGCCTTGCTTCATCGTGTTGGAGCGGGGCTCGAACACCGCCAGGATGCGCGGCCGTGCCTGGGTGGCCGGGTCCCAGCGCGCATCGATCTGGCGGCGCAGCCCGTTGATCGTGGTGCGCATCGCGGTCGGATGGTGGGCGAAATCGTCGTAGACGCTGACCCCGGCCGCGCTGCCACGCAGTTCGAGCCGGCGGCGCACATTCTCAAAGCTCGCCAATGCCTGGGCTGCCGCGTCCGCGGGCACGCCGAGGTGATCGGCTGCGGCGATGGCCGCCAGCGCATTCAGTTGATTGTGTTCACCGGCCAGCGCCCACTCGACGCGCGCTTGCCGCATGCTGCCTCGCAGCACATCGAACGCGTGCGGCTCGCCGCGGGCGCGCCACTCGCCGGGTGTCTCCTTGCGTGCGCCAAAGCGCACCACCTCGCTCCAGCACCCAACGCCGAGCACCCGTTGCAGCGCCTCGTCGCGCGCATTGACGACCAGGCGCCCTTGCGAGGGCACCGTGCGGACCAGGTGGTGGAACTGCCGCTCGATCGCCGCCAGGTTCTCGAAGATGTCGGCGTGATCGAACTCCAGGTTGTTCAGGATTGCCGTGCGCGCGCGGTAGTGGACGAACTTGCTGCGCTTGTCGAAGAAGGCGGTGTCGTACTCGTCGGCCTCGATGACGAACGGCGCATTCGGGCTTCGCGATCCCAGCCGGGCGGACACGCCGAAGTTCAGTGGCACCCCGCCCACCAGAAAGCCGGGCTCCAGTGCGGCCTTCTCCAGGATCCAGGCGAGCATCGCGGTGGTTGTCGTCTTGCCGTGGGTGCCCGCCACGGCGAGCACATGTCGACCTTGCAGCACGTGCTCGGCCAGCCACTGCGGGCCGCTGGTGTACGGGGCACCGGCGTCGAGCACGGCTTCCATCAGCGGGTTGCCGCGTGTCACCACATTGCCAATGACAAACACATCGGGGTGCAGTGCCAACTGGTCGGCGCCATAGCCCTCGATCAACTCGATGCCGAGCGCGCGCAACTGGTCGCTCATCGGCGGGTAGACGCCGCTGTCGCAGCCCGTCACCCGATGCCCGACCTCGCGCGCCAGGGCCGCAAGCCCGCCCATGAAGGTGCCGCAGATGCCCAGGATGTGAATGTGCATGGAGTCGCGATGTTCAGGAACCGGGTTTCGGCAGCGGCCGCCGACGGCAGCACCGTGTTGTCAGGCTCAGGATTGCAAGGCTTGTGCCGCAGCTTCGGTGGTCGCTGCAATGTCTTCCGGCCGATGCGCTGCACTGACAAAGCCGGCTTCGTACAAGGCTGGTGCCAGATAGACGCCGCGATCGAGCATGGCGTGGAAGAAGCGATTGAAACGCTCTTTGTCGGTGGCCAGCACGGCCGGGTAGTTTTGCGGCAGTGCTGACGCGAAGAAAAAGCCGAACATGCCGCCTTCGCTGTCGGTGACCAGGGGCACGCCAGTGGTCTTGGCCGCCGCCGCCAGGCCATTGACCATTTGACGGGTGCTGGCAGCCAATGCCTCGTAGAAGCCCGGCTTCTGGATTTCACGCAGCGTGGCGAGGCCGCAGGCCGTGGCCACTGGATTGCCCGACAGCGTACCGGCCTGGTAGACCGGGCCCAACGGCGCCAGCTGCGACATCACCGCCCGCCGCCCGCCGAAAGCGGCCAGCGGCATGCCGCCGCCGATCACCTTGCCGAACACGCTGATGTCGGGCGCGAAGCCGGGGATCAATTGCTTGTACAAAGATTGAGCGCCGCCGAGCGCGACGCGAAAGCCCGTCATCACCTCGTCGAACACCAGCAGCACGCCGTGCTTCGTGCACAACTCGCGCAGCCGGGTCATGAAGGGCACGCTCGCACGCACGAAATTCATGTTGCCGCAGATCGGCTCGATCATCACGCAGGCCATGTCGGCGCCGTGCAGCGTGAACGCCTCGTCGAGCTGAGCGACGTTGTTGTATTCGAGCACGACGGTGTGCTTGACCACATCGTCCGGCACGCCAGCGCTGGTCGGGTTACCGAAGGTGGCGAGGCCCGAGCCTGCCTTGACCAGCAGCGCATCAGCGTGACCGTGATAGCAGCCCTCGAACTTGACGATCTTGTTGCGGCCGGTGGCGCCGCGCGCCAGTCGCAACGCGCTCATCGCTGCTTCAGTGCCCGAGCTGACGAGGCGCACCTGGTCCATGCTGGGCACCAGCTTCAGGATCTCCTCGGCCAGTTCGATCTCGCGCTCGGTCGGCGCACCGAACGAGAAGCCGTCGAGCGCGGCCTTTTGCACCGCTTCGAGCACCGCAGGGTGGCCATGGCCCAGGATCATGGGCCCCCAGGAGCCGATGTAATCGATGTAGCGCTTGCCTTCAGCGTCGAAGATGTAGGGGCCCTGTGCCCGCGCGATGAAGCGCGGCGTGCCGCCGACGGCGCGAAAGGCGCGCACCGGCGAGTTCACGCCTCCTGGAATGACGCGCTGGGCGCGCTCGAAAAGCTGTGCGTTGGTGGAAGTCATGGCGATCGATGAGGTGCGGGCGGTGGCGATGCGGCCGGTGCGACCCGGCCGGGTGTCAGTGGATGTGGCGGGAGCCGGGCGCATCGGGCGGCATGGCGTCGCCGTCCAGGCCATCCTCGTCTTCGCCTGGAGCCAGCGCCCAGAAGAAGCGATCCGGCACGACATTGCCCATGCCTGGGCGGAAGCCGGCATCCAGTGCCTGATCGAGGAAGGCCAGCGATTCGCCGACAGCGGTATGCAACTCGCTGCCCGAGGCCAGCAGGGCGGCCAGCGCAGCCGACAGCGTGTCGCCCGCTGCAATGAAGCTGGCGTCGAAGCGCTCGAATTTCTCGCCGGTCAGCGCACCCTGAGGTGAGGCCAAGACGTTGTCGAGGTGCTGATCCGCGCTCTTGCCGGTGGTCACCAGCACGCTGGTGACCAACACGAAGTTGGTGCCGTGCTCGGCCGCGGCCACCGCCAGCTCTCGCGGTGAGGCGGGGCGGTCGGCCTCCCAGTCGGGCAGCAGGAAGTCGGTCAGCGTCTGGTGGCTGCCGACCAGCACCTCGGTCTGTGGCAGCACCAGCTCGCGAAACGCATCGAGGTAGGCCTGCTGCGCGTCTTCCTCCAGCCATGACAGGCTCGGCATGTAGGCCACCAACGGCACATCCGGGTAATCCGACAGGATTTCCGCCACGGCGCCGACCGCCTCGGCCGAGCCGAGAAAGCCCACCTTCCAGGCAGCGATCGTGATGTCCTCAAGCACGTTGCGCGCCTGTTCGGCGACCACGTCGGCCTCGATCGGGTGGTGATCGAACACTTCTGCCGTGTCGCGCAGCACGATGGAGGTGATGACCGGCAGCGCATGCGCACCCATGGCGGCGATGGTGGCGACGTCCCCGCTGGCACCGCCCGCGCCGGTGGCGTCCGACGCGTTGAAGCTCATCACGCAAGCAGGCGACGGCGCTTCCTGCACTTCGTCGGTGGGGTCGGGGGTCGCCTGGGGTTGTACGGTCATGGCGGAAGACTCGGGTGAGGAAGGGAGGGCGCGCCCGCAGGGCTGTGACCGATGATGAAAGCAAGCGAGCGGCACCACGAGGCGACCCGACGCACAGGAAAAGCCGCTGCAAACGCTGCGTCGGTAGAATGAATTTGATTGTAATGACCCGTCCAAAGCCACCGTGACCGACCCTCGAACCTGGATGTGCCTGATCTGCGGCTGGATCTACGATGAGGCCACGGGTGACCCGGAGCACCACATCGCGCCCGGTACCCGCTGGGAAGATGTGCCGATGAATTGGACCTGCCCTGAATGCGGTGCCCGAAAAGAAGACTTTGAGATGGTGCAGATCTGACCGATAACCCGACAGGCGGGGCACGGGCGTGCCCTGATGAGGAGAATGTCAGTGGACAGTGACGATGGGGCGAACGTGCCCAGGACCAGGGTGCTGGTCATCGACGACAGCAACACCATCCGCCGCAGCGCGGAAATATTTCTCAAGCAAGGCGGCTACGACGTTTACTTGGCGGAAGACGGTTTCGACGCGCTGTCCAAGGTCAATGATCATGCGCCCGCGCTGATCTTCTGCGACATCCTGATGCCAAGGCTGGACGGCTACCAGACCTGCGCCATCATCAAGCGCAACAGCCGCTACGCCGACGTACCGGTGATCATGCTGTCGTCCAAGGACGGCCTGTTCGACAAGGCGCGCGGTCGGATGGTCGGCTCACAGGATTACCTGACCAAGCCGTTCACCAAGGACCAGTTGCTGGACGCGGTTCGCCTGCATCTGAAGGAAGACGCCGCGGTGTCGCAGAACTGACGCTTTTTGTCATTGTTTTCGCGGCGCACGGCTTGCTTCTCGAAGGAGTTGGGCACTGAAATCGACTCCCGAGGACAAGAAATGGCAATCAAGAACATTCTGTTGGTCGACGATTCGAAGACAGAGCTCTATTTCGTGTCGGACCTGCTGAAAAAGCAGGGGTATGCCGTGCGCACCGCCGAGAACGGCGAAGAGGCGATGCGCCGATTGGAAGAACAAACCCCCGACCTGATCCTGATGGATGTGGTCATGCCCGGTCAGAACGGGTTTCAGCTGACCCGCTCGATCACCCGTGACCCGCGCTTTTCCCGAGTGCCGGTCATCATGTGTACCAGCAAGAACCAGGAAACCGACAAGGTCTGGGGTATCCGCCAGGGCGCCCGCGACTACATCGTCAAGCCGGTGAATGCCGAGGAACTGACGGCGAAGATTCGTGCTTTCGGCTGATGAAGGTGGCGCGACTCGGCCAATCCATCCAATCGCACCCGCCTTACCCTTGACCTGAAACCACGCAGCGATCCACATCTTTATGGCCGACAAGGAAGCACTGCGCGCACTTCAGAGCCGCTTGGCGCAGCGATTGCAGGAGGCGCGCTCGACAGTGCGCGGGCGCGCCTGGCTCGCCGTCGAGTGCGGCCGACACGGTTTTCTGTTCCCGCTACAGGAGGCGGGTGAGATTTTTTCAATGTCGCCCGTCACGGCGGTCTCCCATGCACAAGCCTGGTTCCTGGGGGTCGCGAACCTGCGCGGGCATTTGCATGGCGTGGTTGATCTGGCCGGCTTCCTGGGCATAGGCGCACTCTCGGAAGGGCGCGACCAGGCCATGTTGGTGGGATTCAACACATCGCTGGATGTGAATGCGGTGTTGCTGGTCGATCGCCTGGCAGGGCTGCGCGGAGAAGATCAGTTGTCGGCGGAGCCCGCAGACCGGCCAGCGACTTCTGCGCCGGCATTCGCCGGGTCGCGCTGGCGCGATGCGAGTGGTCGGATTTGGCAGGAAATCAGCCTTGCCGGCTTGGTCAAGCACCCGGCTTTTTTGAAGATCGTTCGATGACGTCATCGAATGGCACGCCGCCTCTGGCGGTGTGACGCATTCGACGAACTGGCGGCTGGAAGGCCGCGATATCGGTGGGTCGGGCACCCCACGAATCACCACAATCGCGGAGCGAGGATCTCATGGCTTTTCTGGACAAACTGAAGAAATCCGATCCTGGGCACAGCAGCGATGTGCCCGACACCCGCTTTGCCGACGCGCCGGCGCCCGCGTCGAAGGAAGACCATCCCCTGTTTGACAAGCGGTCGCCACTGGAGATCGACATGGACATGGAACGAACCGTGGTGCTCGAGGGCATCGGTGGACGTGGTGTGCGCGAGTTCGACCCATCCATCATTTCCGAGTCCGCCCCTTCGGGCATGGCTGATTTCGCTGAGTCGCGGTCACAGCCCATGCCACCTGCTGCCGTCGGCAGCGATTCGGGTGTGCCGCTGATCGCCAACCGGCCGATCGAGCAGCAACAAAAGTGGCTCACCGCGCTGATCTGGATCGGCATGATCGGCGTTCTGACCGTCGTGCTGCTGTCGTTCCTGGCGAGCGAAAGTTCGTCGACGCATCAAGGCGCAGCCGGCTTGTTGCTGGTGGCGGCTCTGGCGCTCTTCGCCGGGGCGCTGGGGCAGCGCAAGCTGTTTGCCATCGAACAGGCACAGCGCGCACAGCAGATGGAGCAGCAACGGCTCGATGCCGAGCGTCTGCAAAGCGAAGCCAAGCGCGTGAACGATGCCAACCAGGCGGCGATCTTGCGTTTGATGAACGAACTGCAAAGCGTGGCCGAGGGTGATCTGACACAGCAGGCGACGGTCACCGAGGACATCACCGGTGCGATTGCCGACTCGGTCAACTACACGGTCGAGGAACTGCGAACGCTGGTCGCTCAGGTGCAGGGCACGGTCAGTCGGGTGACAGAAACCACCCAGCTCGTCGACGCCACCTCGACCGAGCTGATGGCCGCTTCCAGCGAACAGCTGCGCGAGATCCGCGATACGGGTGAGTCGGTGCTGCAAATGGCCGGCCGCATCAACGAGGTGTCGGCGCAGGCGCAGCAGACTGCAGCTGTGGCCCGTCAGTCCCTGACGGCGACCGAGTCCGGACTGAAGGCGGTGCAGGACACCATCGGCGGCATGAACACCATCCGCGACCAGATCCAGGAAACCTCCAAGCGCATCAAGCGCCTCGGTGAATCGTCGCAGGAGATCGGCGAGATCACCGAACTGATCTCTGACATCACCGAGCAGACCAACGTGCTCGCGCTCAACGCGGCCATTCAGGCGGCATCGGCTGGCGAAGCCGGGCGCGGCTTCTCGGTGGTCGCTGAAGAAGTTCAGCGGCTGGCCGAGCGTTCGGCCGATGCGACGCGGCAGATTGCGGCCTTGGTCAAGGCCATTCAGACCGATACCTTGGACGCCGTGGCGGCCATGGAACGCTCGACCCAGGGCGTGGTCGAGGGGACCCGACTGACCGACGCGGCTGGCAACGCGCTGGGCGACATCGACCGGGTGTCGCACCAGCTGTCCGACCTGATCACCGACATCTCCAGTCGCGCCCTCGGCGAAGCGCAGTCGGCGAATGTGGTCGCGGCCAACATCCAGCACATTTTTGCCGTGACCGAGCAGACCGGCGAGGGCACCCGCTCGACGGCGCAGATGGTGCGCGAGCTATCGCATACCGCGGATGAACTGAAGCAGTCGGTGGCGCGGTTCAAGATCGTGTGACCGTCCCCCACCCCGCCCCGCTGAATCACCAGAAACAAGGCATCGCATGGACAGCCCGCGCAATCCTCAATCGGTGGATGGTCTGAGTGATCTGAGTGCCCTGTCCTGGGTGCAGGAAGAACTGAGGCGATCGCTCGAACTGGCCCTGAAGTCGCTGCGGCGCCACCTGAAAGAGTCCGAAACCACCTTCGATGCCGATGTCGACGTGGTCGACCCGGCCGTCCTGCACAGCGCCCGCCAGCACCTGCACCAAGGCGTCGGCGCGCTGGAGCTCGTGGCCCTGCAGGCCGGCGCCAGCTTGCTGCGTGCCTGCGAAACCTGTGTCCAGCGATTCATTGCCAAACCGCGATCGATCGACGCGCAGGCGGTTGCGGCCATCGAGTCCGCCTGCTTTGCCTTGATGGATTACGTGGCTCGCTTGCTGGCCGGCAAGTCGGTGTCATCTTTGGCGATGTTCCCGCAGTACCGCGCTGTGCAGGAGCTGGCCGGTGCCGACCGCATCCACCCCGCCGACTTGTGGTTCCATGACTGGCAGTGGCTGCCGCTGCCGCCCGACGAACGTGCGGTCGCTTGCCAACCCGATGCCGACACCCGTTCAGCCATCGAGGGTCGGATGCTGTCGATCATGCGCACGCCGACTCCGGGTGCGGCGCACCGGATGAGCCAGATCTTCGCCGGTCTCGGCGCCGGTACCGACAACCTCCAGGCGGCCACGCTGTGGAAGCTGGCCGCGGCGATGTTCGAAGCGCAGGCTGCCGGCCTGCTGTCACCCGATGTGTTCAGCAAGCGCGTCGCCTCTCGGCTGTTGGCGCAGCTGCGCATCCTCGAGCGAGGCGGCAGCGAAATTTCCGAACCCCTGGCACGCGACCTGTTGTTCTTCTGTGCCCAGGCTGATTCACCGGGGGATGGGCGCATCGCCCCGCGGCTGGCGGCTGTGCGCCAGGCCTATGACCTGGTACATCACCTGGCGGGCGACTACCACAACAGCGCGCTGGGCCGCTTCGATCCAGCGCTCATCGCGCAGGCGTGCAAGCGGGTCGCCGCAGCGAAGGAGTCCTGGTCGGGCGTCGCCGGTGGTGAGTTGCACCGCATCAACGGCCTGACCGAGCAATTCGCGCTCGCGGGCGAATCGCTGAAGCGCCTGTTCCCGGCCGGCGAACTCCTCGCTGACGAGCTCCGCGCCGCCGGCGTCCTGACCCAGCAAACCGCGTCGGCACCGTCTGCGGCGCTGGCCATGGAGGCCGCCACCAGCCTGCTTTACGTCGAAGCTTGCCTCGAAGATGCCGAGTTCGATCATCCCGAGCTGGCCAACCGCATCCAGCGTCTTTCCCAGCGCATGGCCAGCGTCCGTCAAGGTGCTGTGCCGCAGCCGCTCGAAGGCTGGATGGAGGAGCTGTACCGGCGCATGTCTGATCGGCAGACCATGGGCAGTGTGGTGCAGGAATTGCGCACGACGCTGTCGGAAGCCGAGAAGCTGATCGACCAGTTCTTCCGCAATCCAGCCGATTCCAGCGTGCTCATCCCGGTGCCGCATCACCTGTCGGCCATGCGCGGCGTGCTGTCGGTGCTGGGCATGGACCACGCCGCCAGCGCCTTGCTGCGCATGCGCGACGACGTTGACGGGCTCAGTTCAACCGAGGTCGATCTGTCGCGCGTGGGCCAGGCCGGTGTCTTCGATCGCCTGGCTGGCAACCTGGGTGCGCTCGGATTCCTGATCGACATGCTCAGCGTGCAGCCGGCCTTGGCGAAGTCGTTGTTTGTCTTCGACCCCAATGCCGGCACGTTGTCGCCTGTGATGGGCAGAAGCGACCGCGCGCCGGTGATGCCGGGTGAACCTGTGCCCGCCGCGGCCGAGCCGCGACTCATCGAGCAGGCACAGATGCTGGCCTTCAACGCAGCTCGCGACGACGTCTCGATCGACGCTGTGGCACGCGATCTGGAGCGCTTGTCTCAAGAGGCGACTGCTGCCGATCAGACGGCGCTGGCTGCCACCGTCAACAAGGCGCGGATCGCGCTTGAAGCCGCAGGCGATGCGGGAGCCATCAACGCGGCGCGCGATCAGTTGTCCGAGGCGCTGGCCGACTTCGTTCACTCGTCGTCGGAGCCGATCGGCCTTGAGCCGGCCGCGACGGCGCCACGCGATGTCGATGCCGATGACGCCGCGGACGACGACGAGATGCGCGAGGTGTTCCTCGAGGAAGCGCGTGAGGTGATCGACACCGCGCGGGGGGCCTGCGCGGGTCTGGCCACCGCGCCAGATGACTTGCAGCGCTTGACGATTCTCCGCCGCGCGTTCCACACGTTGAAGGGCAGTGCCCGCATGGTGGGCTTGACCGAGTTCGCCGACGCCGCCTGGGTCTGCGAGCAGCTCTACAACACCTGCCTGTCAGAGCAGCGTCAGGCCGATGAGCCACTGCTGACCCACACCCACGAGTCGCTCGGGCAATTTGTCGACTGGATCGATGCCATTGCTGTGGGCCGGCCCGTGGTCTATAGCGCGGCACAGATGGCGCAAGCCGCGACGCGGCTCGAGACCGGACCTTCGGCGCCGCAGCCAGGCACGGACGACGCTGTTGCGGTGGACGAGTTGCCCGCTGACTTTGGCCTGGATCTCGACTTCGGCACATCGCCCAGCGATGCACTCGACTTCCATGCCGATGCCCGCGTCGATCTCGACCTCAACGGGCCTGCAGCCGATCTTCCGGGCGGCGCATCGACCGAATCAGCACGCGCGGACCCATCACGGCCGGAGGACGACGCGGGTTTCGTGATGCTGAACCTCGAATCTGGCGATGCCGACGCGATGTTCGAGCCCTTCGATCCGCAGGCCACACAGCCGATGCCGCGCCCTTCGATGGAGCGGTCATCACCCGATGCCCTGGACGCTGACAGCGACCTGGGTGCCGGCGCATCCCCCGATTTCGAACTGCTGAGCCTGGAGCTCGATCCAATACCTGTGGGCGATGCGTCCGCGCAACCGCTTGCGGCCGAGTCGAGCGCGGATTTCGACCTCGATTTCGGTGCCACGAGCGAGGCGCAGACTCAGGCTCCATCGGAGCCCTGGTCTGCGGCGGCCGTCTCCAGCGAGCAGCCCGCGCAGACTTCGCCCGAATCGTCGGGTTCAGTGGACGACGACGAGACCAAGGTCATCGGGTCACTGCGCATCCCCATTCCGCTGTTCAACATCTACCTCAACGAGGCGGACGAACTGTCGCGTCGCCTGTGTACCGAACTCGCCGAATGGGCGATGGAGTTGGCGCAACCCGTCGGCGACAGCGCGGTGGCGCTGGCGCATTCACTGGCGGGCAGCTCTGCCACGGTCGGCTTTGCCGACTTGTCGGGTCTGGCGCGCACGCTGGAGCACGCACTGGCCCGCAGTGCGGCCATTGGTGCAGGCACGCCCGAAGAAGCGGCCTTGTTCACCGACAGCGCCGACGAGATCCGGCACCTGCTGCACCAGTTCGCCGCCGGATTCCTCAAGCAGCCCTCAGATGCCTTGCTGGCACGTCTGGCCGACCACGAGCTGAGCTCGGCCAGACGACTCGAAACCGCCACTGCCGAGCTCGACGCCGAGGCCTTGCTCGACAGCGAAGATGCCCCGCTCGACGCTGGCATGGACCTGAAGTTCGAGTTGAGCGACACCCCAGCGGAGGAACTGCTCGACATCGCTGGTGTGCCGGCTGCTGATGCCGCTGGTTTTGCGTCCGACAGCGAGTTGCAGCGGTTGGACCCGCTCGGTTTCGCCGAACTGAAGCCCTTGTCAGAGCCGTCTGTGGCTGAGCTCGAAATCGACCGGCCGCGCGTGAGCTCAGGCGGGCCCTCGCAGCATTTCGACGACGAGGAAGACATCGATGTCAGCGATGCGATTGACACGGAACTGTTCCCGATCTTCGAAGAAGAAGCCGAGGAGCTGCTGGGCCAATTGGCGACCCGTCTCCAGGACTGGGTGCGTCACCCCGACGACCCGCAGGCTCCTGCCGGCGCGATGCGAACCTTGCACACGCTCAAGGGCGGCGCCCGCCTGGCTGGCGCCATGCGCTTGGGCGAGCTGGTGCATCGCCTTGAAAGCCGCATCGAGAATCTGACCTCACTTTCTTCCGATGCCATCACGTCGGCGCATGAGATCGAGCCGCTGCTCGGTCGCTGTGATGCCCTGCGTCAGGCCTTCGAGAGCGTTCAGAAAGCGGTGGCTGGCGGACCCGAAGCCGCGACCGAATCCATGAGCGAAGTGGCAGAGGCCGCGCCCCAGCTTGCTGACGACGTGGTTGCAGTGGTGGAGCCGACTGAAGCGATGCCGGACGAGCCGGCGCCGCAAGTGGTGACTCCCACGGACGCGCCGGCCGAACTGCCGTCCGTGGTGGCGACTGCGCTGCCGGCAGTGCCTGTCGGAGCCGTCGATGAGATTGACTGGGCGCGTTTCGAGGGCATTGAAGCGCCTGAGTTGCCGCGCGCAGCCGCCGCGTCGAATGCCACCTCGGCAGTGCGCGTGCGCGCACCATTGCTCGATCGTCTGGTCAACCAGGCGGGCGAGGTCAGCATCACCCGAACGCGCATTGCGAGCGATGTCGATCACATCAAGGAATCGCTGGCCGATCTGACCGAGAACCTCGATCGCCTGCGCGGCCAACTGCGTGACATCGAGCTGCAGGCTGAAACCCAGATCAGTTCCCGGATGGAAGCCGCCAAGGTCGCCGCCGTGGCCTTTGACCCGCTGGAGTTCGACCGCTTCACCCGCTTCCAGGAGCTGACACGGATGATGGCCGAGTCGGTCAACGACGTGGCCACGGTGCAGCGCACCTTGCAGCAGACGTTGCAAAGCACCGAGGACGACCTGGCTGCGCAGGCCCGCCTGACGCGCGAGCTGCAGGACGACTTGCTGCGCACCCGCATGGTGGAGTTCGAAGGGCTGTCAGATCGCCTGTACCGCGTGGTGAGGCAGGCTGCCAAGGAAACAGGCAAGCAGGTCCGCCTCGACATCGTCGGCGGCTCGATTGAAATCGATCGCGGCGTGCTCGATCGCATGACCAGTGCCTTCGAGCACCTCGTGCGCAACAGCGTGACCCACGGCATCGAGTTGCCTGCCACGCGCACGGCCAACGGCAAGGACGCCACTGGGGCGATCGTCGTCTCGGTCAACCAGGATGGCAACGAAGTGGGCGTCGAGGTGTGCGACGACGGTGCCGGTCTGGACCTCAGCCGCATCCGTAGCAAGGCGCAGGCCCAAGGGCTGATCGCGGCCGACGCGGTCATTGCAGACGACCAACTGGCCAATCTGATCTTCACGCCTGGCTTTTCGACCGCCGACAAGGTGACCGAGTTGTCAGGACGTGGCGTCGGCATGGACGTCGTGCGCTCCGAGGTACAGGCCATCGGTGGCCGCATCGAGACCTCGACCTCGAAGGGGCAAGGAACCGGTTTCAAATTGGTGCTGCCGCTGACAACGGCCGTCACCCAGGTGGTGATGGTGCGATGCGGCGAGTTGACCGTGGGTGTGCCTTCGACGCTGGTGGCTGCGGTTCGCCGCATGCCGATCCCGGAGATGCAGCAGTCCTACCTGAGCGGCTCCTGTGTGGTGGACGGTGAGGCGCTGCCCTTCTATTGGCTTGGCGCCCTGTTGCAGACCAGTCCCTGCAGCGAAGCCCCCGCAGACCGCAGTGGCCAGCTGCTGGTGGTCCGCAGCGCGTCGCAGCGCATCGTGATCCATGTGGACGATGTGGTCGGCAACCAGGAAGTGGTGGTCAAGAACCTCGGGCCGCAGTTGTCGCGCATGCCTGGCTTGGCCGGCATGACCTTGCAGGCGTCGGGCGACGTCTCACTGATCTACAACCCTGTGGCGTTGGCCACCCTGTACGGCGCCGCTGCACGTGCAGCCACCTTGTCCGCGCTGCAGGCCCCGGCAGCCAGCAAGGCAGCCCTGGTCGATACGGGAGGCTCGGCCGCGCCTCTCGCGCCTTTGGTGCTGGTGGTCGATGACTCACTGACGGTGCGCCGAGTGACAGAGCGCATGCTGCGGCGTGAAGGCTATCGGGTGACGCTGGCCAAGGACGGTCTCGACGCGCTCGAACGACTCGCCCAGGAAAAGCCGGCCATCGTGCTCAGCGACATCGAGATGCCACGCATGGATGGCTTCGATCTGGTGCGCAACCTCAGAGCCGACCCTCGGTTGCAGGACCTGCCGGTGATCATGATCACGTCCCGCATCGCACAGAAGCACCGGGACTATGCAGCGGAGCTCGGCGTCGAGCACTACCTCGGCAAGCCGTACTCGGAGGAAGATCTGCTGGCGCTGATTTCCCGTTGCACGGCGGCACGTGTGACCGCATGATTGCGACCACGGGTCGGTCGAACAGGATGCTGCTGTCGCCATGATCCCGTTTGCCGACCAGATCGCCGAACTCACCAGCTACCGCGACCGTGAACAGCTCGATGTGGCGCTGGCCCATGCGCTGAAAGACTTGTTGCAGCCGAGTTCGGTGACGATCCAACGATGCGTTGGAGAAGGCGATGATCAGCATTGGCTCACCCGCGCGCGCCTGAGCAGCGACAGCGCGGTGGCGACCTCCGACGGGCCATGGACTGATTTGCACACCCTGCCCCGGCTGGTTGCTGGCGATCCCCGGTGCGTGGCGTTCAGCGAGCATCGCATGGTGCTGGTGCCCGGCACGCCACACCTCATGTATTTCCCCTTGCATGGGGGCGATGCCGTGGTTGGCGTGATCGAGATTGAGACGCCAACCGCGCCCGACGAAGCTGCTCAGCGCCTCGTGCACGGGGTTCTGCGCATCTATCGAAACTTCGAACGCCTGCTGCATTACTCCGAACGTGATTCGCTGACGGGCCTGCTCAATCGCAAGACCTTCGACGAGAACTTCCTGAAGGCCACCGCCGCCATGGAGTTGCCGCCCGAGGATCCGAGCGACGGCAGGCGGATTGGTGGCAGCCCCTGCGGCTACTGGATCGGCGTCATCGACATCGATCATTTCAAGCTCGTCAATGACCGCTTCGGGCACCTCATCGGCGACGAGGTGCTTTTGCTGCTGTCGCGCCTGATGGGCAGGAGCTTCCGCATCCATGACCGGCTCTATCGCTTCGGCGGCGAGGAGTTCCTGGTGCTGATGCGCTGTCACAGCGAAGACGATGCGGCGCAGGTCTTCCAGCGATTTCGCAGCAACACCGAGTTGTTTCAGTTCCCGCAGGTCGGCACCGTCACGGTGAGCGTCGGGTTCACCGCGGTGCGGCCGGGCGACACCCCGAGCAGTGCCTTCGAGCGTGCCGACAAGGCCGTGTATCACGCGAAAGCGAACGGTCGCAATCAGGTGTGCAGCCATGCCGACCTGCTGGCCACGGGCCTTCTGGTAGAAGAAAACGCCAAGGTTGGCGACGTTGAACTGTTCTGAACTGCGCTGGGGTTTGCGCGCACCAGCTTGGGCGGTTTGACGGATTCATCAGGCCGTGCGGCGCTGCGGCCCGGCATCCTTATTGACCTCGCTCGGTCGAACCCCCTTACTCCCACGGCCTTTACCGTGCGTGCTCGACCCATCAAACCTCACACGCCCTATTTCCGCTTGCGCTTTGGAGCAGACGGCGCCCTGACGGAACGGGGCTTCGAAGCATTGGGTGCCGTCCGATCAAGATAGTCAGCGACGAAGCGGTGAGGCTCCGCACCGAGTACAGCGAGCAAGTCCATGACCTCGGTGAAATCGAGGCGACGCTCGCCAGTCTCGTACTTTGAGACGAAAGACTGCGGTCGGCCGAGCGCCGCAGCGACCTCGCTTTGTGACCGGCCTGCGGCTCCACGCAGATCGGTGAGCTGTCGCCGGACCACGGCGTAATTCGCTGAGTGCAAGGTCTTTGGCACACAGCGAGTTTTTGATCCGATATTCGAATAACCCAAAATGGGATAGATTCATCCGTCTTTGTGTTTTCGTGGCCGGGGGATTAGGCTGACTTCAGAGACGTTTACAACTAACTAACAACCAATGGAGCTCACTTTGCAGAATGAATTGAAGAGGCTTGCTGGGGTATTGCTGATCAGCGTTTTGGCCGCTTGCGGCGGTGGCGGCGGGGGTGGCAGTGACAACGACGTTGACATCGAGGGCGGGTACGCGGCGACCAACAGTGACGGCTCCTCAGGCAGCGTGTTGGTCCTGGAAGACGGAACTGCTTGGTCGATTGTCGGAACCGAATCTGAAGGCCTTCTTGTTGTCGAGGCCCTCTTCCGCGGACTGCTATCAGTGTCCGGATCCGAAGTCACTTCTAGTACCCTGCGCCGATACGACTTTGACATCGGTGGCACGCTCACCGGTGTGGGCTTTTCTGGTAGCGCCGCGACTTCTGGCGTCATCACGGCAACGCTGACAGCCACCGGGTTTGATCCTGTCAACACCGAGCTGACCCCGATAGACCCTGCCGTCTACAACTACGACACGCCTGCGACTCTGGCTGCGATAGCAGGCAGCTGGAGCGGCTTTTTCTCGACGGGCGACGAGGGCGACGTGGTTATCTCCTCTGGTGGGGTGGTGAGTTCGGTGACATCCCTTGGTTGCACGATCAGTGGGACGGTGGCACCGCGTGCTTCAGGCAGGAATGTCTACGACGTCACTGTGAATTTTGGACCGGCACCGTGCGCGTTGCCCAATGGCACTGGCAGCGGCGTTGCGATCATCGCGTCGCCCACGTCAGCTCCCCAGTTGACGGTTGCCGTCGTCAACGCCGATGGCTCGTTGGGCGCAGTATTTTTCGGAACGCCTGAGCTGTAATTGGAGTGGGGAAAGGGAGGCACGGCCTGGCGCCTCCCTCAACCCATCCTACAGGGCTGCCTTCACCACGGCATAGCGCTCCAGCGTCTTCTGTCGCGCCTCGTCGTGCTGCACCAGGGGGTGAGGATAGTCGCGGCCCAGCTCCAGTCCCGCGGCCGCCAGATCGACCGGGCGAGCCGTCCAAGGCGCGTGCAGCGCCGAATCGGGCAGCGCCGCAAGCGGTGGCAGGTAGCGGCGGATGAACTTGCCGGCGGGATCGAACTTCTCGCTCTGGCTGACCGGGTTGAAGATGCGGAAGTAGGGCTGCGCATCGCAGCCACTGGAGCTGGCCCACTGCCATCCTCCGTTGTTGGCCGCCAGATCGAAGTCGTTGAGGTGGCGCGCGAAGTAATTTTCTCCCCAGCGCCAGTCGATGCCGAGGTCTTTCACCAGGAAGCTCGCCACCACCATGCGCAGCCGGTTGTGCATGTAGCCGGTCTGGTTGATCTGCGCCATCGCCGCGTCCACCAGGGGGTAACCGGTGCGGCCTTCGCACCAGGCGGCGAACAGCGCATCGGCGTGCTTGCCGTGTTCCCACTTGATGTGGCCGTATGGCGCCTTGAACGAGCGGGTGACGACATGCGGATGGTGGTGCATCACCTGGTGATAGAAGTCGCGCCAGATCAATTCCGACAGCCAGACTTCCGCGCCGCGCGAGCCCGCCTGCCAGCGCTGCCAGGCCTCGCGCGTCAGCTTGCGAATCGAGATCGTGCCGAAGCGCAGGTGCACCGAGAGATAGCTCGGGCCTTTGACCGCCGGGAAGTTGCGCGTGTCCTCGTAGGCGTCGATGCGGGTCAGGAAGTCCGCGAACGACGCCTGTGCACCTCGGGCGCCATGGCCCACGCGCAGCGATGAGAGGTTGGTGGGCTCGAACCCGATCTCGGCGAGCGAAGGAGGGCCCGCGGGCAGGCCCTGAGGCACGGGCGCCAGGTGCGTCGCATGGGCCTCGACTTCCCATGGTGCCACGTGCTCCGGCGTCAGCCGCTTCAGCCATGCGTTCTTGTATGGCGTGAACACGCCATAGGGTGTGCCTGTGCCTGTCAACACCTCGCTGCGCTCGAACACTACATGGTCCTTGCTGGTGTGCAGCGCGATGCCGACATCGGCGAGCCGGCCGCGCACTTGCGCATCGCGCGCCAGCGCCGCGGGTTCGTCGTCGTGGCTGGCATACACGGCCTGCACGCGGAGCTGCTGGGCCAGCGCCGGAATCTCGTCGCGTGCCCAGCCATGACGAACGATCAGGCCCGTGCCGGTCACGCCATGGGATGCGCCAAGTGCGGCCAGCTGCGCGTGCAGGTCGGCGAGGCTGTCCAGGATGAACTCCACCCGACGGTCGGCGCGCGGCAGCGGATCCAGGATCTCGCGGTCGAGGATGAAGACACACCAGACGTGGCGAGCCGCCCGCAGCGCATGGTGCAGCGCCGCATGGTCATCGGTGCGCAGGTCGCGGCGAAACCAGACCAGCGCGGCGTCAATCGAAGGATGCATCGCAGCAGTGTGCCGCAGGAATAAAATGCGGCGATGAGTTCCGGCGGCATCAACCTCACCAACCAGTTCCTGATCGCCATGCCGGGCATCGGTGGCGACACCTTCGCGGGTGCGGTGATCTACCTCTGCGAGCACACCGACAAGGGCGCGCTCGGCCTGGTGATCAACAAGCCGATCGACATCAAGCTGAAGAACCTGTTCGAAAAAGTCGAGCTGTCGCTCGATCGTGTCGACCTGGCCGAGTCGCCGGTCTACTACGGCGGCCCGGTGCAAACCGAACGCGGCTTTGTGCTGCACGAGCAGATCGACGACGAAAGCCGCTTCAACTCCTCGCTGCGCATTCCGGGGGGACTGGAAATGACGACCAGCAAGGACGTGCTGGAGGCACTTTCCAGCGGCACCGGCCCGACCAAGATCCTGGTGACCCTGGGTTACAGCGGCTGGGGTGCCGGCCAGCTCGAGGAAGAGATGGGTCGCAACAGCTGGATCAACGTCGAGGCTCAGCCCGAGATCATCTTCAACACCCCGGTCGAACAGCGCTACGACAAGGCGCTGTCTCTGCTGGGCATTGATCCTGCCATGCTCAGTGCCGACGCCGGGCATGCCTGACCTGGCCGCGAACCCACCATTTCTGCCAGCGCCTGGCGGTGCGCAGCGCATTCGCACTTATCTGGCCTTTGATTTCGGCCTGAAGCGCGTCGGTGTCGCCAGCGGCAACACGCTGACTGGCACCGCGCAGCCGCTGCGCACCGTCGCTGCCACCGGTGACGAACGCTTCGCCGCCATCGCCCGGCTGGTCGATGAATGGCAGCCCGATGCCTTGGTCGTCGGTGTACCGTTTCATCCTGATGGCGCCGAGCACGAGAACACGCTGCGCGCGCGCCGCTTCGCCCGCCAGCTGCACGGACGCCTGCGCCTCGACGTGCACGAAGTCGATGAGCGTTACACGAGCACCGAAGCGCATGCGGATGGCGCAGGTGATCTCGATGCCGCCTCGGCCGCGCTGATCCTCGAACAGTACCTGCGGAGCGTGTCTTGATGAGAGTTTGCGTATGAGTTCCCTGCACCTCGACGCTGAAGCGCTGTACAGCGATCTGCTTGCTGGCGTACGGGGCCTGCTACGCCCGAACACCGTGCTGGTCGGCATCTGGTCGGGGGGCGCCTGGCTGGCCGAGAGGCTGCAGCGCGAACTCGCGCTGGAAGGTGAACCCGGCGTGATCTCCAGCGCCTTGCACCGCGACGACTTCAGCTCGCGCGGCATGACAGCGGGTGCCGACCAGACCCGTCTGCCGTTCGAGATCGAGGGCCGCCACATCCTTTTGATCGATGACGTGCTGTTCACCGGGCGCACGATCCGCGCCGTCGTCAACGAGCTCTTCGATTTCGGCCGCCCGGCCAGCGTGACGCTGGCGGTACTGGTCGACCGCGGCGGGCGCGAGTTGCCGATCGCCGCGGCCTATTCGGCCGCCCGCATCACGCTGCCGGCGCACCAGCGGCTGTCGCTGGTGCGCGATGACGCGGGCCGCTTCAGCTTCGACATCCGGGAGCGCACGGTTTGAACTACAGACACAACCCGCAGCTCAACAAGCACGGTGAGCTGATCCACCTGCTGTCGATCGAAGGCTTGCCGCGGGCATTGATTCACCAGATTCTCGACACCGCTGGCACCTTTCTCAGCGTCAACGACCGCGAGGTCAAGAAGGTCCCGTTGCTGCGCGGCAAGAGCGTGTTCAACCTGTTCTTCGAGAACAGCACCCGCACCCGCACCACCTTCGAGATCGCGGCCAAGCGGCTTTCTGCCGACGTCATCAACCTCGACATCGCCCGCTCAAGCGCCGCCAAAGGCGAGAGCCTGCTCGACACCATCGCGAACCTGTCTGCGATGCACGCCGACATGTTTGTCGTGCGCCACAGCGAGAGCGGCGCGCCGTACCTGATCGCGCAGCATTGCGCGCCGCATGTCCATGTCGTGAACGCGGGCGACGGCCGCCACGCGCACCCGACACAGGGGCTGCTCGACATGTACACAATCCGCCACTTCAAGAAGGACTTCACCAACCTGACGGTGGCCATCGTCGGCGACATCGTCCACTCGCGGGTGGCGCGCTCCGACATCCACGCGCTGACCACACTCGGCGTGCCCGAGGTTCGCGCAGTCGGGCCAAAGACGCTGGTGCCCGGCGACCTGCGCGAGATGGGTGTGCGGGTGTGCCACGACATGGCAGAAGGCATCCGCGGTGCCGACGTGATCATCATGCTGCGGCTGCAGAACGAGCGGATGAGCGGCGCGATGCTGCCGAGCGCGGGTGAGTTTTTCAAGAACTACGGGCTGACGCAGGAGAAGCTCGCACTCGCCAAACCCGATTGCATCGTGATGCACCCCGGGCCGATCAACCGCGGCGTCGAGATCGATTCCAGCGTGGCCGACGGCGCGCAGAGCGTGATCCTGCCGCAGGTGACCTTCGGCATCGCCGTGCGGATGGCGGTGATGTCGACGATCGCTGGGAATTCCGCATGAGTACGAAGTTGGCTATTTCGAGCTGCCGATGAAAGAGCTGAATATTCGCGAACCGGCGTTGCTGATCCGGATTGCTGCGCTGTATCGACCAAACCTCACAGATGAGGAGCTGTATGAGGCGACTCGTGGAGTTTGGCGTCTTGGCGAGCGGAAAAATCGAGTCGATCTCGCTTTCTCCGTTGCGGAGGGGCACGTACTGGATGTCTTTTCTATTTGTGGTTGGCATCCAGCCGGGTCAACGTCGTACCGGACTAGGCCCCATAAAGATGTCAACATAAATGGCCGATGGGAGTTCGTCGGTGTGCGCGCACCGGACGACTTGCGTGACCAATATCTTGGTGGGTCGGTTCGACACTACTGGAAGCAGGGCGCATCAAATCCAGTTCTATACATCAACGCATAGCTTGAATATGAGCTTAGGACTTGTTCAACAAGCAGGTGGACCATGCCCAGTTTTTTAAAAACCGTTGGTGTTCTATTTTTTGCAATTGCCCTTTCTGGTTGTGGACCGTCGCCGGCAAAGGTTGGTGAAATGACCGTGCTGTCTATGCAGCAGAAGTTCAGCTCAGACCCTCAGTTGAAGGAGCTCAAGATATCCATCGAGCAAGTCCAAGTCGTCAAAGACGGCGAGAACCGCTATCAAGGGATTGCTCGCGTTCGTCATGACGGCGACTTGCACGAAGTGCCAGTTCAGGTGACTGCGGACGGAGACGCCGTTATCTGGAAGACCGATCCGGGCGCTTTTCTTTTTGTCGCTCAAAAAGAACTACGCAAAGCAATGCAGCAGACGACTCCATCCGAGCAATGAAAATGCAATATTCGGCCAGTTGACTATGAAGCTGCTCATAACCAACGGCCGCGTGATCGATCCCGCCTCGGGCCGCGACGAGCGTGCCGACGTGGCGATCGCCGCCGGGCGCATCGTCACCATCGGCCCCGTCAGCCCCGACTTCAAGCCCAGCCGCACCATCGACGCCAGCGGGCTCGTGGTGGCGCCGGGCCTGGTCGATCTGGCCGTGCGTCTGCGTGAGCCTGGGCATGAACATGAGGGCATGCTCGAGTCGGAGATAGCTGCCGCGGTCGCGGGCGGCGTCACCAGTCTGGTTTGCCTTCCCGACACCGATCCGCCGCTCGACGAGCCGGGCCTGGTCGAGATGCTGAAGTTCCGCGCGCGCAACCTGAACCAGTCGCATCTGTATCCGCTCGGCGCGCTGACCCGCGGCCTGGGCGGCGAGGTGCTGACCGAGATGGCTGAGCTGACCGAGGCCGGCTGCGTGGGCTTCTCGCATGCCGAGGTGGCGTTGAAAGACACGCTGGTGCTGCACCGCGCGCTGCAGTACGCGTCGACCTTCGGCTACACGACCTGGCTGCGCGCGCAGGACGGTTACCTCGGCAACGGCGTCGCCGCCAAGGGTGCACTGGCCACCCGGATGGGGCTGACCGGCGTGCCGGTGATCGCCGAAACGATTGCGCTGAACACCTTGTTCGAGCTGGTGCGGGACACCCGCGCGCGGGTGCACATCTGCCGACTGAGCAGCGCGGCCGGTGTCGACCTGGTGCGTCGTGCGAAGGCTGAAGGGCTGCCGATCACCTGTGATGTCAGCATCAACCACCTGCACCTGACCGACATCGACATCGGCTACTTCAATGCCGCGATGCGGCTCGTGCCGCCGCTGCGCCAGGTGCGCGACCGCGATGCGCTGCGGGCGGCGCTGGCCGATGGCACGATCGACGCGCTGGTCAGCGACCACACGCCAGTCGACGAGGACGCCAAGACGCTCCCGTTCGCCGAGGCCGAGCCGGGCGCCACCGGGCTCGAGTTGCTGCTGGCGCTGGCGCTCAAGTGGGGCGAGCAATCCGGCCACGACCTCGCGCGCACGCTCGCCACCATCACCATTGCGCCGGTGCGCGTGCTGGGCGATGCGCTGGGCTCGCTGGCGTCGAGCGCCGGGCAACTGGTCGAAGGCGGGGTGGCCGATGTCTGCGTGTTCGACCCCGCCGCGTACTGGCAAGTGACGCCTCAGGCGCTGAAAAGCCAGGGCAAACACACGCCCTTCTCAGGGCACGAGTTGCCAGGCCGGGTGAAGTGCACGCTGGTGTCGGGTCACGTGGCCTACGAAGCCGCTTGAGCGTGCGGCGGCTGCGTGCAGCGTATCGCCTGCTGCGTTGCGGGCTGCACATCGGGCTGGGTATCGCCATCTGCGCGCTGGTCTTCCCGTTCGTCGATGCCGCGCAGCGCATGGCACACGTGGGGCGCTGGAACCGACGCCTGCTCGAGTTGCTGGGCATCACCGTGCGCGCCAGCGGCCTCCCGAACGATGGCGCGACGTTGTTCATCGCCAACCATGTGTCTTGGCTCGACATCCCGGCCATCATCTCGGTGCGTCCGATGCGCTTCGTGTCCAAGTCGGACGTGCGCGCCTGGCCGGTGATTGGCTGGCTGGTGGCCTGCGGCGGGACGCTGTTCATCGAGCGACGCAGCCGCCGCGATGCACAGCGTGTGGTGCACCTGCTGGCCCAGGCGCTACAAGACGGCGACCAGATCGCGATGTTTCCCGAAGGCACCACCAGCGACGGCCACGGCCTGCTGCCCTTTCACGCCAACCTGTTGCAGTCCGCGATCGCCGCCGAGGTGCCGATCCAGCCCATCTCGCTGCGCTTTTCAGACGCCAGCGAGCGCATCAGCTCGGCGGCCGCCTATGTCGGCGAGATGACGCTGATGCAGTCGCTGTGGGCGGTGGTGTCCGCCACCGACCTCACGGCTCATGTCGTGCTGTTGCCAGTGTTGCACCCACAGGGTTTGACGCGGCGCGAGCTGGCCGAGCGCTTGCGCGCAGACATCGCAGCACAGCTTGAACGCGGCGCTGGCTGAGGCGTGAAATGACCCGCTCTCAGTCGCTTGCGAGGAACCGCCGGCTGACCGGCCGGAAAGCGGCGTCCAGCTCGTAGACGATCGGTACGCCGTTTGGAATTTCCAGGCCGATGATGTCGTCGTCGGAGATCTGGTCCAGGTGTTTCATCAGCGCGCGGATGCTGTTGCCATGCGCGGCCACGATCACGCGCTGGCCAGCCGCGATCGACGGCACGATGGTGTCATTCCAGTAGGGGAGCACGCGTTCCACGGTGTCCTTCAGGCATTCGGTCAGCGGCACCTCGCCGGGCTGCAAGCCGGCGTAGCGGCGGTCATTGCGTTCGCAGCGGGGGTCGGTGGGCTCCAGCGCGGGCGGTGGTGTGTCGTAGCTGCGCCGCCATTGCAACACCTGCGCGTCACCGTACTTTGCAGCGGTGTCAGCCTTGTTGAGTCCTTCCAGCGCTCCGTAATGGCGTTCGTTCAAGCGCCAGGACTTGACCACCGGCAGCCAGGTGCGATCCAGCTGATCGAGCGTGTGCCACAGGGTCCACACCGCGCGCTTCAACACCGAGGTGTAGGCGATGTCGAAATCAAGGCCCTCCTCCTTGAGCCGGCGGCCCGCCGCACGCGCTTGCTCGACACCCAGCGGTGTCAGATCGACATCGACCCAGCCGGTGAAGCGGTTGTCCAGATTCCAGGTGGATTGCCCATGGCGGATCAGCACGAGTTGGGTCATGGCGGGGCGACGGGTCGCATTCAAAAAAGAAAGGGAAAAAATCGATCTCGGGAAAACCCCCAAATTCTATAATCCGAGGCTTTGCGTTGGACCCCTCCTGACCGGACCGCTTCGTGACCTTCTTTCTCAACAATTGGTTTTTGTTCGCTGCCGCGTTGGTCTCGGGTGGCCTGTTGGCATGGCCGCTTCTGTCACGTCGTGCCGGAGCTGACAGCGTGACGCCGGCCGGAGCGGTGAATCTCATCAACCGTGAGCGGGGGGTGCTGATCGATGTCAGTGAGCCAGCCGAGTACCTCGCGGGTCACGCGGGTGGGGCCAAGAATGTGCCGTTCGGGACGCTCGAAACCTCGACCGATCTGCCAAAAAACAAGAGCATTCCACTGCTGCTGATGTGCCCGACCGGCGCTCGCGCCCATCGGGCAGCGGCCATCCTGCGCAAGCGCGGCTACGAGAAGGTCAGCCCGGTCGCCGGTGGCGTGGCGGCTTGGCGCGAGGCCAACCTCCCCATCGAGCGTTCCGCTTGATGAACATTGCGTCTGGCGGCGCCCGACTGTCATGAACCCGAATTCCTTCATCACCATGTACACCACCGAGGTGTGCCCGTATTGCCTGCGAGCCAAGGCGCTGCTGAAGGCCCGCGGTGTGACCGAGATCGACGAAATCCGAGTGGACCGTGATCCGACATCGCGCATCGCGATGATCGAGCGCACCGGACGTCGCACGGTGCCGCAGATCTTCATCGGGGGTGCCCACATTGGCGGCTGTGACGACCTGATCGCGCTCGATCAACGCGGCGGGCTGCTGCCGCTGCTGCAGCCGCAAGCTGCACCGGACTGACTCGAACGAGGCGTGCTCCCCCATAATCCGGCCCCCTAGCGGTCGCCGCTCCACCACCCACCAAGAGATTGCCATGGCAGACGAAGACAACTCCCCGATGTTCCAGATTCAGCGCATCTACCTGAAGGATTTGTCGCTGGAACAGCCCAATTCGCCGGCGATCTTTCTGGATCAACAGCAGCCACAGGTCGAAATCAACATCGGCGTCGGCGCTGAAACCGTCGGCAAGGACAACTACGAAGCCACCGTGCGCGTGACCGTGACCGCCAAGGTCGGCGACAAGACCTTGTTCCTGCTGGAGGCCAAGCAGGCCGGCATCTTCGAGATCCGCAACATCCCGCAAGACCAACTGCAGCCGATCCTCAGCATCGCCTGCCCAGGCATCGTGTACCCGTACCTGCGCGCGATCGTCTCTGACATCTGCACCCGCGCAGGCTTCCCGCCGGTGACGCTGGCAGAGATCAACTTCCAGGCGATGTACGAAAGCCAGCGGTCCGCAGCTGCAGAAGCGGCGGCCAATGGCGCCGGCGGCAGCGCGCTCGTCAACTGAGCTTCAGCGTTTCCCGGCAGCTGAGCGGCACGCAGTGAAACTGAGCGTGCTCGGAGCAGGTGCCTGGGGCACCGCGCTGGCGATCAGTGCCAGCGCACGTCATCCCACGCTGCTCTGGGCGCGTGACGCGGCGCAGGCCGAAGCCATGCGCCTGCAGCGGCGCAATGCGCGGTATCTCCCCACCGCCGATTTCCCGGCAGGCCTCCAGGTCACGCAGGATTTCGACGCGGCGGTCGCATATGCGAGTGGTGGCCTGCTGATCGTGGCCACGCCGATGTCCGGACTCGCTGCGGTCTTGAGCGCCTTGCCGCCCGGCGCTCAGGCGCCAGGCCTGTACTGGCTGTGCAAGGGCTTCCAGGAAGGCACCGGCCTGCTGGGGCACGAGTTGGCCCAGCAGCTCTGGCCGCAAGGACGCGTGGGTGTGCTGTCGGGCCCGAGCTTCGCGCAGGAGGTCGCCGCAGGCCAACCGACCGCACTGGTCGCAGCCAGTCACGATGTCCATTTGAGAGAGCAAGCGGTCGCGGCATTGCACAGCGACAACCTGCGCATCTACACGTCAGATGATCCGGTGGGTGTCGAGGTGGGCGGCGCGGTGAAGAACGTGATGGCCATCGCCACCGGGCTGGCGGACGGTCTGCAACTGGGCTTCAACGCCCGCGCCGCGTTGATCACCCGCGGGCTGGCCGAGATGGTGAGACTGGGCGTGGCGCTCGGCGCCCGTGCGGACACGTTCATGGGTCTGAGTGGGCTGGGGGATCTGGTGCTCACCGCAACCGGCGATCTGTCGCGCAATCGCACCGTGGGCCTGCGGCTGGCGCAAGGGCAGCCGCTGGCTCAAATCGTCGCGGACCTCGGGCATGTGGCCGAAGGCGTGCTGAGCGCATCCACGGTCTTGAAGCGCGCACAGATACTGGGTGTCGAGATGCCGATCACCGCTGCCGTGGTCGATGTGCTTGAGGGGCAGTCGACCCCGCATCAAGGCGTTGAGCGATTGATGGGCCGCGGCCCGCGCCCTGAGCGCTGAGATTCGCGCTCAGGTGCCGCCGGCATAGCCGTTCTGGCGCCACGCCTCGAACACCGCGACCGCAACGGCATTGCTCAGGTTCAGACTGCGCTGCCCCGGCAGCAAGGGGAGTCGGACACGCCGGTCTTCGGCAAACGTATCCCGGAGCTCTGGTGGCAATCCGGCCGTTTCCGACCCGAACACCAACCAGTCTCCAGCTCGCCAGGCGGCGGCAGCGAGTGTTTGTCGGCCGCGCGTCGTGAAGGCAAAACAGCGGGCGGGGTCGGGCTGCATCGCCGTCAGGAACCGGTCCCAGGATGCATGGCGCCGCACTTGCGCATGCTCGTGGTAGTCGAGTCCGGCACGCTGCAGCAGCTTATCGTCCATCGAAAACCCCAACGGCTCGATCAGGTGCAGAGCGCAACCCGTGTTGGCGGCCAGCCGGATCACATTGCCGGTATTCGGCGGAATCTCCGGGTGCACCAGAACGATGTTGAACATCGTCAGTGCTCCGGGGGCGGCGTGCGGGCCACCACCCACACCTGCACCGACCGCGCGCCGGCGTCGAGCAGGACCTGACTCAGCTCACTCGCGGTGGCTTGTGTCGTCATCACATCGTCGACGAGGGCGACCCGGCGTCCGACGACTTCGGCGCGCCGGGTCGGTTCGACAGCGAATGCCCCGCGCACATTGGCCAGGCGACGATCGCGCGGTAGCGACAGCTGGTAGGGCGTCTCCCGAATGCGCAGCAGCACATTGGCATCGCTGTGGACCCCCAATCGCCGTGCACAGCGGCGGGCCAGCTCCCAGGATTGGTTGTAGCCGCGTTCGCGCCATCGGCGCGCGCTCAGCGGCACCGGCAGCAGGCAATCGGGCGCCTCGCCGATGTGTCGTTGGTACGCTGCGATCAGCAGGTCGCACAGCGCACCGCTCAGATCGAGCCCGCTGCGGTATTTGAAATCGCTGATCAGCTGGTCCCAGGGGTGGGTGTAGTCGACCGCAGCGATGGCCCTTTCAAAGTGCGGTGGCGTACTCAGGCAACCGCCGCAAAGCGCGACAGGGGCCACCAACCGGACGGCGCAGCGCTCGCATCGCTGGACTGGCGCTGCGAACCGGACCGTGCAGCTGTGGCAGATGCGCCCATGACCCCAGCCGTGGCAGACCGCGCACTGGCTGGGCCCGCGATGCCGCGATGCCAGTCGCACCAGGCGTTGAAGTTCAGTCTGCACTTGCACGCCGTCAATATACTGGCCCGATGGGAGGCAGCAGCGAGGCAGTGCGATCGATCGATGAAGCGGCGGTCGCGGCCGTTCAGCGACGCTTGGCGCGGCTGACGCAGCCGCCGTGGCTGCATGTCGAGATCGCTGGGCGCATGGCCGAGCGGCTGTTGCTGTTCAAGACCGCGCCGTGCCGCATCATCGACTGGTCGTCGTTCCTCGGTGCGGGTGCGTCGAGGCTGATGACCACGTTCCCGGATGCCGCGGTGATGGCCATCGAGCCCAGTCCAAGCCTGGTCGAGCGCAGCCGCGCGCAGTTGCGCTCGCCTTGGTGGACGCCCCGGCGCTGGACTGCGCCAGCGGCAGAGGTCATCCTGGAGTCGATGCCAGGGCCCGGTGACGCCCAGCTGGTGTGGGCCAACATGGTGCTTCATGGCGTCGCCGACCCCCCCGCGCTGATGCAGCGTTGGCAGCACCTGCTGGCGCCCGGCGGGTTCGTGATGTTTTCGTGCCTGGGGCCCGACACGGTGCGCGAGCTGACGTCGATCTACGCACAACTGCAGTGGCCCGCGCCGACGATTGCGTTCGTGGACATGCACGACCTGGGCGACATGCTGGTGCACGCCGGTTTGGCGGATCCCGTGATGGACCAGGAGCGGCTGACGGTGCACTGGGACAACGCCGAGGCGCTGTGCAGGGATCTGCGCTTGCTGGGTGGCAACGTGTCTCCGGATCGATATCCCGGCTTGCGCACGCCGCGTTGGCTGCATCAGATGCACAACGCACTCGAAGCCTTGCGTGACCGCACAGGCCGCTATGCCCTGACATTCGAGATCGTCTACGGTCATGCCTTCAAGCGCGAGGCGGTGGCGAGCGCGCCCAAAGAGACCCAGGTTTCTCTCGAAGAAATGCGACGACTTTTGCCATCAGCCAAGAAGACCGTCGGTTGAGTACGGGCCTGAGGGTCGTATAAACTCTGCCCCACCTGATGGTCGAGGAACGCGTGCATGCACGCAGCGGCAGGCCGGACCTGTCCTCGACGGGCTTTTCTTGTCTTGCCCCAGTCACTGAGTTGTAACTTCGAGATGTCCACCTTCTCTTACGGCCATTCCGCGGGCGCGCACGCGCTGCCGGCGGCGTGGCGTTTTGGAAGAGAAAGCGACCCATCGGTGAGTGAGTGGTCGGTGGAGTGGCTGTTGAAGCGCAACTGCTCGATGGCTCCGCGGCAGCTGTTCGCGATGTTCGGCGCCTTGTGTGTTTTGTCGCTGACGATCGCTGCGTATTTCTGGTCGCAAGGTGCCACGGTGATCATGGCATTCGCCTGGGTGGAATTGATCGCGGTAGGCGGCGCGCTGCTGGTGTATTCGCGGCATGCGGCGGACCAAGAGAACATTGCCTTGCGCCAGGGCAAGCTGACGGTGGCACACACCTCGGGCAACACCGTCGAGACGGCAGAATTTGCGCCCGAATGGGTCAGCGTCGAGCCAGTGACGGGAGACGAGTCCTTGATCGAGGTCTTCGGCCAGGGGCGGCGAATAGAAGTCGGGCGCTTTGTACGCCCGGAATTGAGGAGGCAGCTGGCCAACGAACTGCGTCATGCGGTTCGGATGGCGCGGCTGCGCCCACAAAGTGCTTTGCCCCCCGCAGAGCTTTGACAACACGAGCAGTCATGATGAACACGATGAAAGCAATTTCCGCGAAGGCCTCGCACGCGCTCTTGGGCGCGAGCCTGTGGGTGGTCTCGACGCTGGCTTCGGCCACGAACGACTTGCCGGGCGGCCCGGCGGTCAATCAGATCGATCTGCACCCTGCTGTCACGAAGATTGCTGAAGACCAGCGCTACCTGCACTACCTGATGATGGTGATCTGCTTGGTCATCTTCTTTGCCGTGTTCGGCGTCATGTTCTATTCGATCTTCGTGCACCGCAAATCGAAGGGCGCCAAATCAGCCAATTTCCACGAGAGCACCGCGGTTGAAATCGCCTGGACTGTCGTGCCGTTCATCATCGTGATTGGCATGGCCTTGCCCGCGACGAAGGTGGTCGTTGCGATGAAAGACACCAGTTCGGCCGATCTGACGATCAAGGCCACGGGCATGCAGTGGAAATGGGGCTACGACTATCTCAATGGCGAGGGGGCGGGCATCGGCTTTGTATCGACGCTGGACGCCGCGCAGCGACAGATGTCCGACTCCGGCAATCCGTCCGGTGACAACTATCTGTTGAAAGTTGACTACCCGTTGGTGGTTCCGGTCGACAAGAAGGTCCGCATCATCACGACCGCCAACGACGTGATTCACGCCTTCGCGGTGCCATCTTTCGGCATCAAGCAGGATGCCATCCCCGGCTTCGTGCGAGACACCTGGTTCCGCGCTGAAAAGATCGGCGATTACTACGGGCAGTGTCAGGAGCTCTGCGGCAAGGAGCACGCCTACATGCCGATCCACGTGAAGGTGGTGTCGGCTGCCGATTACACGAAATGGGTTGAAGGCCAGCAGGCTGAGATGTCGGCGAAGGCGGACGATCCGAACAAGGTCTGGGAGTCGGCCGATCTGATTGCACGCGGCGAGAAGGTCTACAACAGCAACTGTGCCGTCTGCCACGAGGCCAGCGGCCAGGCTGTTGGCGCGATCAAGGCGCTTGACGGCGCAGCGGTGGTGCTGGATGAAGACAAGACCAAGCAGATCGCGGTGCTGCTGAACGGGCAGAACAATGGCGCGATGCCGTCTTGGAAGCAACTCTCCGACACCGAGATTGCCGCTGTGATCACCTATACCAAGAACAACTGGTCGAACAAGACCGGTCAAGCCGTGCAGCCAGCCGAAGTGGTTGCCGCTCGCAAGTAATCGTTTCCAGACACACGATCAGTCGTTTCAGAAGGACCTCCCATGAGTGCAGTACTTGACCACCACGGTGACCACGGTCACTCGCATGACCACGATCACGGTGCTCCCCACGGTTGGCGACGCTGGCTGTACGCGACGAACCACAAGGACATCGGCACGATGTACCTGCTGTTCTCGTTCGCGATGCTGATGGTCGGTGGTGTGTTGGCGCTCATCATCCGTGCCGAGTTGTTCCAGCCGGGGCTGCAGTTCGTCAACCCGCAACTGTTCAACCAGCTGACCACGATGCACGGGCTGATCATGGTGTTCGGCGCGATCATGCCGGCCTTCGTGGGCTTCGCGAACTGGATGATCCCGCTGCAGATCGGCGCGCCGGACATGGCCTTCGCCCGGATGAACAACCTCAGCTTCTGGTTGATGATCCCGGCCGCCATCACGTTGGTGGGCTCGTTCTTCTTCCCGGGTGGTGCGCCCGCAGCAGGCTGGACCCTCTATGCGCCGCTCACGCTGCAGATGGGCCCGTCCATGGATGCGGGCATCTTCGCCATGCACATCCTCGGCGCGAGTTCGATCATGGGCTCGATCAACATCGTCGTCACCATCTTGAACATGCGCGCACCTGGCATGACCCTGATGAAGATGCCGCTGTTCTGCTGGACCTGGCTGATCACGGCCTACCTGCTGATCGCGGTGATGCCGGTGCTGGCCGGTGCCATCACGATGACGCTGACCGATCGCCACTTCGGCACCAGCTTCTTCAACCCCGCGGGTGGCGGTGACCCGGTGATGTACCAGCACATCTTCTGGTTCTTCGGTCACCCCGAGGTCTACA
>LNEY01000028.1 GCA_001464195.1 Burkholderiales bacterium Ga0077547
GTTGCCGAACGCATGCTGGTTCAGGGTGTCCAGATAGGCGGCATAGGCGCGCGCGTGCTGGTAGACGTTCGAGTCCGCCTGCGAAATCATGAATATCTGGTGCAGCGCAAACGCCACGCGCTTGCGCAAGGCATCGGGGCTGGTTGCCGCGGTGCGCCAGAAGGTCTGTGCAACCCAGCCCGGGTTGTATTGCGCACCTTTGGGCCGGAATGCGTCACCCCGGTCGTACTGCGCCTGAATTGCATTGACGTAGTCGGCGGTAACGGGCATGGCCATTTGTTCGGACAACCAGTTGGCGTTGCCCAGGGTGCGCAGCCTGTCGATCTGGGCGACCGTGGGCCCGAAGGTGGCCTGTTGCAAGAATCTCGATGCAGCGTAATTGGCGGCGCGGTTGGCGTCGACCAACTGGGCCGCGGGCGCAACGAAGCGCAGCGCGCCGCTGGCGTACAAAGCGCCAGTGGCGGCGGCCACTCCCTGGCCATCGAATGCGGCCTCGCCGGTGCCCAGATCAGTGAACACAGTGGTTGCGGTAGGCACAAGCGTGCCAAGCGAGGTCTTGATGTATTGCAGGAAGAAGTTGCGGTCGACACCGCTCACACCCGTATCGTTGATGTAAGCCACATCGATCTTGTCGCCTGGCTTCAACCGTGGCGTTGTGACTCTGTAGTCGGTGGGGGTGGTGGCGCGCACTTCGACTGTGCTGACGATCACACCGTTGACGCGCACCTGCACGATCGCGCCGATGTTGTCGGCCAGCGTGGCGTAGGCGCGCAGGGTGATGCTGTCGACCAGAGTGGGGGCCGGCCAGGTTGCCCGCAAGTCGCCACTGTTGTAGGTTGCGCCGGCAGTGTTGGGGGTGACGAAGCTGGTGTCGCCGATCATGTAGGCGATGTTCAACTGCCGCTCCACGCCTGCGACCGAGCCGCGGTTCGAGAAGATCAGCGCCACCTGGCTGCCGGGCTTGAGTGGCGGCGTGGGCATCAGGTAATCGACAGGTGTTGTGGAACGCACCTCGCCGCTGCTGACAGGAATACCGTCTACCCAGAGCGTCATCAGCGCGCCGACGTTGCCTGCCAGCGTGGCGCTGGCACGCACCGTGACACTGTCAGTGATGTTGGGTGCGGGCCAAGTGGCGCGTAAGGCGCCGTTCCAAAACAGATTGCCGCTGGCGGCTACGACGTCAGTGCCGTCGAAGGCGGCTTGGTGTGAACCCCGGTCGTAGGTGTTGCCTGCTGCGCTGGGCGTCAAGAACGTGGTTCTGGTGATGACGTACGCAATGAAAAGGTTACGGTCAACGCTGCCAATGGTGCCGTCGTTGGCATAAACCAAGTCGAGCTTGCGACCGGCCGACATGGGTGGGACAGCGAACACGTGGTCAGCGTTCTCAGAAGCGCGAACCTCAGCGCTCCCGATGAAGATGCCGTCGACCAGCACCTGCATGATCGGGCCGACGTTGCCGGCCAACGTGCCCCTGGCGCGCACGATCAACGTGTCGGTGAGGTTGGGCTCGGGCCAGGCGGCACGAAGCGCGCCATTGGTGTTGAGCGTGTTGCGGCCAGCGACAACGCTGAGGCCGTCAAAGGCTGCGCTGCCGCCGCCCTGGTCGAACACGACGCCGGTGCCCGTGGGTTGCAGCAGAGTCTTGCCGCTGATGGCAGAGGCGATCACGAGATCACGATCCTCGCCGCCGATCACTGCGTCGTTGGTGTAGACGATATCCACTGGCTGACCGGCCTTGACTGGCAGCGTTGGAAAGCTGAAGTCGGCTGGCCCCGTGGCTTTGACCTCGACCGAACCGAGCACGATGCCGTTCACGCGTACCTGCATGATCGGGCCGACACCGCCTGCCATGCGCCCACTGGCGCGCACGCTGAAGATGTCGGTCATGTTCGCCGCGGGCCACTTGGCCCGCAACGCGCCATTGCCACTGAGTACGGCTTGCCCGGGCTGCACGTTGGCGCTGTCGTAGGCTGCCTTGCCGCTGCCCAGGTCGAGAGTGACGCCACTGGCGTTCGGTAACAGCACGCTGGTGCCAGCCATCAGGTATGCGACCTGGAGGCTGCGCGCTACACCACCGACCGTTTGGGCGTTCGTGAATGCGACATCGATCTTTGAGCCTGCCGAAAGCATAGGTACGGCTAGCACGTAGTCGGTAGGTTCAGTAGCTCGCACTTCAGCGCTGAATGCCACCACCCCGTCGACTCGCACAATCATGGAAGCGCCGACATTACCTGCGAGCACGCTGCTGGCCCGTATGGTCAGGCGATCGGTCAAGTTGGGCTCGGGCCAACTGAAGCGCAGGGCACCATTGCTGTTAACCGACGTAGTGCCTGCCTTGGTATTGGCCCCATCAAAGGCGGCGCTACCGCTGCCAAGGTCATAGCTCACACCGCCATGAGTTGGAAGCATGAAAGTGGTGCCGGCCGTCAGCTGTTCAACGAACAAATTGCGGTCGACCCCGCCGACTTGCGCATCGTTGGTGTAAGCCACATCAATCTTGCTGCCGGATTTGAGCGGCGGGACGAGGAAGGGGTAGTCCGCGGGCTCAGACGCTCTGACCTCTGTGGTCCCTACCACTACACCGTCAACGCGCAACTGCATGATCGGGCCCACGTTGCCCGCCAGCGTGCCGTAGGCACGCACCGTCAGCGTTGTTGTAGGCGTGTCTGCGGCCTGGGCCAGTGATGTGGCACTGAGAACGAATGCGCAAGCCAGTCGGACTGCTTGGATCAACGATGGCGACATGGGCGTAGGCAACTCAGGGAGCAAGTGAATGCCGGGTGCGATTGCCACCCGGAGAGTGGATGGTGGTGCCAGACGCCTCTGGGCACTTGACTGAACTGCCTGACAAAAGGCCGGTGTTGTAACGACTTGTCGGGCCAGGGTCGGGGGTTATGGGAGGTGCGTACACAGAGGCGTCTTCGGCAGCGCGAGCCCGCCTTGAAGTACCAATCTGTAACGATTTATGGGCCGTCACTCAGGGCCGTGCGCAGACTGGGGCGCAAGCTTCGCTGACACCCTGCTTAATGTCGGGGCTTTTGAACCCCGAGCAATCGAATCCTCGGTTTCAGCAAGCCCGCCCGATGCCCGTGTACTCCATCCCCATCGTGCGCATCAACGCAGGTTCGTAGAGGTTCCGCCCATCGATCACCACCGGCTGCTTCAGCAAGGCCTTGATGGCGTCGAAGTCCGGGCTCTTGAATTCCTTCCACTCGGTGATGATCACCAGCGCGTCGGCGCCTTCGAGCGCTTGCGTCTGGTTCTCCACGAAGGTCAGGCCCGGGGTGCCTTCGAGCACGCGCTTGGCTTCGGTCATGGCCACCGGGTCGTAGGCCTTGATGGTGGCGCCACGCTTGGCCAGCTCGGCGATCACCACGCGGCTGGGCGCGTCGCGCATGTCGTCGGTGTTGGGTTTGAACGAGAGGCCCCAAATGGCGAACTGGCGGCCGCTCAGGTCGTTTCCGAAGCGCTTGACCACCTTGTCGACCAGCACATGCTTCTGCTTGTCGTTGGCGGCTTCCACCGCCGTCAGCACCTGCAGCGTCACACCGTTGTCTTTGGCGGTTTTCACCAGCGCCTTCACGTCCTTCGGGAAGCACGAGCCGCCGTAGCCGGCGCCGGCGTACAAAAAGTGGGTGCCTATGCGCGGGTCGCTGCCGATGCCCTTGCGCACCAGCTCGATGTCGGCGCCCACCTTCTCGGCCAGCAGCGCCAGCTCGTTCATGAAGCTGATGCGGGTGGCCAGCATCGAATTGGCAGCGTACTTGGTGAACTCGGCGCTCTTGATGTCCATCACCAGCAGCTTGTCGTGGTTGCGCATGAAGGGTGAATAGATCGAGCGCATCAGCAGAACGGCACGCTCGTCGTCGGCCCCCACCACGATGCGGTCGGGCCGCATGAAGTCGTCGACCGCTGCGCCTTCCTTCAAGAACTCGGGGTTCGAGACGATCGAGAAATCGACAGTGACTCCTCGCTTGGCCAGTTCTTCAGCAACCGCCGCGCGGACCTTTTCGCCCGTACCCACCGGGACCGTGCTCTTGTCGACGATGACCTTGTAGTCGGTCATGTGGCGGCCCACGTTGCGCGCGGCTGCCACCACATATTGCAGGTCGGCCGAGCCGTCTTCATCGGGCGGGGTGCCCACGCCGATGAACTGCAGCGTGCCGTGGTTCACCGCGGCGACCACGTCGGTGGTGAACTGCAGGCGGCCCGCCGCGCGATTGCGTTTCACGACATCGAGCAGCCCGGGTTCGTGGATCGGGATGCCGCCGTCCTCCAGGATCTTGATCTTGGCCGCATCCACGTCGAGGCACAACACATGGTTGCCCATTTCCGCCAGGCAGGCGCCGGTGACCAGGCCCACGTAGCCGGTGCCGATGATGGTGATCTTCATAGGTTGGTTCTCTCGAATGGAACGGAGTCGGGCACTCAGCCGACGCGCCCGTAGGTGTCTTCGAAGCGCACGATGTCGTCTTCGCCGAGGTAGCTGCCGGACTGCACCTCGATGATCTCGAGCGGCACCTTGCCGGGGTTGGCCAGCCGGTGCACCTGCCCCAGCGGGATGTAGGTGCTCTGGTTTTCAGTGAGCAGCAGTACCTGGTCGCCGTTGGTCACCTCGGCGGTGCCGCGCACCACGATCCAGTGCTCGGCGCGGTGGTGGTGCTTCTGCAGGCTCAGCGTGGCGCCGGGCTTGACCATGATGCGCTTCACCTGAAAACGAGCGCCGGAGTCGATGCTGTCGTACCAGCCCCAGGGACGGTGAACCAGCCGGTGCAGGTTGTGCTCGGTGCGGCCGTCGCGTTGCAACTGGCCGACGATCTGCTTCACGTCCTGGCTGCAGCGGCGGTGGCTGACCAGCACCGCGTCGGGCGTCTCCACCACCACCACGTCGTCGAGGCCGATCACGCCCACCAGCCGGCTCGTCGCATGCACCAGCGTGTTGCGGCTGTCGCGCATCAGGGCGTCGCCACGGCTGGCGTTGCCGGCAGCGTCTTTCGTGCTCACTTCCCACACCGCGTCCCAGGCACCCAGATCAGACCAGCCCGCGTCCATCGGCACCATGCGGGTGTCGAACGCAGTCGATGCGGGGCAGTGTTCCATCACCGCGTAGTCGATGGATTCGCTGGGGATGGCCTCGAACGCGGCACGGTCGGGGCGGATGAACGGCGCATCGGTGGTGCGGCCGTCCCAGGCCATCTGCGTGGCGCTGGCGATGTCGGGCCTGAACTGCCGCAGCGCCTTCAGCCAGACCGAAGCGCGCACCACGAAGATGCCGCTGTTCCAGTAGTAGCGGCCATCGGCCAGGTAGCGTTGGGCGGTGGGCAGGTCGGGCTTCTCCACGAACTCGGCGAGGCGCTGCGCGGCGCTAGGGTCATGGCCATCGGTGGCGGAGCAGCGCAGGTAGCCAAAGCCGGTTTCGGGTCCGGTGGGCGCAATGCCCAAGGTCACCACGGCCCCGCTTGCTGCTGTGCGCACGGCGGCTTGCAGCGCACGGGTGAAGCCCGCTTCGTTCCCATAAGCGTGGTCGGCCGCTGTAACCACCATCACCGGGTCGTCGCCTTCCGCATGGGCATGCAAGGCCGCCAACGTCATGGCGGGGGCGGTGTTGCGCCCGGCGGGCTCCAGCAGCACGGTGGCGGGTGGCAGCTTCAGCTCGCGCAATTGATCGAGCACCAGAAAGCGGTGCTCCTCGTTGCCGACGATCAGTGGGGCGGCCACGGCGATGTCGTCGGCAGCCAGCGTGGTCAGCCGCTGTGCAGCCTGCTGGAACAGGCTCTGGTTGCCCTGCAGCACCAGGAATTGCTTGGGATGCTGTGCGCGCGACAGCGGCCACAAGCGCGTGCCACCGCCGCCGGCCATGACCACGGGAAGAACCTGAATGGGGGCTGTGCTCATGGTGCTCAAGGGGTGGTGTTGACGAATTCAGCGTAGGCGTGTCGCAGCCCGTCGGCCAGTGCGGTGCGGGCAGTCCATCCGGTGCGTGACAGCAGGCCCACGTCCATCAGCTTGCGGGGCGTGCCGTCGGGCTTGTCGCGGTCGTAGACGATCTGGCCTTTGAATCCGGTGGTCTGGCGCACCAGTTCGGCCAGTTCGGCGATGGACACATCGTGACCCACGCCGATGTTCACCAGCGGTGGCTCGAAGCGGCCGGTGACGGACTCATCGCTTCCCAGTAGGGCTTCGTAGCGTTCGTCGCCGAGATTCATCAGGTACACGCAGGCATCGGCCATGTCGTCGCTGTACAGGAACTCGCGCCGCGGTGTGCCGGTGCCCCAGACGGTGACGGTGCTGTCGCCTCGCTGCGTTGCTTCGTGGAATTTGCGCAGCAGCGCCGGGATGACGTGGCTGTTGGTGGGGTGGTAGTTGTCGCCGGGGCCGTACAGGTTGGTGGGCATCGCAGCCAGGTACTTCGTGCCGTACTGGCGGTTGTAGCTCCAGCACATTTCGATGCCCGCGATCTTGGCCAGCGCGTAAGGGCGGTTGGTGGGTTCGAGCGGACCGGTCAGCAGGTCGATCTCGCGCATCGGCTGCGGCGCCAGCTTGGGGTAGATGCAGCTCGAACCCAGAAACAACAGGCGCTTGACGCCGCTCAGGTAGGCCGCATGGATCACGTTGGTCTGGATGACGAGGTTGTCGCGGATGAACTCGGCCGGAAAGCTGTTGTTGGCGACGATGCCCCCCACCTTGGCGGCTGCAAGGAACACATAGTCGGGTTGGGTGGCCTCGAAAAAGGCGTGTGTGGCGTGCGCGTCGGTCAGGTCGAGCTCGGCATGGGTACGCGTCAGCAGGTGCTGGTAGCCGGCAGCCTGCAAGTTGCGCACGATGGCCGAGCCCACCAGGCCGCGGTGGCCAGCCACATAGATCTTGGCGTCGGTGTGCATGGCGGGCCGCTTACTCGTTGTAGTCGTAGGCCTGAAAGCCTGCGAGCTTCACCAGGCTGTCGCGCCGCGCGGTGCTGTAGTCGGCCTCGACCATTTCCTTCACCAGTTCGGGCAAGGTGATCTTCGGCACCCAGCCGAGCTTTTGCTTGGCCTTGCTCGGGTCGCCGAGCAGGGTTTCGACTTCGGTCGGGCGGTAGTAGCGCGGATCGACCTTGACAACCACTTCGCCGATCCGGCACTTCGCCTTGATCTCGCCGCCCACCGGCTCGACCCGGGTCACGGTGCCCACCTCCAGGTCGCCCTCGCCGCTGAAGGTCAGCGTGATGCCGAGTTCCCGGGCTGCGAATTCCACGAACTGCCGCACGCTGTATTGCACGCCAGTGGCAATGACGAAGTCTTCGGGCTGTTGCTGCTGCAGCATCAGCCACTGCATCTCGACATAGTCCTTGGCGTGACCCCAGTCGCGCAGGGCGCTCAAATTGCCCAGGTACAGGCAGTCCTGAAGCCCCAGTGCGATGCGGGCAATGGCGCGTGTGATCTTGCGTGTGACGAAGGTTTCGCCGCGCAGCGGGCTTTCGTGGTTGAACAGCACGCCGTTGCAGGCGTACATGCCGTAGGCCTCGCGGTAGTTGACAGTGATCCAGTAAGCGTAGAGCTTGGCCACCGCATACGGGCTGCGCGGATAGAACGGCGTGGTTTCCTTTTGCGGAATCTCCTGCACCAGCCCGTAGAGCTCGGAGGTGCTGGCTTGGTAGAAGCGTGTCTTCTTCTCGAGCCCGAGAATGCGGATGGCCTCCAGGATGCGCAGCGTGCCGATGCCGTCGGCGTTGGCGGTGTACTCGGGCGTCTCGAAGCTCACGGCCACATGGCTCATGGCCGCGAGGTTGTAGATCTCGTCGGGCTGTACCTGCTGGATGATGCGGATCAGGTTGGTGCTGTCGGTCAAATCCCCGTAATGCAGCTTGAAGCGCTGGTGGTCGACATGCGGGTCCTGGTACAGGTGATCGATGCGGTCGGTGTTGAACAAGCTGCTGCGGCGCTTGATGCCATGAACCTCATAGCCCTTGCTCAGCAGCAGTTCTGCCAGGTAGGCACCGTCTTGTCCGGTGACACCGGTGATGAGAGCGACTTTGGTCATGATTTTCCAGATGGGTTGACTGTGTAGAAGGTGGAGAGGAGATCGTGCGCAACGCCTTAGCTGCTGTAGCCATTCGGGTTTGAGCGCTGCCAGCGCCAGCTGTCGGCGCACATCGCGTCGATGTCGCGTGTGGCCTGCCATCCGAGCAACTCCCGGGCCCGGCTGGCGTCTGCGTAGCAGGCCGCCACATCACCCGGGCGCCGGGCGACGATGTCGTAGGGGATCGTGCGCCCGCTGGCTCGCTCGAAGGCGCGCACCAGCTCCAGCACGCTGTAGCCGCGGCCTGTGCCCAGGTTGGCGGTGAACGAACTGCCGGCGTGGTCGGTCAGGTGCCGCAAGGCCGCCACATGGCCCTCGGCCAGATCGCAGACGTGGATGTAGTCGCGCACGCCGGTGCCGTCGGGCGTGCTGTAGTCGCCACCGAACACCTGCAGGCGCTCACGCTTGCCCACGGCCACCTGGGTGACGTAGGGCATCAGGTTGTTCGGTACGCCGCGCGGGTCTTCGCCGATCAGGCCGCTCTCGTGCGCCCCCACGGGGTTGAAGTAGCGCAGCAATGCGACGCGCCAGGCAGGGTCTGCACGCGCAATGTCGGTGAGGAGGTTTTCGCCGATCAGCTTGGTGGCGCCGTAGGGACTCGTGGTGGCCAGCGCGGCGCTCTCGGGAATCGGCAGTTGCTCGGGCGAGCCGTACACGGTGGCGCTGGAGCTGAACACCAGGGTCTTGCAGCCGCTGGCACCCATCGCCTCGGCCACGCTGACCAGCCCGCCGATGTTGTTGCGGTAATAGGCCAAGGGCCGGGCGCTGCTTTCGCCGACCGCCTTGAAGGCAGCGAAGTGAACCACCGCGCTGATGGCATGGCGCGCGAACAGCGACCGCAAGGCGGCGCTGTCGCAGACATCGGCCCGTTCGAACGCCGGGGTGCGCCCCCCCAGACGCTGCAGGCGATTCAGCACTTCCGGCGAGCTGTTGGAGAAGTCGTCCACCCCGACGACGTCGTACCCTGCTGCCCACAGGGCCAGCCAGGTGTGCGAAGCGATGTAGCCGGTGGCACCCGTCAGCAGGATCATGCCGTTCACTGCAGCGTGATCTGCGCCGAGCACGAGACGCTGTTGTTGCCGTAGTCGAACGAGACCTGGCCCGAGGCGCTGCGGCTGTCACGGCCCGCATTGCAGGACAGGCTCAGGTTGCGCAAAGGCTTGTAAGTGGCGACCAGCATGGCGCTGCGCAACGCGTCGTGCCCCTTCAGGGTGCCAAACACCAGCGAACGGCGGTTGGCGTACAGGTTCAGGTCGAGTCGTATCTTCGAGGTGACCGCGTAGGTGGTGTTCAGCGACAGCGCATTGGTCAGGCGGCTTTCATCGCCGAAGGTGCCGGCTTGCTGGCCGTTGATGAAGCCGCTCTCGGCGCCGCTGTCTCGGTTGAACGAGGTCACGAAGGTCAGCTTGCCGGTGGGCTGGTAGGTCCATTTCAGCTGGCCGGTCGTGCCGGTGAAGTCGAACGCGGAAACGCCATTGCGCGAGGTGCGCTCGCCGTAGCTCAGGCGGGCGTAGAGGGTGCTGCGGCCGGAGGGGATCCAGTTGGCCGTCAGGTCGATGTCCTTGCGGTCGAAGTCGCGTTCGAGCTGGTAATTGCCCTTGGTGTAGCGCAGCGCGGTGCCCAGCGTCAGCGATGAGCGCGGGCGGTAGGTCAGGCCGACGCTGACCGCGTTCTGGTCGAGGGCGTTGAACTTGTAGGCCGGATCGGAGTAGGTCTGCTTGCGGTGCGTGAAGCTGGTGTCGAGCGACAGCAACGAGGCACCGCCGTACCGAAGGCGTGCGACGGTTTCGTTGCGCCGCTCGAGGTTTTTGGCATTCGACTGGATGGTGTTGCTGCCGCCGTAGTTGTAGAGGCTCTGGCTGCTGGTGTGGCTGAGTGTCCCGGACAGGCTGTAGAGGGTGGCCCAGTCGATACCTGCATTCAGGCTGTAGTTGGTGTGGTCGAGCTTTTTCAGGTCTTGAAAGCGGGTGTCCTGCAACGTGCCGCTGGCATACAAACGCTGCCGGCCAATCTGCTGATCGAAGCCTCCCAGCAGCCCCACGGAATAAGAGGTGTCTCCGGTCGAACTCGGTAACCGGTAAACGTTGGTGTCGTGCGCCACCGAGGCACTGCCGCCGATGTAGTAAGGGTTGGGATCATCGGCACGCGCGGCCCCGAACCCGACCGCGGTCAACGCGCCGGTCAACAGGCAGAGCAGGGTGTTCAGCGGACTGCGTTGGGGTGGGTTCGGCATGGTGAAGGTCCGGCAGGAAACAGGGCAGGGGCCGACGTCAGTAAGCGTTGGAATTGAAGAACGCCACGCGGATGGTGCGGATGATGATCTGCAAGTCAAGTGCCAGCGACCAGTTGCGCAGGTACTCGAGGTCGTACTCCACCCGGGCCTGCATCTTTTCGATGGTTTCCGTTTCGCCTCGGTGCCCGTTGACCTGCGCCCATCCGGTGATGCCGGGCTTGACCTTGTGGCGCACCATGTAGGCCTTGATCAACTGGCGGTACTCCTCGTTGTGCGCCACGGCGTGCGGTCGCGGACCGACGATGCTCATGCGGCCTTGCAACACGTTGATGAATTGCGGCAGTTCATCGAGCGAGGTGCGGCGGATGAACGCGCCGAAGGGAGTCAGACGGGGGTCGTTGGGCTTGGCTTGCAGCACCACGGGCCCATTGTCCATGGTGGTCATAGAGCGGAACTTGTAGACGATGATCTCGTTGCCATCGAGCCCGTTGCGGCGCTGCTTGAAGACGATGGGTCCGGGTGAGCTGAGCTTTACCCCGATCGCGAGGGCCAGCATCACCGGGGCAATCAGCACGAGGATGATCGAAGCCAGCACCACATCGCTGACGCGCTTGACCAGTTCGTTGGTGCCGGTGAACGGGGTCTCGCAGATACCGACCACCGGCACGCCGTTCATGTCCTGCAGCCGGCCCTGGATGATGCCGATGCCGAACACGTCGGGCACAAAGAACAAAGAGGCAGTGGTGCCTTGCAGTTGGTCGAGCAGTTCCACGATGCGGGGCTGAGAGCCCAGCGGCAATGTGATGAACACCTCATGGACCCCGCGCTGCCGCACGAAGGACGCGACGTCCTTGAGCCCGCCGAGGTTGTTGGCTGCAGCGCTCTCGTGCAGGCGATCGTCGACACGGTCATCGAAGTAGCCGAGGAAATCGATGTTTCGGTCTTCGAGCCCCGACAGCGCGCGGGCCACCTTCACGCCGAGCGCGCTGCCACCGATGACGATCGCACTGCGGCGACTCTCGGGACGTGAGGCCTGCAACTGCAGGATCTTCTTGCCGCACCACACCGCTGCGCATTGCAGCAGTGGCGCAGCGATGGCCCACGCCATCAGAACCTCTTCTTCGAAGTACTTGAAGCTGCGCGTGGCATAGGCGCACAGCATCAGTATGGTGAGCAGCACCAGCCACGAAATGAAGATGTCGACGCAGGCGCCCAGCAGGCTGTCACGGAATCGGTTGCGGCCCGGGAAGGTCAGTGCGAACACCAGCAGGCACACCGTTAGCTGGGGCCGGGCGATGGGCTCGTCCATCCAGAGGTTGGCGAGGATGAAGGCCACGATGATGATCGTGGGCTCGAGAAATGCGGCCACCAACGACGTGACCGATTGCGGCGCGCTGTAGAAAGTTCGCTTGTAGGTTCGATCTTCGTACATCGGTCAGGTGAAAAAGGGGCGGATCCGCCGGATGCGGTGTTCCGACGGACAAGCAAATCATTGTGTCCTACGCAGATGTCAGTTTGTCCCCCGCGTCAGGGTGGTTCGCGCGCATCGGGTGCCTACAATCTCACGATGATGTCGGCGTTTTCGCAGTCCCTGAAAGCCATGGCGATGCCGCGCCTGGTATTGCTGTTGAACCATGTGCTGTCGGCCGAACCGATGGCCGTGCAGCGTTTGCAACCACACGCAGGAAAGTGCATCCGTTTGCAACTGCACGATCTCCCGGCCCTGGTGTCGTGGCTGCCGTCGCAATGGACGGTCGCGATCACCCCGGCCGGGCTGCTCGAATGGCAACCCGAAGCCACTGATGGCGCCGACCTCGTCGCGGCGCTCGACGCATCGAATCCAGTGCAGAGCCTCGGCGGAGCGTTGTCGGGCCAGCGCCCGCGGGTCGAGGTGGCGGGCGACGCCGCCCTGGCCGCCGACGTGAGCTGGCTCATCGAGCACGTGCGCTGGGATGTTCAGGACGACCTGGCCCGGCTTCTTGGTGACGGGCCGGCTGCGCAGCTGATGCGCGTTGGATCCTCGGTCGCTACCGGGCTGCGCGAGGCTTTGCGCCCCTTGGTGCGGTCGGCCGCCGATCGCTGGCGGCCATCAGCGCCAACGTCCGCGGAGTCGCCGCCGCGATGAGGCACGTCACGCGGCTGCTGTTCATCGTCTTCACGATCTACCGCTACGGCCTCGACGAGCTGGCCTTGTCGAACTTTCGCCAGCGCTGGGTGCGGGTGCTGGTGCGCATCATCACGGCCAGCCGCCGTCTCGATGCGCCGCGCGGCGTGCGGTTGCGGATGGCGCTGGAGAAGCTGGGCCCGATCTTCGTGAAGTTCGGGCAGGTGCTGTCCACGCGGCGCGATCTGATCCCGCCTGACCTCGCCGATGAGCTCGCGCAGTTGCAGGACAACGTGCCGCCATTTCCGCCGGCATTGGCACGGCAGCTGATCGAGAAGGCCTTCGGGCGTCGCATCGAGGACGTGTTTGCCAGTTTCGAGAGCGAGCCGGTGGCCAGCGCGTCGATCGCCCAGGTGCACTTCGCGACGCTGAATGATGGGCGCGAGGTGGCGGTGAAGGTGCTGCGCCCCAACATGCTGTCGGTGATCGACGACGACCTGGCGCTGATGCGCACCATCGCGGTCTGGGTCGAGCGGCTGTCGGCCGATGGCAAGCGGCTCAAGCCGCGCGAGGTGGTGGCCGAGTTCGACAACCACCTGCACGACGAGCTCGACCTGATCCGCGAAGCAGCCAATGCGGCGCAGCTGCGGCGCAACATGCAGGGCCTGAACCTCGTGCTGGTGCCCGAGATGCACTGGGAGTTGTGCACGCAGACCGTGCTGGTGATGGAGCGCATGCACGGGGTGCCCATCAGTCAGCTTCAACGGTTGCAGGACGCTGGTGTCGACATCCCGAAGCTCGCCCGCGACGGCGTGACGATCTTCTTCACCCAGGTGTTCCGCGACGGCTTCTTCCATGCCGACATGCACCCGGGCAACATCCAGGTGAGCCTGGCGCCTGCGACCTTCGGCCGCTACATCGCGCTCGACTTCGGCATCGTCGGCACGCTGACCGAATTCGACAAGGAGTACCTGGCGCAGAACTTCATCGCGTTCTTCCGCCGCGACTACAAGCGCGTGGCCGAACTCCACATCGAGAGCGGCTGGGTGCCCGCGAACACGCGCGTCAACGAGCTCGAAGGCGCGATCCGCGCGGTGTGCGAGCCGCACTTCGATCGACCGCTGAAGGACATCTCGCTGGGTCAGGTGCTGCTGCGGCTGTTCCAGACCTCGCGCCGCTTCAACGTCGAGATCCAGCCGCAGCTGGTGCTGCTGCAGAAGACGCTGCTGAACATCGAAGGGCTGGGTCGCCAGCTCGACCCGGAGCTCGACCTGTGGAGCACCGCCAAGCCTTTCCTGGAGCGCTGGATGAACGACCAGATCGGCTGGCGTGGTCTGGTCGCCCGGTTGAAGAACGAGGCGCCGCGCTACGTGCAACTGCTGCCCGAGTTGCCTCGGCTGGTGCACCAGGCACTGCAGCCCAAGCCATCGGCCGACCAGAAGACGCTGGAAGCGCTGCTGACCGAGCAGCGCCGAACCAACCGGCTGCTGCAGGCCATCGGCTACGCCGGGATCGGATTCCTGATCGGCGTGGTCGTCGTGCAATGGGTGCTGCACCTCGGGTACCGCTGAGCCCGCCCCGTATAATTCGAGGTTTTTCTTTTCTAATCAAAGGCTTAGCCATGCCCATCTATGCCTATCGATGCGCTGCCTGCGGCCACGCGAAAGACGTGCTCCAGAAGGTCTCCGACCCGCTGCTGAGCGTGTGTCCGGCCTGTGGCGCCGACAGCTTCCAGAAGCAGGTGACAGCCGCGGGCTTTCAACTGAAAGGCTCGGGCTGGTACGTCACTGATTTCCGCGACGGCGCCAAAGCCGCTCCGGTTGCAGACAAGCCATCCGGCGACGGGAAGCCCTCCGGCGGCGCGTTGGCAGGCCACGCCGAGACGCCCGCCTCGAAGGGCGCGACCAGCAAGACAGAAAGCGCCAAGTCGGCTGCACCGGCTGCGCCGGCATCGGCACCCAGCGCACCTGCCAGCGGCTCGGCACCGGCGCCAGCGCCCTCGTCGAACTGACCCCCGCCCGACGGCATCACACGGTTCAGCCCTGGGACTCCCTTGAAGAAATACCTGATCGCCGGCTTGCTGGTCTGGCTGCCACTGACCATCACCGTGTGGGTGCTGACCTCGGTGCTGGGCGTGCTCGACGGGCTTTTTGCTTGGCTGCTGAGTGCCTCGCAGGCCGTGCTGCCGCAGTCAGCGCACGCGTCGCTGGAGGCGCTCAAGCAGATTCCTGGGCTCGGGGTGATCGTGATGGTGGTGGGCCTGTTGGTCACCGGCGTGTTTGCCACCAACATGGTCGGGCAATGGTGGTTGTCGCAGGGCAGCCGGCTGCTCAACCAGATCCCGATCGTCAAGTCGATCTACAGCTCGGTGAAGCAGGTGTCGGACACGCTGTTCTCAAGCAGCGGCAATGCCTTTCGCGAAGCGGTGCTGGTGCAGTACCCCCGCGCAGGCTCGTGGACGATTGCCTTCGTCACCGGCAAGCCGGGCGGCGAGGCGGGGGTGCATCTGGCGGGCGATTACCTCAGCCTTTATGTGCCGACCACACCGAACCCGACCTCGGGCTTTTTCCTGATGGTGCCGCGCGCCGATGTGATCGCGCTCGAGATGAGCGTCGACGAGGCGCTCAAGTACGTGATCTCGATGGGGGTCGTCGCGCCCCCGGTCACGAAGGCCTCTCGGCTGCCACCGCCACAACCACCTGCCTGAGCGCGTCCGCGCGCCATCCGACTGACTTGCAGCGGGCGCTGGTGCGCCTTCCACTGAACCCGTGAACCTGCCCCCGAAAGCTCGACGCAGCGACACCTCGAATCCGTTTCTGGAGTGACACGATGAGAACGACGTACTGTGGCCTGGTCAGCGAGACCTTGTTGGGCCAGACGGTGACGCTGATGGGCTGGGCGCACCGCCGCCGCGACCACGGTGGCGTGATCTTCATTGACCTGCGCGACCGCGAAGGCCTGGTGCAGGTGGTCTGCGATCCTGACCGCGCCGAGATGTTCAAGACCGCAGAGAGCGTGCGCAACGAGTTCTGCCTGAAGGTCACTGGTAAGGTGCGCGCACGCCCGGCCGGTACCGAGAACGCGAACCTGACCAGCGGCAAGGTCGAGGTGCTGTGCCTGGACCTCGAGGTGCTGAACCCGAGCGTCACACCGCCGTTCCAGATGGACGACGAGAACCTCTCTGAGACAACCCGCCTGACCCACCGCGTGCTCGACCTGCGCCGCCCGGTGATGCAGAAGAACCTGATCCTGCGCTACCGCGTCGCGATGGAGGTGCGCAAGTTCCTCGACGCCAACGGCTTCATCGACATCGAGACGCCGATGCTCACCAAGAGCACGCCCGAAGGCGCGCGCGATTACCTGGTGCCCAGCCGCGTCAACGAGGGCATGTTCTTCGCGCTGCCGCAGTCGCCGCAGCTGTTCAAGCAGCTGCTGATGGTGGCGGGCTTCGATCGGTACTACCAGATCACCAAGTGCTTCCGTGACGAAGACCTGCGTGCCGACCGCCAGCCCGAGTTCACGCAGATCGACATCGAGACCAGCTTCCTGACCGAAGAAGAGATTCGCTCGATGTTCGAGGGCATGATCCGCACGGTGTTCAAGAACGCCATCGGTGTGGAGTTGCCGCAATACCCGGTGATGAAGTACGCCGAAGCCATGCACCGCTACGGGTCAGACAAGCCTGATTTGCGCGTGAAGCTCGAGTTCACCGAACTGACCGACGTGATGGCCGATGTGGATTTCAAGGTCTTCAGCACCCCGGCCACCACCCCGGGTGGCCGCGTGGTCGCGCTGCGTGTGCCGCGCGGCGGCGAAGCCAGCGGTGGACTGAGCCGTGGCGAGATCGATGCGTACACCGAGTTCGTCAAGATCTACGGCGCCAAGGGGCTGGCGTGGATCAAGGTCAACGACGTGAGCAAGGGACGCGAGGGCCTGCAAAGCCCGATCGTCAAGAACCTGCACGACGCGGCGCTGGCGAAGATCCTCGAGCGCACCGGCGCGCAAACGGGCGACCTGCTGTTCTTCGGTGCCGACAAGGAAAAGGTCGTCAACGACGCGATCGGCGCGCTGCGCATCAAGATCGGCCACAGCGATTTCGGTCGCGCGCACGGCTTGTTCGAGGACGTCTGGGCACCACTGTGGGTGGTCGATTTCCCGATGTTCGAGTACGACGACGACGCCCAGCGCTGGAACGCGACGCACCACCCGTTCACCGCGCCCAAGGACGGGCACGAGGACTACATGGACAGCGACCCGGGCAAGTGCATCGCCAAGGCCTACGACATGGTGCTCAACGGCTGGGAGCTGGGCGGTGGATCGGTGCGTATCCACCGCGCCGAGGTGCAGAGCAAGGTCTTCAGCGCGCTGAAGATCGGGCCCGAGGAAGCGCAGCTGAAGTTCGGCTTCCTGCTCGATGCGCTGCAGTACGGCGCGCCCCCGCATGGTGGTTTGGCCTTCGGCCTCGATCGGCTGATCACGCTGATGACCAAGGCGGAGAGCATCCGCGACGTGATCGCCTTCCCGAAGACGCAGCGCGCCCAGTGCCTGCTGACCGGCGCACCGAGCGCGGTCGACGAGAAGCAATTGCGCGAGCTGCACATCCGCCTGCGCAACGCCCTGGCTGCAGCCCCGAACGCCACTTAAATCAGCCATGGCCCGCAGCAAGGAGCGCGCACCGGCGGTGTTCGAGTTGCGCAGTGCGTCGATGACGTTGGTGGTCGTGGCACTGAAGACCACCGACATGGCGGCGATCGAACGCGAGCTGACCACCCGCTTTGCCGACACGCCGGAGATGTTCAACCACGACCCGGTCGTGATCGACATCGCCCAGGCCGAAGGCGATCCGCTCGCCCTCGACTACGCCCGGCTCGGCACGCTGCTGCGGCAGTTCAAGATGGTGGCCGCTGCGGTGCGCGGGGGCTCCCCCGAGCAGATGGCCGCTGCCGCCGAGGCCGGGTTGGGCGAGGCGCCCGAGGCGTTGCCACCGGCAACCCGCGCATCAGCGCCCGCAGCGGCTCCTGGGCCGCAAGCACAGGCCGTGTCGGCTTCTCCGCCTGCTCCGGCGCCTGTGGCGGCTGCGCCAGCGCCCGCGCAGCCCGCCGCTGGCAGCACGGTGATCATCGACAAGCCGCTGCGTTCCGGTCAGCAGGTGTATGCGCGGGGCGGCGACTTGGTGGTGCTGGCGGCGGTGAATTTCGGTGCCGAAGTGATCGCCGACGGCAGCATCCACGTCTATGCGCCGCTGCGTGGCAAGGCGATTGCTGGGGCCCGTGGCAACAACGATGCACGCATCTTCAGCACCTGCATGGAGCCCGAATTGATTTCGATCGCCGGCACCTACCGCACCACCGACAACCCGCTGCCCGACAGCGTCATCGGCAAGCCCGCGCAGATCCGCCTGGACGGCGAGCGCCTGGTGTTCGAGCCGCTGAACTGATTGCCCAGTTTCCCCGCCTTCCCATCCACCCTCTTGTTTCGCCCTTGGCGACATCACACCCACAAGGACTGCCACCCATGGCCAGAATCATCGTCGTGACCTCCGGCAAGGGAGGCGTCGGCAAGACCACCACCAGCGCCAGCTTTGCCTCGGGGCTTGCCCTGCGCGGACACAAGACCGCTGTCATCGATTTCGACGTCGGTCTGCGCAACCTCGATCTGATCATGGGCTGCGAGCGGCGCGTGGTGTACGACCTGATCAACGTGATCCACGGCGAGGCCAAGCTGAATCAGGCGCTGATCAAGGACAAGATGTGCGACAACCTCTTCGTGCTGGCCGCCTCCCAGACACGCGACAAGGACGCGCTGACGCAGGAAGGTGTCGAACGGGTGCTGGAAGAACTGGCAGGCATGGACTTCGAGTTCATCGTCTGCGATTCGCCTGCGGGCATCGAGACCGGTGCGCTGATGGCGATGCATTTCGCCGACGAGGCGCTGGTGGTGACCAACCCCGAGGTGTCCTCGGTGCGCGACTCCGACCGTATCCTCGGCATGCTGCACAGCAAGACGCGCCGCGCGATCGAGAAGAAGGAGCCGATCAAGGAGCACCTGCTGATCACGCGCTACAACCCGAACCGGGTGGTCGGTGGCCAGATGCTCAGCCTGAAGGACATCTACGACATCCTGCGCGTGCGGATGATCGGCGTGATCCCGGAATCCGAATCGGTGCTCGACGCCTCCAATCAGGGCACGCCGGCGATCCACCTCAAGGGCTCCGATGTCTCCGAGGCCTACAAGGACGTGGTCACGCGATTCCTGGGCGAGGAAACCCCGCTGCGCTTTGTCGATGCCGTGAAGCCGAGCTTCTTCAAGCGTTTGTTCGGGGGGAAGTGAGCGATGGGTTTCCTGTCCTTCTTTCTCGGTGAAAAGACCAAGACCGCCAACGTCGCCAAGGAGCGGTTGCAGATCATCCTGGCCCACGAGCGCAACGGCCGCACCCGCGACCCGGCGTACCTGCCCGACTTGCAGCGCGAGCTGATGGCGGTGATCTCGAAGTACGTGTCGGTGGGCCCGAGCGACATCAAGGTCGAGGTGGAGCGCCAGGGCGACCTCGAGGTGCTGCAGGTGAAGATCGAGCTGCCAGACGCTACGCGCTGACGCCAGGGCCCCGATGGACACGCCGCGCCCGCCGAAGATCCCCGAGTCGGTGCTGGTCGTGATCCACACCGTCGATCTCGACGTGCTGCTGCTCGAGCGGGCGGATCGTCCCGGCTACTGGCAGAGCGTGACCGGCTCGAAGGATGCACCGGACGAGCCGTTCGAACTGACCGCGCGCCGGGAGGTGGCCGAAGAAACCGGCATCGTCGTGGGGACGGTGGACGTGCCGCGCGCGCATCTGCGAGACTGGCGCATGCGCAACGTCTACGAGATCTACCCGGTGTGGCGGCACCGCTATGCGCCCGGAGTGACGCACAACACCGAGCATGTGTTCGGCCTGCAGGTGCCGCGCGATATCGCCATCACGCTCGCCCCGCGCGAGCACCTCCGCAGCGAATGGCTGCCGTGGCGCGAGGCGGCCGACCGCTGCTTCTCGCCATCGAACGCCGAAGCGGTGCTGCAACTGCCCAGGTTCGTCTTGGCGTGAAAGGCGTTCACCACTTGCACGCCGGCGTCTCGAAGCACCCGGGCGACGTGCTTCGCGTGGCGACGTACAACATTCACAAGGGCGTGCGCGGTGTGGGCCCGCGTCGGCGGCTTGAAATTCACAACCTGGCGCTGGGCATCGAAGCGCTGGACGCCGATCTGGTGTTTCTGCAGGAGGTGCGCAGCTCGAACCGCGCCGAGGCGCTGCAGTTCCCCGACACCCACATCGGCTGGCCGCGGATGCCCCAGGCCGACTATGTGGCCCCTGACGGCTATGCGGTGGCCTACCGCACCAATGCAATCACCCGCCATGGCGAGCATGGCAATGCATTGCTGTCGCGCTGGCCGATCGGTGACATCCGGCACCACGATGTGTCAGACCACCGTTTCGAGCAGCGGGGCTTGCTGCATGTGCCGGTGCAGTGGAATGGCACGGTGGTGCACGCCATCGTGGCTCACCTCGGCCTGATGCACGCCAGCCGGGTGCGGCAGGTGGAACGCATTGCCGACTTCATCGCCACCCACGTGCCGGAGGGGGAACATCTGGTGCTGGCGGGCGACTTCAACGACTGGGGCGAGAAGCTCGACGCACCCATCCGTCAGATGGGCCTGGAGCCAGCGCGCGTGGCGGGTCAATCGCCGCTGCGCACCTTCCCATCGCGGGTGCCGTTCTTTTCGCTGGATCGGGTCTACACCCGCGGCTTGCGCTGCACGGCCACACAGGTGCCGCGCGGGCCGGCATGGGCCCGCATGTCGGATCACCTGCCTTTGGTGGTCGAGCTCAAACTGATCTGATCGGCCGATGCCGAACGCCGACGACTTTGCTGCACGCGCCAGCGCCGAGCGTTCCGCGCTCGAGCAGATGTGGGGCGCAGTGCCCCGGCCGGTGTTCAGTGGCGGCAACCAGGTGTCGCTGCTGCGGGGCGGCGATGCGCTGTTCCCGGCGATGGTTCGTGCCATCGAGGCCGCGCGCCATGAGGTCTGCGTAGCGACCTACATCTTTCACGATGATCCTGCTGCCGACCGGGTCGCCGACGCACTGATCCGCGCTGCACAACGCGGCATCGCGGTCAAGGTGGTGATCGACGGTTTCGGTACCTTGGGGGGCGTCAGTGCCCTGCAGCACCGTCTGCGCGACGGTGGTGTGCAGGTGGCTGTGTACCGACCGATCGATCGCTGGTGGAACTGGCTTCAACCTGGTCAGCTGCGACGCCTGCACCTGAAGCTGTGCGTGGTCGATGCCGAGATCGGCTTCGTGGGCGGTATCAATCTGATGGACGACCGCTGTGACCTCAACCACGGCTGGAGCGACGCACCGCGCCTCGACTTCGCGGTGCAGGCGAGCGGCCCGATCACCGGCCCGATCCATCAGGCGGCGATCGCCGTCTGGTCACGTGCGCGGGTGGGCCGTACCTTCAAGGACGAGGCGCTCGCCATCGCGCGCGGTGCAGAGCCGTTGGCCCGGGTGCGCCGACTGATCAAGCGCCTGCGGCTGAACGGACCGCGCGGCATGCAGGCGACGCCGGGCGATCTGGACCCCATGCACGCGGCCTTCGTGCTGCGCGACAACGTGCGCCAGCGCCGCACCATCGAGCGCGCCTACATCGATGCGATCCGATCGGCACGAACACGGGTCGATCTGATCTCGCCATACTTCTACCCAGGCCGCCTGTTCCGCCGCGCGCTGCGTCAGGCGGCCAAGCGAGGTGTGCAGGTACGCCTGCTGCTGCAGGGCAAGCTCGACTACCGCATCGCTGGGCTGGCGGCACGCGCGCTCTATGACGAGCTGCTGGGACATGGCGTGCGCATCTACGAATACACCCCCGCGTACCTGCATGCCAAGATTGCCGTCATCGATGACGAATGGGCGACGGTCGGCAGCTCGAACATCGATCCGCTGTCGCTGCTGCTGAACCTTGAAGCCAACGTCATCGTCCGAGATGCAGCGTTCAACGCCGAGTTGTCGGCCGAGTTCAATGCCGCCATCGCGGTGTCCGAAGAAATCGACCCGACGCAGAAGTACCGCCCGGGCATGCTGGGTGCGCTGCGACGCGGCGCGGTGGCCTGGGTCTCCTACGTGTATTTGAGGGTCGCGGGGGCCACGGGGCGCTATTGATCTAGTCTCGTGGACATGGCTGTTGCCGACACCGATCTGATCATCGAGCGACCCGCGGGCCTGTACTGCCCGGCCGGCGATTTCTATATCGACCCGTGGCGGCCGGTCGATCGCGCGGTGATCACCCATGCGCATGCCGATCACGCCCGCACGGGGCATGCGCACTACCTGGCGTCGGCGGCGTCGGCGGGCGTGCTGCGATCACGCCTCGGGTCCATCGAACTGCAGACGGCGGCCTATGGCGAAGTGATCGAGCACCGAGGCGTGCGTGTCAGCCTGCACCCTGCCGGGCATGTGCTGGGCTCCTCGCAGGTGCGCATCGAGCAGGGCGGGCGGGTCTGGGTGGCGTCTGGCGACTACTTTGTCAGCGGGGCGCCAGCGGATCACAACCCCACCTGCGTCCCGTTCGAGCCGGTGCGCTGCGACTGTTTCATCACCGAGAGCACCTTCGGGCTGCCGATCTATCGCTGGCGGCCGCAGAGCGAGGTCTATGCCGACATCAATGCCTGGTGGAGCGTCAACGCCGACGCGGGCCGGGCCAGCTTGCTCATGGGCTACAGCTTTGGCAAGGCGCAGCGGCTGCTGGCGGGGCTCGACGAGCGCATCGGGCCCATCGTCGTGCATGCGGCGGTTGAGCCCTTGAACCGTGCCTACCGGGAGCAGGGCGTGCGGCTGCCGGCCACGCAGTTGCTCAGTGAGGTGAGCGACAAGGCGAGTCTGCGGCGTGCGATCGCGATCGGTCCGCCGTCGGTGCAGGGCAGTAGTTGGGCGCGTGCCTTCACTGTCGGTGGCGTCGAGGCCAGCGACGCCTTTGCCAGCGGCTGGATGCAGCTGCGCGGCGCGCGCCGCCGCCGTGCGGTGGACCGCGGTTTCGTCATGAGCGACCACGCCGACTGGCCCGGTTTGCAGCGCGCCATCGCGGCCACGGGCGCTGAGCGCGTCATCGTGACGCATGGCTACGAAGCGGTGATGGTGCGCTGGCTGGAGCAGCAGGGATTGCAGGCGGGGTCGTTTCGCACCGAGTTCGGCCGCGAGGAGGGTGCCGAGGCGACGCCAGCGCCAGTCGCTGAGGGCCACGAGCCGGACGCGCCTACCGCCAACCCGATCGGAGTGCCGCGTTGAGACGATTCGCCGCGCTGTTCGCCGAACTCGACGCCAGCACGGCGACCACCGCCAAGGTCGAGGCGCTGAAGCGCTACTTCGCCATCGCCGATCCTGCTGATGCAGCCTGGGCTGTGTATTTTCTGGCTGGCGGCAAGCCACGCCAGGTCGTGCCCACCAGCGTGCTGCGCGCGTTGGCTTGCGCCCGCGCTGGCATCGATGACTGGCTGTTCGAGGAGTGCTATCAGGCGGTCGGCGACCTGGCCGAGACGATCGCTCGTGTGTTGCCGCCAGCGGCGAGGCGCGGTGATGTCGGCCTCGCCGTTTGGATTGAAGAGCGCCTGCTGCCGCTGCGTGACGAGACACCCGAGACCCAGGCGGTGCGCATCTCTCAGTACTGGGACGAGCTCGATGCTGGCGAGCGGTTCCTGTTGACCAAGCTGATCGGCGGCGGCTTTCGTGTCGGCGTCAGCAGGCTGCTGGTGCAGCGTGCGCTGGCCGAGTGGACTGGGCTCGATGCCAAGGTGATTGCCCAGCGGATGATGGGCAGCACCGACAAGACCGCGCGACCCGATGCCACCAGCTTTGCGCGGCTGGTGTCGCATGAGGCCGAACCGGGGCGTGATGGGGGCCAGCCGTACCCGTTCTTCTTGGCGCACCCGGTCGACGCGGCAATCAGCGATTTCGATGCGGTGCTGGGCCCACCCAGCGACTGGCTGGTGGAGTGGAAATACGACGGCATCCGTGCACAGGTGGTGTGGCGGGCCGGGCAGGTTTGGATCTGGTCGCGCGGCGAGGAACTTGTCACCGAGCGCTTCCCTGAAGTCGTGGCCCTGGCGCAGCGCTGGCCCGATGGCACGGTGCTCGACGGTGAGATTCTGGTCTGGCCCTCAGGCAGCGATCGTCCTGCGCCATTCAACCAGTTGCAGCAGCGGATCGGTCGCAAGAACCTGACGAAGAAGATCCTCGCCGATGTGCCGGTGACCTTCATGGCCTACGACCTGCTGGAGCAAGGCGGTGTCGATCTGCGCGAGCAACCGCAGCATCTTCGGCGCGCCACTCTGGAGGCGCTGGCGGTCGACGCACCATCGCTGCGCCTGTCTCCGCTGTTGCATGGCACCTGGCCCGAACTCGCGGCGCTGCGCACGCAATCGCGCGGTCGCGGTGTCGAGGGATTCATGCTCAAGCACCGCCATGCGAAGTACGGCAGCGGACGCCGCAAGCAGCTCGATGCAGCATCTGGCTCGACCGTGCTCGCCTGGTGGAAATGGAAGGTCGAGCCGCTGAGCGCCGACGCGGTGCTGATCTACGCGCAGGCCGGTCATGGCCGGCGTGCCAGTGTCTACACCGACTACACCTTTGCCGTGTGGAACCGCCCGCCGCGCGATGCGGCCGAGGCGCAGGCGGTGGTCGAGGCGATCGCGGCGCGCCAGCCGGCGCAGCCCGACGGCTTGCAGCTGGTCGCGTTTGCCAAGGCCTACGGCGGCTTGAGCGACGAAGAGTTCAAGGCGGTCGACCGCGTGATCCGACAGACCACGCTGGAAAAATTCGGCCCGGTGCGCAGCGTGCGGCCCACGATGGTGTTCGAGTTGGGCTTCGAGGGGCTCGGCCGCAGCACCCGCCACAAGAGCGGCATCGCGGTGCGGTTTCCCAGAATGCTGAGAATCCGCCATGACAAGTCGCTGCACGAAGCCGACACACTTGCGACGCTCGAAGCGCTGATGCCACCTGGAGAGCCTGCTGATGAACACGACGGACAAGAACACCACGACAAACCTTGACTGCGACCTGCTGGTGATCGGCGCCGGCAGCGGCGGCGTACGGGCAGGGCGTTTCGCGGCGCAGCGTGGCGTCCGGGTGATCGTGGTCGAAGGCGGTGCGCTCGGCGGCACCTGCGTCAACGTCGGCTGTATCCCCAAGAAGCTGTACAGCTACGCGGCCCACTACGCCGAGGCCTTCGAGCAGTCGCACGGATTTGGCTGGCAAGCGGTCAAGCCGCATTTCGATTGGGCTGTTCTGAAGGCCCGCCGCGCTGCCGAGATCAACCGGCTGAACGGCATCTACGACGGCTTGCTGAAGTCGGCCGGGGCCACGCTGGTGCAAGGCTGGGCGAGCGTGGTCGATCCGCACACGGTGGCCGTTCGACCGGTTTCTGGCGGCATGGACTCGGAGGTGAAGCACTACACGGCACGCCACATCCTGCTCGCCACAGGCGGCCAGCCACAGAAGGTCGATGGGCCGGGAGCCGAGTGGGCGCTGACGTCGGACGACATGTTCGACCTCGATCCATTCCCGCGCCGATTGGTGGTCGTCGGTGGCGGCTACATCGCGTGCGAGTTCGCATCGATCTTCAACGGTCTGGGTGCGCAGGTGACTCTGGTGCACCGTGGCCCCAGGCTGCTGCGTGGCTTTGACCACGAGGTGGCCGATTTCGTCACTGCCGAGATGCGCAAGAAGGGCATCACGGTGCATCTTCAGTCCACGATTGCCGAGGCGCAGCGTCATGGTGGCGTACAGATGCTGCGATTGAAGCAAGCCACAGGCGACGCTGCGGTGATCGAGGCCGATGCGGTGCTACACGCCACCGGCCGCATCCCGCGCACCCGCGGCCTGGGGCTGGAGGCGCTCGGCATCACGCTGAATGCGAACGGCACGGTGCCCGTCGATGCGCATTTCCAGACGGTGGTGCCCTCGGTGCACGCGCTGGGCGACCTGGTCGGCCACATGGCCTTGACGCCGATCGCCCTGGGCGAGGCCATGTTGCTGGTCGACCACCTGTTCGGCGATGGGGTGCGCCAACCGATCGATTACGCGCTGGTGCCCACCGCCGTGTTCACCCACCCCAATATCGGCACGGTGGGCCTGGGCGAAGAAGCCGCCCGTGCGCGTGGACCGGTGCGGATCTACCGCAGCGACTTCAAACCACTGCAGCACACGCTCAGCGGCAGCTCTGAGCGCACGTTGATGAAGATCGTCGTCGACGATGCGTCAGACCGCGTGCTGGGCATGCACATGGTCGGCGCCGAGGCCGGGGAGGTGATCCAGGGCTTTGCGGCTGCGCTGCAGGGGGGGCTGACCAAGGCCCAGCTGGACCGCACCATCGGGATCCACCCGACCGGCGCGGAGGAGTTCGTCACGATGCGAGAGCTGGCCCGGCGGTGAGATTCAGCGGCGCTGACGGCCGCCACAGGCTCAGCGCATCGTGTAGCCGCGTGCATCCATGCAGGCTTCGGTCGCACGGTTGAACACGCTGCTGTCGGCCATGGCGCTGGGCTGGGTGGTCGCCCAGCGGTTGCAATCCTGGCGGTCGGCTTCGATCTGCTGTGCGTTCTGGCCGTTGCGCGGGTAGATGATGGGTTCGGGTGGAGACTTCGCCACCGGTTCCTGGCGAGGCACTTCGCGGTAGACGGGCGCAGGGACCTCGCGGTACACCACCGATGGCGGATCCACGTAGACGTAGCTCGGTGGGTAGGCCGGAACGATCACGCTGGAATACACCGGCGGCCCATAGCTGTAGCTGCTGTACCCATGACGGGATCCGGCCAGCCAGCCCAGACCCACCCCCAACCCCAGGCCGATGCCCACCGCACCCCAGCCCGGGCCGTGACCGCCTCGGTGACCACCTCGCCTGTAGGCCTGGGCATCCGCTGGCGCCAAAGTGACTGCCAGCAAGACCGCCGCAAGAGCCGAGACGCAGCCACGTGTCAAGGTCTTCATGATCGCTTCCTTTGTTTGCCGGATGACACGGCTGCAAGCATAGACCTGCGTGCAGTCCGCCCGTTCCCTGTCCTGTGTAAAGCTAGGTGAATTTTCAGGCGGCGTGGGTGGGTCATCGACCTGCTACGCTGACCGTTGAACGGCGCTGTGGCCGCGCACCCGGACCCTACCGCATGACGCACCGCCTCGCGCTGCGAGCCAACCTGTCCGCCAACGCGCCTGATGCCAATGAAAGGAAGACCATGAGCCTGACCCCGCCCGCTGGCCTCAGCGCTATCCCAGTCGATCGTCTCCCCACGCTGCTGCGCCAGATGCCGAAGGCGGAACTGCACATCCACATCGAAGGCTCGCTGGAACCCGAGCTGATCTTTGCGCTGGCCGCACGAAACCGCGTGTCACTGGCCTATGACAGCGTCGAGGCACTGCGCGCCGCCTATGCCTTCAGCGACCTGCAGAGCTTCCTCGACATCTATTACGCCGGCGCCTCGGTGCTGCTGCACGAGGCCGATTTCTTCGACATGGCGATGGCCTATTTTCGCCGCGCCGCGGCCGACCACGTGCTGCACGCCGAGCTGTTCTTCGACCCACAGACGCACACAGAGCGGGGTGTACCGATCGAGGTGGTGATCAATGGTCTGGCGCGTGCCTGCGAGGCCGCGGAGGCCGAGTTCGGTATCACGTCCTTGCTGATCCTGTGCTTCTTGCGGCACCTGAGCGAAGAAGCCGCGTTCGACACCTTGACGCAAGCGGGGCCGTCGATCGAAAAGCACCGCGATCGGCTCATCGGCATCGGCCTGGACAGCAGTGAGCGTGGTCACCCGCCAGAGAAGTTCGCCCGGGTGTTTGCGCGCTGCCGCGAGCTCGGGCTGCGTGTGGTTGCACACGCGGGCGAGGAGGGCCCGCCGGCCTACATCTGGAGCGCGCTCGATGTGCTGAGGGTCGAGCGCATCGACCATGGTGTGCGCTGTGTCGAAGACCCTGCCTTGGTCGCCCGCCTGGCTGCCGAACGTGTGCCGCTGACGGTGTGTCCGTTGTCGAACGTGAAGCTGCGCGTGTTCGACACGCTGTCGCAGCACAACCTGGCGCGGCTGCTCGAACTGGGCCTGTGCGTGACGGTCAATTCCGACGATCCGGCGTACTTTGGTGGCTACATGAACCAGAACTTCCTGGAGACCTTCGAAGCGCTGCCATCGCTGACGGCAGCCCACGCCTACACCCTGGCGCGCAACAGCTTTGAGGCGAGCTTTGCGACTTCGGCGCAGAAAGTGCGCTGGATTGAATCGCTGGACGCGTTCTTTAGTTCGCTGAGCTCACGCGCCAACGGATATCAAAGCGAATCGCTGTAGGCCGATGACACCACCATTCCCGTGGGCCCCACACGAAGTTCGCAGCCGCGCTTGCTCGGAACCTGCGGTGCGAGTTGCGGCAGTTTCAACAGCATGCGTCCTTCGCCGTCCGGCACCACGTCGTAGCCGCGTGCGGCAGCCTGGGCTTGTGCGTCTGCCAACGGCGACCCGGCCGCCAGCGAAGCGCAAAAGCGCTGCATCTCGCGTGAGGCGGCGTAGTACGGAACGAAGCCGATGCCCACGCCCATCAGCATCAGAAGTGTCATGCCACCGAAAACCCAGCGGCGGATCGATCTGCGCTTGGCGTCGGTGAGCCCGAAGAGCTGAGCTGATGACGAATTGGGTGTGCTGTCCATGCCGCTGATTTTCAGCGTACGCATCGCACGCGACTCGAACCACCGGCGCAACAGCGTTCGCTCATCGTTGGCTGTCTGCGTAGCGTTCTTGGCAGATCCCGTGCAGCTTTTCCGGCGGCGTCGGTGCCGCGACCATGCACTTCTGAGGAAGGTACATCGCGCCCGCCAGTACCTTCTTCAGGAGCAAGCGGAACCGGGGGCGGGCTGATCCGAGTGGCTCAGCCCGCCGTCGGCGCGGGTGACCCCGCGTCGACGGTCAGAGATCAGGTCAGACGACCCGGTGCTCTTCGTTGAACAGCATCACGATCTTCGAGCCATCGAGGAAGTTCGGGATGTCGGCAGCAGTTGCTTGGCCTTCAGGGCTCCCCCATGAGCGTTGCAGTGCGCCCATGTCGGCGAACTGAAGCAGGGCGACGCCGTCATACGCCGGTGCGCCGTTGGCTGGTGCCACGCCGCCGTGGTATTGCACGTACTTGATGACTTCAGGCATCTTCCCGCCGATAGGCGCGTGCACGTTCTTCCAATAGGTGCTGAACTGTTCGAAGCTCATGTCTGCGCGGCGGGTAAGTAGGACCAACTGAGTGACCATCGTATCTCCAAGGTTTAGGTGAAAAGAGGGTCGCGACCGTAACACAACCGGCGCGTCTGCGGCAAGAGTATTCGAGGTTCCCAGCCACCCTGTCGTGGTCGTTCGAGGACGCGATCAACTGTGTCAAGGGGATGTCAAAGGCGGAGACCTGATCGCTATCCCGCGGTTGCATCGACCCCGCGCGGAGCAGTACACTGCTTAGCTCCCATAAGCTACCTGAGGACCCCACATGAAAGCTGCGGTACTGCACCAGTACAACGAGACGCTGACCGGCGACTCCTTCGTGAACTACGAAGACGTGCCCGACCCGAAGATTGAAAACCCCACCGACGTCATCGTGCGCATCGGCGGTGCTGGCGTGTGCCGTACCGACCTGCATGTGGTCGAAGGCATCTGGCGCAGCAAGGTTGATGTCAAGCTGCCTTACATCATGGGCCATGAGAATGCAGGCTGGGTCGAAGCCATCGGCTCTGCTGTGACCGGCGTCAAGGTCGGCGATGCAGTCATTTGCCACCCGCTGGTGACCAGCGGTCACTGCCTGGCTTGCCGTCGCGGCGCTGACATGCAAGCCGAAGAAAGCAGCTTCCCTGGCATCAACGCCAATGGCGGCTACGCCGAATACCTGCGCACGGGTCAGCGCTCGCTGATCAAGCTGCCGAAGAGCCTGTCTCCAAAGGACGTTGCACCTTACACCGACGCCGGTCTGACCGCCTATCGCGCAGCCAAGAAGGCTTCGCGCCACCTGCTGCCAGGCGAGTACGCCGTGGTGATCGGCGCCGGCGGTCTGGGCCACATCGGCATCCAGGTGCTGGCCGCGCTGTGCGCTGCTGAAATCATCGTCGTCGACCGTGGCGACATGGCCCTGCAACTTGCCAAGGAATGCGGTGCGCATCACCTGGTCAAGGCCGACGGCACCGAAGTGGATCAAGTTATGGCACTGACCGGCGGCAAGGGCGCCCAGGCCGTGATCGACTTCGTTGGTGAGGGCGATGCCATTGCCAAGGGTTTGGCAATGACGAGCACTGCCGGCAGCTACTACATCGTCGGCTACGGCGGCAAGATCGACATTCCGGCGCTGGACCTGATCACCGCGGAAAAGAACATCGTCGGTTGCCTGGTTGGTACTTATCCGGAACTGGTCGAACTGATGGCGCTGGCTGATCGCGGTCTGGTGCATCTGGCCACGCGCGAGTACAAGCTCAAGGATGCGAACCAAGCGCTTCTCGATCTGCACCACGGCAAGATCAAGGGCCGTGCGGTCTTGATTCCCTGATCGATCACAGGCGAGGTGGCTGGGCCGCGCCGCAAGACGGCGCTGCAAAGCCATCGGCAAGTGGAAGAACAAGCGGGCTGCTCCATTCGGGCAGCCCGTTTTTCGTTGGCGGTCCCGAGTCCAACCCACGCACTGCGTTTCAGAGGGGGTCATGATGTCGACCCGTCTGCTTGCAGAGACAGGTTCTTCGGCGGGCATTTCAGCTTCACACCCCACACCGGATGTTGCGACGCATCAAACTTCAAGCGCCGCCGGCACAGGCGCCACAGCCGACGCCAGCTGGCGCCTCGGTGGCGGGTCCCGGCCCAGTGGTCGGGGTCGACTTCACGAGCCGGCCTTCGAAGCGCAAGCCCATCGTTGTTGCGCTCGGGCGGTTCGACGGCCAGAGCGTTCGGTTGGAGGGCATTCAGTCCCACAGCAGCTTCGACGACTTCATCGCCTGGCTGCAGGCGCCGGGCGATTGGGTGGGCGCCTTCGACCTGCCGTTCGGACTGCCGCGCGAACTGATCGAGACCCTGGGCTGGCCCACCGGCTGGTTGTCGCTGATGCGGCACTACGCTGCGCTGTCGCGGGAGCAGATCCGCGACACCTTTGCGGCGTTCTGCAACGCCCGACCGGTTGGGCACAAGTTCGCACACCGGGGTTGCGATGGGCCCGCGGGGTCGTCGCCGTCGATGAAGTGGGTCAACCCACCCGTGGCTTTCATGCTGCATGCGGGCGTGCCCCTGCTGATCGAGGCCGGTGTGCACCTGCCGGGCCTGCATCCCGGTGACCAGCGGCGAGTGGCGGTCGAGGGGTATCCGGGGCTGCTGGCGCGCGCGGTGGTGGGCCACCGTTCCTACAAGAGCGATGACAAGGCGAAGCAGACGCCTGAGCGACTGATCGCCCGCAAAGACCTGGTCGATGCGCTCGAGCAGGGCCGCACGCCATTGGGCCTGCGCTTGCGCCTGAGCCATGCGCAGCGAGATGCACTCGTCGCTGATGCCAGCGGCGACCGGCTCGATGCCGTGCTGTGTCTGTTGCAAGCCGCCTGGGCACGCACGCAGCCGGACCACGGCCGACCGGCGGATGCCGATCCGCTGGAAGGCTGGATCGTGACGGCCGGGGTGGTGTGAGGCGGTGAGTACGTCGCCCAAGCGGCGTGCTGTGCCAGCGCGCGGGGCTCCCTTGGCCGACGATTGGTTCGCCGCGCGCGGCTGGCAGCCCTTCGAGTTCCAGCGTGAGGTCTGGGCGGCGATGGTCGCCGGCCGCAGTGGTCTGCTGCATGCAACCACGGGCAGCGGCAAGACCTACGCGGTCTGGTTCGGCGCGCTGCTGCGCGGCCTGTCACTCGGTGCGTCCAGCCCGGCGTCGGCCCCACCGCTCGGTGTGCTCTGGTTGACGCCGATGCGTGCGCTGGCCGCCGACACCACCCACGCGCTGCAGCTGCCGTTGTCCGACTTGGCGCCGCATTGGAGCATCGGCCAACGCACCGGCGACACCGCATCGGCCGAGCGTGCGCGACAGGACCGGCGCCTGCCGACAGCGTTGGTCACCACGCCCGAATCGCTGTGTCTCCTGCTCGCCCGCGAGCATGCGGCCAGGGAACTGGCCGGCGTGCACACGGTGATCGTGGACGAATGGCACGAGCTGATGGGCAACAAGCGCGGTGTGCAGGTGCAGCTGGCGCTGGCGCGGCTCAAACGCTGGAACCCGGCGCTGGTGGTGTGGGGGCTGAGTGCCACGCTGGGCAATCTGGATGATGCCAAGCGGGTGCTGCTCGGTGGCCGCGCGGAAAACGACGATCAAGGCCTCACGGTGCAGGGCCGCATTGACAAGACACTGCTGATCGACACCCTGCTGCCCGAGAACCCCGGCCGCTTCTCTTGGGGTGGCCACCTCGGCGCGCAGATGCTGCAGCCTGTGATCGCCGAGATCGACAGCGCAGCCACGACGCTCGTCTTCACCAACACCCGATCGCAGGCCGAGATCTGGTACCAGCTGCTGTTGCGCGAACGGCCCGACTGGGCCGGTATCGTGGCGCTGCACCACGGTTCCCTCGACAAGACGGTGCGCGAATGGGTCGAAGCCGGGTTGAAGCAGGGGCAGCTGAAGGCCGTGGTCTGCACCTCGTCGTTGGACCTCGGTGTCGACTTCCTGCCGGTCGAGCGCGTGTTGCAGATCGGCAGCGCCAAGGGTGTGGCGCGCCTGCTGCAACGCGCCGGCCGCAGTGGCCATGCGCCCGGGCGCCCGAGCCGTGTGACGCTGGTGCCGACGAACACACTCGAGCTGGTCGAAGCGGCCGCCGCGCGCCGCGCCGCGCTGGCCGGGCGCATCGAAAAGCGCGCGTCGCCCGACAAGCCGCTCGACGTGCTGGTGCAGCACCTGGTGACGGTGGCCCTCGGTGGTGGTTTTGCCGCCGACGCGATGTTCGAAGAAGTGTGTTCTGCACCGGCCTACCGAGACTTGACCCGCGACGAGTTCCAGTGGGCGCTCGGCTTCGTCGAAGGTGCCGCGGGCAGCCTCGCCGCCTATCCGGAGTACCACCGAGTGCAGAACATCGACGGTGTCTTTCGCGTGCCGGACCGTGGCATTGCCAAGCGTCACCGGCTGGCCATCGGCACCATCGTCAGCGATGCCTCGATGCAGGTGAAGTACCTGAGCGGCGGCACCATCGGCAGCATCGAGGAGGGCTTCATTGCCCGGCTGCGCAAGGGAGACTGCTTCGTGTTTGCGGGCCGTGTGCTCGAGTATCTGCGCACGCAGGACATGACCGCCTATGTGCAGCGCGCCACGAAGAATAAGGGCGTGGTGCCGAGCTGGGCTGGCGGCAAGATGCCGCTCTCCAGCGAACTGGCCGATGCGGTGCTCGAACTGTTGGCAGTGGCTGCGAAAGCGGAGGACCGTCGGATGGTGAACGAGCCCGAGATGCGCGCGGCCTTGCCCATGCTGCAGACGCAAGCGCGCTTATCTAGGCTGCCGACACCCGACACCTTGTTGGTCGAGGTGTTCACTTCCCGCGAGGGCCACCATGTGTATCTGTACCCGTTCGCGGGCCGCAACGTGCATCTGGGGCTGGCGAGCCTACTCGCGTGGCGGCTGGCGCGCGCCAAGCCCAACACCTTCAGCGTCAGCGTCAATGACTACGGCTTCGAATTGCTCAGCGCCGAGCCGGTGGACCTCGCACCGCTGTTCGATGGTCGCTTGCTCGACGCGGCCGATCTGTTGCCCGACGTGCTGCACAGCCTGAACAGTGGCGAGCTCGCACAGCGGCGCTTTCGTGAGATCGCGCGCGTGGCGGGCCTGGTGTTCACCGGCTATCCCGGTGCGCCGAAGAGCACCCGGCAACTGCAGGCTTCGAGCAGCCTGTTCTTCGAGGTGTTCAAGAAGTACGACGCTGGCAATCTGCTGCTGACTCAGGCCCAGGCCGAGGTGCTGAGTCAGGAGTTGGACGTCGGTCGTTTGCGCACGACCCTGAGCCGCATGGCGGCTCTGGCCATCGAGCGCGTCCACTTGAAAGCACCCAGCCCGTTCAGCTTGCCGCTGATGGTCGAGCGATTGCGCGAGAAATTGACGACCGAGAAGCTCGCCGACCGTCTGGCGCGCATCGTGCGTGATGCCGAGCGCGCGGCGGACAGGGCGGTGCGCTGCTGAGCGTCATACCGCCCTCTTATCATCGAACCAGCACGACACCGGATTGCCACTTGGACTTCACCCTGCTGCTCAAAGCCGCCCTGATGGGCATCGTCGAAGGGCTGACGGAGTTCCTGCCCATCTCCAGCACCGGCCACCTGATCCTCGCCGGTTCGCTGCTCGACTTCACCGGCGAAACCGCCAAGGTGTTCGACATCGCGATCCAGACCGGTGCGATGTTCGCCGTCATCTGGCAGTACCGGGTGCGCCTGCAGGCCACCGTCAGCGGCCTGGGCAGCGATCCGGTCGCTCGGCGGTTCGCCCTCAACGTGCTGATCGCCTTCATTCCGGCGGTGGTGATGGGCCTGGCCTTCGGCAAGGCGGTGAAGGAGCATCTGTTTCACCCCGTACCGGTGGCGATGGCGTTCATCGTCGGCGGCGTCATCATCCTGTGGGTCGAAGCGCGGCAGAAGCGCTTGTACGGTGCTGCGGACACCGAAGGCACGCGGCGCGCACGGGTCCAGACGGTCGATGACATGGGGCCGATGGATGCGCTGAAGGTCGGGCTGCTGCAATGCCTGGCTTTGATCCCGGGCACCAGCCGTTCGGGGGCCACCATCATCGGCGGCATGGTGCTGGGCTTCTCGCGCAAGGCCGCCACCGAATTCAGCTTCTTCCTCGGCATCCCGACGCTGATGGGCGCTGGAGCGTATGCGCTGTGGAAGCAGCGCGAGGCCTTGCACGTCAGCGATCTGCCGATGTTCGCGGTCGGCCTCGTGTTCGCGTTCTTCAGCGCACTGCTGTGCATCCGCTGGCTGATCCGCTTCGTGTCCACCCACGATTTCGTCGTCTTCGCCTGGTACCGCATCGTGTTCGGCGGCATCGTGCTTCTGACCGCCTGGCAGGGCTGGGTGAACTGGGCCGATTGACATGTGTGTTTGCCTGGCAGGCACCGCGCCGGGTGTTCGCCCCGGCGGGCGAGTCACTTTTTTCTGCTGGCCCAGAAAAAAGTAACCAAAAAAGAGGGCCCGAACACCAGCCATTTGGTGAGCACGCTCCGGCTACAGGTGGACTGCCAAAGCTCTGGCACAAGAAGCCACACCGAGGACCCGAAGGGTCGAGGCGTCGCGAGACCGCATGTTTGAACCTGAGCGAGGTAACCGTGGCAGTAGTTCGGAGAATGTTCTCGAGCCAGAGCCTCTGAAGTAGGCGTGTAGCCGAAGCGAGCCGATCAAATGGCTGGTGTTCGGGCCCTTTGCTTTGGTGACTTTCATTTGGGCCCGCAAATGAAAGTTACTCGGCAGCCGGGCCGAGACCCGGCGCGGTCTCCCACAGGACATAAGCCCTTCGCAGAAGCAACCGCCGGCGCGCTGCATCGCCATGCAATCAACCGTGCCGTGTAGCATGCGCCCGCAATGCAAATCCCCTACGAACTCCAGATTGGCTGGCGCTACACCCGCGCGGGGCGCAGCGGTCGGCGCAACGGCTTCATCTCCTTTATTTCGGGCGTGTCGATGCTGGGCATCGCGCTTGGCGTGGCGGCGCTGATCATCGTGCTGTCGGTGATGAACGGCTTCCAGAAAGAGGTGCGTGACCGGATGCTCTTGGTGGTCTCGCATGTCGAGATCTACCAGTCGCGCGGTGAGGCTTTGTCGGAATGGCAGGCCACCGCGGCACAGGCTCGCTTGAACCCCCAGGTGATCGGCGCATCGCCGTTCATCGCCGCGCAGGCGCTGATCGCGCGTGGTGATGACATGCGTGGTGCCATCGTGCGGGGCATCTCACCTGCGGAGGAGGCCACCGTCACCGATCTTGCGGCGCAGCTGCGTGACACCACGCTGGCCCCGTTGGTGCCCGGCTGCTGGTGCATCGTGCTCGGGGGCGAGCTGGCCCGCAGTCTGGGTGTGGAGGTGGGCGACAAGGTGACCATCGTCGCGCCCGGCGGGCAGGTCACGCCGGCCGGTGTGGTGCCGCGGCTCAAACAGCTGACGCTGGTGGGCACCTTCAATGCGGGCCACTTCGAATACGACAGCGGCCTCGCGTTGATGCACGTAGACGATGCCGCGCGGCTGTTCCGCGTTGCGGGCCCGACCGGGGTTCAGCTGCGCCTGAAGGATGCGCAACAGGCGCGCGAGGTGGGTGATGAGCTCCAGGTGCGCCTCGGCTCCACGGTGCGAGTGAATGACTGGACGCGCACCAACCGCAACTGGTTCCAGGCGGTGCAGATCGAGAAGCGGCTGATGTTCATCATCCTGACGCTGATCGTCGCGGTGGCAGCTTTCAACCTTGTCAGCACGCTGGTCATGACGGTGACCGACAAGCAGGCCGACATCGCCATCCTGCGCACGCTGGGCGCGAGTCCGCGCTCGATCATGGGGATCTTCATGGTGCAGGGCGCGGCCTCGGGGGTGATGGGCACGCTGGGCGGCATGGTGCTGGGTCTGGGTGTCGCCTACAACATCGACGTCATCGTGCCGGCGATCGAGCGTGCACTGCACACCAGCTTCCTGCCCAGCAGCGTCTACCTGATCAGCCACATGCCGAGCGATCCGCAGAGCAGCGACATCGTGCCGATCGTGCTGATCTCGCTGGCGCTCGCTTTCGTGGCCACGATCTACCCGAGCTGGCGCGCGAGCCGCGTGCAGCCAGCGGAGGCACTGCGCTATGAGTGACGCCATGCCGCACGCCGGCAAAGTGATTCGCGCGGTTGGACTGCGCAAGCGGTTTCATGAAGGCGCGCTCGATGTGAACGTGCTGCAGGGCATCGATCTCGAGATCGCGGCGGGCGAGACGGTGGCGATCGTCGGTGCATCGGGTTCGGGCAAGAGCACGCTGCTGCACCTGATGGGCGGGCTGGATGCGCCCACGCAGGGCGAGGTCACGCTGATGGGGCGCGATCTGCAAAAGATGAACCCGCAGGAGCAGGGCGTCTGGCGCAACCGGCATCTGGGTTTCGTCTACCAGTTTCATCACCTGCTGCCGGAGTTCACTGCGCTCGACAACGTCGCGATGCCACTGCGCATTCGGCGGCTGGCGCAAGCCGAGGCCCGTGCCTCCGCGGAGGCGGTGCTGCAGCAAGTGGGGCTTGGACACCGCATCGGCCATCGGCCCGCGCAGCTGTCCGGTGGCGAACGCCAGCGCGTGGCCATCGCACGCTCGTTGGCGGGGCAGCCCGCCTGCGTGCTGGCCGACGAGCCCACGGGCAACCTCGACCGTGAAACCGCCGATGGCGTCTTCGATCTGATGCTGTCGCTGGCTCGCAGCCGGCAGATGGCCTTCGTTCTGGTCACGCACGACGAGGCGCTCGCCGCGCGTTGCGACCGGGTGCTGCGCCTGAAGTTGGGCCGGCTGGTGCCCTGACCGCGGCATCGGCGCATGCGCTGGGTCGACACCCATTGCCACCTGGACGCCCCCGAGTTCGGCGGCCATTCCGACGCGGTGGTGGTGCGGGCCCGGGCGGCAGGCGTGGTGCAGATGGTGGTACCCGCGGTTGAGCGGGCAAACTTCGACGCCGTGCGCGATCTGGCACATGCGAACGACCTGACCTACGCACTCGGTATCCATCCGCTGTATGTCGGTCGCGCGGTCGACGCTGACATCGATCGGCTGGCCGCAGCGCTCGAGGCCCACCGACACGATCCACGGCTGGTCGCGGTCGGCGAGATCGGCCTCGACCATTTCGTGCCAGGCACCGACCGCGCACGTCAGGAGCGGTTCTATGAAGCTCAGCTGGGTCTTGCGCGCGAGTTCCAGCTCCCAGCGATCCTGCATGTGCGCCGCTCGGCAGACACGCTGCTGAAGCACCTGCGCCGCACGCCGGTGCCGGGCGGTATCGCGCATGCCTTCAATGGCAGCGAGCAGCAGGCGTTGGCCTTCATCGCGCTGGGCTTCAAGCTGGGGTTCGGCGGCGCGATGACCTTCGAGCGCGCGCTGCAGTTGCGACGCCTTGCCCAGACCCTGCCGTTGCAGGCCCTCGTGCTGGAAACCGATGCGCCGGACATTCCGCCGCAGTGGCTGTACCGCACGGCGGCTCAACGCCAATCCGACCCCGATGCGGCGGTGCCCAACGAGCCCGCGCAGTTGCCGCGCATCGCCCAGACGCTGGCCGCACTGCGCGGCATCAGCCTCGCCGAGGTGGCCGAGGCCGCGATGGCCAATGCCTGCGTCGCGCTGCCGAAGCTCGGGCGGGCGCCGAGCCAGCCCGGCGACACATGAAGCGGCAGGCCTCGGTGGCATGCAAGTCGCCGCTTGTAGCCGCGCCAGCTCTTCCCCTGCTCGACAGCCTGCCGCCGGTGGTCGCGCACGACACGCGGCTGGTGGTGCTCGGCAGCTTTCCGGGTGTGGCGTCGCTGCGTGCGCAGCAGTACTACGCGCACCCGCGCAACCAGTTCTGGCCCTTGCTGTCGGCCCTCTGGGGTATTGATCTGGTCGGGTTGCCCTACGAACAGCGGCTGGCCGAAGCACTCGCCCGCGGTTTGGGGCTGTGGGATGTCTATGCCCGTTGCCGGCGTGCAGGCAGCCTGGACAGCGCGATCCGCGACGCGGCGTTCAATGACCTGGCCAGCCTGACCCGGCGCGCCCCCGGCCTGCGGGCCATCGCGCACAACGGCGGCGAGTCGGCGCGCGCTCGGCGTCTGATCCAGGCGCTGGGGGTCACTGTGATTCGGCTTCCGTCCACCAGTCCGGCCCATGCGAGCTGGCGTTTCGACCGCAAGCTGGCTGCCCGGCGGGAGGCGTTCGCGGCGCACGGCTTGGTCTGATCGAAGCCCCCAGTGCATCCAATAGGCACCGTTCTGCGTACCATCAGGGTCGAAATTCGGTAATCTGTAAGGACTGTTGCCTGGCGGCGACTTGCTTCTACGCCACCACCGGCCCCAACATGCCAACGGCTCGACTGCTAGGCCCTTCTTCCACTTCATAAGGAACCACCGTGATGACAAAACTGGCAATGGCATGCGTAGCAGCCGGGGCTCTGAGTGCTCAACCCGCGCAGGCGGCAACGCCCGCGAAGAAAGACGATGCGGCCTTGTCGGCAATGCTCGTCGGAACCTGGGTCAACCCGCCGGACAGCGCCGACTACGAGGCCGTGCCGAGCAAGGAAGTCTTCAACGCCGACGGCACCTACACCTACACCGAGTTCGAGGACAACAAGTGCTCCAAGGTCTCGGCGGCCATCAGCTCCAAGTGGTACGTCTGGGACGGCACGCTGGTCGTGGAATTCCCGGATGGCAAGTCCCTGAAGGACGAGATCGTCAACATGGCGCCGAAAAAGATGGTGCTGCGTTCGATCGAAGACAGCCTGGTGTACCACCGCGTCCGCTCCGAGAAGTGCTTCTCGACCGCGATCAAGGCGAAGTCCGCGGTGTCGAAGTCGGCGAACTGAACTACGGGCCTGCACAAACAAAAGCCGGGCATTCGGGAAACCCCGAATGCCCGGCTTTTTGATGTGATGTGGTCAGTCCATCTGCATCACTCGATGCGGATGACAACCTTGCCGAAATGCGTCGCGCCCTCCAGGTGCCGCAACGCCTCGCGTGAATCACCAAAGGCAAACACCCGGTCGATGACCGGCTTGATCTTGCGCGCATTCACCAGGCGGTTCATCGACTCGAACATGTCGCGCGAGCCGACAAACACGCCACGCACGTTCGTCGTGTTGAACAGGATGGGCAGTGGGTTGATCTCGCCGCCGGTGAGCACGCCGATCAGGTGAACATAGCCACCGTGACGCGCCGCCGAGATGGAGCGCTGCAATGTGCCTGGCCCACCCACCTCCACCACGTGGTCGACCCCCACGCCGCCGGTGATCTCGCGCACCTTCTGGTCCCAGTCGGGATGTGTCTTGTAGTTGATCAGGTGGTCGGCACCGAGCGCCTTCGCTTGGGCCAATTTGACATCGCTCGACGACGTGGCAATCACCACGGCGCCGGCCGCCTTGGCAAATTGCAGGGCAAACATCGACACCCCGCCCGTGCCCAGCACCAGCACCGTTTCGCCCGGTGTGACCGGCTTGCCCTCGAACAGCCCATTCCAGGCGGTGAGCGCAGCGCAGGGCAGGGCGGACGCCTCTTCATCGCTCAGATGCGCAGGCGTCGCCACGAGCGCCTCGGCGGGGAACACGCGGTACTCAGCCAGTACGCCAGGCACCGACCCACCGAGGGCATGGTTGTAGTGGGCTGGCAGCATCGGGCCGCTGAGCCAGGTCTCGAAGAAGCAGCCTGTGACGCGGTCGCCCGTGGCGAAGCGCGTCACACCCGGGCCCACCTCAGCGACCACGCCGGCGCCGTCTGACACCGGGACCAGCCCTTGCGACTTCATGCCCGGGTAGCGCCCGGTGATGATCAGCAGGTCGCGGTAATTCAGCGACGCGGCCTTCATGCGCACCAGCACCTGCCCCGGGCCCGGGCGGGGGACATCGCTTTCGTGCAAGGTCAGGCTGTCGGCGTCGAGTTCTTTGAGGTAGGCATAGCTGCGCATGGTCGGTCTTCCAGGGTGTTGAATGGCGTGATAGACGGGAACCGCGGGACACGGTTTTTTGCCGGGCACGGATGATGACACGCTAGGACGAACCCCGCCCGACCAGGCCGCGGTCGGGGTGGCAACATCCAGGTCACGATGACCCAGAAGAAAAAACGACCTGAACTGGCTCCGGCCACCATCTCCGAGGCTGACGGTGTGCGCTACCTGCACCTCGGTACGCCCTGGGTGCAAGGCGCCATGCGCATACGCAAGCCGCTCTCGATCGAGTTGGAGTATGTGCAGCGCATGATGGTCTGGATGCTGCTGCGGCCCAGCGAGGCGCTGTCCGAAGGGCACGCGGTGCAACTCGGCCTGGGCGCAGGATCGATCACCCGCTACTGCCATGGCGTGCTGGGCCTGCGCACCACGGCGGTCGAGTTGAATGACAGCGTGATCGCGGCGTGCCGTGCCTACTTTCAGGTGGAACCCGGGCGGCTGTTGAAGGTGGTCGAAGCCGACGCCGGGGCCTATGCCGGCGACCCGGCGAATGCGTCCAGCGCCGACGTGCTGTGCGTCGACCTTTACGACCACGATGCAGCCAGCCCGGTGCTCGACAGCGATGCGTTCTATGCCGACTGCCACCGCTTGCTGCGTCCGGGCGGTGCGATGACGGTCAACCTGTTCGGCCGCGACGCCAGCTTCGAGCGCAGCGCCCAGCGCATCTCGGCTGCCTTCGGTGCCGAGCAGGTTCTGAGCCTGCGCCCGACGCGCGAAGGCAACACCATCGTGGTCGCCCTGAAGCACGCTGCCTGGCCGGCGCCGGAGGTGCTGGCGATGCGTGCGGACCACATTGAGCAGAACGCCGGCCTTCCCGCGCGAAAATGGTTGAAGATGCTGCGTGTGCTGCCGAAGGCCACTGCAGGCCTGAGCTGATGTCTCGGGCTCGAACCTTCGCCTCAGAGAAACCCGCCATGTCTGCTGTCGAACGACCCACCAAACGTCAGACCGGCCCGGCCGCGCGGGCTGACATTCCCGTGGAGCCCACCCCCACTGGCAAGCTGGAGTGGCGGCGCCTGCTGGACTGGCTGAGCGATGACGACCTGATCGACCGTGCCGATGCCGAGCGCACCATCAAGCGCTTTGGTTCGGCGCACAGCGCGCAGCACCCGCTGGTGCGCCTCGGCGCTGCCGGGTTGGTGCGCAAGGGCACCACTGGCAAGACGCTGGACACCGATGCGCTCACCGAATGGCTGGCTGCGCGCTGCGGGCTGCCCTATCTGCGCATCGATCCGCTGAAGGTGGATGTGGGGCGCGTCGCGGATGTCATGTCCATCAATTACGCCGAGCGGCGCAGTGCCTTGCCGATTCAAGTGGGCCCGACCGATGTCACCGTGGCCACCTGTGAACCGTATGACATTGACTGGGTGCCCGAGATCGAGGCGCACACGCGCAAGCCGCTGAAGCTGATCGTCGTCAGCCCGCTCGAGCTGCAGAAGTACACGACCGAGTTCTACACGCTGTCGCGCTCGGTGCGGGCGGCCATCAAGAGTGGCGAGTCCTCTGCCATTGCGAGCTTCGAGCAGCTGGTCGAGCTGGGCCGCAGCAACAAGCAGCTCGATGCCAACGACCAGGGCGTGGTGCAGGTGGTCGATTGGCTCTGGCAGTACGCCTTCGATCAGCGCGCCTCAGACATCCACCTCGAGCCACGGCGAGATCTGAGCGCGATCCGCTTTCGCATCGATGGCGTGATGCACACCGTCTACCAGCTGCCGCCGGGCGTGATGAGCGCGATGATCGCGCGCGTGAAGCTGCTGGGGCGGATGGATGTCATCGAGAAGCGCCGCCCGCTGGACGGCCGCATCAAGACGCGCAATCCCGCTGGCGACGAGGTCGAGATGCGGCTGTCGACCTTGCCCACCGCCTTCGGCGAAAAGATGGTGATGCGCATCTTCGACCCCGACACCACCGTCAAGCCCCTGGAGGCACTGGGCTTCGGCACGCACGACGCCAAGCGCTGGGAATCGCTGGTGGCGCGGCCCAACGGCATCATCCTGGTGACCGGGCCGACCGGCTCGGGCAAGACCAGCACGCTGTACTCCACCTTGCGGCGCCTGGCCACCGATGAGGTCAACGTCTGCACGATCGAGGACCCGATCGAGATGATCCAGCCGGCGTTCAACCAGACGCAGGTGCAGCCCGGGCTGGATTTCGGCTTCGCCGAAGGCGTGCGCGCGCTGATGCGACAGGACCCGGACATCATCATGGTCGGCGAGGTGCGTGACCTCGAAACCGCTGAAATGGCCATCCAGGCGGCACTGACCGGTCACCTGGTGTTCAGCACGCTGCACACCAACGACGCGGCCTCGGCCATCACCCGGCTGGTCGACCTGGGCGTGGCACCGTACCTGATCGGTGCCACCGTCATCGGCGTGCTGGCACAGCGGCTGGTGCGCACCCTGTGCCCGGCCTGCAAGCAACCCGACGAATCGGTGACCACCGAGGACCTGGCCGAGTTCGTCAAGCCCTGGCGCCTGAGCGGCAAGGTCAAGCCGTACAAGCCCGTCGGTTGCCTGGAATGCCGGATGACGGGCTACCGCGGCCGCAGCGGTCTGTACGAGTTGCTGTCGGTCACCGATGCCGCGCGCCACTGCATCCAGCCGGTTCCCGATGCGCTCAAGCTGCGCCAACAGGCGTTGCTCGACGGTATGCGGCCACTGCGGCTGGCTGGGGCGATGAAAGTCGCTGAAGGCCTGACCACGCTGCAGGAAGTGCTGAGCGCCACGCCCGCGTGGGATTGAAGCCCGCGCTGCAGCGCACGCCGATGGCCACGCTGTGGCCCGGGTTGCTGATGGCTGCCGTCGGCGCGGTGGCGTTCTCCGGCAAGGCCATCATCGCCAAGCTGGCCTATCGCCACGGGGTCGATGCGATCACGCTGGTCATGTACCGCATGCTGTTCGCGCTGCCCTTGTTCCTGCTGTTGAGCCTGTGGGCGAGCCGCGGCAAGGCGGCGCTGGAAAGGCGCGACTGGTGGGTCGTTTGCGGCCTCGGTTTCAGCGGCTATTACCTCGCCAGCACACTCGATTTCCTGGGGTTGCAGTACGTCAGCGCCAGCCTGGAGCGGTTGATCCTGTACCTGACCCCGACGCTGGTGCTGGCCATGGGGGTGGTGCTGTTCAAGCGGCGCGTGACCGTGCGCCAGTTGCTGGCGTTGGCCGTCAGCTATGGTGGTGTGTTGCTGGTGTTCGGTCAGGAAATCACGCACGTCGGCCCGCACGCCCTGCTGGGTGCCGCGCTGGTCTTCGGCAGCGCGCTGAGCTACGCGGTGTACCTGGTCCTCAGCGGCGAAGAGGTCCGCCGGCTCGGCGCGCTGCGTCTCACGGGGCTCGCGAGCACGGTGGCCTGCTTGCTGTGTCTTGCGCAGTTCGCGGCGCTTCGGCCGCTCTCCGCGGCGCTGGTGGCGCCTGAAGTGATTGCGCTGTCGTTGTTGAATGCGGTGCTGTGCACCTTCGCGCCCGTGGTGCTGATGATGTTGGCCGTCGAGCGCATTGGCGCCACGCTGGCCGCGCAGACCGGCATGATCGGCCCGATGTCGACCATCGGCATGAGCGTGCTGCTGCTGGGCGAACCTTTCACCGCCGGGCTCGCCGCCGGCACTGCGCTGGTGGTCGCCGGCATCTGGCTGCTGGCGACCTGGCGCTGAGCGGCGTACGGCTCAGCCGGCTTTCTTCGGGCGCCCCGTCTTCAGTGGCGTGATGCGGGCCAGCGCTTTTTCGAGCTGCACATCGGGCAGCGTGGCCAGCACCTGCAGACCGGCCCGCAGCAGCTCACTTTTCTTGACGGCATGGCGGAAATTCATCGCACGCTGCTTCAGCACGTCGATCAACTCGAAGTCGGGTTGCGGCATCGTGAAGCTGTCGCGCACCAGCTTGAGCTTGGCCTTCGGTGGCTTGCCGGTGGGTGCAGCAGCGGCCTTGACGGGCGTGGCGGCAGGCTTCTTGGTGGCCGCCGCAGGTTTGCTGACAGGAGACTTCGCCGCTGTGGTGGGCGATGTCTTCTTCGTCGGCTGGGGGGCCACTGGCGACTTGGTGTTCGGAGCCGACGCGCCGACAGGGGATTTGGTCATGTTGGGAAGTCAAGAATCAAGATAAACCGTTTATACGGTATGTTGATCCGCCCTGCAAGGTGACCGCCTCAGATGCTGCGCTGGTTGACCCGCTGCGACAGCGCCTCAGCAGTTTCCTTGCGTTCGCTGTAGCGATCGACGAGGTGGGGTGTCGCATCGCGTGTCAGCAGCGTGAACTTGATCAGCTCTTCCATCACGTCGACCACGCGGTCGTAGTAGGCCGAAGGCTTCATGCGACCCGCCTCGTCGAATTCGAGGAAGGCCTTGGCCACCGACGACTGATTCGGGATCGTCAACATCCGCATCCAGCGGCCGAGCACCCGCAACTGGTTGACCGCGTTGAATGACTGCGAACCGCCCGAGACCTGCATCACCGCCAGCGTCTTGCCCTGCGTGGGGCGCACCGCACCGAGAGACAGCGGGATCCAGTCGATCTGCGCTTTGAGGATGGCGCTCATCGCGCCGTGGCGTTCCGGCGAACACCAGACCATGCCTTCGCACCAAGCGGCCAGTTCGCGCAGCTCGACCACCTTGGCGTGCGACTCCGGGGCGCCATCCGGCAAAGGCAGGCCGGTAGGGTCGAACAGGCGCGTCTCGCCACCCATCGCCTGCAGCAAGCGCGCTGCTTCCTCGCTCAGCAGACGGCTGTAGGAGCGCTCCCGCAGCGAGCCGTATAGCAGCAGAAAGCGCGGCGGGTGGCTGGCGCGTGAAGTCGGCAGCAGCCGGTCGATGCGGGGTGCCGTGAACAGCGCGGCATCGACGTTCGGAAGAGAGGAGTGGGGTTCAGACACGCGGCTGATTCTCGGTCATCCCCCGCTCGTACCAGCCCTTGCTGCGGTTGACCCAACGGACCACCAGCAGCATCACCGGCACTTCGATCAGCACGCCGACCACGGTGGCCAGCGCCGCGCCGGATTCGAAGCCGAACAGGCTGATCGCCGCGGCCACGGCCAGCTCGAAGAAATTGCTCGCACCGATCAGGGCCGAAGGGCAGGCCACTGCGTGCGATTCACCGAGGCGTCGGTTCAGCCAGTAGGCCAGTCCCGAATTGAAGAACACCTGGATCAGGATCGGCACCGCCAGCATCGCGATGATGAGCGGCTGCGCCAGGATCGCCTGGCCCTGGAAGGCGAACAGCAACACGAGCGTGGCGAGCAGTGCCGCGATCGACCACGGGCCGATCTTGGCCAGCGCCGCATCCAAGGCTGCCTGGCCGCGTCTGAGCAGCACCTTGCGCCAGAGCTGCGCGATGACCACCGGGATCACGATGTACAGCAGCACCGACGTGACCAGCGTGTCCCACGGCACGACGATGGCCGACAGCCCCAGCAGCAGCGCAACGATGGGCGCGAAGGCGAACACCATGATGGTGTCGTTCAGCGCCACCTGAGACAAGGTGAACAGCGGGTGGCCGCCAGTGAGCCGGCTCCACACGAACACCATGGCGGTACACGGTGCGGCAGCCAGCAGGATCAGCCCGGCCACATAACTGTCCACCTGATCGGCCGGCAGATAGGGCGCGAACACATGGCGGATGAAGATCCAGGCCAGCAGCGCCATCGAGAACGGCTTGACGGCCCAGTTGACGAACAGCGTGACGCCGATGCCCCGCCAGTGCTGACGAACCTGCGACAGCGACGCGAAGTCCACCTTCAGCAGCATCGGGATGATCATCACCCAGATCAGCAGGCCGACCGGCAGATTGACCTGCGCGAACTCCATCTGGCCGACGGCCTGGAATGGGCCGGGGAACAGCTGCCCCAGCGTGATCCCGACCACGATGCACAGGAAGACCCAGACCGTCAGGTAGCGCTCGAAGAGGCTCATCGGTGTGATGCTTGCGGCGGGCTGAATCAGGAGGGCGGTCATTCCTCAGCGTCTGCCGATGTCCGTGATCTCCCGCTGGATTGCCAGCCGGTCCAGCGACTGCATCGGCAATGCGAGCATCAGTTCGATTCGGCGCTTGAGGATGACGGCAGCGTCCCAGAAAACGCGACTCTTTTCCTCGTCCGTGCCCTCGAACGCCGCTGGGTCTGGGATGCCCCAATGGGCGGTCATCGGCTGTCCGGGCCACACCGGGCAGACTTCGCCGGCGGCGTTGTCGCAGACGGTGAAGACAAAGTCCATCTGAGGCGCGTGCGGCTGGCTGAACTCTGCCCAATCCTTGCTGCGGTAGCCATCGGTCGGGATGCGCAGCCGCTCCAGCGTCTTCAAGGCGAACGGGTTGACAGAGCCGCCAGGCTGGCTGCCAGCCGAGTACGCCACGAAGCGACCCCGGCCGAGGCTGTTCAGCAGGCCTTCGGCCAGTATGGAACGGGCCGAGTTGTGGGTGCAGATGAAAAGTACGTTGTAGACCTTGTCGCTCATCGAGTGGGCTCCTGCGCGGGTTGAAGTAACAGGGTTGAGGGAGATCCGGGGCATCAGCAGGTGGTACAGCCCGGAACTGCCGTCGGCTCGCAGGTGCCCGTGGCGTCTGCGCCCTGGCAGCAGTGCGCCGTCAGGTAGGACAGCAACGCGTTCATCTGATCCAGCGAAGGGCGATAGATCAGGTGCCGGCCATCGCGCTGCTGCGACACCAGGCCGGAATGCATCAACTCCTTCAGGTGAAACGACAGCGTCGAGGACGGCACGTCGAGCGTGGCCGACAACGCGCCGGGGGTCATGCCTTGCGGACCCGCGCCCACCAGCGCGCGAAAGATGCGCAGGCGCATGCCCTGTGCCAGGGCAGCGAGGGAGGCGACGGCCAATCGTTCTTCCATCACGGGATCCTTGAGTTGGGGGTGGGGTCAGCGCGTGACGTCGGCAATGCAAACGTGACCAGCCAGCACGCTATCAGCATCGCTGCCGAGCCGCTCAGCGAGTAGAGCAACCCGCCCCATTGGTACAGCAGGCCCGACAGCAGGGTGCCGATGAAGCGGCCCAGTGCATTCGCCGCGTAGTAGAAGCCGACGTCTTCTGCGGCCTTTTCCGATCCTGCGTAGGCGAGGATCAGATAAGAGTGCACGGCGGAGTTGACCGCGAAGGCGAAGCCGAACACCCCGAGTCCGGCGACGACGATCCACTCGAGGTGCGCCACCTGCATCGACACGATGACCGCCAGGCTGATCGGCACGACCACCAGGATCGCCGACCACAAGCGGGCGGCCGGCACCTCGGCGCTCAATCCGTCGCTGCTGCGCTTCACCAGCGCCGGCGCCAGTGCCTGGACCAAGCCGTAGCCGATGGTCCATGCGGCCAGGAAGCCGCCGACCATCGTGAAGGTCCAGCCTGACGCATACAGGAACACCGGTACGCCGACCACGAACCAGACATCGCGGGCGCCGAACAACGCGACGCGTGCCGCCGCCAGCAGATTGATGGCGCGGTTCTTCGCGAACAGTTCCCGGGCCGATTTCGAAGCGGTGCTCTTGCCCATCAGCGGGGGCACGAAGCTCACGACACCGATGAGTACCACCGCCAACAAGCCTGCCATGGCCCACAACGACGCCTGGAAGCCCAACTGGTCGAGCAGCAGACCGCCGAGGAAGAATCCGACACCCTTCATCGCGTTCTTGCTGCCAGTGAACCAGGCGACCCACTTGAACAGCTGTCCTGATGCCGTACCGGCGGTCAGCTTGATGGCTGACTTGCTGGCCGTCTTGGTCAAGTCCTTGGCGACGCCGCAGACGCCTTGCGACAACACCACCCAGGCCACCGACATCGTCACCGTCCAGTCGGGTGACAGTTGCGACAGCAACAGAAAGCCCGAGATTTGCGTGCACAGGCCGACCGTCAGCATGCGCTGGATGCCGTAGCGCGTCGCCAGCCAGCCGCCAATCAGGTTGGCGACCACGCCCATCGCCTCGTACAGCAGGAACAGGAAGGCCAGCGTGAAAGGTGAGTAGCCCAACCGATAGAAGTGCAGCAGCACCAGCATGCGCAGCGCGCCGTCGGTCAGCGTGAAGCCCCAGTACGCCGTGGTGACGATGGCGTAGTTGCGTGCGCCCTGGCTCGCGGTTGGACTTGCCGCGGTATGGCCCGTGGCGTTCACAGGCCCTGCTCATTCATGTGACATGCCAGGTCGACCATGCGGCAGGCGTAGCCCATCTCGTTGTCATACCAGGCGTATACCTTCAGCATCGTGCCGTCGGTCACCAGCGTCGACAGCGCGTCGACGATGGCGCTGCGGCTGTCGCCTGCGTAGTCGGCGCTGACCAAGGGGCGGTGTTCGATCCCCAGGATGCCCGCCAGCGGACCGCGAGCCGCCTGTTCGAACAAGCCGTTGACTTCTTCCGCCGAGGTCTCGCGCTTCAGCTCGAACACGCAGTCGGTCAACGACGCGTTCAACACCGGCGCCCGCACCGCATGGCCGTTGAGCTTGCCCTTCAGTTCGGGGTAGATCAGCGCGATGGCCGTGGCGCTGCCGGTGGTCGTCGGCGCCAGGCTGAGCATCGCGCTGCGCGCACGGCGCAGGTCCTTGTGCGGTGCATCGACGACCAAGTTGGTGTTCGTCGGGTCGTGGATGGTCGTGATCTGGCCGTGCCGGATGCCGATGGCTTCGTGGACCACCTTCACGACCGGCGCCAGGCAATTGGTGGTGCAGGACGCGGCAGTGACGATGCGGTGTCGTGCCGCGTCGTACAGGTGGTCGTTGACGCCCACCACGATGTTCAGCACGTCGCCGGTCTTCACCGGCGCAGCCACGATCACCCGCTTCGCACCGCGATCCAGATGCGCCTGCAGCGCCTCTGGCGTCAGGAACTTGCCGGTGCACTCGAGGACCAGATCGACCCCGAGATCGCCCCAAGGGATGTCGCCGGGCGTTGCGTGCGAAGAGAACGACAGCGATCGGTCCGCCACGCGGATCGTGTCGTCGCCCTCGGCACCGATGTCGGCCCGCCACCGCCCCTGCACGCTGTCGAAGGCGAGCAAGTGTGCGGTCGCGGCGGGGCCGCCCTTGATTTCATTCAAATGCACCACGTCGAGCCGGTGGTGCGCCCGAGGGTCGTCTGCAGGCCGCTCCGCGGCGCCGAATGCGGCGCGCAGCGCCAGACGGCCGATGCGACCCATGCCGTTGATGCCCACTCTCATGTCGACCTCGTGTCAGTGAACCAGAAAACACAACAATAATTCCAAGAGTTTGGAAATATAGATGTGTTCTGTGACCACTCGATGACAGTTTGGGGTTCAGCGGGTTGGCGTCACGGCATCGCCGCGCCGCAGTTCCAGCACTGCTCGAACGGCCCGTCGATCATTTCGCGGCAGGCGGTGCACAGCCAGGTGCGCGACACCGGCGCGCGCAGTTCGTCGAGCAGCCGTTCGGCGCGCTCGAAATTGTCGGCATCGGTGAGCCACAGTTCAGGCAGTGACTGATCCGGCGGCACCTGTCCGGCCAGGCTGCTGTTGTAGGCGCGCTGGATCGTCGTGGGCACGCCCGCATGGCACAGCATGTCGGCCCACAGCGTGGCGATCGCAAGATTCGGGGCGGTGGTCAGCTTCTTCATGGGCTCGTCCCTCAGCCGTGTGAGCGCGGTAGGCTTCGGGCACGATAGCTCACCGCAGATTCAGGAGGTCTCCAATGTCAACCACCACCCGCGCCATCCGCATCGATCAACCCGGCGGGCCAGACGCCATGCGTCTGGTCGAGGTACCGATCGGTGAGCCCGGGCCGGGCGAGATCCGCATACGCCACCAGGCCTGTGGTCTCAACTTCATCGATGTCTACCACCGCACGGCGCTGTACCCGCTGCCGTTGCCGGCCGGGCTGGGCATGGAGGGCGCTGGCATCGTCGAGGCGGTGGGCGAGGGCGTGACCCACCTGCGCGCAGGCGACCGCGCCGCGTATGCCAGCACGCCGCCGGGCAGTTACTGTGAGTCGCGCGTCATGCCGGCGAAGTGCGTGGTCAAGCTACCCGACGGTATCGATGCCGAGACCGCCGCCGCGATGATGCTCAAAGGCCTGACCGCGCAGTACCTGCTGAAGAAGACGCTGCCGCAGGGGGGTCTGCAGCCCGGCGATTTCATCCTGTTCCATGCCGCGGCAGGCGGTGTGGGGTTGATCGCCTGCCAGTGGGCGCGCGCACTCGGCTTGCAGCTGATCGGCACCGCCGGCAGCGACGAGAAGTGCGCGCTGGCGCTGCAAAACGGCGCCGTACATGCGATCAACTACCGGCGCGAGGATTTCGTGGCCAGAGTGAAAGACATCACTGGCGGCCGTGGTGTGAAGGTGGTCTACGACTCGGTGGGGCTCGATACCTTCGAGAAGTCCCTCGACGTGCTGCAGCCCTTCGGCCTGCTGGCCAATTTCGGCAACGCCTCGGGAAAGGCGCCGCCGGTGGAGCTGGGCGTGCTGGCGGCCAAGGGCTCGCTGTACGTGACGCGCCCAACGCTGTTCACACACCTGGCCACCCGTGCAGCGACGCAGGCGATGGCCGACGACTTGTTCGCGGTGGTGGCCAGTGGCGCGGTCAAGGTGCCGGTAGAGCGTCGCTACGCGCTGGCCGACGTGGCACAGGCCCATCGCGATCTGGAGGCGCGGCTGACGACCGGGTGCAGCGTGTTGCTGCCTTGAGAGCTTGGCGGCGTCAGCTCTCCACGCGCAGCTTGCGTGCGACGCGCCGTGTGGACCCAGGTGGTGCACCACCTGAGCAACAAGCTCGGGTGACGTGGCTTCCTGGCGTCACTGGCGTTGCAAGCTGCCGGTCACCTGGCCCGCGCTACCGTCTAAGGTGATGGTCGTCGGCACGCCGTCGGGATCGCGCTCGATGCCGCTAACGAAGACGTTGCCGAACTCATCGCCGTCGTCGATGGTGTTGACCGTGGTGGTGATGTCGCAACTCAGGTTGGAGTTGACGAAGCTTTCGGTGCTTCGGGTGGTGGTGCCGAAGAACTGGAAACCCGTGTTGAGGCCACCTCCGAAGCGTGCACCCCGAGTGATGCTTTGAACCGTGCGCGTGGTCAGCTGCCGCGTGCTGGGTGTGACACCGTCGGGCCGGCACGTGTTGTTGCCGGTGATGACCTGCGTGAAGGTGCCCAGCGCTTCCAGCACGGTAAAGGTGTCGTCGGCTTCCGCCCGCACCCGGAAATCGACCGCGCCCTGGAAGGCAAACGTCACTTCCGATGACGTGTCCACCCGGTTGAAGGTGCGCGTGGCCCGGCCGGCCAGCACCACGTCGGTGGGTGAGCCGCCCACGGTTTGCCTCCCACAAAGCGCGGACTCCACTGGCCCGCCATTGCGCAAGGTCACTGTCATGCAAGCTTCCACGTTGAACAGAGGGTCGGCCTCAAGAGGAGTTACGACCGTGGTGTAGTTGCCCAGCGTGTCGGAAAAGCCATCCGGACCCACATCGGCGTCCACGGAGAGCACAAAAAATGCATAGGGCACCTGGATGCTGGCGTTGGCGTCAGCGGCAAACACCAGTTGCGCCCGCATGTCTAGCGACACTGGTTGACCCAGCGCGAAGGTGGGCAGCGGGCGAGGCTCGAAGACGATCCGCACGCAATCGTTCAGGCGCTGCGCGACCGTTTCGAAGTCCAGGCCCGGTAGCCCGCCGTTTCTGTTGAATCGCTGAACCTGTGCATGCGCACGCAGAGCGTTCTGCAGGCCCACCAACTGCGCACTAACGATCGGAGCCGGGGCCATGCACGCGTCACGCCCCGCCTCGAAATCCTCATTGAGGATAGCCAGCACACGCTGCCGCAGCGCCGTGATCAAAGGCCCGAGGTTGCCCGGCGGCACGTCCGCAACATCGTTTGGGTCGAGCGCGTAGACCGCCAAGACCGCATTGATCCAGTTCCGCGCTACCAAGACGGCCACTTCGCGCTCGGTATCGGTGGCGACCGAGCGAATCGCCGCTGCCACCAGGCGCGGCACGACCCGGGTATCGTGCAACCGCACAAGCAGGGCAATCTCGGCTGCTTCGTCCTCTGTATCGACGAATGCGCGCATGAATTCGTCGTCCAGCGCGGCCACCGGATCTGCGTTCGCATCTACCGGCACTGTCGCCACTGCTTGCGCTGTGGCTTCGCTGACGCCGACATCGCTGAAGTGCAATACCTCGATGTCGATGAAGATTTCCCCGACGGTAGGTGGCACCAGTTGCATCGACGCGCCGTCGTTGCTGCGCAGGAAGCCGACCAGGGTGGTGTCGCTGCTGGTCTCTGGATTGACGCCCTCGATGCGCAGCGTGGCAGGCAGTGCGAACTGCAGACCCGACGGACCGAAGCGCACTGCACCGATCAACCCGTCGGCCAGCGGTGCGGCACCCATCGACAGCACGGGTGTGGCTGTGATTTCGGTGCTGGTGGCCAGCGCGCCCGGCGGCACCGTGAGTGTGTAGCGCGTGCCGTCGGCGGCGGTGACACTCAGGTTGCCGCCAGTCGCGTCGAGCGTGGCGCTGACGGTTCGGGCGCTGTCAAGCTGTACCGACCCCGAAGAGCGGGTGTTACCTCCAGAGCCGCCGCCACAGGCGGATACCACCAGTGTGGCCGCAGCCAGCAGGAGCGCAGGCAGAAGTCGTGTCGAAGGCATGGGCAGACGCTAGGTTCGTTCGATGGATGCGCGCAATGCGTGGTGGGTTTGGCGGGCTGGACCCAAGGTCAGCCGCGTCAGCCGCGCCGCACCCGCAGCAGTTCGTCGAGGATGAGCAAGATCGCGCCGACGGTGATGGCGCTGTCGGCGATGTTGAAGCTGGGAAAGTAGCCACCGTGGAACATCGGGGCCAGCCAGTCCCAGTGGAACTGCAGAAAATCGATCACGTGACCGTGCAGCAGGCGGTCGATCACGTTACCCAGCGCACCGCCGAGGATCAATGCCAGCGCCAGGCTGAACAGGCGCTGCCCGCCGTGGTTCTTCAACATCCAGACGATCACCACCGTGGCCACCAGCCCCAGCCCGACGAAGAACCAGCGCTGCCAACCCGAGGCGTCTGCCAGGAAGCTGAATGCGGCGCCCGGGTTGTGTACCCGCACGAGGTTGAAGAACGAGGTGATGGTGCGGCTGTCACCCAGTTCGAAGCTGCCGATGATCAGCGTCTTGGTGATCTGATCCGCCAGGATGATCAGCAGCGCCAGGCCGAGCCAGGGGAGCAGGTTGGAACCTGCTGCGTTCTTCGCCGCCATCTCAGGCCACGCGACGGACTTCGCCGTCGCCGTCAAGGTTGCTGGTGCAGCGACCACAGATCGTCGGGCGCGCCGCATCGTGGCCCACGTCGTCGCGGTAGTGCCAGCAGCGCTCGCACTTCTTGGCCCCCGATGGTGTCACCTGCACGGCGAGTTCAGCGCCCGCGCTGAGGAGCGCCTCCGAGGTGATCGTGACGAACTTCAAACCGTCACCGAGTGACGCCAACAGCGCGTGGTCATCGGCACCTGCGGTGATCGAGATCGAGGCTTGCAGCGATGAGCCGAGCTGGCCTGCGGCACGCACGGCTTCGATCTGCTTGTTGGCGAACTCACGGATTTCGCGGATGCGCGACCACTTCGCCAGCAGGGCATCGTCGGCCCATGCTGCGGTGTCGCTGTAGGTCTCGACGAAGATCGACGATGACCTGCCGGGCGCAAAGATCGGCCACGCCTCTTCAGCAGTGAAGCTGAGGAACGGCGCCATCCAGCGCAGCATCGCGTTCGTGATGTGCCAGAGCGCGGTTTGCGCACTGCGGCGTGCCAGGCTCTTCGGTGCCGTGGTGTAGAGCCGGTCCTTCAGCACGTCGAGGTAGAACGCGCCCAGGTCTTCGCTGCAATAGACCTGCAGCTTGGCCACCACCGGGTGGAACTCGTACACCTCGTAGTGCGCCAGCACCTCAGCCTGGAACTGCGCCGCGCGGGCCAGCGCGTAGCGGTCGATCTCCAGCAGATCCGACAACGGCACCGCGTCCTTCGACACATCGAAGTCGCTGGTGTTGGCGAGCAGGAAGCGCAGCGTGTTGCGGATGCGGCGATAGCCATCGACGACGCGCGCGAGGATCTTGTCGTCGATGTTCAGATCACCCGAGTAGTCGGTGCTGGCCACCCACAGGCGCACGATCTCGGCGCCCAGCTTGTCGCTGACCGACTGCGGCGCGACCACGTTGCCCAGCGACTTGCTCATCTTGCGGCCCTGGCCATCGGTCGCGAAGCCGTGCGTGAGCAGGCCCTTGTAGGGCGCGTGATCCTCGATCGCACAGGCGATCAGCAGGGACGAATGGAACCAGCCGCGGTGCTGGTCATGGCCTTCGAGGTACAGGTCGGCTTCGGGGCCTTCGGCCTGGCCGGCACCAGGGTGCGAGCCGCGCAGCACGTGGTTGAACGTGCTGCCCGAGTCGAACCACACGTCAAGAATGTCGTTGCTCTTGGTGTAGTCGGCAGCCTCATCACCCAGCCAGTCGCGCGGATCGAGCTGCGACCACGCTTCGACACCACCCTGCTCGACGAGCGCGGCCGCACGGTCCATCAGCGCCAGCGTGTTCGGGTGCAGCGCGCCGCTGTCCTGGTGCAGGAAGAACGGCAACGGCACGCCCCAGTTGCGTTGGCGGCTGATGCACCAATCGGGCCGGTTGGCGATCATGTCGCGCAGCCGGGCCCGGCCGTTCTCGGGATAGAAGGTGGTCGCGTCGATGGCGGCCAGTGCGCTCTGACGCAACGTTTGCGGCGCCGCGTCGGTGGCGAACACGCCCGCGGTGTCGTCGTTCGCTTCGTCCATCCGCACGAACCATTGCGCAGCGGCACGGTAGATCACCGGTGTCTTGTGCCGCCAGCAGTGCGGGTAGCTGTGCTGGAAGGTGGCGGTGGCGAGCAGGCGGCCGGCGTCGCGGAGCGCGTCGATGATGACCGCGCAGGCCTTCCAGATGTGCTGCCCGCCAAACAGCGGCAGGCTCGCGTCGTAAACGCCGCTGCCGGCGACCGGGTTCAGGATGTCGTCGATCGCCATGCCGTGCGCGACGCAAGACCTGAAGTCTTCCACGCCATAGGCCGGTGCCGCATGCACGAGGCCGGTGCCGTCGTCGGCGGTGGCGTAATCGGCGAGGTAAACCGGGCTCAGCCGGTCGTAGCCCGCATCGACATGGGCGAGCGGGTGGCGGAACCGGATGCCATCGAGCTTCTCGCCGAGCGCGGTGGCGATGACACTGCCCTGCAACGCATAGCGCTGGAGGCTGTCTTCAACACGCGCCGACGCCAACAGCAGCAAGCCGCGCTCGGTGTCGACCAGGCTGTATTCCAGCGCGGGGTTCAGGTTCAGCGCCTGGTTGGCCGGAATCGTCCACGCGGTGGTGGTCCAGATGACGGCGTAGGCCTCTTTGCTCAACGAAGCCAGGCCGAACGCCGCCGCCAGCCGCTCCGGCTCGGCGCACAGAAAGGCCACGTCGAGCGATTGCGAGGTCTTGTCGGCGTATTCAATCTCGAACTCGGCCAATGAAGATCCGCAGTCGAAGCACCAATACACAGGTTTCAGTCCGCGGTAGACATAGCCGCGCTCCATCACCCGTTTCAGCGTGCGGATCTCGCCGGCCTCGTTGCCGAAGTCCATCGTGCGGTAGGGGTGCGCCCAGTCGGCCAGCACGCCCAGGCGCTTGAAATCGGCCATCTGCTGCGTGATCTGTTCGGTCGCGTAGGCACGGCTCTTGGCCTGCACCTCGGCGCGCGGCAGCTTGCGGCCGAAGGTCTTCTCGATCTGGTTCTCGATCGGCAAGCCGTGGCAGTCCCAGCCGGGGATGTAGGTCGCGTCCATGCCCTTGAGCTGGCGCGCCTTGACGATCATGTCCTTGAGCACCTTGTTCACCGCGTGGCCGATGTGGATCTGTCCGTTGGCATACGGCGGGCCGTCGTGCAGCACGAACTTCGGCGCGCCGCATCGGGCCTCGCGCAGGCGCTGGTAGGTGCCGGCATCGTCCCATTGCTCGACCCAGCCCGGCTCACGCTTGGGCAGGTCACCGCGCATCGGGAACGAGGTGTCTGGCAGGTTCAGCGTGGCACGCAGGCCCGAGGTGTCGGCATCCGGGGCGTTGGCAGAGGACTTTTCGGTGGACATACTGAGGTCTTCGCAGGTGGCATTCGCGCCGGGCGCGTGGTCAAAAGACAGGGGGGTGTTGCCGCCGGGAGCGTGCCCATCGGACCGGGCCGCTCATCTCGCGTGGCGCCAGAGGCAGCCGGCTCGCACGCCGAGCCGCATCGTCAAATTCGATCGCGTGAGGTCTGCCGGTGCGTGGCACCGTGCGCGTCGAATGCGAGGTGGGCAGTGAAACGCAAATGCATGGGGGCATTCTACCGGCCGGGTTGCCGGGCCTTGCATACAGAATACCGGGCGCGATGCGGGGCTCTTCAGCCCCCAGGCCGAGTCACTGCGCCCCTGTTCGCGATCACCGCCACCACCAGACCTTGCCATGCCGAACGCCGAGCCCCTCAGCACCGCACCTTTCAACGTCGTCGGTCGGAAGGCCGAGCGCGCGGGCCCACGCCTGATCGTGCTGGGCGCGGTGCACGGCAATGAGATCTGCGGACCCCGCGCCATCGAGCGGGTGTGGGCCGAGTTCGAGTCGAAACAGTTGAATCTGCTGCGCGGCAGCGTGTCGTTCGTGCCGATCACGAACGTCAAGGCCTATGAGCTCGTGCAGCGCGAGGGGGATCGGAACCTCAACCGCAACCTCGGTCCGGTTGAGCAACCGCAGGATTTCGAAGACCGCATCGCCAACGCGCTGTGCCCCTTGTTGAGCCAGCACGACGTGCTGATCGACTTGCATTCATTCCACTCGCCCGGCGAGCCGTTTGCCATGCTCGGCCCCACCAACAACACAGGCACGCTGCAACCCTTCGCGCTGGCCGCACAAGAGGAGGCACTGGCGGCGCGGCTGGGTCCCAGACGCCTGGTCGAAGGCTGGCTGGAAACCTATGCCGACGGCGTGGCGGCACGCGTGCAGCGCGCCGAGCAATCGGATGATCCGCGCACCGCGCGCGCACGGCTGCTCAACACCGACCCGCGCTACGGCATCGGCACCACCGAATACATGCGCAGTGTCGGTGGCATGGCGATCACGCTGGAATGCGGCCAGCATGACGACCCGGCGGGCCCGGACGTGGCCTACCGGGCCATCATCAACACGCTGGCGCATTTGCGCATGATCGACGCGCCGGCGCCTGAGCCGCGCAACGACATCGAGGTCCTGCGGTTGATTCACGTCACCGATCGGTTGAATCCCGGCGACGTCTTCGTCAAGCCCTGGGCCAGCTTCGATCGGGTGACGGCCGGCGAGCCCATCGGCCACCGGCATGACGGCACTGTCGTGACCGCCCAGGACGATGGCTACATCGTGTTCCCCAACACCAAGGCGCTGCCGGGCAACGAATGGTTTTATTTCGCGCGGCGCAGCGATCGTTCACTGAACGTTGATTGATCCAGCTGCTCGAACCGAAGTGTCGGACGCCGGTCGTTCTGGTTGGAAAGCGCTTGAGTGATTGAGGTTCAAGACCTGCGATTTGCATGGCCGGCAGTCTGGGGCCATGGCCCAGCGGCCGACTGCATCGCCATCGACAAGCTCACGATCGCAGCCGGTCGAACGGTGTTTCTGCACGGCCCGAGCGGTGGCGGCAAAAGCACGCTGCTGGGGTTGTTGTCGGGGGTGTTGCTGCCACGCAGTGGCTCGGTGAGTCTGTTGGGCACCCGCTGGGCTGATCTCTCCGGTGCGCGTCGCGATGCCTTTCGGGCTGATCACGTCGGCTACATCTTCCAGCAGTTCAACCTGCTGCCTTATCTCAGCGTGCTCGACAACGTGCTGCTGCCCTGCCGCTTCTCGGCCCGTCGCCGCGAGCGCGCCAGTCGCGAGGCCGGCTCGCCCGGCGCCCAGGCGCGTGAGCTGCTCCAACGGGTCGGTCTGGCAGAGGCGTATTGGGCACGGCCTGCGGCGCAGCTGTCGGTGGGCCAACAACAACGGGTGGCCGCCGCGCGCGCGCTGATCGGTCGCCCCGAGGTGGTGATCGCCGACGAGCCCACCTCGGCACTCGACGCGGCCTTGCGCGACAGCTTCATGGACCTGCTGCTGGAGGCGTGTCGAGCTTCCGGTGGAACCCTCGTCTTCGTCAGTCATGACGAGCGACTGGCCGCGCGTTTCGACGAGCGAGTGTCGCTGTCGGCCATCAACCGCGCGGCGTCTGCATCGGTCGAGGATGTGCTGTGAGGGCATTGCTGACCTTGGCCTGGCACAGCGCCTGGAACCGCCGTGCCACGCTGTCCCTGGTGCTGCTGTCGGTGGCCTTGTCGACCTTCCTGCTGCTCGGCTTCGAGCAGGTGCGCACCGATGTGCGCGAGAACTTCTCGCAGTCGGTCAGCGGCACCGACCTCGTCGTCGGTGCGCGCACCGGCTCGGTCCAGTTGATGCTGTACGCGGTGTTCCGCGTCGGCAGCGCGACCAACAACATCCGCATGAGCAGCGTGGAGGCGATCGCCAAGCACCGCGCGGTGGCCTGGGTGGTGCCACTGTCCCTGGGCGACTCGCACAAGGGCTATGCGGTGCTCGGCACCACGGCCGGGTACTTCAACCGCTTTCTCTATGGCGACCGCGAGCCGTTGGCGCTGGCCCAGGGCAGCGCGTTTGCCGATGGCATCGAGGGGCTGTATGGCGCGGTGCTGGGCGCAGAGGTCGCCGATGCCTTGGGCTACCGGCTTGGCAGCCGGTTGACGCTGGCGCATGGCGTCGGCGGCCTGCCGGGTGCCGAGCATGCCGACAAGCCGTTCACGGTGGTGGGGATCCTCAAGCGCACTGGCACGCCGGTTGACCGCACGGTGCACATCAGCCTGGAATCGATGCAGGCGATCCACATCGACTGGATCGGCGGCGCGCGGATGCCGGGCGTGTCGATTGCACCTGAGCAGGCACGCAAGTTCGACCTGAGACCGAAGGTGGTGACGGCCGCCCTGATCGGCCTGAAAGGCCGCGCTGCGGTATTCAATGTGCAGCGCTTCGTGGCCGACTATGCCGATGAGCCCTTGATGGCGGTGCTGCCCGGCGTGGCACTCGACGAGCTGTGGGACGTGGTCGGCGTGGGCGAGAAGGCCTTGATCGGCATGTCGGCGATGGTGGGTGTGGTCAGTCTGGCTGGACTGGTCGCCGTGGTGATGGCGGGCTTGAACGAGCGTCGCCGTGAGCTGGCGGTGTTGCGCGCGGTGGGTGCGGCGCCGCGCCATGTGCTGATGTTGCTGACCGGAGAAGGGTTGCTGGTCACGCTGTGTGGTGCGTTGCTCGGGATGCTGGCCACGGGCCTGCTCGTTGCGCTTGCAGCGCCCTGGGTGCAGGCGCATTACGGCGTCAACCTGAAACTTTCCGCCCCGAGCGCCGCTCAATGGGGTCTGTTCGCCGCCGTGGTGGTGGCGGGCGCGGTCGCCAGCCTCATCCCGGCGTGGCGCGCCTACCGGCTGTCCCTGGCCGATGGCCTGTCCCCGAGGGTTTGAACATGCAGAGCAGATCGTCAGTGGGGTGGACAAAGGCATTGGCCCTGGGTCTCGCAGTGGGAGTCTGCGCCAGCATGGCCAGCGCTGCCGGCACCTCGGCGAGCCAGCCGATCGGCGGCACGGGTGTCAGCCAGCCGGCAGCCGCCGGCACGTTTCGCGAGATCAAGTGGGACGATCTGGTGCCCAAGGACTGGGACCCGCTGAAAGAGTTCAAAAACATCAACTTCAGCCTGATGAACGACAGCGATCCACGGGCCAACGAGATGCTCAAGCGCATGCGCGAAACCTGGGACAACGCGCCGACCAACAATGACATGGACGGCGCCTCGGTGCGCATTCCCGGCTACCTGGTGCCGCTGGAGGACTCCAAGGCGGGCCTGAAGGAATTCCTGCTGGTGCCGTATTTCGGTGCCTGCATCCACACGCCGCCGCCGCCGGCCAACCAGATCATCTACGTGAAAGCAGAGAAGCCCGCGAAGGGCTTCCATTCGATGGACACCGTGTGGGTCAGCGGTACGCTGAAGACGCTGCGCAGCGACAGTTACATGGGCGCCAGCGGCTACCGCATGGACGCGGTGCGGGTCGAGCCTTACGTTGAGCCGAAGTGAGTGAACCGCCGCTCAGGCCTGGGCAATCACCCGATCCCGGCCGCTATTCTTCGCTGCGTACAGCGCGGCATCGGCGCGTGAAATCAGCGAAGCGGCGTCGTCATCCGGCTTCATTGCCGTGACGCCGCCGGAGATGGTGACGGTCAACAGCACTTCTTGCGTGGTGCGATTGCGGATCCTCATCGCCTTGGTGCGGTTGCGAACCGCCTCGGCCAGTTCGATCGATTGGTCGAGCGACGTTTGCGGCAGCAGCAACGCAAACTCTTCACCACCGTAGCGCGCAGCGGCGTGGTTCGCGTCCGTCACCGCGGTGCGCAGGATTTCACCCACCGCCTGAAGCACACGATCACCCATCAGGTGGCCATGCGTGTCGTTCACTTTCTTGAAGTGATCGATGTCCAGCATCACCAGGCAGTGGCTGTGGCCGTCGGCGGTTTGTTGAGATAACAGGGATTCGATCTTCCGTTCGAAGCCGCGGCGGTTCAGGATGCCTGTCATCGGGCACAGCAGGGCTTCACTGGTGGCGCGATCCAGATCGCTGCGCAGCCGGTTGATCTCGTCCTGGCTGGTCGAGACCTTTTGTTGCAGCGCCTCGACCGAGCTTTTCATTTCGGCGGTGCCCGCAATCACTTCGGTCAGGCGAGGACGAAGCAGTTCGACATCGCGCGATGCCAGCGCCTGATTCAGTCCCGTCAGTTGATCCCCGAACGCGCCGGCCTGGTCGCCGGTCTGAGATGCCGTTTGAGCGACGCTGGTGAGCAGCCGTTCCATCTCGCCGCTGATCTTCGCCATCACCGCTTCGTCAGCCGGCGCGATGTGCTTCTGGTACAGCGTGATGACCGTGCCGTCATCCATGCCCTTGCCCGAATTGAGCACCTCATCCATCGCTGCGGTCAGTGCGGGATTGATCCCCGCTGCATATTCGTACCAGAGCGTGAAGGTCACTGGATTGAAGGCGGCTTCATGTTTCCCCATGTGTCCCAAAGCCAAGCGAAGCAACTCTGCGGTTCGGTCTTTCGGTTCTGAATACCTCACGGGGTGCTTTCAAGGACGGTCACAGAGAGGAAAAAATTCTAAGGTCAATTTTTTCAATGCAATAGAGAGGGTCGCGTCGCGCCTGCGCCACCAAGCCATTGAATCAGTCCCAAGCACCGCATGGCGCTCGATCAACGTCTGTCGAAATCCACGCTGACAATCCATCCATGTTCACGCCTTCTCAACACGATGTGCGTCGCTTCTTCTGTGAGGCGCATGCCAAGGCTCGCGCTGGAAGGCCTCTGTCTGCGCTGGAGATCGTCGCTGCAGATTGGATCGCGTTGCATCCGGAGTACCACGCAGTGCTGGCCGATGTCGATCAGGCGCTGGAGGCCGTCTACGAGGTGGATTCGGGTCAAACCAACCCGTTCCTGCACTTGTCGATGCACCTTTCCATCAGCGAACAATTCTCGGTCGATCAGCCGCGCGGCATCAAGCAGGCGACTGAACTGCTGGCAGCTCGCCGCGGCTCGCTGCACGACGCACACCATGAAGTCATGGAGTGTCTGGGCGAGATGATGTGGACCTCACAACGCACGGGCCTGCCACCGGATGGCGAGCGCTATATCGAGGCCGTCCGACGACGAGCGATGCGTGACTGAACGGTGGACGGTCTGCGCACAACGTCGTGCTCGGGCGCCGTGATTTCACTCACCAGACCCCCGTGAATGAGGGGGTCTGGTGTTGCGTTGAAAGCAACACCTGGGTGCTTTCACACTGTGGTGTTGAGCCCAGCCGCTGCCGCGGCACCCGGTCAGGCGGCGCTGACACCCACCGGCGCGCCCTCGTTCAGACGCTGAACTCGATGTTGTCGATCAAGCGCGTGGCGCCGAGTCGGGCAGCGCCGAGAGCCACCCAAGCACCTTCGCGTTCGTCGCCGTCGCGCGGTGAGCTCAGGTCACGCTGGCGTCGCACCGTCAGGTAGTCGGGCTGCCAGCCGCGGGTTGCAAGCCCATCCAGCGCCTGCCTTTCCAGCAGATCCAACGGTCCCACGCCATCGCCGAAACGCTCGGCCAGCGTGCGCAGTGCCTGCGCCAACTCGGTAGCATGAGCGCGTTCGTCAGAGCTCAAGTAACCGTTGCGAGACGACAGCGCCAGGCCGTCGTCGGCGCGGGATGTTTCAGCGGCTTCGATGACGATGGGCAGGGCGAACTGCTGCGTCATCCTGCGGATCACCAGCAGCTGCTGGTAGTCCTTCTTGCCGAACAAGGCGATGCGTGGCTGCACGGCGTTGAACAGCTTCATGACGACGGTGCTGACACCGGTGAAGAAGCCTGGCCGGAAGTGGCCCTCGAGTACGTCTGCGAGCGCCGGGTCTGGCAGCACCTTGTAGCTTTGTGGCTGCGGGTACAGCTCGTGTTCATCGGGCGCAAAAACGATGTCGCAGCCGGCGGGCTGCAACAGGGCGCAGTCGCGCTCCAGCGTGCGCGGGTAGCGGTCGAAATCCTCGTGCGGGGCGAACTGCAACCGGTTGACGAAGATGCTGACCACCACCGGCAGACCGTGCGACGCCGCCTGTCGCACCAGCGCCAGGTGACCATCGTGCAGATTGCCCATCGTCGGGACGAAGGCGCAGGCACCGGGCACGGGCAGGGCAGCGCGCAGCGCGGCGATGGTGTGGACAACGAGCATGGTGTGGCGTCGGCTCAGAGGTACCCGTGCAGCGCTGGGTCCGGGAAGCGACGCGCCTTCACGTCTGCCACATAGGTCGCGATTGCGGCCTCGATCGATCTCGCACCTTGCATGAAGTCGCGAACGAAGCGTGGCTGCTTGCCGTGGCCGAGGCCCAGCATGTCGTGCAGCACCAGTACCTGGCCTGCGCATTCGACGCCAGCGCCGATGCCGATGGTCGGGATGGGCAGGCTGGCGGTGATGGTGGCAGCGACGGTCGACGGCATCAGTTCCAGCACCAGCATCGCCGCGCCGGCGTCGGCGAGTTGCTGTGCGTGCAGTCGCAGCGTGGCGGCCGATTCGTCATCGCGGCCCTGGATGCGGTAGCCGCCCAGCGCATGCACCGATTGCGGCGTCAGCCCCAGGTGCGCGCAGACCGGAATGCCACGCTGCGTCAGGAAGTGCACTGTCTCAGCGGTCCAGCCGCCGCCTTCGAGCTTGACCATGTGGGCCCCGGCCTGCATCAGCACGGTGGCACTTTCCATCGCCTGCGCGGGCGACTGCTGGTAGCTGCCAAAGGGCAGGTCGCCAATGACCCAGGCGCTGCGGTTGCCCTGTGCGACGCAGCGCACGTGGTAGGCCATGTCGGCCAGCGTCACCGGCAGCGTGCTGCCCAGGCCCTGCAGCACCATCCCGAGCGAATCGCCGATCAGCAGGCAATCGACGCCCGCGCGGTCGAGCACGCGGGCGAAGGCGGTGTCGTAGCAGGTCAGCACGCTGATCGGCTCGCCGCTCGCATGCATCTCGCGCAGACGATGCAGCGTGATCGGCTTGCGTCCAGCGGGTGCCGCGTCGGGGGAGGGGTGGACGCTCATGGTGTCGCGGTCAAGCCGCTCTCATGCCCAGCGATTCCAGCAGCGCCTGATCGGCCGTCACATCGGGGTTGCCGGTCACCAGCAGCTTGTCGCCGTAAAAGATGGAGTTGGCGCCCGCAACGAAGCACAGCGCCTGCACGGCATCGCCCAACGCCTGGCGGCCGGCCGACAGCCGCACGCGGGTGCGCGGCATGGTGATGCGCGCGGCGGCGATCGTGCGCACGAACTCGAACGGGTCGAGCGGCGCCTGTTCGGCCAGCGGCGTGCCGGCAACCGGCACCAGGTGGTTGATCGGCACCGACTCGGGGTAGGGCTCCATGTTGGCCAGTTCGGCAATGAGCGCGGCACGTTGGGTGCGCGACTCGCCCATGCCGACGATGCCACCACAGCACACCTTCACGCCCGCGCCGCGCACGCGCTGCAGCGTGTCGATCCGGTCCTCGAACTGGCGGGTCTGCACGATGTCGGCGTACTTGTCCGGTGCGGTGTCGATGTTGTGGTTGTAGTAATCCAGACCCGCGTCACGCAGCGCTTCTGCATGGCCATCGCCCAGCATGCCCAGCGTCGCGCAGGTTTCCAGCCCCAGGCCCTTCACCGCGCTGATCAACTGCGACACCTTCTCGATGTCGCGGTCCTTCGGGCCACGCCAGGCGGCGCCCATGCAGAAGCGGGTGGCTCCTGCTGCCTGCGCTGCGCGTGCGGCGGCGAGCACCTCGTCAACCTTCATCAGCGACGTCGCCTCAACGCCGGTGTCGTAGGCCGCCGACTGCGGGCAGTACGAGCAGTTCTCGGCACAGCCGCCGGTCTTGATCGACAGCAGCGTGGAGAGCTGCACCTCAGCCGGGTCGAAATTCGCACGGTGCACCGTCTGCGCTTGGTACAGCAACTCGGTGAACGGCAAGGCGAACAGCGCTTCGATCTGCTCGACCTGCCAGCGCGGCGCATCAGGCCGTGGCGCACTGGCCGCGGTGGCAGGGCGAACAAGGTGAACGGGTGCTGCTTGGATGGAGGCTGTGGACATGGTCAGGGTCTCGCTGAGATGCGGGCGCAATGATGCGTCGGATCGGAAGGAAAGGTGTTGCTGGGCGTCAAACCGCCTGGTAGGCCAGCCGCACGTAGATCGGGGCGTAGGCCTCTGCCTGGGTGATCTCGAGCAGGCTTTCGCGCGCCAGCTCAAGCATCGCAATGAAGGTGACCACCAGCACCGGCTGGCCGCGTGTGACATCGAACAGCTCGTGGAACTCCACGAACTTTTTACCTTGCAGCGCGCGCAGCACGATGCTCATGTGTTCACGCACACTGAGTTGTTCGCGGTTGATGGTGTGATGCTGGTTCAAGCTCGCCCGCTTCATCACGTCGGCCCAGGCCGCCCTCAATTCGTCGGGGGCGACGTCGGGAAAGCGCGGTGCGAGTGATTGCTCGATGTGCACCTGCGCGCGCAGAAAATCGCGGCCGAGCACCGGCATCGCGTCCAGGCGCGCGGCGGCCAGCTTCATCTGTTCGTACTCCACCAGCCGGCGCACCAGCTCGGCGCGCGGGTCCTCCGGCTCGGTGCCGTCGGCGCTTTTCTTCGGCGGCAGCAGCATGCGCGACTTGATCTCGATCAGCATCGCCGCCATCAGCAGGTACTCGCTGGCGAGCTCGAGGTTGGTCTTGCGTATCTGCTCAACGTAGGCCAGGTACTGGCGCGTCACATCGGCCAGCGGGATGTCGAGGATGTTGAAGTTCTGCCGGCGTATCAGATACAGCAGCAGGTCGAGCGGGCCTTCGAAGGCCTCAAGAAACAGCCGCAGCGCGTCCGGCGGGATGTACAGATCGTGGGGCAGCTTGAACAGCGGCTCGCCATACAGCCGCGCCACGGCCACACCGTCGAGCGCCAGGGGTGGTGCATCCGCCGCCCCATCAGCGATCAGGGCGTGCAGCTCGGGCGGCTCCAGCAGCGCAGGGCCTGGCAGGTTCATGGGCGCGACGCAGCCGGGTTACCGAATTTCACTTCGGCCCGGTCTGGTAGACATAGGGCTGCTGCGGCACGCGCGATGCGGCGTCGTCGGCCTGCGCGTCGCGGTCCACCCGCTTGTCCCATAGCAGCGCACGCCCGGCACGCTGCTCGCTTTCCAGGGTGGGCTTCTTGGCCTTCAGCGATTCGATGAAGGCGGTCACGTCTGATTTGTAGGGCTTCCAGAACAGTGGCATGGCGTGGCACGGTGCAAAGCAAACGGGGAAACCCGGAGTTTACCGGGGCACACGCCAAGGCCAGGACGGCGCTCGTAGCCACAACCCGGCGTTTCCCTGAACCACGATTCATCAAATCTGCGGGGGGTGGGTGTCACCATCGCGTCATGAAAGAAGTCGAGCTGAAGTTCCAGGTGCCGCCCCAGGTCCGCAAGGCGGTCGAAAGCGCTGTGGCCGGGCCGCAAGCGGCGCGGCGCATCCACTTGCAGGCGGCCTATTTCGATACCCCGGCTGGTCACCTGGCCGCCGCCGGCCTGGCGCTGCGGCTGCGCAAGGAGGGCCGCGCCTGGGTGCAGACGCTCAAAGGCACATTGCCCGATGGCACCAGCATGACGCGCGCCGAGCACAACGTGCCGCGCGCCGAGATCGGTGTCAGCGTGCCGGCGATCGATCCCCAGCTGCACGCCGACACGCCCGTCGGTGCGGCGCTGATCCGCGTGTTGCAGGCCGCGAATGCCGAACTGCAGCAGATGATCCGCACCGACATCTGGCGGCGCACCCGCATGGTACGGGTGGCCGGCGGCGTGCTGGAGCTGGCCTTCGATGTCGGGGTGATCGAGGCGGTCGCTGCCGTCCCGCCGCGACAACTGCCGGTCTGCGAGCTCGAGATCGAGCTCAAGCGCGGCAGTCCGCAACTGGTGGTGACCGCCGCGCAGCGCTGGGTCGCGCGCCATGGCTTGTGGCTGGACACCCGCAGCAAGGCCGAACTCGGCCATCTGCTGTCGCGCGACGATGCGATGGCCGAGGCGCGTCGCGCCAACGAGGTGACGCTGTCGAGGTCCATGACCCCGGCTGCGGCGCTGGACGCGGTGCTGCGCTCGTGTCTGGTGCAGATCAGTGTCAACGCCAGCCAGATCGCCAGTGGCCGCCACGCTCCGGAGCACACCCACCAGCTGCGTGTCGGCCTGCGGCGGCTGCGCACGGCGTTGCGGTTCTTCGACGGCGCGCAACTGGCCGACGCGATCGATGCGGCCACGCGCGAGCAGCTGGCCGTTGACGCCGCTGGTCTGTTTCGCGAGCTGGGCCAGGCGCGCGACCGTGCAGCGGTGGCCGAGCCGCTGGCGATCGAACTGGCACGCGCCCTCGCGGCGGTAGGTCAGTCAGGCGAGCCGCCGCGCTTGCCGGCCTCGGGCGACGAAGTCGATCCGACCGTGCTGGTGCGGCAGTCGACAGCGCAGCGCCTGATGCTGAGGCTGATCTCTCGTGTGCAGGGAGACGACGCCAGGGTGGCGCCCTCGACCCCGACGGGGGCCATCGATCAGGCCGCGGCGGGCACCATCGGCCCCGAGCCGTCACTGCCACTGCGCCAGCGACTCGCCCAACGTCTCAACCGCTGGCACCGTCAGGTGGTGGTCGATGCCAAGGCCTTCGACACGCTCGACGACGAAGGCCGCCATCGGCTGCGCAAACGCATCAAGCGGCTGCGGTATGCGTCGGAATTCTCGGCGAGCCTGTTCAATGAGCGTGCGGTGCGCGGCTACCTGAAAGCGCTGCGAGCCTTGCAGGAGCGGCTGGGTACCGTCAACGACGTGGCGGTCGGCATCGCGCTGTACTCGGCGGCGGCTCCGGCCGATGCACGTGCACTGTTTGCACTCGGGTGGCTGGCAGCGCAACGGGAACGCGCACTGGCCGCGTGCAAATCGGACCTGAAGCGTTTCGTCGGCGCGAAGCGCTTCTGGCGTGAGCGCCCGAAAAAATCAGCGGACAAATAGCGGTCTGCGATCGGGCCGTGCGACTCACCTGACGCGCAGGCCCGGCGTGGCACCCGGCCCCGGTTCCAGCACGTACAGCCCGGGGTGGGCCTTGCCATCGGCGTGGCTGGCGGCCAGCACCATGCCTTCGCTGACACCGAACTTCATCTTGCGTGGTGCCAGGTTGGCCACCAGCACCGTGAGCTTGCCGATCAGGTCGGCGGGTTGGTACGCGCCCTTGATGCCGCTGAACACATTGCGGGTGCGCGGCTGACCGACGGTGTCGAACTCGCCCACATCGAGTGTCAATCGCAGCAGCTTGTCGGAGCCTTCGACGTGCTCGCAGTGGACGATCTTCGCGATGCGCAGATCGATCTTTGCGAAGTCGTCGATGCCGATGCTGGCCGAAATGTCCTCGCCGCCCGGTTTGGGCTGCTCGATCACCGCGGGGGCAGGGGGTTCGAACAAGGCGTCGAGCATCTTCGGATCGACACGCTGCATCAGGTGCTGGTAGTTGCCGATGGTGTGGGCGCCCAGCGCGCGGTGCGCATCGGCAGACACCATCGGCGCGACGTTCAGGAAAACCTCGACCTGCGCGCTCAGCGCGGGCAGCACCGGCTTCAGGTAGATCGTCAGCAGCCGGAAGGCTTCGATGCAGACGGTGCACACGTCGTGCAGCACCGCGTCCTGGCCCTCCTTCTTGGCCAGCTCCCAGGGCTTGTTCTGGTCGACGTACTCGTTGACGCGGTCGGCCAGCAGCATGATCTCGCGCAGCGCCTTGCCGTACTCGCGCTCACCGTACAGCCGCTCGATGTCGGCGTGGCCGCTGCGCAAATGGTCGAGCAGCACGCGGCCTTCGACGCCCACGTCCGACGACAGCTTGCCCGCGAAGCGCTTGGTCAGAAAGCCCGCCGCGCGGCTGGCGATGTTGATGTACTTGCCGACCAGATCGCTGTTGACCCGCGCGACGAAATCATCAGGATTGAAGTCCACGTCTTCGACCTTGCTGCTCAGCTTGGTCGCGATGTAGTACCGCAGCCACTCGGCGTTCATGCCGAGTTCAAGGTACTTCAGCGGCGAGATGCCGGTGCCGCGGCTCTTGCTCATTTTTTCGCCGCTCACGGTGATGAACCCGTGGGCATACACACGGTCGGGCACCTTGCGGCTCGAGAACTTCAGCATCGCGGGCCAGAACAGCGTGTGGAAATAGGTGATGTCCTTGCCGATGAAGTGGATCTGCTCGACCGCGGGGTCGGCGATGAACTCGTCGAAGCTGCGCAGCTCGCCGCGCGCTCGGGCCTTGCCTTGGTCGAAGTAATGCTTCAACGATGCGAGATAGCCCACCGGCGCATCGAGCCACACGTAGAAATACTTGCCCGGCGCGTCGGGGATCTCGATGCCGAAGTAAGGCGCGTCGCGGCTGATGTCCCAGTCGCTCAGGCCGCCCTGGCCGTGCTCGTCCTTGGTGAACCACTCGCGGATCTTGTTGGCGACTTCGCTTTGCAGGCGCTCGCCGCCGGTCCAGGCTTCCAGAAACTCGACACAACGCGGATCGCTCAGCTTGAAGAAGAAATGCTCGCTGCTCTTCATCACGGGCGTGGCGCCGCTCAGCGTCGAATACGGGTTCTTCAAGTCGGTGGGCGCGTAGACCGCGCTGCACACCTCGCAGCTGTCGCCGTACTGGTCCTTCGCGCCGCACTTCGGGCACTCGCCCTTGATGTAGCGGTCGGGCAGGAACATGCCCTTCACCGGGTCGTAGAACTGCTCGATCGTCTTCGTGGCGATCAGCGAGCCATCGCTGCGATCCCGCAGCTTGCGGTAGATGTCTTGCGCCAGCGCGGTGTTTTCGGGGGAATCGGTGGAGTGCCAGTGGTCGAAGGCGATGTGGAAGCCGTCGAGGTACTGCTGGCGACCGGCGGCGATCTCGGCCACGAATTGCTGTGGCGTCTTGCCGGCCTTTTCGGCGGCGATCATGATCGGCGCCCCGTGGGCATCGTCGGCCCCGACGAAATGCACCTCCTGGCCCTGCATCCGCTGGAAGCGCACCCAGATGTCGGCCTGGATGTACTCCATCATGTGCCCGATGTGAAACGGCGCGTTGGCGTAGGGCAGGGCGGTGGTGACGAACAGCTTGCGGGTCATGGGAGCACAGGTGAATCAGCCCCGCCGTCGTGGCGCACAACAGCGTCGGGCAGCCGCCAATTCTAGGCCGCGAGCCCGTACCTGACACCAGCTGGCTCCAGGGTCAAGCCCCTGCGCTAGACTGCCGCCGCCCTGGCTGCACCGCGATGCAGCACGGTCTTTTTCCCTCGTCTGGAACCGTCATGTCCACCACCGAAACTGCATTGCTCGACGCCCTGAGGTCGGTGGTCGATCCGAATACCGGGCTCGACTTCGTCAGCACCAAACTGCTGAAGAACCTGCGCATCGACGGCCGTGATGTGGCGTTCGAGGTGGAACTCGGCTACCCCGCCAAGAGCCAACTGCCCGCGCTGGAGACGGCGTTGGTGGCCGCAGCCCGGTCGGTGCCCGGTGTACACAACGTCAGCGTCAACCTCACCAGCAAGATCATTGCGCATGCGGTGCAGCGTGGCGTTCAACTGCTGCCGAACGTCAAGAACATCGTCGCCGTGGCCTCGGGCAAGGGCGGTGTCGGCAAGAGCACCACGGCCGTCAATCTGGCGCTGGCGCTGGCCGCTGAAGGCGCGCGCGTCGGCATATTGGATGCGGACATCTATGGCCCAAGCCAGCCGATGATGATGGGGTTGGAGGGCCGGCCCGATTCCACCGATGGCAAGACCATGGAGCCGCTGCAGAACCACGGCGTGCAGGTGATGTCGATTGGCTTCCTGGTCGAGGCCGACAGCCCGATGGTCTGGCGCGGCCCGATGGCCACGCAAGCGCTGGATCAACTGCTGCGTCAGACGAACTGGGGCGATCTCGACTACCTGATCGTTGACATGCCGCCGGGCACCGGCGACATCCAGCTCTCGTTGTCACAGAAGGTGCCGCTGACTGGCGCGGTGATCGTCACCACGCCGCAGGACATTGCGTTGCTCGACGCGAAGAAGGGCATCCGGATGTTCGAGAAGGTCGGCGTGCCCATCCTCGGCATCGTCGAGAACATGGCGGTGCACGTCTGCGAAAAATGCGGCCACGTCGAGCACATCTTCGGCGAGGACGGCGGCCAGCGGCTGGCCACCGACTACAAGACGGACTACCTGGGCGCGTTGCCGCTGAACCTGAGCATCCGCGTGCAGGCCGACAGCGGCCGCCCGAGCGTCGTTGCGGAGCCTGAGGGCGAGATCGCCGCCCTGTACAAGGCAGTGGCCCGGAAGGTGGCGGTGAAGATTGCCGAGCGCGCCAAGGACTTCTCGGCCAAGTTCCCGTCGATCACGATTTCCAAGGACACTTGAGCGTTCTCGTCATTCGTTGACCCTTTGAAGGAGACGCTCTCATGGTCAAGCACACCCTCTGGACCGCTGCCATCGTGATGGCCGTCAGCAGCACTGCCTACGCTGCCAGCGGCAACCCGCCGCCTGCGGCCGCGCAAGGCGCCTACATCGTGGCACCCGCCGATGGCGCCACCGTCAGCAGCCCGTTCAAGGTGCAGTTCGGCGTCAAGGGGATGACCGTCGCCCCGGCTGGCACGCTCTCCGAGGGCACGGGGCATTACCACCTGCTGATCAATACCAAGGTGATTCCGAAGGGCGAGGTGATCCCCGCCGACGAGAAGCACTTGCACTTCGGCAAGGGGCAGACCGAAACCGAGGTGAAGCTCGATCCAGGCACCTACAAGCTGACGGTGCTGTTCGCCGACGGTCTGCACAAGTCGTACGGCGACGGCATGAGTTCCAGCATCAACGTGACCGTCAAGTAACGGCGTGCGGCATTCGAGCCCCCTCGCCGCACCGTTCGTGTGAGCCTCGGACCCTGGCTGCGCGAAGGCGCACGCACGCTTTGCTTCAAGCCGCCGCGCATCGCGGCGCTGCACGCCCGCCCGAGCATCTTGGTGATGCTTCTGGCGCTGATGCTGGGCATTGTCATCGGCGTACAGCGCCTGTCGATCGACGGGCCTGCCCAGTTCGATCTCACCGCGATCCACAGTGGCTGGCTGGCGTCGTTGCTGGCGCTCTGTGCCTGCTGGATCGTGGTGCGTGGCCGCGAGGCGTCCGGTGCGCCGCCGGATGCTCCTTCTGTCGCAACGTTGTTCGCGCTGCTGCTGGCGCAGCAACTGCTGTTGTCGGCGCTGCTCGGCTTGCTCTATGTCTCGGTCGTGTTCTGGGTGCCGATGTCGACGTCCGTCGACATCGATGCGCTGCTGGGCAACGTGTGGCTGGCAGCACTGCTGTGGTTCGTGCTGGCGGCGCTGGTGCTCTTGTGGCGAGAGGCGCCGCGGCGCCTCTCGCCCCGCGCAGCGATCGTCGTCTATGGGGTTCTCAGCGTCGTTCTCCAGGTGACCACCCACGAAGCGCGCTTCTGGACAGCCCACGCGGCTTCATCTGCTGACGCCTTCGTGGGTGGCGATGGCTCACGCATCGACGGGGAGCCCAGCACCGCTCCACTGGCGCTGAGCCAGGAACTGATGGAGTCCCAGGCCCGCACCTTGCCCGCCGCACTTGACGGGCTGACCCCTGGCCGCCCGGGTGTTGTCGAGTTGTATGCAATCACCTTCGCACCGTATGCCGACGAAGACGTGTTCAGCCGCGAGGCCACGCTGGTGTCCGACCTGATGCGCAGCCGCTTCGACGCGCAGCAGCGCGTCGTGCAGCTGCAGAACCATGCGCGCAGCGTCGCCGAGCTGCCCTGGGCCACGCCGTTGAATCTTCAACGCGCCATTCAACGCATGGCCGCGGTGATGAACCGTGACGAAGACATCCTGTTCATCCACCTCACCTCGCATGGTGCACGCGATGGTCAACTGGCCGCCAGCTTCGAGCCGCTCGCGGTCGACTCGGTCACACCACAGCAGCTGAGCGTCTGGCTCGATGAGGCTGGCGTGCGCTACCGGGTGCTGTCGGTCTCCGCCTGCTACTCGGGCTCGTGGATCACGCCGCTGTCCGGCCCGGGCACATTGGTGATGACAGCCGCCGACGCAGACCACACCTCTTATGGCTGTGGCAGCCTGTCGGAGCTGACCTTCTTCGGCCGTGCGATGTACGACGAGCAACTGCGCAACAACACCCATTCGTTCGAAGCCGCCCATGCTGCCGTGCGTCCGGTGATTGAGCAGCGCGAAAAGGACGCAGGCAAGACCGACGGTTACTCCAACCCGCAAATCGCGATAGGCGACGCCATTCGCGGGCCGCTGCGCAGCCTGCAGCAGCGGCTGGAAGTGATGCATTCGGCGCCGCACTAGCGGCAGCCCCTGGCATCACCGCCCACCGCTGTTCCTACAATCGCCCAGCTGATCGATACGTCAGCAGTCAACCCCTCACAGGCACCGCGACGGTGTGACGCATGAGCATCAAGAGCGACAAGTGGATCCGCCGCATGGCCGAAACGACCGGCATGATCGAGCCGTTCGAGCCCGGCCAGGTGCGGCACGCGGCCGATGGCCAGAAGATCGTCAGCTACGGCACCAGCAGCTACGGCTACGACATCCGCTGTGCGCCCGAATTCAAGGTGTTCACCAACATCTACAGCACCGTGGTCGACCCGAAGAACTTCGACGAGAAGAGCTTTGTCGACATCGAAAGCGATGTCTGCATCATCCCGCCCAACAGCTTCGCGCTGGCCCGCACGGTGGAGTACTTTCGCATTCCGCGCAATGTGCTGACCATCTGTTTGGGCAAATCGACGTATGCGCGCTGCGGGATCATCGTCAACGTCACGCCCTTCGAGCCGGAATGGGAAGGCTATGTGACGCTCGAGTTCAGCAACACCACGCCGCTGCCGGCCAAGATCTACGCGGGCGAGGGCTGCGCGCAGGTGCTGTTTTTCGAGAGCGACCCGGACGACGTTTGCGAAACCAGCTACAAGGACCGCGGCGGCAAGTACCAGGGCCAAAAAGGCGTGACGCTGCCGAAGACCTGAACGGCACCTGAACTGCGCCTGAACTGCGCGGCAAAGCCGCTGCACTTTTCCCGATCTTCCAAGCGCCCTCGCGCCAAGATGCGCGCATGCGCCGGCCCGCATCGGCGCAGGAGATCTGGAACATGCACGCTGAACGGAGTACCCGACACACCACACCCGCCACGGTGCTGGCCATGCCCATCCTGGTGATGGCGCGCTTTCGCCGGCTCATGCGATACGAAGGCCACGATGTCGACCTTGCGCGCATGTGCATCGACGCCGACTACGCCTATCGCTGCCTGGCTGCAGCGCACACCAGCAATGACGAGCGCCTGCGCCGCATCGCGCTGGAACTGTTCGAAACCTACCAGCGCAACGCAGCAGCCGAGTCCGTTCTGCACTGAAGCCACAATGCGCCGCAGATGCCCCGTATGCAGGGCAAGGGGCGCAGCATGAAATGGGAAGGCAATCGGCAGAGTGACAACGTCGAGGATGCGCGCTCCGGTGGCCGAGGCGTCCGCATGGGCGGTGGGCGCGGCATCGGCCTCGGAACCATCGTCATCGCGCTGTTGGGCGGATGGATCTTCGGCATCAATCCGCTGACCATCCTGGGCGTGCTCGACGGCGGCTCGGGCGGTCTGGCGCCACAGGTTCAGCAGGCCCCGGCGACCAGGCCGCCGGCCGATGACCAGCAGGCCGCGTTCGTCGCCACGGTGCTGGCCGACACCGAAGAGGTGTGGAGGGCCCAGTTCGCGCTGGCTGGTTCGGCCTACGAAGAGCCGAAACTGCGGCTTTTCCGCGGGCAAGAGCCTACGGCCTGTGGGCAGGGCGATGCCGCCATGGGACCGTTCTACTGCCCTGGCGACCGCAAGGTCTACATCGACCTGGGCTTCTTCGACACCATGGCGCAGCGCATGGGCGCTCCGGGCGATTTCGCGCAGGCCTACGTGATTGCCCACGAGGTGGGCCACCACGTGCAGAACCTGCTGGGAATCACCGACAAGGTCGATGCGATGCGCGGGCGCATCAGCGAGGCAGAACAAAACGCGATGAGCGTGCGCCTGGAACTGCAGGCGGACTGTTTTGCCGGCGTGTGGGCGCACGACTCGCAAAAGAGCAAGGGCTGGCTGGAAAGTGGTGACGTGGAAGAGGCGCTGAACGCCGCCACGCAGATCGGCGACGACACCCTGCAACGCCAGTCACGCGGCACCGTGGTGCCTGAGAGCTTCACCCATGGCACCAGCGCTCAGCGCGTCAAATGGTTCCAGCGCGGGCTGCAGGGCGGCAGTTTGCAGAAGTGCAATACGTTCGGTAAGACGCCGTTGTAGGCGGGTCGGAGCGGACTGAGGGCTCCGTGTGTGGGAGCTAGCCGCATCGACGGCGAGTACAGCTTTGAGCGTAGCCTGCACAGACCGAAAGCCCGGGCATTTGCCGCCAAACCCGTTGACCGGTGTCGACCCAAAGCGTGAGCCGAGAATACGCGACAGCGGGCCGCTTTCTCGGACGGCCAAGCCTTCAACGGTGCTATCTTGAACGGTTCCCAGCAACAAGGAGTACCAAGGAATGGCGCGGACCCCAAGAACCACGGCAAGCCGTGGACGGACGCTGAGCTGCAAAAGCTGCGTGAACTCGCGCAGGGCAACACGCCGATGCGCGTGATCGGCCTCAAGACCGGACGGACGCCGGCGGCAGTGCAGCAGAAGGCTAGCAGCGAGAACAACTCGCTCAAACCGATCAACCAGCGCCTCCACGGCACGAAGAAGAAGTAGGCACCGGAGCGTCAGCGGCGCACGGCCGCGGCGCTTCGGTCACAAGACTCTGGGGAGGGACGAATGATCCTGCCGGACAACGAGACCAAGGTCGATTTGCTGAACAACGAGGCCATCGCCAACACCATCATCGGTCTGTTGCGCGAGCGCCCGGACACCCCGGTGACGATTGGCGTGCATGGCGACTGGGGCGCCGGCAAGTCCAGCGTCCTGGAGATGATCGCCGCCCGGCTCGACAATGAGGACAAGGTCCTCTGTCTTAAGTTCAATGGCTGGCGGTTTCAGGGCTTCGAGGACGCCAAGATCGCGCTCATCGAAGGTATCGTCAACGGTCTGCTGGATAAGCGGCCGATGCTGAACAAGGCGACGGGCGCGCTCAAGGATGTCGTCAAGAGCATCGACCTGCTGAAGGTTGCGAAGAAGGCCGGCGGGCTCGCCTGGACAGCGTTCACCGGCATCCCGACTGCCGATCAAATCTCGGGGATCATCAAGACGCTGCAGGATGTGATTGCCGATCCGGCGGCGCTGGCGACGAAAGAAAACATCGGCCAGGCCATCGACGCCATGCAGTCAGTCATGAAGCCGACTGAATCGAAGAGCGTGCCGCGGGAGATCGAGGCCTTCCGCGAGGCCTTCGACCAGTTGCTCAAGGAAGCGGGGATCGATCAGTTGATCGTGCTGATCGACGACCTCGACCGCTGCCTGCCGGACACGGCCATCGAGACGCTGGAAGCCATCCGTCTGCTGGTATTCACGTCGCGTACCGCGTTCGTCGTCGCCGCCGATGAGGCGATGGTCGAGTATGCGGTTCGCAAGCACTTTCCCGATTTGCCCGAGACGACCGGTCCACGCGACTACGCGCGCAACTATCTGGAGAAGCTGATCCAGGTGCCCTTCCGCATCCCAGCCTTGGGCGAAACCGAAACGCGCATCTACGTCACGCTGCTGCTGGCCGGCGCCGAACTGGGCGAGGACGACAAAGGCTTCGGCAAACTGATCGCCGCAGCACGCGAGCGGCTGAAGCGGCCCTGGGAAAGCGCGGCGCTCGATGGCGAGGCGGTCAAGCAAGCCCTGGGCGAGCAGGCGGCGAAGACGCACAACGCGCTGCTACTCAGCGATCAGATCGGTCCCATCCTGGCAAGCGGCGCCAAGGGCAACCCGCGCCAAATCAAGCGCTTCCTGAATACGCTGTTGCTGCGCGAACGGACCGCCACGGCGCGCGGTTTCGGCGACGACATCAAGTTGCCGGTCCTAGCGAAGCTGATGCTGCTGGAGCGCTTCACGCCACGCTTGTTCGACCAGATCGCATCGACCGCCGCCGCGCATTCCAAGGGGCTCTGCGACGACGTTGCCAAACTGGAAGTCTTCGCGACCGCAGCAGCGGCTGGAATGGAGAAGAGCGCCGAGCCCAAGGCTGCCAAGTCGGCAGAGGTAGCCAGCCCGCCTGCGGAAGAGTCCGTTGCGCTGCAGGAGTGGAAAGCGACGGAGACTATGTGTTCATGGGCGCGGGTGCTGCCTGCCATCGGCGGCCTCGATCTGCGGCCCTATCTCTTCGTCACGAAGGACAAGAAGGACTTCTTCGGTCCGACCTCGGCATTGGGGCACCTGGCCGCAGTGGCCGACAAGCTCTTCGGCTCGAAGTTGTTCGTGCAGGGCTATCTGGACGAACTCCGACAGTTGAAGGCCGCCGAAGCCGACAAGGTGTTCGAGGCGGTCCGCGGCCGGATCATCGGCGCCGCCGTGTTCGACACGCTGCCCGATGGCATCCACGGTCTTCGCGTCTTGGTACAGGCTCAGCCCCTGCTGCAAGGTCGGCTCATTGACTTCCTCGAGTCACTCCCCAAGGCACGCTGCGGCCCATGGGTTACCGGCGGCTGGCAAGGAGTCATTGTCGAAGCGACCAGCACGGCGCGCTTCGACGCCCTGCTCGAAGAGTGGAGCAAGGTGAGCGACAACGCGACGTTAAAGGCCGCGGCGCAGGCCGTCCTGCCGCAGCCGAAGGGGAAGAGCTAAATGGGCACCTCAACGGCCTATGGCGGTCCTTCCGGCCGCGATCCGCTGGTTCCGTCCTGGCTCGGGTCTGACGGCGGCGGCGCGCCCCCTGGTGGCCCGCCTGCCGTACCACCTGACGATCAGGGACAGCCAGCCGACCCGGACGGTGCTCCGCCACCCCAGGCTGCGCCACAGGCCCCGCCGAGGCAGCCGATCCCGCCTGCCGCCAATCCCAATCGCTACGCCGGGCCGCGCGGCAACTTCACCCGCTTCGCGCGATCGGGCGGCAGCGATCGCGCCAGCCTCGGCCGTGCGGTTTCGCAGTACGTCTCTTCATCAGCTGGCGGCTCCCGTCAGGCCGCGCAACGCATGGGGACATCGCGCGCAGCCGGCGCACGCCTAGTCAGTTTCCTGAGCGATGCTCAGACGCGCGGCCCGCGGGAAGCCCTGAGGACACTAAACCTCGAAGCGCTGGCCGGCCGCCCGCTCCCCGAAATCCTCATCGGGTTGGCCGACCATGTCTGTCCCGGCGCCGGGACAGTAGACGAGGGGATCGCCCGCGAAGCTTATGTCGAGACCATTGTCGAACTGACCACGTCGGGGATCACGGAGCTTGATGCGCTTTCCCCGGATCAGATGCTGACGGTCTTCGAGATGTACGCGACGCATGCCATCGAAGCACGCATCTGTAACGACATCGGCCTCAAGGCCATCACCATGCCCAGCGACGCACAGGCAGCGCTGCGGGTCGAGGCGCAACTACGTGACTTCGTCAGGAACGGCGTGAGCGATGCCTTGGCGAATGCGCGGGCCGGCGGCGCGGTGATGGCCTCGGATCGCATCCAGGGCTTCGTGGATCAGGTCTACGAAGACGCTTTCCGGTTCTTGCATGCCCGCGGCGAAGCGGAGGGGGACCAATGAAAAGGCACGTCCTTGCCGGCCGCTATGGCCCCGACGACCAACTGGTCATCCCCTTCAACCCGGAAGAGCAGTTGACCAACCTGCAGTTGGTGGCCGGCGAGCGCAGGCTTGACCACGGCGTCGGAGCTGCGCTGACCAGCCTCAAAGCCCTCGGGGTCCGCCCGACCGAAATAGGCATCGACCTGGCCGTCGTCGCAGCCCACGTCCACGCTGCCGATACGCGCATCTCGCGTGCGGACGAGTCGCAGGATTCATGGACGCGCGAGATCAGGCTGGTGATCCCTGTCCACGATCCGCAGCGCTGGTCGGCCGCCACGCCCACACTGACCACGCTGCTCAACTTTCTGACAGGCGACCGCTGGACGCTGCAGTTCCGGCCACGGCCGGAGCGTTTCGCCACCATCGCCGAGGCGAACACGGCGTCGCTCCTACAACCTCTCTTCACGGCGCTGAGCTTGTTCTCCGGAGGGCTGGACAGCCTTATCGGCGCCATCGACCTGCTTGAGGCCGGCGAGGAACCGCTGTTTGTGAGCCACTGGGGCGAGAGCTCTGTGAGCGATGCGCAGAACAAGCTATTCAGCGACCTCAAGAAGCGCTACCCGAAGCGGCCCTTCGACCGGGTCCGGGTCCGCATGGCGTTTCCCAAAGGGCTGGTCAAGGATGTGAAATCTGAGAACAGCACGCGCGGCCGATCTTTCCTGTTCATAGCGCTGGGTGCGCTGGCGGGGACCGGGCTTGGCGACAACTTCACGCTGCGGATTCCCGAAAACGGCTTCATCGCATTGAACGTGCCGCTCGACCCGCTGCGCCTCGGGTCCAACAGCACGCGCACGACGCACCCGTTCTACCTGGCCCGATGGAACGACCTGCTCGCCGAACTCGGTGTCGCCGGCCGCGTCGAGAACCCCTACTGGCGTCAGACAAAAGGGGAAATGGCCGCCGCCTGTGCGAACGATGAGGCGCTGCGCGCGCTGGCGCCGGAATCCCTCTCTTGCGCCCATCCGTCCAGTGCACGATGGTTGGGCCTCCAAGGCAAGAGCACCGAGCATTGCGGCCACTGCCTGCCCTGCCTCATCCGCCGCGCCGCGCTCAACCACGCCTGGGGCAAGGGTGTGGATCAGACCTCGTACACCCAAGCAGACCTGCACGCGCACGTCCTCGATACGGCGCAAGCCACGGGGCAGCAGGTGCGCTCGTTCCAGTACGCCATCGCCAGACTGGAATCGCACCCGGAGATCGCCAGCATCCTCGTACACAAGCCGGGGTCACTGGCGGACGTGGCGGGCGAGGTTGAGCCATGGACCGGCGTCTATCGCCGCGGTCTCGATGAAGTCGGCGCCCTCATCGACGGCGTGCGAACGGGCCCGAGCTGAGCGCGGTTTGCACATGATCCCGACGAACGGCCTCATCGATTTCCACTGTCACCTGGACCTCTATCCCGACCACGCCGCCGCGGTGCGCGAGGCCGAGGCGGCTGGCGTATTCACGCTCGCGGTGACGACAACACCGAAAGCTTGGTTGCGGAACCATGAACTGACGCGCGATACGCGCCACGTCCGTGCCGCCCTGGGGCTGCACCCGCAGCTGGTTAGCAGCCGCGCGGACGAGATTGCGCTTTGGGAAACTCTGCTGCCGCAAACACGCTATGTCGGCGAGGTGGGCCTTGACGCCGGGCCGCGCTTCTACAAGTCGCTGGACCAGCAGAAGGATGTCTTCGCCCGCGTGCTACGAGCGTGCGCCAGGGCGGGCGGCAAGATCATCACGGTCCACAGCGTCCGTACCGCCAAGGCCGTCCTTGATCACATCGAAGAGCACCTGCCGCAACGAACCAACCGCGTCGTGTTGCACTGGTTTACCGGATCCAAATCCGAAGCCGCGCGTGCGCTCGACATGGGCTGCTACTTTTCGATCAACGCCACGATGTTGAACAACGAGAAGGCGGCAGCTCTGGTGAGGTCACTCCCAGTTGGTCGAATCCTCACGGAGACGGACGGTCCATTCACCGAAGTTGATGGCCGGCCGTCGAAACCGATTGACGTGGCTGACACGGTACAAGCCCTTGCGAAACTGCTCGAATTCCCGGCAACGAGCCTAGCAAACGCGATGAGAGATAACCTTCGTCAAGTCCTCCAAGGCACAGACCTGCGATGAGGCGGCCGGAATCAATTAAGCGGCCGGAGTTGGCGTAGCCACGGCCGTCGCGACGGCAGAACTGCTGCGGGAGCCGTAGTTGTCAAGTGGATATCTTGCGGCCGGCTCAGATGTTAAGTGACCGCTGTGCGTTAACCACAGAAATGTCTGCATTTGGACTAATTCAGCCATTTCCTCGGTCACGCTACCCGTATCTGCGTGGCTGCGCAAAGCCACTGTCCCCAACTTGCTTTGTGGGACTCTTTCGGTGCCCACGGCGGCGATGCTGCTGATTCGTCGCCTCGGCGTCATTGGCTACTCTGACCTCGACGATCTTGTCGAGAAGCTGACGAAGGGGGCCGATGACGCCCGAAATACAGATCAACCGCATTGCCGCCGTGGTGCGGTCGAGATGGGCGCCGCTACGGGCTGATGCGCGAATTCCATTGATGGCAAACCCACATGGCACCGCCTGCGGTGGCTGGTCAAAATCCCGGCGCAGTGCACACCATTTGTGCGCTGGATTTGAAGGCGAGGACGCGCCGGAGGAAGTACCCATGTCAACCATCACCACCGAACAGCTGCTGGCCGCTCGCATCGACGAGTTGCGCCATTGCACCTGGAACGACAGCCGGCACATCTGCGTGCAGATCCAGGACGACGCCCCGGGCAAAACCTGGCTGCTGCTGGACGAACACACTTACGCCACGGTGTATGACGGCAAGCAGGGCCTGTGTGTGTTGTCGTTCTTCCACGACGAGGAGGCCAGCATCGTGTTCGGCGACCACGCCGAGGCGGTGCTGGACGGCTACGAAGTGCCGGTCGATGCGCTGCGCGAGGTGGTGGGCTGACGCCCTGAATCAGTAGGTGCCGGGCAGCAGGATGTCTCGGCCCACTGTGCGCAGGTCGGTGTGTCCGCAGAACGCCATCGTCAGGTCGAGCTCGTTGCGGATGATCTCCAGGCAGCGCGTCACGCCGGCCTCGCCCATCGCACCCAGGCCATAAAGAAAGCTGCGGCCGATCAGCGTGCCGCGTGCGCCCAGCGCCCAGGCCTTCAGCACATCCTGCCCGCTGCGGATGCCGCCGTCCATCCACACCTCGATGCGATGACCCACCGCATCAGCAATCGTGGGCAGCGCGGCAATGGACGATGGCGCGCCATCGAGCTGGCGGCCGCCGTGGTTCGACACGATCAGCGCATCGGCGCCGCTGTCGGCCGCCAGGCGCGCATCTTCGGCGTCCATGATGCCCTTGAGGATCAGCTTGCCACCCCAGCGTTTCTTGACCCATTCGACATCGGCCCAGCTGAGTGCCGGATCGAACTGCTCGGCCGTCCAGGAGCTCAGCGACGACAGATCACCCACGCCCTGCGCATGGCCGACGATGTTGCCAAAGGTGCGTCGCTTCGTGCCCAGCATGCCCAGGCACCAGCGCGGTTTGGTGGCGAGGTTGATCAGGTTGGCGATGGTGGGCTTGGGTGGGGCGCTCAGGCCGTTGTGGATGTCCTTGTGGCGCTGGCCCAGCACCTGCAGATCGAGTGTGAGCATCAGCGCGCTGCAGTTCGCGGCCCGTGCGCGTTCAATCAGCCGCTCGATGAAGCCGCGGTCCTTCATCACATACAACTGAAACCAGAACGGCGCGGTGGTGTGTGCGGCGATGTCCTCGATCGAGCAGATGCTCATCGTGCTCAACGTGAACGGAACGCCAAATTTCTCGGCCGCGCGTGCCGCGAGGATTTCGCCGTCGGCATGCTGCATGCCGGTCATGCCGGTCGGCGCGATGGCGACAGGCATGGCGGCGTCGATGCCGATCATCTGCACCCGGGTGCTGCGCTTGGCGATGTCGACGGCCACGCGCTGCCGCAGCTGGATGCGCTGAAAGTCAGCCTCGTTGGCGCGATAGGTGCCTTCGGTCCACGAGCCTGAATCGGCGTAGTCGTAGAACATCCGCGGCACCCGCTTCTTGGCGAGGTGGCGCAGTTCTTCGATGTGGGTGATGGGTGGCATCGGGTCGGGCACCGTGGAGGGCAGACCCGGATGCTAAACGTCGCCGCGATGCGCGGCGGTCGTGGATGTCAGGGCACGTTGATGATGTCGCGGTGCATGGGTGCCAGCTGCGCCAAGAGCCGGTTCTGCGTGCGGTAGGCGATGCCTTGCGCGTCCAGTGTCTGCTGCAGCACCTCGACGGTGGCGTTGAAGGTGGCCTTGTTGATGTCCATGCCGCTGTGTATCTTGCGCATGTCGTACTTGGCCTGCTTGCAGGGTCCGCCCGACACCTCGCAGAACTGAATCACCAACCGCTCCTGGTATTGCTTGGCGTCGATGTCGCGAAAGTACGGGCCGAGCTGGGGATCAGCCTCCAGCCGATGATGGAAATCGGCCGCGATCTTCACGAGGCCCTCGTGACCGCCGAGCGCCTGGTAGAGCGAATCGTCCGACGGTGCCACGGGGATGTAGCTGTCCACCACGGCAGGCGGTCGTTGCGGTGCGTCGGCGGCGCTGACCACGCCGCACGTCGCCAGGCTGCACACGCATGTCGCGAGCAACCGCTTGCCCCAGGATCCTTGCAGCGCTGCTGCGTTCATCGATGAATGTTGCATGTCGTCCCCCTCTTCAGGCGATTCAATAAGACAGTTGTGCCGACATGTACGCCCCGCGCTGGCGCTTCGGCGTCAGTGCCGGCACGATGTGACCGAGGTCGACATAGGCCAGCGTCAGCGAGAAGTTCTTGCCCGGCGTCCAGGCGATGAAGGCGTCTTTCCAGTCGTCTTCACGCAGGCCGTTGCCGAACGCCACGCGGTTCAGGTTGTCGGGCTTCATGCGGTATTCGATGCCGATGACCAGGTCCTTGCGCAAGGCCAGCGCCACTGACATCTCGGCCTGCAGGCGGTAGTTGTCCTGTCGGCTGCTGCCGAAGCCGAGCAGCCCGTTCTGGTTGGCGCGGGTGGCGCGCAGCGTGGTGTTGACGAGCACGCTCTGTGCAAGGAACAGCTTGGTCGCGCTCACATAGAAATCGGTGCCGTCGGTGTCTGCGCCCAGCGAGCGCAACACGGGCTTGAAGTTGCCGGCATCCAGATCCTTGTATTGGATGCCCAGGGCGAGCTGTGGCATGAAGTTGTCGCTGTCGAGCACGGCATCGCCTGCCACGCGCAGCTTCAGGCCCACGATGGTCTGCCGCAGCTTCAGGCCCGGAAAGCCCAGTGGAGCGATCGACTGCCCGGTGTCGAATTCCTGGCGCGCCAGCGAGGCTTCCAGCCGGTCGCCCCAGCCGACGGCCACACCGTACACATTGAGCGCGTAATCCTGCACGACCGTGCGGGTGAAAAAGGCGCTGGCGCCGATGCCGCCATCGGTGGCGTAGCCCCCGGTCACGGCCCACGGGGTCAGACCGCCACCGGCCGCGCCGTCGATGCTGCTCACCCCTGAGGTCAGCAGCAGCTTGCCTTGGCGTCCAGGCACCACCTGGGGTGGTTGCGGGGCCGAGGCAGCGGGCTTGGCGCCGGGTTCGGGCACAGGCTGAGCGAGGGCGGGTGCACCGTGTAACAACGCGGCCAACGACAGTGCAAGTGCTGGGTAGGGCAAGCGGAGCATGGTTTGATGAGGGCTGAGGTGCGCAGACGCCAAGTGGTTGCTCTCATTGTTCAAACCATGCTGTCGTCCGATGCGCTGAAAAAGGGCAGATCGACCTGCCTGTTGTGAGCGTCGGGCACCGCATTCAGGCCCGCGCCCTGCCGGGTGGGCGCTGATGTCTGCGCCCATGAGATGGCGGCAAGAGGCACGAGGTTTGCCGCGCGCACCCCGATCAGTCGCAGCCGCTGCGACAGGTCCACGCGTTTCAGGCAGGAGCCCGCGGCCTGCCGGATGGCCCGCGCATCGGCGATGGGTGCGGGCAGCGTCACATCGCGCGACACCCGCTTGAAGTCGTCGAAGCGCAGCTTGATGCCCAGCGTCTGCGCGGCATAACCCTTGCGCTGCAGATCGCCGGCCAGTCGCTCGCACAGGCGAGTGAAGAGCTCGGACAGCGTGCTGCGGTCATGCACTGCGTGCAGGTCGCGCTCGAAGGTCGTCTCGCGGCTGATGGACTTGGGCTCGCTGTGGGTAACGATCGCCCGCTCGTCGTGGCCGTGGGCTGCCGCATGCAGCCAGGCACCGTAGCTGCGCCCGAAGTTCGCCAGCAACCACTGCGGATCGGCTGCGGCCACGTCGCCGATGGTGTGCAGTCCGAAGCCAGCGAGCTTCTCGGCTGCCTTGGGCCCGATGCCGTTGACTTGGCGCGCGGCCAGCGGCCAGATGCGTGTGCGGAGGTCGGCTTCGGTGAGCAGCGTGAGCCCATCCGGCTTGTCGAGTTCGGAGCCGATCTTGGCCAGCAGCTTGTTCGGCGCCACCGCGATCGAGCAGCGCAGGCCGGTGGCCTCGAACACCGCGTCCTTCAAGGCCCGTGCCACCGCAGCGCCGGCATCGGCTTGTGCGCCGGGCAGGTCCGTCAGGTCGATGTAAATCTCGTCGATGCCGCGGTCTTCGATCTCAGGGGCGATGCGCCGCACCGCCTCCTTGAAGCGGTGCGAGTACAGGCGGTACTCGTCAAAGTCGACCGGCAGCAGCACGGCATCAGGCGCCAGCCGAGCTGCCTTCATCATGCCCATGGCCGAATGAACGCCGAGCGCGCGGGCTTCGTAGGTGCAGGTGGTGACGACGCCGCGGCCGGCGTAGTGGCGCAGCGTGGCGTAGCGGCGGGTGCCATCGGGCTGCAGAACCGGCTGCCGATCACGTCCACCACCGATCACCACCGCCTGGCCACGCAGATCCGGGTAGCGCAGCAGTTCGACCGACGCGTAGAAGGCGTCCATGTCGAGGTGGGCGATCAGACGGTGTGACGCGTTGGACATGCTCTCGATTTTGATTGGCGCGTCGGCGCATGGCGGCCCGGCAGGCCCATCGCATTGCCGGTAAGGTATCGGCCTGAGATGCGACAGCAAGCTTCCCCCTGAAATCGACAATGAATCCACCACCACTGGCTGCGTTGTCGCGGCGCGCGCTGCTCCTGGGGCTGTCGCGTGCCGGCGGCGCTGCGCTGATGCTGGGCGTATCGCCCAGCGCATGGGCGCTCGAACGAGCGGCTGCGGCGAATGCGCAGCCCGACATCGAGACATTGCGTGTGCTGCGCTCGCGCATCGAACTGCAGTTCGCGCCCGGCTTCAGCCCTGCCGTGCAGGCAGCGGCGCGCACCTGGGCGATCACGTCTGCCGATGCCGTGGCGCGCTATTTCGGGCGCTTTCCGGTGCCGAAGGTCGAACTGTTGCTGGTGCCGGAAGCGGGCAGCGGTGTGCGCACCGGCGTGACCTATGCCGAGCCGTCGCTGCTGATGCGCATCCGCCTGGGCCGCGACACCACCGAGGCGCAGTTTCTCGACGACTGGGTACTGGTCCACGAGATGGTGCATCTGGCCATTCCGCGTGTTCCTCGCGCGCAGAACTGGTTGCACGAAGGCGTGGCAACCTACGTCGAAAGCGTGGCCAGAGCGCGCGTCGGGCTGGTCAGTGCCGAGACGGTGTGGCGCGAGTGGGCCAAGGCGATGCCGCAGGGCCAGCCGCAGGCCGGCGACGCCGGGCTCGACCACACGCCGACCTGGGGCCGCACTTACTGGGGCGGCGCGATGTTCTGTCTGCTGGCCGACGTGGAATTGCTCAAGCGCAGCCAGTTGCGCACCGGGCTGCAGCAGGCGCTGCAAGGCGTGCTGGCAGCCGGTGGACAGTACGGTGTGCCGTGGACGGTGGAGCGCATCCTTTCCACGGCCGATGCGGCCGTGGGCCAGACGGTGCTGACCGAGCTGTACGGCCGCATGAAGGATTCGGCCGAGCCGGTGGACTTGGCCGGCCTGTGGCGCGACCTCGGCACCGCCGGTGGAACGCTGGACGACCAAGCGCCGCTGGCTCACGTGCGCCGTGCCATCCTGGTCTGAGACCGCTCAAACACTTGACTTCATCCTCGACGGAGCCCTACCGTGATCGATCTCTACTACTGGACCACCCCGAACGGGCACAAGATCACCCTGTGTCTGGAAGAACTGGCGTTGCCCTACCGCATCGTGCCGGTGAACATCGGACGCGGCGAGCAGTTCCAGCCCGACTTCCTGCGGATTGCGCCGAACAACCGCATTCCGGCCATCGTCGACACCGAACCGGCTGACGGCGGCGAGCCGCTGTCGGTGTTCGAGTCGGGCGCCATCTTGCTGTACCTGGCCGAGAAAACGCACCGCCTCATGCCACAAGACCTGCGCGGCCGCCAGTTGGCGTTGCAATGGCTGTTCTGGCAGATGGGCGGCCTGGGGCCGATGGCCGGACAGAACCACCATTTCGGTCAGTACGCGCCGGAGAAGCTGCCGTACGCGATCGACCGCTATGTGAAGGAAACCGCGCGCCTGTATGCGGTGCTCGACAGGCACCTGGGTGACATGGCGCGCGCGGGCCACGACTACATCGCAGGCGAGTATTCGATCGCCGACATGGCGTGCTACCCGTGGGTGGTGCCGCATGAGCGGCAGCAGCAGAAGCTGAGCGACTTCACGCACCTCGCTGCGTGGTTCGAGCGCATCCGCAACCGCCCCAGCACCGAGCGGGCGTATGCCCGAGCGCATGAGGTCAACGCCGTACCGGTGGTCGATGACGCCTCGCGCAAGGTGCTGTTTGGCCAGGACGCGTCGACCATCCGGCCTGCACCCTGACGGCCATCAGATTCCCGGTTTGACGTCTGCCTTGCGGATACGCACTGCAGCCGGCTTCTTCGGCACCGGAGGCGCGACGGGTTCAGCCAGCGCTGGCGAAGCACCCAAAGCGGCCGCCAGCGCGGCCTCTGGCGTCGGGCCGGCTTCCTCTGTGGCCACGGGCGGCGATCCTGGCGTGGCAGATGCGGCCTCGGCCTTGATCACCTTGGTGTACGGCGCCAAGGTTTGCACCAACTGACCATAGATCTTCGGGTTGCCGGCGACCACTTCGCGTTGGTACAGGAAATCAGCGTCACCGGTGAAGTTGCCGATCAGGCCACCCGCCTCGGTGATCATCAGCGAGCCCGCGGCGATGTCCCAGGGACTGAGGCCGGTCTCGAAGAAGCCGTCGTAATAGCCGGCGGCCACGTAGCAGAGGTCGAGTGCTGCCGCGCCGGGGCGGCGCAGCCCGGCGCAGTTCTGCATCACCGCTTCGAACATCTGCACATAGCGCTTGAAGTTGTCGCCCTTGCGGAACGGGAAGCCGGTGCCGATCAGCGAGTCCGACATCCGGATGCGCTTTGAAACGCGCAGCCGCTTGTCGTTGAGGAACGCACCACGCCCCTTCGAGGCATAGAACAGGTCGTTGCGCGAGGGGTCGTAGACCACGGCCTGTTGCACCTGGCCCTTGAAAGCCAGCGCGATCGAGACCGCGTAAACGGGAAAGCCGTGGATGAAATTGGTGGTGCCGTCGAGTGGATCGATGATCCACAGGTAGTCGCTGTCCTTGGCACCGTGTTCGCGCCCCGATTCTTCGGCCAGGATGCCGTGGCCGGGGTAGGCTGCGAGCAGCACTTCGATGATCGCCCGCTCGGCCGCCTGATCGACTTCGGTCACGAAGTCGTTCGGAGCCTTGCTGCTGATGCGCAGCAGATCGACGTCCATCGAGGCCCGGTTGATCAGCGCGCCCGCCGTTCTGGCCGCCTTGATGGCGATGTTGAGCATGGGATGGAGCGCTTGCGACATGGGGCAACCTCAGAGACGGGATTCGGACTGGCAGGGACAAAGAGCGAGTCGACAGCGACCGCACACGGGCGCATGGCGTCAACTTCGGATAATCAAGATTTTAGCGGGCACCCCATGCAAACCCTGGATTCGCGGCCGCCACTGGGCGCCGATGCGACCCGTTTCGTGCTGCTCAGCACCAGTCATCCCGGCAACGTGGGCGCGACGGCGCGCGCGATGAAGGTGATGGGCTTCTCGGATCTGGTGCTGGTGGCGCCGCGCTATTCAAACGTGAAGGGCAAGGCCGATGCGATTTCGCTGGCCAGTGGCGCGCTCGATGTGCTGGATGGCGCCCGCGTCGTGGCCACACTGGCCGAGGCGCTCGATGGCGTTACCTATGCGTGCGCCACCGCCATGACGCCGCGCGACTTCGGCCCGCCAACCCACGCGCCACGCGAGTTGTTCGCGACGTTGGCGACGCAGCCCCAGCGCATCGCGTTCATCTTCGGCTCAGAGCGTTACGGCATGAGCAACGACGATGTCTACCAGTGCCACGCCTGCCTGAGCATCCCCACCGCGCCCGGCTACGGCTCGCTGAACCTGGCGCAGGCGGTGCAGCTGATCGCCTACGACTGGCGGCAGGCGCTGGGCGGGTTTGAGGTCGCCTCGCGCACGTCCGATCCCGCACTGGCCGATGCGGTGGCGGTGCAGGGCGCGCTCGAGCACTGGCGGCAGGTGCTGATCGACATCGACTTCCTCAACCCAGAGTCGCCGCAGAAGCTGATGCCGCGGTTGAATCAGGCTTTGAACCGCTTGCAGGTCACTGAAGAAGAGATTCACCTGCTGCGGGGCATTGCGAAGGCTGTGCAAAAGCACACATGAACAGCGAATGCAGTTGGGTGCGCCCCGCAGTCGAGGGGTGTTGAGTGTCGGAACCGGTCCCTACGATGTAACCCAGAGGTGGCGCACTGTCTGCACGCCTCACCGTTTTGAATCACCAGGGAGTTGTTTCATGTCACCCATCAAGGCCTTTGCTGCCGCTGCAGTCGTCCTCGCTGCCGCTCAGGCCCACGCCATCTCGTTCACTGTGAGCGAGGGTGCGTTTTCTGCGGTCAACGGCGTGGCGACTGATACGTTCGACGCGGACGCAACGATCACCTTGAACGTGACTGGCGGCGCGTACTTCTCGGTCAACGTGGGTGGTGTCAGCGCCAGGCCGCCGGGCTCGACAGGGCAGTGGTGGTCGTTGGGCACCTCCGGAAATCAAGGCGGTCCTGGCCTCGTGCACTTGGACACTCCGGCGAGCTACTACGGCTTTTTGTGGGGTTCGCCCGACATCTACAACACGGTGTCATTTCTCTACAACGGCGCTTTGGTGGGCTCGTTCACCGGGTCCGACGTCTTTCTGCCAGCCACCGGCAAGCAAGGTGCGATTGCAGGTGGGCAGTACGTCAACTTCTGGGCAGACGGCGGAGAGCAGTTCAACGAGGTGAAGTTCATCTCGGGCGGAAATGCCTTTGAAACCGATAACCACGCCGTGTTTCCGCGGGCGGGCATCGAGCTGTTCAATGCCGCGGTCGTTCCAGAGCCGGAAACCTACGCGCTGATGCTGGCTGGCCTGTGCGCCGTGGGTTTCATGTCCCGTCATCGCCGGCGTGCCTGAAGCGCGCTCGCTCCGCAAAAGGCCCCATTCGGGGCCTTTTTTGCGCCCGAAGCACTCAGCGCGTCGGCAGGTGTGCGGCTAGACTGGTCACGGACCCTACGCCACAAACCATGTTTCAGCGCCTACGCGAAGACATCGCCTGCATCCTCGAACGCGACCCGGCTGCGCGCAGCTCGTGGGAGGTATTGACTTGCTACCCGGGCTTGCACGCGCTGGTGTTGCACCGCCGGGCCCACTGGTTTTGGCAGCGCGGCTGGCTGTGGCTCGGGCGCTTCATCTCGCATCTGGGGCGGTTTGTGTCCGGCATCGAGATTCACCCCGGTGCGCGAATCGGCAGGCGCGTCTTCATCGACCACGGCATGGGCGTCGTGATCGGCGAGACGGCTGAGATTGGCGACGACTGCACCATCTACCAAGGCGTCACCCTCGGCGGCACCTCGCTGGCCAAGGGCGCCAAGCGCCACCCGACACTGGGGCGTGGCGTGATCGTCGGCGCCAATTCACAGGTGCTGGGCGGCTTCACGGTCGGCGACAACGCCCGCGTGGGCTCGAACGCCGTCGTGCTGAAGCCGGTGCCTGCGGGCGCGACAGCGGTGGGCAACCCGGCACGCATCATCGATGCGCAGGCCGATGCAGAGCGCGAGGCAACCGCTGCCAAGATGGGTTTCTCGGCTTATGGCATCACCCAGGGCGACGACCCGGTGGCGCAGGCGATGAAGGGGTTGATTGACCATGCCGCCACACAGGAACATCAGATCACGCTGTTGTGGCAAGCGATCGAGACGCTGTCGGCCCGTCCCGGAGCGCACGCAGGAACCGATTGCGTGCCGCCGGATGCCCAGACCACCGACCAGTTCGACGCTGCGGGACTGAGTCAGCTCGTCAAATAGCGGGCGTCACGGCGGCGTGGGCCGCAGCGCCGACTTCGGTCGGAACGCCTTGCACAGCGCCGCATCGGTTTCCAGGTACGGCCCGCCGATCAGGTCGATGCAGTACGGCACCGCCGCGAAGATGCCCGGCACCGGTGGTGTAGCTGTCGGCAGGCCTTCGAGTGTTTCGGCGATCGACTTCGGCTGGCCCGGCAGGTTGATGATCAAGGCGCGGCCTCGGATCACCGCGACCTGACGCGACAGGATCGCCGTGGGTACGAAATGCAGGCTGATGCTGCGCATCTGTTCGCCAAAGCCTGGCATCACCTTGTGCGCCACCGCCAGCGTGGCCTCCGGGGTCACATCGCGCGGCGCGGGGCCGGTGCCGCCGGTGGTCATCACCAGGTGGCAGCCCATATCGTCGACCAGTTCGCACAGTGCGGCGCTGATGCCCGCCTGATCGTCGGGAATCAGCCGCGTTTCCCACTGCACCGGGTTGCGCACCGCACGCGTCAACCACTGTTGCAGTGCCGGCACGCCCTGGTCCTCATAGACGCCTGCTGATGCGCGGTCGCTGATCGACACGATGCCAATGCGCACCGTGTCGAGGGCCATGGGGGCAGACTCACTCATTCAAGGTCGGCGCCATGGTTCAGCCACCGTCAGACCCTGGCGGCGCCGGGAACTGGCGAATGAACTTGAACAACTCGCGAAAGGCTTTGCCGCTGCGTTGTTCGGGCAGCACCGACGCATCCTTGCGCGCGGCGCGGATCAGGCTGCGCAGCTGCTGTACATCGGCCTGCGGGCGCTCGGCGGTCCAGGCGGTCAGCGCGTCGTCGCTGGCGATCAGCTCGGCACGCCAGCGCTCGGCATCGTGCAGTGCCAGCGCGTCCTTCGCGTGGCCGAGCTGCATCGCGGCGACCGCCTCACGCAGCGGCTCCGGGTCGGTGCGGCGCATCAGCTTGCCGATGTACTGCATCTGGCGGCGGCGACCTTCGTGTGTCTTGGTGCCCCGGTACTGCCGAATGGCATCGAGCAGGATCTCGTCCATGGGCAGGTCGATCAGCCGGTTGTCCGGCATCTCGACCAGCGCCACACCCAGGTCCTGCAGATCGTGCGAATCCTTCTTGCGCCGCGTTTTGCTCGGGCGGGTGAGCCAGGCCGGGATCGGCTCGGTGTCGGCGGGGTCGTGGGGGTCGTTCTGGGGCATGGGTCGGCTGTCAAGGCAGGGCGCAGGGCGAAGCGCAGAATGCGAATGCCACTGAAAAGCCGCTCGGTATCATAGCCACGGCATCCTCCGGCGCCCTGACACAAGCCGCCTCGCGGATGCCACCACCGCTTGATCTACCGTTCCGATGGCGGCCTGCGCCGCACACCAACCGACGTACCCCTCCATGCCCCCAAAGACCTCGTCGTCATCCGCGTCCACCGGCTTTGCCTACAGCCGTGCCGACTTTCAGCAACTGGTCGACGACGCACTGAAGTTCGCTGCCCAGATCGGTGCCAGTGATGCCAGTGCCGAGGTGTCTGAAGGGGTGGGTCTGTCGGTGTCGGTGCGCAAGGGCGAGATCGAGAACGTCGAGCGCAACCGCGACAAGTCCGTCAGTGTGTCGGTCTACATCGGCCAGCGGCGCGGCAATGCCAGCACCTCTGACTTTTCCCGCGCCGCGCTCGAGCAGACGGTTCGTGCAGCGCACGACATCGCCCGCTTCACCGCTGCCGACCCAGCCGCCGGCCTGCCGGATACCGCTGATCTGGCCTTGGGCGACGCCGCGTTGCGCGACTTGGACTTGTTCCACCCGTGGACCATCGATGCTGCGGGTGCCGCCGAGATCGCGCAGCGCTGCGAGCACGCCGCCTTGACGCTGGACACGCGCATCACCAACTCGGAAGGTGCGGGCGTGTCGGCGCAGCAGTCGCACTTCTTCGCCGGCAATAGCCGCGGGTTTCGCGGTGGCTATGCCAGCTCACGGCATTCGCTGTCGGTCGCACCCATCGCCTCATTGCCCGGTCGCCGCGGCGATGACATGCAGCGTGACGCCTGGTACAGCTCAATGCGCTCGGCCGATGAATTGGCTTCTCCCGAGGCAGTCGGCCGCTATGCGGCCGAACGCGCGCTGTCGCGATTGAAGTCGCGCAAGGTCAAGACCTGCGAGGTGCCGGTGCTGTTCGAGTCGACCATCGCTGCCGGCTTGCTGGGTGCTTATGTGCAGGCCACCAGCGGTGGGGCGCTGTACCGCAAGTCGAGCTTCCTGCTCGACAGCCTGGGCAAGCGCGTGCTCGCCAAGCACATCGACATCCACGAAGACCCGCATCAGCTGCGCGGCAAGGCCAGTGCGCCGTTCGACGACGAGGGCGTGGTGACCCGCGCACGCGATGTCGTCAAGGGCGGTGTGGCGCAGGGCTACTTCCTGTCGAGTTACTCGGCACGCAAGCTGGGCATGCGCACCACCGGCCATGCGGGTGGCTCGCAGAACCTGACGATGACCAGTCGGCTGACCCAACCCGGTGACGATCTGGCTGCCATGCTGCGCAAGCTGGATCGCGGTCTGTTTGTCATCGAGCTGATGGGGCAGGGCGTCAACCCGGTCACTGGCGACTATTCGCGTGGTGCGGCCGGCTTCTGGGTCGAGCGTGGCCGCATCGTGCATCCCGTCAACGAAATCACCATCGCCGGCAACCTCAAGCAGATGTTCAAGGGCATCGCGGCTGTGGGCGCCGATGCCTACACCACGGGTGGAAAAACCATCGGATCGGTGCTCGTCGAGTCGATGAAGATCGCGGGCAGCTGATCCCTCACCGGTACCCTGAATTCTCTGCGGAGCGCCTGCGTGCAACGTCGACGGTTTATCCAACACAGTGGTCTGGCCGGCGTGCTTGCGGCGGGCAGCGCACCGACCATCGTCCACGCCCAGGCGAATTTGCGATGGCGTCTGGCCTCCAGCTTTCCCAAATCTCTGGACACCATCTTTGGCGCGGCCGAGCTGTTCGCGAAGAAGGTGGGCGAGATGAGCGGGGGGAAGTTTCAGATCAGCGTCCATCCTGCCGGGGAGCTGTTGCCCCCGTTCGGCGTGGTCGATGGCGTGCAGGCGGCCACGGTCGAGATGGCGCACACCGTGCCCTACTACTACTTCGGCAAGGACGAAACCTTTGCCATCGGTGCGGCCATCCCGTTTGGTCTGAACTCGCGCCAGATGTCCGCGTGGACCTTTCATGGCAATGGTCTGAAGCTGATGCGCGAGTTCTATGCCAAGTACAACATCATCAACTTCCCCGGCGGCAACACGGGCGTTCAGATGGGTGGCTGGTACCGCAAGGAAATCAAGTCGATGGCCGACATGAAGGGCTTGAAGATGCGCATCGGCGGCTTTGCCGGCCGAGTCATCGAGCGCATGGGCGCGGTGTCACAGAACATTCCCGGCGGTGAGGTGTACCAGGCCTTGGAGAAAGGCACGATCGATGCGGCCGAATGGATTGGGCCGTACGACGATGAGAAGTTCGGCTTCTACAAGGTTGCGCCTTTTTACTACTACCCCGGCTGGTGGGAAGGCGGCCCGCAGATTGACTTCTTCGTCAACACCCAGGCCTACGCCAAGCTGCCGGCCGAGTACAAAGGGATGATCGAATCGGCTTCAGCGCTTGCCCACATCGACATGCAGAGCCGTTACGACGCCAAGAACCCCGCGGCCCTGAAAGCGCTGGTGAAAGCCGGCGTGAAGGTGTTGCCGTTTCCGAAGCCGGTGCTCGACGAGGCGTTCAAGCAGTCGATGCAGCTGTACGACGAACTGAGCGCAAAGAACCCGAACTGGAAGAAGGTGTACGCAGACTATGCCGCCTTCCGCCGCGAGCAGAACCTGTGGTTCCGCTTCGCAGAGGCCAGCTTCGATCGCTACCTGCAGAGCATCAAGCTCTGAGCGGCTGCACATCCTCGCCCCGCGCGGGCTGTTCACGCTACTTCCCGGTTGCCCTGCGATCGGCTTCCATCGACTCCTGCAGTGCCTTCAACGGATCTTCATCGGCGGCTTGCGGGTCGTGCGATTCGGCTGCACTGGCCGCGTCTGCGGCGTCGATGGCGTTCTGATCGGTCTGCATCTGCTGCAGCACCGCATCGGCGTCGATGCGGGTGATTTCCTTGTCGCCGCGAGACACCAGCTGCGGGAACGCAATGATCAGCGCCACCATCGTCAGTTGGATCAGCACGAAGGGAACCGCGCCACGGTAGATCTGCCCGATGGTGACGGGCGCCATGCGTCGGCCGGTCACCGCGTCGGTGTACTCCCGCTCGGGTGCGACGCTGCGCAGGTAGAACAGCGCGAAGCCGAACGGCGGGTGCATGAACGAGGTCTGCATGTTCACGGCCAGCAGCACGCCGAACCACACCAGGTCGATGCCCAGCGCAGCGGCCACCGGCGCGAGCAGCGGCACCACGATGAAGGCCAGTTCGAAGAAGTCGAGGAAGAACGCGAGCAGGAAGATCAGCAGGTTGACCACGATCAGGAAGCCCAGCGCCCCTCCGGGCAATCCGGTCAGCAGGTGCTCCACCCATTTCGGCCCGTCAACCGCCTGAAAGGCCAGGCTGAACACCGTCGAGCCGATCAGGATGAACATCACGAAGCACGACAGCCGGGCCGTGCTGTCCATCGCCTGGCGCAGCAGCTTCATGTCGAGCCGACGCCGCAAGATCGCCATGACCAGTGCGCCGACCGCTCCCATCGCACCGCCTTCGGTTGGCGTGGCAATGCCCAGGAAGATCGTGCCAAGGACCAGGAAGATCAGCGCCAGCGGCGGCACCAGCACCAGGGCCACGCGCCCGTACAACCGCAGCTGGGAGTGCCATCCCGAGTCCAACGGTTGGCCTCCCAGCGTGCGGGCTGCGGCGGGCATCGCCGGCACCCACTCAGGCCGCACGAGGCTGATGGCCAGCACGTAGAGCACATACAAGCCGGTGAGCAGCAAGGCCGGGCCGATGGCGCCCTGGTACAGATCGCCCACGCTTTGCCCGAGCTGGTCGGCGAGCACGATCAGCACCAGCGACGGCGGGATGATCTGCGCCAGCGTCCCCGATGCGGCGATCACGCCGCTGGCCACCCGGCGGTCATAGCCATAGCGCAGCATGATGGGCAGCGAGATCAAGCCCATCGAGATCACCGAGGCCGCGACCACGCCGGTGGTGGCGGCGAGCATCGCGCCGACGAAAATCACCGCATAGGCCAGGCCGCCGCGGATCGGGCCGAACAACTGGCCGATGGTGTCCAGCAGATCCTCGGCCATGCCCGAGCGTTCGAGGATCAGCCCCATGAAGGTGAAGAAGGGGATCGCCAGCAGCGTGTCGTTCTGCATGATGCCGACGATGCGCAGCGGCAACGCCTGCAGCAGCGATGCCGGCAGCAAGCCCAGCTCGATGCCGACCAGCGAATAGAACAGTCCACAGGCACCCAGCGAAAACGCTACCGGGTAGCCCACCAGCAGAAAGACCACCAGCGAGCCGAACATCAGCGGCGCGATGTTGGCGGCGATCAACTCCTGCATCAGCGGGTGTCCTTCGCGGCCGGAGTGTCGTCCCGGGCGGGCGCTGGATCGGTGATCAGCCCGCGCAGCCAGGCCACGCGCTTGATCAGCTCAGACAGGCCCTGCAAGCCCAGCAGCGCAAAGCCCAGTGGCAGCAGCGCGAGCACTGGCCAGCGGATCAGTCCACCGGCGTTGCTCGACATCTCTCCGGTGGCGTACGCGCGCGCCACGATGGGCCACGACAGCGAGATCACCATCACCACCAGTGGCAGCAGAAAGCACAGCACGCCGAAGATGTCGATCCAGGCCTGTGTGCGTTTCGACATGCGTGCAGACAACACATCGATGCGCACATGCGCCTGGCGGCGCAACGTGTCGCCTGCCACCAGCAGGAACACGGCAGCGAACAGGTACCACTGAACTTCCAGGAAGGCGTTCGAGCTGGTGTTGAGCAGCTTGCGTACCACCGCGTTGCCGGCGCTGATCAGCACCGCGGCCAGCACCAGCCAGGCCACCCAGCGCCCGACCGCAGCGTTCAGCCGGTCGATCAGGCGCGACAGCTTCAGCAGGTTCAGCACCAGGCTCGGCTCAGGCCGATGTGGCGGCCTGGAACAGCTTGCCTGAGCGGGTGCCGGTGCGGCAGAACGCCAGGATCGGCTGGGGCAGCGCATCGATGAATTCGCGGAACTTCGCGATTTCTTCGGGGCTCTGGTAGCCCGGGGCAACCGGCAGATGCCGGTAAGTCAGCCCTGCGGCCAGCGCCGCGGCTTCGATCGCCGCGCTGGTGGGCTGATCGGCGCCGCCCTCGTGGTCTGGCCGGTTGTTGATGACGCTCTTGAAGCCCGCCTGCGCGAGCAGCGCCATCGCTGCAGGTTCGAGCTGCGGTGCGGCACTGATGTGGGCGCTCAGGGGTTGCAGGGGTGGCAGGTTCATCAGCAATCTCCGTTCGGGTTGGAAATTCAGCGGGCCAGGGCCTGCTTGACGGCTGCAGACACCAGGCCCATGTCCGCCTTCCCGGCCAGCTTGGCTTTGACGGCGGCCATCACCTTGCCCATGTCGCCGGGGCCGGTGGCGCCGGTTTCTGCGACGATGGCCTGCACTTGCGCCGTGATCTCTTCGGCGCTGAGGCGCTGCGGCAGATAGCCTTCCAGCACCTGCAACTCGGCCGTTTCCTTGTCGACCAGGTCGGTGCGGCCTGCGCCGCTGAACTGCGCGATTGAGTCCTTGCGCTGCTTGATGAGCTTGTCGATGATGGCGACGATGGCCGCGTCGTCGAGGACGATGCGCTCATCCACCTCGCGCTGCTTGCAGGCGGCGAGCAGTCCGCGGATGGTCAACAGCCGGGGTGCGTCTTTGGCACGCATGGCGGTCTTCATGTCCTCGGTGATCTGGTCTTTCAGGCTCATGGGGGCGCGTCCGTGGGGTGTTGATCGTGCGGGAAATTCCGCCGTGCAATGAAAAAGCCCGCGAAGTGCGGGCCTTTCGGTGGGGCGAGAAGGCTGTCAGAACAGCTTTTTCGGCAGCTGCATGCTGCGAACGCGCTTGAAGTGGCGCTTCACCGCGGCGGCCTTCTTGCGCTTGCGCTCAGCGGTGGGCTTCTCGTAGAACTCGCGTGCCCGCAGATCGGTCAGCAGGCCGAGTTTCTCGATGGTGCGCTTGAAGCGGCGCAGTGCCACGTCGAATGGCTCGTTTTCTTTCACGCGAATCGTAGTCATGTATCGATTGAATCCAGATTGAGGTGCTTGGGGCGGGAGGCTCGACATCGAAACGGAAGGTCCGGACTTTCGAGTCGCGCGAGCAAACCACCTGAAAGCGTATTTGCCAGCAAAGCGCAAGATTATAGACAGGCAACCCGGTGCTGGCAACTTGGTCGATTTCAGGCAGTCGGCGGGTTGCTGGGCGCCGACAGCGCACCAGCACAGGCGGCGGCGCTCGCCCAGGCCCACTGAAAGTTGTAACCCCCCAGCCAGCCGGTCACATCGACCACCTCACCGATGAAATGCAGGCCCGGTACCCGCTTGCTTTCCAGGGTGGTTGAACTGAGCTCGCGGGTGTCGACGCCACCGGCCGTCACCTCGGCCTTGCGGTAACCCTCGGTCCCGCTGGGCACGAGCTGCCATCGCTTCAGGCTGGTGGCGAGCGCGATCAGGTCGCGGTCACGCAGGTCGGGCAGAGGGCGATCCACGATCTCGGGCTGGGTCTGCAACCAGGTGTCGGCCAGGCGCCGCGGGAGCCATTCGGCCAGTTCGTTGGACAGCTTGCGCCGGGAGGTCGCCTTCGCTGCGGTCAGCGCGTGTTGCAGATCGTGCTGCGGGACGAGATCCAGCGTGAGTGGCGCGCCAGGTCGCCAGTAGCTTGATATCTGCAGCACAGCCGGGCCGCTCAGGCCCCGATGGGTGAACAACAGATCCTCGGTGAACTCGCCGCCGGTCTTGTCACGGCCTTTGCCGCTGCCGGTGGACACCACCGCCTCGAGAGACAGCCCAGCCAGCGCCGTGAACGGCTGCCAGGTGTCGGCATCGAAAGTCAAGGGCACCAGGGCCGGTCGTGTTTCGACGACCTTGTGGCCGAACTGCCGTGCCAGCCGGTGGCCGAAATCGGTGGCGCCGATCTTGGGAATCGACAGCCCACCCGTGGCGACAACCAGGCGTGCGCTGTGCACGGTGCCCCGCTCGGTGGCGATCTCGAAGCCACTGGCGCTGTGGGTCACGTTGTGCACCGCGCACGGCTGCCAGCGCGTCACGGCCCCGGCCTCGCACTCGCGCAGCAGCATGGCGATGATGTCTTCGCTGGACTGGTCGCAGAACAGCTGGCCCTTGTGCTTTTCGTGGAACGAGATGCGGTGGCGTTGCAGCAGCCCGATGAAATCTTGCGGCGTGTAGCGGGCCAGCGCCGAGCGGCAGAACGCTGGGTTGGCCGACAGAAACTGGGCCGGCGTGGTGTCGCGGTTGGTGAAATTGCAGCGACCGCCGCCGGAGATGCGAATCTTCTCCGCCACCCGTTCGGCATGGTCGATCAGCAGGACCTTGAGGCCGCGCTGCCCTGCGATCGCTGCGCAGTGCAGCCCCGCAGCGCCGGCACCGATGATCACTGCGTCGACAGGCTGCATCGGCGCGGATGATACGGGCCGCAATTTCAGTACATCAGCCGATCCGGGCGTATGTCGCGCAGGATGGTGGTGGCGATTTCCTCGATCGATTTGTGCGTCGATGACAGCCAGGCGATGCCCGCCTTGCGCATCATCGTCTCGGCGGCGCGCACCTCGTAACGGCAGTTGTCCAGCGAGGCGTACTTGCTGTCGGGGCGTCGTTCGGTGCGGATCTGGCTCAGGCGCACCGGATCGATGGTCAGACCGAAGCATTTCTTCTTGTAGGGCTCCAGGGCTGGCGGGATGTGGCCCCGGTCGAAATCCTCGGGAATCAGCGGGCAGTTGGCGGCCTTGATGCCGTGCTGCATGGCCAGGTACAGCGACGTCGGCGTCTTGCCGCTGCGGCTCACACCCACCAGGATCACATCTGCAGACTGAAGGTTTTTTGACGACTGCCCGTCGTCGTGAGCCAGCGAAAAATTGATCGCCTCGATGCGGTTGGTGTATTCCTGGCTTTTCGATACGTCGGAGAAACGGCCCACCCGGTGGTTGGACTTGACGCCGAATTCCGCTTCGAGCGGCTCGATGAAGGTGTTGAACAAGTCGAGCACCAGACCGGCGCAGTTTTCCCTGACGATCGCCTGCACCGCCGGGTCAATCAGCGTGACGAAGACGATGGGCTTGTTGCCTTCGATCTCGGCCGCATGGTTGATCTCGCGCATCACCTGGTGGGCCTTGTCGATGCTGTCGATGAAGGGCCTGCGCACATGGTGCGCCCGGATCGAAAACTGATTCAGGATCGAGTTGCCAAAGGTTTCGGCCGTGATGCCGGTGCCATCGGAGACGAAGAAGACTGTGCGGTTCGACATGGAGCTCGGGCTCTGGAGGGGGGTAACCGACTGGATCATAGGGATTTCAACCGTAAACTCAGAGCTAATTTCGACACCATGTTCTTGCCACTCCACCACCCACCGCAACCCGCCGCCGCTTCGAGTGCGCGCGGATGTGGGTGGCTGCCCTCGAAGCCTCGCTCGGGCCCGGCACAGGTCACGCAGGTCGCACCGGTTTTCTCACATCACGGAGCTTTCCATGTCAACCCACAACCTGGCGACCGCCCTGGTCGTACCGCTTGAACACCTGAGGATGACCGACGTCGAGTCGGTGGGCGGCAAGAACGCCTCGCTCGGCGAAATGATCAGCCAGCTGTCGGCCACCGGCGTGCGGGTTCCCGGCGGATTCGCGACCACCGCGCATGCGTTCCGGCGCTTTCTGGCCCACAACGGGCTGGCGACGAAGATCGAACAGCGCCTGGCCACACTGAACACCGAAGACGTTCGGGCGCTGGGCGAGGCCGGTGCGCAGATCCGCCAGTGGATCGAGGAAACGCCTTTCCCCGACGACCTCGATCAGGCGATCCGCAGCCACTTCGAAGCACTGACCGCTGGCAACCCCGGCGCGTCGTTCGCGGTGCGCTCCTCGGCCACCGCCGAAGACCTGCCCGATGCCAGCTTCGCGGGTCAGCAGGAAACCTTCCTGAATGTGGTCGGCATCAACGAGGTGCTGCACAAGATGAAGGAGGTGTTCGCCAGCCTCTACAACGACCGCGCAATCAGCTACCGGGTGCACAAGGGCTTCGCCCACGCCGAAGTCGCTTTGTCGGCCGGGGTGCAACGCATGGTGCGCTCCGACCTGGGCGCCGCCGGCGTGATGTTCACCATCGACACCGAAAGCGGCTTCAAGGACGTGGTGTTCATCACCTCCAGCTACGGCCTCGGAGAAACCGTGGTGCAGGGCGCGGTGAATCCGGACGAGTTCTACGTCCACAAGCCGACGCTGCGCGCGGGCAAGCAGGCCATCATCCGCCGCAATCTGGGCTCGAAACTGATCAAGATGGAATTCGCGAGCGCCGCCGACCGCGCCGCGTCAGGCAAGCTGGTCACCACGGTGGACACCGCGCCCGAGCAGCGCAACCGCTATTCGCTCACCGACGCCGATGTGGCCGAACTGGCGCAGTACGCACTGATCATCGAGCAGCACTACGGACGTCCGATGGACATCGAGTGGGGCAAGGACGGTGGCGACGGCAAGCTCTACATCCTGCAGGCGCGCCCCGAGACGGTGAAGAGCCAGTCCGAAGGCAAGGTCGAGCAGCGCTACAAGCTGAAGTCCACCGGCACCGTGCTGGCCGAAGGCCGCGCGATCGGCCAGAAGATCGGTACCGGCCCGGTGCGCATCGTGCACAGTCTGGCCGACATGGACACGGTGCAGCCCGGCGACATCCTGGTGGCCGACATGACCGATCCGAACTGGGAGCCGGTGATGAAGCGCGCCAGCGCGATCGTCACCAACCGGGGCGGGCGCACCTGCCACGCGGCCATCATCGCCCGCGAACTTGGCGTGCCGGCCGTGGTTGGCTGTGGCGACGCCACCAGCACCCTGAAGGACGGCGCACTGGTGACCGTGGCCTGCTCCGAGGGCGACACCGGCTACGTGTACGACGGCCTGCTGGAAACCGAGATCAGCGATGTGGTGCGCGGAGAGCTTCCGTACTGCCCGATCAAGATCATGATGAACGTGGGCAATCCGCAGCTCGCCTTCGATTTCGCTCAGATGCCCAACAGCGGCGTGGGCCTCGCGCGACTTGAGTTCATCATCAACAACAACATCGGCGTCCACCCGAAGGCGATCCTCGACTACCCGAACATCGATCTTGACCTGAAGAAAGCGGTGGAATCGGTCGCCCGAGGCCATGCGTCCCCGCGGGCCTTCTATGTCGACAAGCTGGTCGAAGGCGTCGCCACGATCGCCGCAGCGTTCTGGCCCAAGCCGGTGATCGTTCGCTTGAGCGACTTCAAGAGCAACGAGTACCGCAAGCTCATTGGTGGCTCGCGCTATGAGCCGGAAGAAGAGAACCCGATGCTCGGCTTCCGTGGCGCGTCGCGTTACGTGAGCGAGGAGTTCGGCGAAGCCTTCGCGATGGAGTGCGAGGCGCTCAAGCGCGTGCGCAACGACATGGGCCTGCGCAACGTCGAGATCATGATCCCCTTCGTGCGCACGCTGGGCCAGGCCAAGCGCGTCACCGAGATGCTGGCCGAGCGGGGCCTGAAGCGCTCGGCACTGGGCGGCACCGACGACTTGCGCGTGATCATGATGTGCGAGATCCCGAGCAACGCGATCCTGGCCGAGCAGTTCCTCGAGTACTTCGATGGCATGTCGATCGGTTCGAACGACTTGACGCAGCTCACCTTGGGCCTGGACCGCGACTCGGGCATGGAGTTGCTGGCGCGCGATTTCGACGAGCGCGATCCGGCCGTGAAGGCACTGATCTCACGCGCCATCGCCGCCTGCCGGGCCGTGGGCAAGTACGTCGGCATCTGCGGCCAGGGCCCGAGCGATCACCCTGACTTTGCCGACTGGCTGGCCTCCGAGGGCATCGTGTCGATCTCGCTGAACCCCGATACGGTCGTCGAGACCTGGCAACGGCTGGCCAAGGGCTGACGCTCTTCAGCCGCGGCCGTCGACCGGGCGTCCCTCATCCCGGTCGACGGTCTGTTGCACGCCCGGCAGGGCCTCCGGTACCTGCAGCTGTTGCAGCTCTTGCGCGGTGTTGGCGTTGGTGAAATCGGCGGCGTCATCGAACACGACCGTGGCGCAGTGGTGTAACGCCAGCCAGCGCTCCACCTGGCGCTGGCCGCTCGCGATGAAGTCGAGCAGGCTGTCCTTCAGGTCGGCACCCATCAGGCAGAACACGGGCTGCAACTGCACGCCTGCAGCGTCGCGAGTCGCGGCGACCGCGATGGGGGCCCTCTGCGTCAGCAACCCCGCCGCCAGCCGCGCGACCAGGTCGGTCGGAAAGTTCGGCGTGTCGCAGGGGACGGTCACCAGGTAGGGCGTTTTGCAATGCGCCAGCCCGGCCAGAAAACCCGCCAGCGGCCCGGGGTGATCCGCCATCGCGTCGGGCCACACCGGCACACCGAACGAGGCGTAGACATCGAGGTGGCGGTTGGCGCTGATCATCACCGTGCCGACTTGCGGCGACAGCCGCTGCATCGCATGCAGCGCCAGCGGGGTGCCGAGATGCGGCTGCAGGCCTTTGTCGACACCGCCCATCCGGTGCCCGCGGCCGCCAGCCAAGACGATGCCAGAAATCTGTATGCGCTCAATCACTGGCGCGAACGGACTCCGCAAGTGCACCACCTCAGCCGCCGATGTAGTGCATTTCGACGCGCTGGGGCTCTGAGCCATCCAGCGCCTTCGGAGGGTCAGAGCCCGCCTGCCGCTGCTCCGAATACCGATCTGCCCGCTGCTGCCACACCCCGCCGATCGCGCTGGCGATCTCGAGATCACTCGCCCCACCGCGCAGCAGCGCGCGCAGGTCGTGGCCGTGGGTGGCGAACAGGCACAGGAACAGCTTGCCTTCGGTGGACAGCCTCGCGCGGTTGCAGTCGCGGCAGAAGGCTTGGGTGACGCTCGAAATCACGCCGATCTCGCCAGTGCCGTCACGGTAGCGCCAGCGCCGTGCGGTCTCGCCGCGCTCGTTCGCTTCCATGGGGTCAAGCGGATGTACTTCGTTGATCCGCGCGATCACGTCGGCTGACGGCAGCACCTCGTCCATGCGCCAGCCGTTGGTGGCGCCCACATCCATGTACTCGATGAAACGCAGGGCCACTTTCGTGTGCCGGAAGTGCGCCGCCATCGGGAGGATTTCGTGGTCGTTGGTGCCGCGCTTGACGACCATGTTGACCTTGATCGACCCGAGGCCCGCGCGCTCGGCAGCCTCGATGCCTGCGAGCACATCGGCGACCGGGAAGTCCACATCGTTCATGCGCCGGAACACCGCGTCGTCGAGCGCATCGAGGCTCACGGTGATGCGCTGCAAACCCGCGGCCCGCAAGGTCTGCGCCTTCTTCGCCAGCAGCGAGGCGTTGGTGGTCAGCGTGAGATCGACCCCCCGGCCCTCAGGGGTTCTCAGCTCGCTCAACATGCCCACCAGCCGCTCGATGCCCTTGCGCAGCAGCGGCTCGCCGCCAGTGAGCCGGATCTTGTGCACACCATGCGCCACGAACAACCGGGCCAGCCGGGTGATTTCCTCGAAGCTCAGCAGTGAGCTGTGCGGCAGGAAGTCGTACTGCGGCGTGAACACCGACTTGGGCATGCAGTAGCTGCAGCGGAAATTGCAGCGGTCGGTGACCGAGATGCGCAGGTCGCGCAAGGGCCGAGCCAGCGCGTCGCTCAGCGTCCCGGTCGGCAGCGCAAGGCGCTCCGGGATGAGCGGCACCGCCGACGCATAGCGGTGATCGGCCAGCGGGATCACTTTGTCTACCATCGGCGAATTGTGAATGCTGGCCGCGCGCGGGGGCCTGGTTCCTCAGCGTGGACTGGCCCCGGTCTGCGCCTCGGCATGCGGCATCAGCTCGATCGCCGTCCCGGCCCGACGCGCCCCGTTGAAGCGCTGGCTCCAGTAGGCATAACGCATGTCGTCCACGCGCACGGACCCACCCGTGGCAGGGGAGTGGATGAACTTGCCATCGCCGACATAGATGCCCACATGCGAGAAGGTGCGCCGCATCGTGTTGAAGAACACCAGATCCCCCGGGCGCAGGTCCTCACGGCCGACCTTCATCAGACCGGCGGCGTTCGCCTGTTGGTCGGCGCGGCGCGGCAACACCAGGCCCAGACTCATTTCGAAGATGTGGCGTGTGAAGCCGCTGCAATCGAAACCGGTGGCCTCGGTCGTTCCGCCATGCCGGTAGGGCACCCCGAGGAAGTGCATCGCGGTCAGCACCATGTCGGAAGCACCATCGCGCAGCTTCTGCGACAGGGTCGGTGAGGTTTCAGTGGTGTTCGGGGTCAGGTTGGCTGTTTCAGCGGGCAGCAGTCCACGGTCGATCAGCAGCCGGGTCACGGCATCGGGCGCACTGTCAGGTGATGCATCCGGAGTGGCGTCCGGTGCTGCCAGCGCCAGAGAATGCCAACAGAGGGCAGCTGCTGCGAGGCCGATCGCCGCCGTGCCCCGGCACCTGACCCGCAGGCTCTGCGGGATCGGGGTGGGCGCAGGGGGCGTTTTCAGCATGCGGCGCAGGATAGGCGAGGCGTCATGGGGCGTCAAATGTGATTCTGGCGTGCGGCGGGTGGGCCTTGTCAGACAGCTGACAGCCATCTGCGCGATGCTTGCCGCCCCACGGCCCATCACGAACCACAAGGACCACCATGTTCAACGCGCTCCTGCTCGAGAAATCAGAGGCTGGATTCACGGCCTCGGTGAAGCCGGTCGATGAGGCCCAACTGCCCGAAGGCGATGTGCTGGCCGCCATCAGCCAATCGACGCTGAACTACAAGGATGGCCTGGCGATCACCCAGCGCGGGCCGGTGGTGCGCAGCTGGCCCATGGTCGCCGGCATCGATGGGGCCGGCACGGTGCTGGAAAGCAGCCACCCGATATGGAGACCGGGCGATCGCTTCATCCACAACGGCTGGGGCCTGGGCGAAACGCGTTGGGGCTGCCTGGCCGAACGTGCGCGTTTGAAGGGCGACTGGCTGGTGCGCCTGCCCGAGGCCTTCACGCCACGGCAGGCGATGGCGCTGGGCACTGCCGGCTACACCGCGATGCTGTGCGTGTTGGCGCTCGAACGGCACGGTGTCAAGTCGGGCCACGGCGAGGTGCTGGTGACGGGCGCCACCGGCGGGGTCGGCAGCGTGGCGACGATGCTGCTGGCGAAAGCAGGCCACCACGTGGTGGCCGCGACCGGCAAGGCGTCCGAGGCCGATTACCTGAAGAAGCTGGGTGCCACCACAGTGATCGATCGCGCGGAATTGTCCGCACCCGGCAAGCCGCTGCAGAAGGAGCGCTGGGCGGCAGTGGTGGATGCGGTGGGTAGCCACACGCTGGCCAATGCCTTGGCGCAGACGCGCTACAACGGCGTGGTCGCCGCCTGCGGGCTGGCGCAGGGCGCGGACTTGCCGGCCAGCGTGATGCCGTTCATCCTGCGCGGGGTGACGCTGGCGGGTGTCGACAGCGTCATGGCGCCCGTGGCTTTGCGTGAGCAGGCCTGGGCACGGCTGGCGCGCGACATCGACCGAGACCTGCTGGAATCGATGGTCGAGGACATCACGCTCGCCGATTGCGTGGCGCGTGCAACAGACTTGATCGACGGCAAGGTGCGCGGCCGGCTGGTCGTCAACATCGCCTGAGATCGATCGCCGTGAGCCCGGCCGCAGAGCCGGGCCCGAATGACTGGAGACACACCATGACCCGCTACGCCGACTTCCACCAACGCTCGCTGACGGATCGCGATGCTTTCTGGGCCGAGCAGGCCACGCTGATCGACTGGCACCGGCCGTTCGACCAAGTCTGCGATCACAGCCGTCCGCCATTCGCGCGCTGGTTCGTCGGCGGCCAGACCAACCTGTGCCACAACGCCGTCGATCGACACTTGGCGGCACGGGGCGAGCAGGCGGCGCTGATCTGTGTCTCGACAGAGACCAATACCGAATGCACCTACACCTACCGTGAACTGCACGCCGAGGTGCAGCGGATGGCGGCGATCCTGCTGTCGCTGGGGGTGAAGCAAGGGGACAGGGTGCTGATCTACATGCCCATGGTGGCGCAGGCGGTGTTCGCGATGCTGGCCTGCGTGCGCATCGGTGCCATCCACTCGGTGGTGTTCGGTGGCTTCGCCAGTGGCAGCCTCGCAAGCCGCATCGACGACGCGCAGCCCACCGTGATCGTCAGCGCCGACGCGGGCAGCCGCTCGGGCAAGGTGCTGCCCTACAAACCGTTGCTCGACGAAGCGATCCGGCTCGCGGTACACCAACCGCAGAAGGTGCTGCTGGTTGATCGCGGGCTGAGCCCGATGGAACTTGTTCTCGATCGAGATGTGTCCTACGAAGCACTGCGCGAACAGCACATGGATGCGGTCGTGCCCTGCACCTGGGTCGATTCCACGCACCCGAGCTACACGCTCTACACCAGTGGCACCACTGGCAAACCCAAGGGCGTGCAGCGCGACACCGGGGGCTACGCGGTGGCCATGGCGGCCAGCATGAAGCACATCTACTGCGCGCACCCGGGTGAGACCTTCTTCTCAGGCAGCGACATCGGCTGGGTGGTTGGCCACAGCTACATCGTCTACGCGCCGTTGATCAACGGCATGGCGACCATCTTGTACGAAGGCCTGCCAACCCGGCCCGATGCGGGCATCTGGTGGAGCCTGGTCGAGAAGTACCGCGTGTCGGTCATGTTCAGTTCGCCAACCGCGATCCGGGTGCTGAAGAAGGCCGACCCAAAGTACCTGTCGCAGTACGACCTCTCCTCGCTGCGCGCGCTGTTCCTGGCCGGCGAACCGCTGGACGAGCCGACCGCCGCGTGGATCTCGCAGGCGTTGGGCAAGCCCGTGATCGACAACTACTGGCAGACCGAAACCGGCTGGCCGATCCTGACCATTGCGCACGGCGTCGAGCCCGCGCCTTCGAAGCTGGGCAGCCCGGGATTCGCGATGTACGGCTATGCCGTCAAGGTGATGGACGAGCTGACCGGCCTGGAACTGACCGAGCCGAACCAGAAGGGCGTGCTGGTCATCGACGGACCGCTGCCGCCGGGCTGCATGCAGACCGTCTGGCGCGATGACGAGCGCTTCGTCAAGACCTACTGGAGCGGTGAGCCGGGCAAGCAGGTCTACAGCACCTTCGACTGGGGGCTGCGCGACGCCGACGGTTACTACTTCATCCTGGGCCGCACCGACGACGTGATCAATGTCGCCGGGCACCGCCTGGGCACGCGCGAGATCGAGGAGAGCATCTCCAGCCATCCGGCGGTGGCCGAGGTCGCGGTGGTGGGTGTCGCCGACGCGCTAAAGGGGCAGGTGGCGATGGCGTTCGTGGTGTTGAGGGATGCGGCCAGGGCCGCGACCGCAGCCGACGCGGCAACGCTGGAAGCTGAGGTGATGAAGGTCGTCGACACGCAACTCGGGGCGCTGGCCCGACCGGCCCGCGTGCGCTTCGTCGGGGCCTTGCCCAAGACCCGTTCAGGCAAGCTGCTGCGCCGAGCGATCCAGGCGGTGTGCGAGCAACGCGATCCGGGCGATCTGACGACGATCGACGATCCGAGCTCGTTGCAGCAGATCAAGGACACGCTGCTGGGCTGAGCGTCCCCCGAAGGGCTGTCCGCGCTCGGGGGGATGGGCGAACGCTGGTGCCATGAACAGACTGGTGGCTTCATCACCACGGAGCCCAAGCCATGACCTCGTTCGACATCCCTTGCACGCGCCGACAGGCACTGGTTGCGGTGGCCGCGGCCTGCGCGGTCACACGCGTGGGAGCCAAGCCTCGCGCGGGGGCGACACCCGATTCCCCTCAGGTCGCACTGCTGTCGGAAGCACGCGCAGACATCGACCCGAGGGGCTACCTCGTCAGTGAAAAGCTCGACGGTGTACGGGCGATCTGGGACGGCCTCCGACTGCGCTTTCGCAGCGGACGACCAGTGTCTGCGCCCGATTGGTTCATTCAAGCCTTGCCGCCCGTTGCACTGGATGGCGAACTCTGGGGTGGTCGCAACAGATTTGATGCGGTGTCTGGCACCGTGCGTAGCGACAAGGCAGCCGACGCCCGATGGCGGGCCCTGCGGCTGATGGTCTTTGATCTGCCGGGCGCGCCGGGCGACTTCGCTTCGCGCACCGCGTTAATGGCCGAGTTGGCGATCGCGTCGCACGCCACCGTCTGGTCACCCGTCGAGCAGTCTCGGATGCCTGATCGCGCTGCACTACAGCAGCGACTGGACAGCGTGGTGCGCGGCGGCGGCGAGGGCCTCGTGCTGCATTGCGCGGCTGCCCTCTGGTCACCGGGGCGCAGCCATGCCCTGTGGAAGCTCAAGCCACTGCACGACGCCGAGGCGCAAGTGCTGTCACATGAACCGGGCCGGGGGCGCTTGGCCGACCTGATGGGGGCTCTGCGGGTGCGCACCGCGAGCGGCATCGAATTTCGCATCGGCACGGGTTTCACCGATGCCGAGCGCCGCGACCCGCCGCCCGTGGGCAGCTGGATCAGCTACACCCATCGGGGTGTGACACCGTCCGGCGTGCCTCGTTTCGCGAGCTACTGGCGTCCGCACGACGCCGAGCTGTGACCCCCGACGAGCGTCAGAGCACCTCGCTGGCGAAGTCCGCCAGCCGCGAGCGCTCGCCGCGCGCCAGCGTGACGTGGCCGCTGTGCGGCCAGCCCTTGAAGCGATCGACGGCGTAGGTGAGGCCCGAGCTGCCTTCGGTCAGGTAGGGCGTGTCGATCTGCGCCAGGTTGCCCAGGCAGACGATCTTCGTGCCCGGACCGGCGCGCGTGATCAGCGTCTTCATCTGCTTGGGCGTCAGGTTCTGAGCCTCGTCGATCAACACGAATTTGTTCAGGAAGGTGCGCCCGCGCATGAAGTTCAGGCTCTTGATCTTGATCTTGCTGCGCACCAGGTCATTGGTGGCTGCGCGGCCCCACTCACCCGCGCCGCCGTCCGTCTTCGACAGCACCTCGAGGTTGTCGTCGAGCGCGCCCATCCACGGGCCCATCTTCTCTTCCTCGGTGCCCGGCAGAAAGCCGATGTCTTCACCCACCGGCACCGTGACGCGGGTGACGATGATCTCGGTGTAGCGGCGGTCGTCCATCACCTGAGAGAGGCCCGCCGCCAAGGTCATCAGCGTCTTGCCGGTGCCTGCGGTTCCGGTCAGGGTGATGAAGTCACAGTCCGGGTCCATCAGCAGATTCAGCGCAAAGTTCTGCTCGCGGTTGCGGGCCGTCACACCCCACACCGCGTTCTTGGTGTGCGTGTATTCGCGCAGCGTGCGCAGCACAGCCGTCTTGCCGGTGATCTCGGTCACCTTGGCGTGCAGCGGGGCCGCGCCTGGCGCTTCGAGGTAGACGAACTGGTTGATCAGCAGGGCCGGCACCAGCGGGCCGCTGATGCGGTAGTAAGTGAAGCCACCCTGGTTCCAGCTTTCCATGGTCTTGCCATGGCGGTCCCAGAAATCGGGGGGCAACTGCAGCACGCCGGTGTAGAGCAGATCACCGTCTTCCAGCGTCTTGTCGTTGAAGTAGTCCTCGGCTGGCAGGCCGAGTGCACGCGCCTTGATGCGCATGTTGATGTCTTTCGACACCAGCACCACTTCTCGACTGGGTTGCTGGTCGCGCAACGCCTGCACCACGCCGAGGATCTGGTTGTCGGCCTTGCCCTGGGGCAGGCCGGCCGGCAAGGTCACGTTGACGAGGTGGGTCTGGAAGAACAGCTTGCCCGCGGCTTCACGGTGCCCGGTCTGCGCCAAGGGCAAGCCTTCGCCCAGCCCGTCTGCAGGGCCCAGAGCTTTGCGCGAACTCATGTTGGCAGCCAGTGCGTCGAGGTCGCGGCTGACCTGGCGGGCGTTGCGGGCGACTTCGGTCATGCCCTTCTTGTGATCGTCGAGCTCTTCGAGCGTGATCATCGGAAGGTAGACGTCGTGCTCGTCGAAGCGGAACAGGCTCATCGGGTCGTGCATCAACACGTTGGTGTCGAGCACGAACAGCTTGGCCGGGCCCGCGCCACGCGGCTTGCTTGGGCGTGGCCTGGGTTCCGGTCGTTTGCTCGCGATGGGGGGCACTGGAGCGGCCGCCGGGGCAGGCGCCGCGCCGCGCGTCGGCGCGAGCGCGGCCGGGTCGTACAGGTTCAGCTCCGCGGGTGCGGCGGGCTCGGCGTCGGCGCTGGTGCGTGGGGATCGCTTTGTCGGTTTGGCGGCAGCCTGGGACTCGAAATCGGCGGCGGACAACAAGGAGGCACGTTTGGCAGGCGGCTTGGGCAGGGGCATGGGGCGACGGCGTGTGAAGTTAAGCGAAAGCGTAGCGGAAAACAAAAAAGCCGCACAAGGTGGTGTGCGGCTTTTGTCGAAGCGGGTGGCGGTTCAGACTTGTTCTTTCAGCGCCTGAGCGGCGGCCAGCACTTCCTCGACGTGACCTGCGACCTTCAGGCCGCGCCATTCACCGCGCAGCACACCGGCACCGTCGATCAGGAAGGTGCTGCGCTCAATGCCCTTGACCTTCTTACCGTACATGATCTTGTTCTTGACCACGCCGAACATGTGACACAGCTTTTCTTCGGTGTCGGCGATCAGGTCGAACGGCAGTTCGAGGTTTTGCTTGAACTTCTCGTGCGAGGCCATGTTGTCGCGCGAGACACCGAACACGACCGCGTCGGCGGCCACGAATTCCTGGTGGAAGTCACGGAACTGCATCGCTTCGGTGGTGCAGCCGGGTGTGTTGTCTTTCGGATAGAAGTACAACACCACGGTCCGCCCGGCATAAGCCTGCGGCGTGAACTTCACTCCGCTGGTGGCGAGCGCTTCAAAGTCCGGGAGGGGTTTGTTGAGGGCTGGCGTCATGGGAAGGGTCGGGTGTTGCGGCGTCGCGGCGCGTAGCCTTCAATTATAGGGGGGGGCACTCGCGCACCGATTGCGCGCGTACGTGCCTGGACGGCAAGCGGTGCTTCAGCGCTCGAACAGCAATGCCGCCAGCACGGCGCGGCCTTCGGAAAGCAGCACGTTGTAGGTTCGGCAGGCAGCCGCGGTGTCCATGGTCTCGACGCCGATGCGCCGATCGATCAGCGCGCGCAGCACGCTGGCCGGAGGGAACCGCAACCGCGCGCCGCTGCCAAAGATCACCAACTCCGGCGTGTGCTCGGCCAGGGCCTTGAAATGCTCGGGCTGCAGATCCTCGAAACGGGCCACAGGCCATGCAGCGACCAGCCCCGTCCACGGCACGATCACGCTGTGGGTGTGCTGCACGCCATTGACCAGCACGCCATCGGGTCCGTGGCGCGCGATGGCATGGGTTCCTTCGATCCGTTCGGCGTGCAGTTTCAAGGCAACACTAGGGTGATCACTGAGCCTAAAATTGTAGGCTGCGTGCCGCGTCGGCGCGAAGCTGGAGCCCGCTTTGAAAGCTGTTGCCAAGTCGAGCAAGCTCGCCAACGTCTGCTACGACATCCGTGGCCCGGTGCTCGACAAGGCCCGGCAGATGGAAGAAGACGGGCAGAAGATCATCAAGCTGAACATCGGCAACCTGGCGGTGTTTGGCCTGGAGCCGCCTGACGAGATCGTGCAGGACATGATCCGCAACCTGGCCAACAGCGCCGGCTACACCGACAGCAAGGGCCTGTTTGCGCCCCGCAAGGCGGTGGTGCACTACTCGCAGGAAAAGCTCATCCAGGGCGTGACCGTCGACGACGTGTACCTGGGCAACGGTGCCTCTGAGCTCATCACGATGAGCATGAATGGCCTGCTCAACACGGGCGACGAGGTGCTGGTGCCGGCGCCCGATTACCCGCTGTGGACCGCCTCGGTCGCGCTCTCCGGCGGTACGCCGGTGCACTATCTCTGTGACGAGCAATCCGGCTGGTATCCCGACATCGCCGACATCCGCCGCAAGATCACGCCGAACACCAAAGCCATCGTTGTCATCAATCCGAACAACCCGACAGGGGCGCTGTACCCGGAGAGCGTGCTGCGCGAGATCGTCGAAGTCGCGCGCCAGCACCAGCTGATCGTGTTTGCCGACGAGATCTACGACAAGACCTTGTACGACGGCGAGACGCACACCAGCATCGCTTCGCTGGCCGACGACGTGCTGTTCGTCACCTACAACGGCCTGTCGAAGAACTATCGCTCCTGCGGCTACCGCGCCGGCTGGATGGTGGTCTCGGGCGCGAAAGCGCATGCGCGCGACTACATCGAGGGCCTGAACATGCTGGCCTCGATGCGGCTGTGCTCGAACACGCCAGGTCAGCTGGCGATCCAGACCGCGCTCGGTGGCTATCAGAGCATCACGGACCTGGTCGCGCCGGGCGGGCGCCTGTGCCGCCAGCGTGATCTGGCCTACGAGCTGCTGAGCCAGATCCCGGGCATCAGCGTCGTCAAGCCCAAGGCCGCGCTGTACATGTTCCCGAAGCTCGACCCCAAGATCTACCCGATCACCGACGATCAGCAGTTCGCCTACGACCTGCTGGCCGCCGAGAAGGTGCTGATCGTGCAGGGCACCGGCTTCAACTGGCCGACGCCGGACCATTTCCGGCTGGTGTTTCTGCCCAACAGCGACGATCTGACCGAGGCCATCGGGCGCATCGCCCGCTTCCTTGATCAGTACCGCAAGCGCTACGCGCTGTGATGGCCAGTCAGCGGCCGTTCACAGCGTTTCCTGGTTCCACGACAAGTACTGGCCCCAACGGGCATTCAAGATGACACCGATACGAGTTGGCCTTCTGGGCATCGGCACCGTGGGCAGCGGCACCTTCCATGTGCTGCGCCGCAACCAAACAGAGATCACCCGCCGCGCGGGCCGCGGCATTGAGATCACGATGGTCGCCGACCTCGACACCGTACGGGCAAAGGCGGTGGTGGCGGACCTGGGTGGGCAAGACAGCGTGCGCGTCGTGGCCGATGCGCGTGAGGTGATTGCCAGCCCCGACATCGACATCGTGGTCGAGTTGATCGGCGGCTACGGCATCGCCCGCACGCTGGTGCTCGAAGCCATCGCCGCGGGCAAGCATGTGGTCACGGCCAACAAGGCGCTGCTGGCGGTGCACGGCACCGAGATCTTCGCTGCCGCCCGCGCCAAGGGCGTGGTCGTTGCGTTCGAAGCGGCGGTGGCGGGCGGCATCCCGATCATCAAGGCATTGCGCGAAGGGCTGACGGCCAACCGCATCGAGTGGATCGCCGGGATCATCAACGGCACCACCAATTTCATCCTGTCGGAGATGCGCGCCAAGGGCCTGGACTTCGGCGTGGTGCTGAAGCAGGCACAGGCGCTCGGCTACGCCGAAGCCGACCCCACCTTCGACATCGAAGGCGTCGACGCGGCCCACAAGCTGACGCTGATGAGCGCGATCGCCTTCGGCATCCCTGTTCAGTTCGACAAGGCGCACGTCGAAGGCATCACGAAGCTGGCTGCGGCCGACATCGCCTATGCCGAGCACCTGGGTTACCGCATCAAGCTGCTGGGCATCACCAAGCAGACGGCCGCCGGCATCGAGTTGCGCGTGCACCCGACGCTGGTCCCTGCCAAGCGCCTGATCGCGAATGTCGAAGGCGCGATGAACGCCGTGATGGTGCAAGGCGATGCGGTGGGCAGCACGCTCTACTACGGCAAGGGCGCGGGTTCGGAGCCGACCGCCTCGGCGGTGATCGCCGACCTGGTCGACATCACCCGATTGCACACTGCCGATCCGCACCACCGCGTACCGCATCTCGCGTTCCAGCACGATGCGCTGAGCGCCACGCCAATCCTGCCGATGGAGGCGACCGTCACCGCCTGCTACCTGCGCCTGCAGGTGACCGATGAGGCTGGTGTGCTGGCCCGCATCGCCGGCATCCTGGCCGAGAACCGCATCTCGATCGATGCGCTGCTGCAGCGACCAAACGATGGTGCTGCCACGGAGGGTGCCCAAGCGCGCACTGACGTGATCATCCTGACGCACGACACCGTCGAAGGCGAGATGAACCGCGCGATCGCGCAGATGCAGGCGCTGCCCACCGTGCTCGCACCGATCGTTCGCATCCGCAAGGAAGAACTCAGTTGAACTACCTCAGCACACGAGGCGACCCTTCGCGTAACGATCCACCCCGCGGCTTTTCCGACATCCTGCTCGAAGGCCTGGCGCCCGATGGTGGCCTGTACCTCCCCGAGTCCTACCCGCAGATCGATGGCGCCACGCTCACCCGCTGGCGCGGCCTGAACTACGCCGATCTCGCGTACGAGATCCTGTCGCTGTACATCACCGACATCCCGGCCGAGGATCTGCGCGCGCTGGTGCGCAAGACTTACACGCCGGCCATCTTCGGCACGGCCGAAATCACGCCACTGAAGCCACTGGATCGTGCCGCGAGCGCTGCCAGCGGCACCGATGTGTTTCTGCAGGCGCTGTCCAACGGCCCGACGCTCGCCTTCAAGGACATGGCGATGCAGTTGCTGGGCAACCTGTTCGAGTACGAGCTGGCGCGCCGTGGCGAGGTGCTGAACATCCTCGGCGCCACGTCGGGCGACACCGGCAGCGCGGCCGAGTACGCGATGCGCGGCAAGCAGGGCGTCAAGGTGTTCATGCTCAGCCCGAATGGCAGGATGAGCCCGTTCCAGCAGGCACAGATGTTCAGCCTGCAGGACGCCAACATCCACAACATCGCCGTCGATGGCGTGTTCGACGACTGTCAGGACATCGTCAAGGCGGTGTCGAATGATCTGGAATTCAAGCGCCAACACCGCATCGGCACCGTCAACTCGATCAACTGGGCGCGGCTGCTGGCGCAGGTGGTCTATTACTTTGCGGGCTACCTGCAAGCGACCACGTCCAACCGGCAGCAGGTCAGCTTCGCCGTGCCCTCGGGCAACTTCGGCAACATCTGCGCTGGCCATGTCGCGCGGATGATGGGCTTGCCGATCCGGCGTCTGGTGCTGGCCACCAACGAGAACAACGTGCTCGACGAGTTCTTCCGCACCGGCACCTACCGCGTGCGCGGCAGCGCCGAGACGCATGAAACCTCGAGCCCGTCGATGGACATCTCGAAGGCCAGCAACTTCGAGCGTTTCGTGTTCGATCTGCTGGGTCGCGATGCGGCGCGCACGAAGCAGTTGTTCAAGACCGAGGTCGAGCAGCACGGCTCGTTCACCGTCAGCGCCGACGAGTTCGCCCACATCGCCAGCTTCGGTTTCATCTCGGGCACCAGCACCCACGCCGACCGCCTTGCCACGATCCGCGATACCCACCGGCGCTTCGGCGTGGTCATCGACACCCACACCGCCGATGGTCTGAAAGTGGCGCGCGAGTATCTCGATCCTGGCGTCCCGATGCTGGTGCTGGAAACCGCCTTGCCCGCCAAGTTCGCCGAGACCATCGTCGAGGCGATTGGTGTGCAACCGGATCGGCCCGCTGCGATGCGCGGCATTGAAGATCTGCCGAAACGCTACGTCGTGATGCCAGTGGATACGCAAGCGGTGAAGGTCTACCTCAGCCACCACGTCTGACGGACCATGAGCCAGCCGCCCCTGCAGCCTGCCACCCCGACACCAGCGCGCCCGCCGCTGATGAGCCTGGACGACGCACTGGCCAGGCTGATGCAGGCGGTACGGCCGTTCGATGCGGCACAGGCGCTGCAGGTTTCGACCTTCGACGCGCTCGGCCGCGTGCTGGCCGCTGAAGTGCGCTCGGCCGTCGATGTGCCGCCAGCCGACAACTCGGCGATGGACGGCTACGCCATGCGCTGCGCCGATGTGCCCGTAGCGGGCACCACGTTGCCAGTGAGCCAGCGCATCCCGGCGGGTGTGGTCGGCACGCCGCTGGTGCCCGGCACGGCGGCGCGCATCTTCACCGGTGCCCAGGTGCCGCTGGGCGCCGACGCGGTGGTGATGCAGGAGCAGTGCAGCGCTGTCGGCGAAGGCGCTGTCCGCATTGACACCGTGCCCCAACACGGTCAAGCGATCCGTCGCCGTGGCGAAGACGTGCACGCCGGCTCGGTCGTGCTGCCGGCAGGCACACGGCTCAGCCCGCAGGCGCTGGGGCTGGCCGCGTCGGCCGGCGCGGCAACGCTCGCCGTCGCCCGCAGGCCGCGCGTGGCGCTTTTTTCCACCGGCGACGAACTGGTGATGCCGGGCGAGGTGACGCCTGATCAGATGACGCCGGGCGCGATCTACAACTCGAACCGGTACACCCTGCGCGCGATGATCCAGGCACTCGGCTGCGAGTGCACCGACCTGGGCATCGTGCCTGATCGGCTCGACGCCACCCGCGAGGCCCTGCGCCACGCCGCGCAGCAGCATGATCTGATCGTCACCAGCGGCGGCGTGTCGGTCGGCGAAGAAGACCACATCAAGCCGGCGGTCGAAGCCGAAGGGCGGCTCGATCTGTGGCAGATGTCGATGAAGCCTGGCAAGCCGCTCGCCTTCGGTGTCGTGCGGCGCCGTGCAGATTCGCCCGAGCAGGCTCAGGCGTACTTCATCGGCCTGCCCGGCAACCCGGTGTCGAGCTTCGTCACCTTCTTTCTGGTCGTGCGACCGGTGTTGCTGCATCTGCAGGGCGTGATCGACTGGCGGGTGCGCCCCACGCCGATGCGCGCAGATTTCGACTGGCCGCGTGCCGACAAGCGCCGCGAGTTCTTGCGCGTGCGCCGCAATGCCACCGGCGGCCTCGACCTGTTCCCCAGCCAGGGCTCTGGCGTGCTGACCTCGGCGGTGTGGGGCGATGGCGTCGTCGACAACCCCGCAGGCCAGACCATCCGAGCGGGCGACACGGTCCACTACCTGCCGTTCTCGGAGCTGCTGTCGTGAAGGTGCAGGTGCGCTATTTCGCATCGATCCGCGAGGCGCTCGGGGCAGGGGAGACGATCGAGGTGCGTGCTGGCGCGACGGTCGGCGAGGTGCGCGATCAGCTGATCGCGTCCAGTCCCGTGCACGCCGCTGTCCTGGCCCGCAGCAAAGCGCTGCGCTGTGCACTGAACCAGGTGCTGTGCGATGAGTCGACCCTGGTCGTCGCCGATGCGGAGTTGGCCTTTTTCCCCCCGGTGACGGGTGGCTGAATACGATGACCGTCAGCATCCAGTCTGCCGACTTCGACCTCAGCGGCGAGATCGCCGCCTTGCGTGCTGCCGACCCGGGTGTCGGCGCGGTGGCCAGCTTCGTCGGCTGCGTGCGCGACCGCAATGACGGTCTCGGGGTCAGTGCGATGGAACTGGAGCACTACCCCGGCATGACCGAGAAGTCGATCGAGTCGATGATCGACGCCACCCGCCAGCGCTTCGACATCCGCGGTGTGCGCGTGATCCACCGCGTGGGCGTGCTGAAACCGCAGGACCAGATCGTGCTGGTGGCGGTGAGCGCGGCACACCGCGGTACCGCATTCCAGGCCTGCGAGTTCCTGATGGACTACCTGAAGACGCAGGCGCCGTTCTGGAAAAAAGAAACCACCCCCGACGGCGCGCGTTGGGTCGATGCAAGGGTCAGCGACGAGCAGGCGATGGCGCGATGGGATCTTCCCCGTGCCGAGGTGACCATGGAGCGTGGCGAATGAATGCATCCATTCCTTGGGCCTCGCTCGCGGCCGTTGCGCTCGGCTCGGCTGTGGGCGGCGTCTTGCGCTGGGTGGTACAGCTCTGGCTGAACGCGCGCTGGGCTGGCTTCCCGCTGGGTACGCTGCTGGTCAACTGCGTCGGCGGTCTGTTGATCGGCGCGGCGCTGGCGTGGTTCGCTCGCACGCCCAATGAGCTGCTTCGCTTGTGGTTGGTGACGGGCTTTCTGGGTGGCTTGACGACCTTTTCGGCCTTCACCGGCGAATCGCTGACGCTGCTGCAGCGCGGCGATGTGGTCTGGGCGCTGGCCCACAGCGCGGCACACCTGCTGGGCGCGCTGGCCTGCTGCGCGATCGGGTTCCGGTTGGTGAAGGCACTGCTGGCCTGAATGCTCGTGCCCAGCTTCACGCCTTGAAATGTGCCGTTATCCCCTCAACTCCGAGGGAATAGGAGGACACATTCATGCGTCTCGACAAATTCACCACCACCTTCCAGGAAGCGCTGTCCGATGCGCAGAGCCTGGCCAATGGCCGCGACAACCCGTATGTGGAGCCCGCGCACCTGCTGACGGCGATGCTCGCGCAGACCGATGGGCCCAAGGCACTGCTGGCGCGCGCCGGCGTCAACACCGCCAAGCTGCAAACCGCGCTGGACACCACGCTCAACAAGCTGCCGCAGGTGCAGGGCGGCGAACAGGTGCAGCCTGGCCGCGAACTGGTGGGCCTGCTGCAGGCCGCCGAAAAGGAAGCCACCAAGCGCGGCGACCAGTTCATCGCCAGTGAGATGTTCCTGCTGGCCGCCGCCGACAGCAAGTTGGCAATCGGCCCATTGCTGAAGGAGCACGGCGTCACCCGCAAGGCGCTGGAAGCCGCGATCGAGGCGGTGCGCGGCGGCCAGAAGATGGACAGCGCCGAAGGCGAGGGCCAGCGCGAGGCGCTGAAGAAGTACACGCTCGATCTGACCGAGCGCGCCCGCCTGGGCAAGCTCGACCCGGTGATCGGTCGCGACGATGAAATCCGCCGCGCCATCCAGGTGCTGCAACGCCGCACCAAGAACAACCCGGTGCTGATCGGCGAGCCGGGCGTGGGCAAGACGGCGATCGTCGAAGGGCTGGCGCAGCGCATCGTGGCCGGCGAAGTGCCCGACTCGCTGAAAAACAAGCGGGTGCTGGTGCTGGACATGGCCCTGCTGCTGGCCGGCGCCAAGTACCGCGGCGAGTTCGAGGAGCGCCTGAAGAGCGTGCTGAAGGAAGTGGCGCAGGACGAGGGCCAGACCATCGTCTTCATCGACGAGATCCACACCATGGTCGGCGCTGGCAAGGCCGACGGCGCGATGGATGCGGGCAACATGCTCAAGCCCGCGCTGGCGCGTGGCGAGTTGCACTGCATCGGCGCGACCACGCTGAACGAGTACCGCAAGTACGTCGAGAAGGATGCGGCGCTCGAGAGGCGTTTTCAAAAGATATTGGTGGGCGAGCCGACCGTCGAAGCCACCATCGCGATCCTGCGCGGCCTGCAAGAGAAGTACGAGGTGCACCACGGCGTCGAGATCACCGACCCGGCGATCGTCGCCGCGGCCGAGCTCAGCCACCGCTACATCACCGATCGCTTCCTGCCCGACAAGGCGATCGACCTGATCGATGAGGCGGCTGCCAAGGTGAAGATCGAGATCGACTCGAAGCCCGAGGTGATGGACAAGCTCGACCGTCGGTTGATCCAGTTGCAGATCGAGCGCGAGGCGGTGCGTCGCGAGAAGGACGAGGCCTCTCAGAAACGCTTTGCGCTGATCGAGGAAGAGATCACCAAGCTGCAGCGCGAGGCTGCCGACCTGGACGAGATCTGGAAGTCGGAAAAGGCCGCCGCGCAGGGCTCGGCGCAGATCAAGGAAGAGATCGACCGCATCCGCTTCCAGATCGAAGACTGGAAGCGCAAGGGCGACTTCAACAAGGTGGCCGAGTTGCAATACGGCAGGTTGCCGGAGCTGGAGAAAAAGCTGGCCGAGGCGCAGTCGAAGGAGCAAGGCCGCAGCAAGGCGGGCCAGGCCAGCGGCAAGCCGCAGCTGCTGCGCACGCTGGTGGGCGCCGAGGAGATCGCCGAAGTCGTGGCCCGCGCCACCGGCATCCCGGTGGCCAAGCTGATGCAAGGCGAGCGCGAAAAGCTGTTGCAGATGGAGGGCCGCCTGCACGAGCGTGTGATCGGCCAGGACGAGGCCATCACCGCGGTCGCGAATGCGATCCGCCGCTCACGCTCGGGCCTGTCGGACCCGAACCGGCCGACCGGCTCCTTCCTGTTCCTGGGCCCGACCGGTGTGGGCAAGACCGAGCTGTGCAAGGCGCTGGCGGGATTCCTGTTCGACAGCGAAGAACACCTGATCCGAATCGACATGAGCGAGTACATGGAGAAGCATTCGGTCAGCCGCCTGATCGGCGCGCCGCCGGGCTACGTGGGCTACGACGAAGGGGGTTATTTGACCGAAGCGGTGCGCCGCAATCCCTATTGCGTGCTGCTGCTCGACGAGGTGGAAAAGGCGCACCCGGACGTGTTCAACGTGCTGCTGCAGGTGCTCGACGATGGCCGCCTGACCGATGGCCAGGGGCGCACCGTGGACTTCAAGAACTGCGTGATCGTGATGACCAGCAACCTGGGCTCACACCAGATCATGCAGATGGCCGGGCAGCCGAGCGAGGACATCCGGTCGAGGTGAAGCAGCATTTCCGTCCGGAATTCCTGAACCGCATCGATGAGGTCGTGGTGTTCCACGCGCTCGATCAGCGTCACATTGAGTCGATCGCGAAGATCCAGCTGAAGGTGCTGGAGGCGCGGCTCGAGAAGATGGACATGAAGCTCGATGTGTCGGCACAGGCGCTGGCTGATCTGGCGAAAGCCGGTTTCGATCCGGTGTTCGGCGCGCGGCCGTTGAAGCGGGCCATTCAGCAGCGCATCGAGAACCCGGTGGCCAAGCTGATCCTCGAGGGCCAGTTCGGCCCGAAGGATGTGATCCCGGTCGGTGTCGAAGACGGGGAGTTCGTCTTCGACCGCGTCGTGCACTGAGGTGCACTGAAAAGAACGAGCGGCTCAGCGGTCCAGCAAGGGATCGAGCCGCTCAATCTGCAGGCGGGCGAGCGTCAGGTTGGCGTTCGTCCGGTCGAGTACCGTGATCAGGGCCATGCCGCTGTGCTTGTCGACCGAGCGCAGCAGCAGGTGGTGCGAACCCAGCGTGATCGCGGCATCGGGCAACGTGTGCCCCAGGCCCAGCGTACGGCTGCTGCTGCCCATGGCCGTGAGCAGCGTGCGGCCGTGGCGCGCCAGTTCGGCAGGCGGCGCCCCGGAGCCCGAGCTGGCGACGGGCAGGCCTGAGCCGATGTCGAACACGCAGCAGCCGACCACGCCGTTGAGCTCGCAGATCTGGTGCACGTAGACGTCGAGCACCTCATCGTGCATCGGCTCGGGTTTGGCCAGTACATCGGGCATCGGCCGCAGCGGCAGCATGTTGGTCGGCGCAAAAGCGGTGCTGTCGATCCCCATCGGCAGGGTGTCTTGCATGGCCTGTGGCCGGGTGGGCGCTGGCGTCGGTGCCGGTGTCGGTGTTGCAGCGGCAGGGCGCGGCGGCGCAGTGACCGTGCCGTGCAGGCGGTTCCAGCTGCCGTTGATGAAATTCCAGGCATCGGCCGGTCGAGTCACCACTGGGGTTGTGCGCAGCGTGATGGCGGTGCCACGGACCATGTCCTGGCCTTGCGTCACCAGCGTGGCGTTGTTGGTCAGCGGCAGCAGCAGCAGCTGGCGGTTGTGCCATGGGCTGCGAATCACCTCTTCATGCCAGGGCCGCAAGGTGGTGTTCAACGTGGCGGCCGGCAGCGAGCCCACCATCATCACGCCAAGCTGGCTGAAGGCCAGCAGGGTGCGTGCGACGCCGTGGGCTGTGGCTGCATCGCTGGTATCCGCCACATCGGTAGAGTAGAGCCGCAGGTCCTGCTGTGCCGTGAGCGGGACGTCGACATAGTCGATGGAGGCCAACGGCGTGCCCTGACCCTGCCGACGCAGCATCAGCTTGTGCACGGGGCGGCTGCAGGCGGCGGCAATGCCGCGCAAGAGTTGCCGCGACGAGCGCGTGCCCAGATCGTGGACCGCGATGAAATCCGGCCGAAGGTGCTCGAACTGCTGCTGCAGCGCCTCTCCGGGGGCGCAGGACACAAACAGTTCGCGCACATGGTCGTCGACCGGCCGGCCGATGTCCTGCGGCGCTGCGGGGCGCTCCAGGTCGTCGCGGTTCATCACCTGGGTCGCCAGCGCCGTCTGGGCACGGGTCGACTCCCACCCGTCGTTCTCCATCGGAGCCGTGTCGCGGTAGTCGGGGGACGGGTTGCCGGTGCGGCTGCTGTAGATGCTCATGGTGCCCTCGTTGCAAAGGCTGTGGGTGAGTGCGGCGCGTGACGGGAGCAGCGCAGGGTCGGCTGCGAATCACGCTCCTGCCGATGCTGGCACAGTCGCGCGCCGGAAGCCATCCCCTCGACGACATGCGTCTTGCCAGAGCGGTACGCCGCGGGTGCGTCGATAGAATGAGTCGATGTCACTGACCTGTCATCCGAACCGCCGGCGCCCAAGCGTTGTCCGCCATGACCCACCCTGAATCGGGGCTCAGCGAACTGCCGGTGGTGATCATCGGTGCTGGCCTGGCCGGCCTGACGGTGGCGTTGCACCTGGCAGCCGAACACCCGGTGATCGTGCTCGCCAAGCGCAACCTCGACGAGGCAGCGACGGCCTGGGCGCAAGGCGGCATCGTCGGCGTTCTGGGTGACGATGACAGCATCGATTCCCATGTGCGCGACACGCAAGACGCGGGCGCCGGGTTGGTCGACGAGCACACCGCGCGCTTCATCGCGCAGCACAGTGCCGAGGCGATCGCCTGGCTGGTGGAGCGCGGTGTGCCGTTTTCGGCCGACCCCGACGGCCCGTTGGGCCTGCACCTGACGCGCGAAGGGGGGCACGCAGTCCGCCGGATCGCGCACGCAGCCGACGCGACCGGCAAGGCGATCCACGACGTGCTGCTCGACGAAGTCAAGCGCCATCCGAACATCGACATGCGCGAACGCTGGATGGCGGTCGACCTGATCACCTCGCGCCGTCTGAAGCTCGACGAGCCGCCGCGCTGCTACGGCGTCTATGCGCTCGATATCGACAGCCAGCGCGTCGAGACGTTGCCGGCGCGTGCGGTGGTGCTGGCCACCGGCGGCGTGGGCAAGGTGTACCGCTACACCAGCAATCCCGACACCGCGACCGGCGATGGCATCGCGATGGCCTGGCGAGCTGGCTGCCGCATCGGCAACATGGAGTTCATCCAGTTCCACCCGACCTGTCTTTACCACCCTCAGGAGCGGAGCTTCCTGATCACCGAGGCGCTGCGCGGCGAGGGCGCGCACCTGAAGCTGCCGAGCCTGGGGCCGGGCGATCCCGGGGGCAAGCGCTTCATGGCCGCGCACGACGAGCGCATGGAACTGGCCCCGCGCGACATCGTGGCCCGTGCGATCGACTTCGAGATGAAGCGGCATGGGCTCGACCATGTGTGGCTCGACGCCACCCACCTGGGCGAGGCTTACCTGAAGGAACACTTCCCGACCATCCACGCGCGCTGCCTGGCATTGGGCATCGACATCGCCAGGCAGCCGATCCCGGTGGTGCCGGCGGCGCATTACACCTGCGGCGGTGTGGTCACCGACCTGCACGGGCGCACCGATCTGCCCGGGCTGTACGCGGTCGGCGAAACCACTTACACCGGCCTGCACGGCGCCAACCGGCTGGCCAGCAACTCGCTGCTCGAATGCGTGGTGCTGGGGCGCACCTGCGCGCTGGACATCGAGGCGCAGACCGAGCGCAGCGAGCCCTCGCTGCCCGCGTGGGATGAGAGCCAGGTCGAAAATGCGGATGAACAGGTGGTCATTGCCCATAACTGGGACGAATTGCGGCTGCTGATGTGGAACTACGTCGGCATCGTGCGCACCACCAAGCGGCTGCAGCGCGCGCTGCACCGCATCAAGCTGCTGCGCAGCGAGATCGACGACTACTACGGCAGCTTCCGCGTGAACCGCGACCTGCTGGAGTTGCGCAATCTGGTCGACTGCGCTGAATTGATCGTTCGCTCTGCGTTGATGCGCCACGAGAGCCGCGGTCTGCACTACAGCCGCGACTTTCCGTACGCCTTGCCGGTCAGTTTTCCGACGGTGCTGATGCGCAGTGCGGCGGCCGGCAAGAAGCCGAAAACCCGCGGCATCAGTGTGTAGACGCATCGGTCAGTGCCGAGCGCGCATGACCACCTTGGCCTGCACGAACTGGTAGGCGAAATCGACGGCTTCGCTGATCGCGGCCTCGTTCTCGGCGCGCTCGCGCTCGGTCAGGTAGAACGAGAAATCGATGTCGTGGCGGATGTAGCGCGGTGGCAGCCGGTTCAGCGCGACGCAGGCCACGTCGGCCTGGATGTTCGGGTCACTCAGGTGCGCAAAGCGGGGCGCCGCGGCCTGCACGGCGTCAAACACCGCTCGTTCGTGGTGGTTGTGAATGGTGTCAAAAACGGTGCTCATGGCGGTCTCCGCTCCCCCGTGGAGCTGAAACCACAGTGTCCGGTCGCTGCGCGCACTGAAGGCCCGGAAATGCACCCGAACTGCAAGCCAGTTGGTCGACAGCCGCGGGTTCGGCGCCGTATCAGAGGGTGTTGAGCACCCGCATCGAGTAGTCGGTGGCCACCACATCCTTGGTCAGTCGGCCGATCGAGATGCGGTCGACCCCGGTGGCGGCGATTTCGTGCACCTGGTCCAGGCGCACGCCGCCCGAGACCTCCAGCAACGCACGCCCAGCGTTGAGTGCCACCGCCTCGCGCATGCCGGCCGCATCGAAATTGTCGAGCAGCACGCTGGTGGCGCCGGCGGCCAGTGCCTCGGCCAGTTGGGTCAGCGATTCGACCTCGATCTGGATCGCTACCCCCGCGTTCAGCGCCTGCGCACGGCGCAGCACGCTGTCGATGCCACCTGCGGCGGCAATGTGGTTTTCCTTGATCAGGATGCCGTGCCACAGCGCCATCCGCTGGTTGTGGCCGCCGCCGATGCGCACCGCATATTTCTGTGCCTGGCGCAGGCCGGGCAGTGTCTTGCGGGTGTCGAGGATCACGCAGCCACGTGGGTTGGGGGAGGCCCCGGCGATGGCATCGACGTGGCGCCGCGTCAGCGTCGCCGTGCCCGAGAGCATTTGCAGGAAATTCAGCGCCGGCCGCTCGGCCGAGAGCAGCGCGCGGGCGTTCGCTTCGATGTGGCAAACCAGCGTGTTCGGCGCCATCAGTGCGCCCTCAGCGGCCTGCCAGGTGATGCGCGCGCCGGGGTCCAGCGCGAACACGCAGGCATCGAACCAGTCACGACCGCACAGCACAGCCTCTTCACGCACCAGTACCCGCGCGGCCACACGCTGATCGGCGGGCACCAGCTCGGCGGTCCAGTCGCGCTGGCCGATGTCTTCGCTCAGCGCATCGCGCACATTGCGCGAGCGGGCTTCGTCCAGTCCTTCGTTCGTTTCGAACATCAGGCCGCGCCGAGGTGCGGCACCAGGCCTGGCTTCTGCGTGGCCGTCGGGTTCGCCTTGACGTAGGCCAGCATCCGGTCGATGCAGCCCAACGCCTGGCTGCGCACCGGCTCGTCCACGGTGATCTCGCCACGGCCGGATTCCAGGCAGTCGATGATGCCCTGCAGCGCGTTCATCGCCATCCACGGACAGTGCGCGCAGCTCTTGCAGGTGGCGCTGTTGCCCGCAGTGGGCGCTTCAAGCAGCGTCTTCGTTGGGGCGAGCTGGCGCATCCGGTGCATCAAGCCGTTGTCGGTGGCGACGATGAAGGTGGGGGCGTCCATCGTCGTCACCGCGTTCAGCAGTTGCGAGGTGGAGCCGACCACGTCGGCCAGCCTGACCACCGCTTCGGGCGACTCCGGATGCACCAGCACCTTGGCCTCGGGGTGTTGCGCCTTCAGCAATTCGAGTTCGAGACCCTTGAACTCGTCGTGCACGATGCACTCGCCGTTCCACATCAGCATGTCGGCACCGGTGTTCTGCTGGATGTAGCGGCCGAGATGTCGGTCAGGCGCCCACAGCACTTTCTGGCCCTGCTCTTTCAGGTGCTGCACGATCGCCAGCGCACAGGAACTGGTCACCATCCAGTCGGCGCGCGCCTTCACTGCGGCGCTGGTGTTGGCGTAGACGACCACGGTGCGGTCTGGGTGGGCATCGCAGAACTGGGCGAACGCATCAGCTGGGCAACCGAGGTCGAGTGAGCAGGTGGCATCCAGATCGGGCATCAGCACCCGTTTGGCCGGGCTCAGGATCTTGGCGCTCTCACCCATGAAGCGCACGCCAGCGACGACCAGCGTCTGGCTGGCATGGTCGCGGCCGAAACGCGCCATCTCCAAGGAGTCGGCGACGCAGCCGCCGGTCTCGAGCGCCAGGTCCTGCAGGTCGCCATCGACGTAGTAGTGGGCGACCAGCACCGCGTTGTGTTGCTTCAGCAGCGCCGCGGCGCGAGCCTTCAAAGCACTGCGCTCGGGCGGCGTCAACGCCACCGGCACCTTGGCCCAGGCTTGGGCGGTGCAGCTGGCGCCGCGTGCGTCTTGGCGGGTGAAGTCGTAGAGGACCTGGGTCATGCAGAGGTGTCGGCGTCACCGAAAACGGGCGCAGTCTGCGCCCAAGCCCGGATTATCGTTCGCTGCGACCCCAGGCTTCGCGCTGGCCTTCGGCCGGCTGGAGCTGTGCGAGACGCGCGTGTCGTTGCAGCCGACCGAACGTCTGGAGTTGCTGGATGTAGACCGTTTCGCCCGCCTTGACATCGACCTCGATCGTTTTCATGAGTTGCGCGTAAGCGGTCACCTTGTGCTTGCCAGGCAGCACGTCCTTGAACAGCAGCGATTTGCCTATCGTGGCTTCGAGCGGCTCGCCGTCGATCTTGACCGGGGTGCCGATGAGCGCCACGCGGTCCTCCGGTCGGAGGATGACGATGCGGGACATGCCCGGCGGCACGGTGAACAGGCTCTCCGACCGGGCCTGGTTCTCCGGGCTCAGCACGGTGTGGGCGTGGGCCATGGCGAGGCCGCCGGTCAACAGGATCGTCGCGATGATGGTCTTCATGGTGAACTCCCGAACAAAGTGGATGGAGAAGCAGCGTGCCTCTGTGGTCGTGGCAGCGCTCGCCCGTCTTACGCATCGACTCGACATGCACAGCGGCGTTCCAGCGCCGCGCGATGCCTGTGATCTCACCCCAGCAGGCGGCTTGGCGACATCCCGACCGAGCGTTTCACCATCGCGCTGAACGCGCTCGCACTGGCGTAGCCCAGTTCGGCGGCGATCATGCTCATTGGCAGTTTCCGGGCGGCCATCGACAGGGCGCGCGCCAGCAGCACCTGCTGCCGCCATTGCACGAAAGTGGTGTCCAACTCGGCGCGGAACAAGCGCGCGATGGTGCGGGCGCTGGCGCCCACATGGCGCGCTGCATCGTCCAGCGTGACCCAGCGGGCCGGGTTTTCGAGCACGCTCTCGCACAGGGCGCGCAGCCGCTTGTCGCGCGGCAGGTCGACGCCCAGGCGCACCGGACGTGCCTGGGCCAGTTCGTCTTGCACCAGGTGTGCGATGCAGCGCTCGCGCTCGTTCGACACCTGATGGCCAGGCTCCAGGGGCAAGTGCGCCACCAGTTCCTGCAGCAGGCTCGAGGCTTCGAGCACCCGGCACAGTCGCCACGCGCCTTCGCTGTCCGCGGCGCGCAGCGGGCCGTGGTGCTTGCTGTCCTGGTGCAGGTACAGCGTGTGCAGATCGGCATCCTCAACCACGGTGACCACGTGCTCGACGCCCGGTGGAATCCACAGCGCGCGCTGCGGTGGCACGAGGTAGGTGCTGTCGCCAGCGGTCATACGGATCACCCCCTTGCTCGACATGGCAATCTGCGCCCACGGGTGGCTGTGCGGCTCGACGCGGGTGTCGGCCACCAGATGGCGCAGCTTCGCGCGCAGCGGACGCGCCGCGGTCGGTGCGTAGACCTGCGGATCGATGGGCGGCACGCTGACATGCCGCTTGGTGCCGAGTGCTTTCATCTCACCTCCCGAGGGCTGGCTGGTGTCCAGCGGACAGGCTTGTCCGAATGGCGACAACCATTGTCTGACTATCGTCACCGCGACGCACGGGATGACACTACAGTGAACGTTCCCGGTCGGCCAGCCGCCGATTTCACCGATGTCTGCGATGACCCCCAACGCCTCGAACACTGCCGCCGACGCTGTCACCTTGCGACAAGATGTGCGCACGATCGGCCTGGTTGGCCTGGCGCACGGCACCTCGCACTTCTTTCACCTGCTGCTGCCGCCGCTCTTCCCTTTTTTCATCCGCGACTTCGGATTCAGCTACGCCGAACTGGGCCTGCTGGTCACCATCTTCTTCGTGATTTCCGGTGTCGGACAGGCGCTGGCCGGGTTCGTCGTCGACCGCATCGGGGCGCGGCCAGTGCTGTTCGCAGCGATGTCGTGTTTTGCTTTGGCCGGCGTCGCCGTGTCGCTGGCCACTGGCTACAGCGGATTGGTGCTGGCTGCCGCGCTCGCCGGGCTGGGCAACTGCCCGTTTCACCCGGCCGACTTCACCATCTTGAACCGGCGCGTTTCGGCGTCGCGACTGGGCCATGCGTTCAGCACGCATGGTCTGAGCGGTAACCTGGGCTGGGCCGCGGCACCGCTGTTCCTGACAGGGATCACCGCCGCCACCGACTCCTGGCGTGTGGCCGCTGCCTGCGCCTCGGTGCTCGCGGTGGTGGTGATGGCGGTCCTGTGGTGGCAGCGTGACGCGATCGACGACCGCCAGGGCGAGTGGGCGCCGGTGCCCGCTGCCATCGGTCAGGGCAACAAGCCCAGGGTGCCCGAGCACCCGATGGCCTTCCTGCGCCTGCCCTCGGTGTGGATGTGTTTCTCGTTCTTCTTCTGGTCGACCTGCGCGCTGAGCGCCATCCAGAGTTTCGCCAGCCCGGCATTGCAGCAGTTGACCGGGCTGCCCTTGACGATGACCTCGCTGGTCGTCAGCGGCTACATGCTGTTCGGGGCGGTGGGCATCGTCATCGGTGGCTTCCTCGCGTCGCGCAGTGACCGGCTCGAAAAGATCATCAGTTCCTGCCTGCTCGCCTCAGCAGCGCTGTTGGTGCTGGTCGGCACCGGTGTGCTGCCGGGCATGGTGGCGGTGGTGCTGACGGCGGTGGCCGGTTTCGGTACCGGGCTGGCCGGCCCCTCGCGCGACATGCTGATCAAGCAGGCCGCGCCACCGGGCGCCACGGGCCGGGTGTACGGCATGGTGTATTCCGGTCTCGATCTGGGCTTTGCCATGGCCGCGCCGGTCTTCGGTGCGCTGCTCGACCACGGGGCACCTTCGGCGGTGTTCTACGGCTCGGCACTCGCGCTGGCGGTGGGCGTGGCTTCCGCGGCGGTGGTCGGTGTGGGCATCCAGCGCCAACGTGCGAGCCAGCCCGCTGCGTCGGCCGCGACGGCCTGACCGGGCTCCAGCGTGGCAAAGTGGTGACCCCACGCCACAGGAGCCTGCCATGAGTTCAAGCAGCGCATCGACCGCCTCTGATACCGGCAGTTTCAGCGCCACCTGCGACCTCTGCGATCTGCACCTGCATGACAGCTCCGGCTCGTTCCGCGTGCTGCCACCGGTGTTCAACAGCTACGGCAAGCGAATGCGTTTTGCCGGCCCGATCAGCACCGTCAAGTGCTTCGAGGACAACACCGCTGTCAAGGCAGCGCTGCAGGAGCCAGGGCGGGGCCGCGTGCTGGTGATCGATGGTGGCGGCTCGCTGCGGCGCGCGCTGGTCGGTGGCAACATCGCGGCGTCCGCTGCGGCGAATGGCTGGGCGGGTATCGTCGTAGACGGCTGCGTGCGCGACAGCGCCGAACTGGCCGCCGCCGACCTCGGCATCCGCGCACTCGCGCTGATGCCATTGCCCACCGATCGCCAGAACCAGGGCCTGCGCGACGGCGTGCTGTCGGTTCAGGGCATCACCGTGCGGCCGGGCGAATGGCTGGTGGCCGATGAAGACGGCATCGTCGTGTTGCCATCCCGCCCCTGAACCCCGAACCCGTTGACTCCACAGGAACACTGCCATGCCCACTGCTTCCCCATCCCTCAGAGACATCGTCGGCCTGGGCCACGAGCCCGCACAGCTGCACGACTCGGCGCTGATCATGATCGACTTGCAAAACACCTACCGCCGGGGCGTGATGCAGCTCACCGGTGTCGAACAAGCCCTCACCGAAGCCGCGAAACTGCTGGAGATCGCGCGTGACCTGAAGGTGCCGGTGTTTCACATCCAACACGACGGCGGCCCGGGCTCGCCCTACGACGTGAATGCCGAGATCGGTGCGATTTCGGACGAGGTGGCACCGATCGCCGGCGAGCCGGTGATCACCAAGAACTACCCCAATTCGTTCGTGCAGACCGACCTCGATGAACGGCTGAAGGCCATCGGCATCCAGAAGATCATGCTGGCCGGTTTCATGACGCACATGTGCATCAACTCGACCGCGCACGGCGGCTTCAACCTGGGCTACGCACCCACGGTGGTGGCCAGTGCGACCGCCACCCGCGCGCTCGCAGGTGCGAACGGCCAGGTGCTGAGTGCGCAGCAGGTGCACGATGCGGCCATCGCGTCCACCCGCGACCTCTATGCCGCGATCGTCGACCGGGTGTCAGACCTGCGCACCTGGTGACGGCGATGGTTGTGGTGGCAGCCCTCAGGACCGCACCACCTCCAGCAGCCGGTCCAGCCCGCCGCTGTCGATCGCGACCATCGCCTGCTCGCGCACCGTCGGCTTCGCGTGGTAGGCCACCGACAGGCCTGCGGCGCCCATCATCGGCAGGTCGTTGGCCCCATCGCCCATCGCGATCGCCTGTGACGGGCTGATGCCGAGCTGCGCGCAGGTTTCCAGAAGCATCTTGCGCTTCTCGGCGCCGTCGCAGATGTCGCCCCAGGGCTGATCGACCATGCGGCCCGTGAGCTGGCCGCAATTCGCACCGGGCTCGATCTCCAGCACATTGGAGCGCGTGAAATCGATGCCGAGCCGATCGCGGATGCGGTCGGTGAAAAAAGTAAACCCGCCCGACACCAGCAGCACCTTCATGCCCACGGCCTTGCAGGCCGCCACCAAAGCCTCGGCGCCTGGATTGAGTTGCAGTCGTTCGGTGTAGACCTGCTCCATGTGCGCCACAGTGACGCCACGCAGCAGCGCGACCCGCCGGCGCAGGCTGTCCTTGTAGTCGGTGATCTCGCCGCGCATCGCTGCCTCGGTGATGGCTGCCACCTCGGCCTTGCGGCTGGCTGCGTCGGCGATCTCGTCGACGCACTCGATGTTGATCAGCGTCGAGTCCATGTCGAACGCGATCAGCTTGAAGTCGGCAAGCCTCAGCGGTGGCGTGAAGCGGCGCACGGTCAGGCCAGGGGTGAATTCAGTGCTCATGTCGAAACGATGCGGTGAGTCCATCGGGTCAGAGGGTGCGGTCGGTTGCCGTCGCGGCCGCGAGCGTGTCGCTGGTGGGTTTGCCCAGCGCGCGCAGCACCTCGCGGATCAGTTGCGCGCGGTCCTTCGCTTCGGGCATGACGCGTTCGATGCGCAGCTTGTCGTTACCAGCGAGCTTGATGTGGCGGTTCTTCTGCACCAGCTCGATGATTTTCATCGCGTCGATCGGCGGGTTGGGCCGGAAGCTGATGACCATCAAACCCGGTGCCGCATCAATCTTGCTGACGCCGAACGGTTTGGCCAGCACGCGCAGCCGGTGCACATCGAACAGCGTCTGGCCCTGCGGCGGCAGCTTGCCGAAGCGGTCGGTGATCTCTTCGAGCATCGCGTCGATCTGCTCGTTCTTGTTGGCTGAAGCCAGCCTTTTGTACAAGCTCAAGCGGGTGTGCACGTCGCCACAGTAGTCGGTGGTCAGCAACGCGGGCGCGTGCAGGTTGATCTCGGTCGTCACGCTCAATGGTGACAACAGATCGGGCTCCTTGCCGGCCTTGAGTGAGCGCACCGCTTCGGCCAGCATCTCGTTGTAGAGCTGGAAGCCGACTTCCATCATGTTGCCGCTCTGGTTCTCGCCCAACACCTCGCCGGCGCCGCGAATTTCGAGGTCGTGCATCGCGAGATAGAAGCCGGAGCCGAGTTCCTCCATATCCTGGATCGCCTGCAGCCGCTGCTGCGCCTGCTTGGTGAGCGCTTCGACATCGGGCACCAGCAGATAGGCATAGGCCTGGTGGTGCGAGCGGCCGACGCGACCGCGCAGCTGGTGCAGCTGCGCGAGGCCGAACTTGTCGGCCCGGCTGATCACGATGGTGTTGGCGCTGGGCACGTCGATACCGGTTTCGATGATGGTCGAGCACAGCAGCACGTTGTGCCGCTGCGCCACGAAGTCGCGCATCACCTGTTCCAGCTCACGTTCCGGCATTTGGCCGTGCGCGATCGCGATGCGTGCTTCTGGCAGCAACTCGACCAGCTTGCTGCGCCGGTTTTCGATCGTCTCGACCTCGTTGTGCAGGAAGTACACCTGCCCGCCGCGCTTGAGCTCGCGCAGCACCGCCTCACGGATCGTGCCGCTGGACTCGCCGCGCACAAAGGTCTTGATGGCCAGGCGCCGCTGCGGCGCGGTGGCGATCACGCTCAGGTCACGCAGACCTTCCAGCGCCATGCCCAGGGTTCTGGGGATCGGCGTGGCGGTGAGTGTGAGCACATCGACCTCGGCGCGCAGCGCCTTCATCGCCTCCTTGTGGCGCACGCCGAAGCGGTGCTCCTCGTCGATCACCAGCAGGCCCAGTCGCTTGAACTTCGTGTTCTGGCTCAGCAGCTTGTGGGTGCCGACGACGATGTCGATGGTGCCCTCTTCCAGCCCTTCAAGCGCCTGCTTGATTTCCTTGGCCGAGCGAAAGCGCGACATCTCGGCCACCTTGATCGGCCACTTGCCGAAGCGGTCGGAGATGTTCTGGTAGTGCTGCTCGGCCAGCAGCGTGGTGGGCGCGAGGATCGCGACCTGCTTGCCGCCGGTGACCGCCACGAACGCGGCCCGCAAGGCCACCTCTGTTTTGCCGAAGCCGACATCGCCGCAGATCAGCCGGTCCATCGGCTTCGGGCTCACCATGTCCTGGATCACCGCGTGGATGGCAGCCTTCTGATCGGGGGTTTCCTCAAAGCCGAAGCTGGCCGCGAAAGCCTCGTAGTCGTGCGCCGAGAAGCGGAAGGCGTATCCCTCGCGCGCCGCGCGGCGGGCGTACAGGTTCAGCAGCTCGGCGGCGGTGTCGCGCACCTGCTCGGCAGCCTTGCGCTTGGCCTTTTCCCACTGGCCCGAGCCCAGGCGGTGCAGCGGCGCCTCTTCGGCGCTGACACCGGTGTATCGGCTGATCAGGTGCAGCTGCGCGACTGGCACATACAGCGTGGCCTTGTCCGCGTATTCGAGGTGCAGGAACTCGCTGTCGCCATCGCCCAAATCAATACTGCGCAAGCCCACGTAGCGGCCGATGCCGTGGTTCATGTGCACGACCGGATCGCCAACCTTCAGCTCCGACAAATCCTTGATCAGCGCGTTGACGTCGCTGACCTGCTCCTGCTTGCGGCGCCGGCGTGCGGTGGGGCTGGTGGCGAACAGCTCGGTTTCGGTGACGAACTCGATCGCGGTGTTTTCGTCGGTATCGGTCCAGAAGAAACCTTCGGCCAGCGGTGCCACCGCAATCGCGAAGCGCTCGTCACCGGCCTGGAATTCGGTCAGCGAGGCGACGCTGGGCGGCTCGATGCGGCTGTCGCGCAGCAGCTCCAGCAGGCTCTCGCGGCGGCCCTGCGTTTCAGCCACGATCAGCACGCGGTGGCCGGTCGTGCCGACATGCACCTGCAGCTTCTTCAGCGGCTCGGGTGCGCCCCGGTCGACGCCCAGGTCGGGCAACGGCCGTGCCCAGGCCGTGTCGGCAGCCCCTTCGGCGCTGCGGCCGCGCAGGCTCAGCGTGGCATGCGCACCGGCCAGCGTGAAGAACTCTTCCGACTTCAGGAACAGGTCTTCCGGCGGCAGGATCGGCCGCTCGCGGTCGTGCTGCAAGAAGCGGTGCCGCTCGCGGGTGTCGGCCCAGAAGCGTTTCAGCGCCTCATCGACTTCGCCGTGCAGCACCAATGCGGCCGACCTGTCACTTCCCGCGCCCAGGTAATCGAAGACCGTCGCCGTCTGATCGAAGAACAGCGGCAGGTAGTACTCGATGCCGGCGGTCGCGATGCCTGTGGCGATGTCCTTGTACAGCCGGACCTTGGTCGGGTCGCCCTCGACGCGTTCGCGCCAGCGGGCGCGGAAGGCGGTGCGTGCGTCCTCGTCCATCGGAAACTCGCGGCCTGGCAGCAGTCGCACCTCGGGCACCGGGTAAAGGCTGCGCTGGCTGTCGGGGTCGAAGGTGCGGATCGAGTCCACCTCGTCGCCGAACAGGTCGACCCGGTACGGTACCAGCGAGCCCATCGGGAACAGGTCGATCAGCCCACCGCGTACCGCGTATTCGCCGGGCGACACCACCTGGCTCACATGCTGATACCCGGCCAGCGTCAGCTGCGACTTCAGTGCCACCTCGTTGAGCTTTTCCTTCTGCTTGAAGTGGAAGGTGTAGGCGGCCAGGAAGCTCGGCGGCGCCAGACGCACCAGTGCGGTGGAGGCGGGCATCAGCACCACATCGAGATCGCCGTCCTTGTGCGATTTCAGCAGGCGCCACAGCGTGGCCAGTCGCTCCGAGATCAAATCCTGGTGCGGCGAGAAAGTGTCGTAGGGCAGCGTTTCCCAGTCGGGGAAGACGGCAATGCGCAATTCGGGCGCGAAGAAGGCCAGTTCGCCTTCGAGGCGTTGCGTGTCGGCCGGCTCGGCGGTGATGATGGCCGTGAGGCGCTTCTGCGAAGCTTGTGCCTGCGCATGGCGGGCCAGCAGCAGTGCGTCGGCGGACCCCAGAGGGCGGGGCAGGGTATGGCGTTTGCCAGCGGCGATCGAGGGTGTCTGCACGAGATGCGAGGCGCAAAAAGCAAAGCGCCCCGCGAGACGATACCCCCGGGGCGATAGAGGAGCGAATTATAGAATTCGAGCTCATTCCAACCCCCATGCCACACACCGAACCCACCCTTGAACCGCCGCGTGCCTCGCCCCGCCTTTATGGCCTGGTGCCTTGTGCCGGTGTCGGTGAGCGTGCAGGCACGGTGGGCCCGAAACAATACGAAGCACTGGCCGGCAGTACGGTGGTCGGGCACACGCTGGCGGCACTGCATCGCGTGACTCGCCTGCATCGGGTGCTGGTGGTGTTGAGCCCGGGCGATGCGATCTTCGAGTCTCGCGTTCCGCAGTTCGATGGCTGGGTCGCCCGCACCGGAGGCGCGACCCGCGCCGACAGCGTCGCGGCGGGACTGCACGGGTTGACCGAGCGCGGCGCGCAGCCCACCGACTGGGTGCTGGTCCACGACGCCGCGCGCTGCCTGATCCGCCCCGAATGGGTCGATGCGCTGATCGATGCCTGTATCGATGACGATGTCGGCGGCTTGCTCGCGCTGCCGGTGGCCGACACGCTGAAGCGCGAACACGCGGGCCGCGTGGCCGCCACCGTCGACCGCGCGCAGATGTGGCAGGCGCAGACGCCGCAGATGTTTCGCCTCGGCCTGCTGCGCGATGCACTGGAAAAGGCCACGCAGCGAGGCAGCACCGTCACCGACGAAGCCAGCGCCATCGAAGCGATGCGCCTTGCGCCGCGTCTGGTGCGCGGCGATGCCGGCAACTTCAAGCTGACCTGGCCGCAGGACTTTGCGTTGGCGGCGCAGCAGCTGGTCGCCAGAGACGCCTTGACGCCGCGGCGATAAACCGGGTATCTTGTTGAAGATTTCAACAAGATGAGGTCAAGCGACTCATGACCACCGTCAATTTCAGCGTCCCGGAAGACGTGAAACAGGCCTTCAATGCCGCCTTCGCAGGCCAGAACAAAAGCGCGGTGCTGACGCAACTGATGCGTGACGCGGTGCAGCGCGTTGAAGAGCAGCGGCGCAGCAAGGCGGCCATCGGGCGCATTCTCAGTCGCCGAAGCCAGGCGCCTGTCAGCTCGGCTGCTGCGCTCGACAAGGCGCGCAAAGCTGGCCGCCCATGAAGCTGGTGGTTGACGCCAGCGTAGCCGTCAAATGGTTTTTCCGTGATCGCACCAATGAAGCGCAGGTGGATGAGGCGCTGAATGTGCTCAGCGGTGTGGCCACAGGTGCCATTGAGCTGATCCAGCCTTCGCATTTCGTTGCCGAAGTCAGCGCCGTCCTGGCGCGTGAGGCCCCTGAACACGCGCAGCGTGACCTTCGCGATCTGCAGGACATCCTGTTCAGCATTCGCGACGATGCAGCGGTTTACGCTCGCGCCATGAAACTCGCCATCCAACTCGACCACCATCTGTTCGACACGCTGTATCACGCCGTGGCATTGGAAACGCCTGGTGCGGTGCTGGTGACGGCCGACCGTCGCTATCTCGCCAAGGCCAAGGCCTATGACCGTGTCTGTTCGTTGACCGGATCTCGGGCACTCATTTCAGGGGAACGACCGTGAACAAGACCAGCCCGATGAAGGGGCCTGCCTTTCGCATTGGCGAAGGCTGCGATACCCATGCCCTGGTGGCCGGCCGCCCTTTGATCCTGGGCGGGGTGACCATCCCGCACACCCATGGCCTGCTCGGGCATTCCGATGCCGATGCGCTGTCGCATGCAATTACCGATGCGCTGTTCGGCGCGGTCGCGATGGGCGACATCGGCCGCCATTTCCCCGACACCGACGAGCAGTTCCGCGGCGCCGATTCGGTGGCGTTGCTGGCCGAAGCCGCGCGACGCGTGCGTGCGGCCGGCTGGCAGATCGGCAATATCGACAGCACCATCGTTGCGCAGGCACCCAAGATGGCACCGCACATCTTGGCGATGCGCCTGCGCTTGGCCCAGGCGCTCGCGATCGAACTCGATCAGATCAATGTCAAGGCCAAGACGGCAGAAAAAATGGGGCCGGTCGGGCGGGGCGAATCGATCGAGACGCGCGCGGTCTGCCTGCTCCACCGGTAAACCGGTTCGGCGCTCACAGCGCCCGCTTGAGCCGGATGCGCGCCACCATGCCGGTGCCTTCGGTGGCATTGCCCAGCTCCAGCGTGCCGCCCATGCGCTGCATGGCTTTCTCGACGATCGCCAGGCCGAGACCGGCGCCGGTCGCGGCGGTGCGTGCGGCGTCGCCGCGAAAGAACGGCGTGGTCAGCTGCGCGAGCTTCTTCGGGTCAACGCCAGGGCCATGGTCACGGATGCTGAGCGCCGCCCACGGGCCTTCGCGCGCATAGGTAATTTCGACATCAGCGATGCCGGAGTCGGCGCTGCGACCGTAGCGGCGGGCGTTCTCGAACAGGTTCTGCAGCACGCGGCCGAGTTCGGTGTCGTCGGCCAGCACCTTGGTGTCGATCGCCACCCGCGAGGTGATGCGGATGTTGGTCGGGTCGCGGAAGGCAGCGATCTCGCGGTCCACGACGCCGCTCAGGTGCACCGGAGACAGACGCACTTCGCCGGGCCGCGAGTAGTCCATGAACTTGTCGATGATGGCGTCGAGCTGGTCGATGTCGAGGGCCATGTTGTTCTTGGCCTCTTCGTCCTGCACGCTCATCTCGGCTTCGAGCCGCAGGCGGGCCAGCGGGGTGCGCAGGTCGTGGGAGATGCCTGCCAGCATCACCGCGCGGTCTTCTTCCAGCTTGGCCAGCTCGCGCGCCATGCGGTTGAAGCCCATGTTGACCTGGCGGATCTCGCTGGTCAGCGTGCTCTCGTCCAGGCGCGAATCGAACTCGCCTTCGCGTATGCGGCTGGCGGCGAACGACAGGTCGCGCAACGGCTTGTTGATGGCGCGAGCGATCGCCACCGATGCCAGCACCGTGGCCAGCAATGCGATGCCGACCCAGATCACCAGCGTGCTGGTGGCCATCGGGCCGAGCCGGGTCGGATCGGCCTGCAGCCAATACAGGTCGCCGTCGATCGCGAAGCCGACCCACAGTCCGGCCGAGCCATTGACGGCGCTTGCCACCAGGGTATCGGCGCCCAGCCGAGAGCGCAATTCGGCACCGATGGCGCGCGAAAAACGATCGACTTCATAGGGCGTCCAGCGGTCGCTGGGCTCGCGCGGTGCCAGCTTGACCCCGCCCTCGTCCGGCAGGCTCTTGATGAGAGTCAGCCGGTGTATGCCATCGGGCCCGCTCAGGGCGGCACGCGACAGGCTGACGAGGCTCGCGATCTGCTGCGCAGCCTGCACTGCGCGCGGTTCGAACTCGAGGGCGCGAAAGGTCTGCGTCCAGGCGAACACACCGCCAAACAGCAGCAGTGCCAGCAGCACAAAGGTGCGCCAGAACAGGCTCAGCGCGAGGTGTTTACGCGGCATGGGTGACGCATTGAATCACGCCGCATGAACAGGCCGGGCTGCCGGGGCAGGCCTTCAACCGGAACGGCCCGCTCAAGTCGCTTCGTCGGGCACGAACACGTAGCCGACCCCCCACACCGTCTGGATGTAGCGCGGCTGGGCTGGGTCGGGTTCGATCATCTTGCGCAGGCGCGAGATCTGCACGTCGAGGCTGCGATCGAAAGGCTCGAACTCGCGGCCGCGCGCCAGTTGCGCGAGCTTGTCGCGAGACAGAGGCTGCCGCGGGTGGCGCACCAGCGCCTTCAACATCGAGAACTCGCCCGTCGTCAGCGCGATCTGCTCGCCTTCCTTGGACAGCCGGCGCAGGGCGAGGTCGAACTCAAACGGGCCGAAGCTCACCGTCAACGCTTCTTTCGCCGGTGCCCCGGGCGCCTCCAGTGAGGGGCGGCGGCGCAGCACGGCATGGATGCGTGCCAGCAGCTCGCGGGGGTTGAACGGCTTGGGCAGGTAGTCGTCTGCGCCGACTTCAAGGCCGACGATGCGGTCGACATCCTCGACCTTGGCGGTGAGCATGATGATGGGCGTGACGTCGTTGGCCGCACGCAGGCGGCGGCAGATCGACAGCCCATCCTCGCCGGGCAGCATCAGGTCGAGCACGATCAGGTCGATGGTTTCGCGGGTCAGCACGCGGTTCAGCGCCTTGGCGTCTTCGGCCAACAGCACTTCGAAGCCTTCCTGGGTCAGGTAACGGCGAAGCAGATCGCGGATGCGGGCGTCATCATCGACGACAACGACGCGGTTGGCGCGCGCCTGTGTGGCAGCGTTCATGGCTCTCTCCAATATGTAACAAGCGAGATTCTGCGGGCCTGTGCAGCCAGTTCCGCGCGGCGCTGACCACCTGTTACAAATATCCGTGCCTGTGCTGTGTGGTGCGGCACACCCGGCGTCATCGGGCGCCATGTGCTTCGCGTTAGCCTGTGCGGGCGCAGCCTGCGCCGGCCACTTCTGCTCCCCATGACCAACCTTCGCTTTCGTTCGCAGTCCTCGAACTGTCGCTTTCAACGCCTACATGCGGTCATCGCCGGCAGCCTCGTGGCGCTGTCAATGACCACTGCGCTGGCGGCCGATCCACCGGTGCCCAGCGGTGTGGTGGCGTTGACGGCGAGTGCCAGCGTCGAGGTGACGCGTGACCTGATGGCGGTCACGCTGTCAGCCACCCGCGAAGGCACCGACGCCAGCACGGTCCAGTCGGCACTGAAGCAAGCCCTGGATGCGGCGCTGCTTGAAGCCCGCGGCGCGGCGCGACCGGGGCAGATCGATGTGCGCACCGGCAACTTCTCGATGAGTCCACGCTATTCGCCCAAGGGCCAAATGAACGGTTGGCAGGGCACCGCCGAGCTGGTGATCGAAGGCCGCGACCTGACGGGCATCGGACAGCTCGCCGGGCGCATCCAGTCGATGACCATCGCCCGCGTCGCGCAGGGCCTGTCGCGGGAGCAACGCGAAAAGGCCGAAAGCGGCGTGACCGCGCAGGCCATCGCCCGCTACCGCACCCAGGCTGCTGAGGTCACCAAGCAGTTCGGCTACAGCAGCTATGCAGTGCGTGAGGTCAGCGTCAACAGCAACGAGCAGGGCGGACCCGAGCCGATGATGATGCGTGCGAAGGTCTTCGCAGCCGCGGCGGATGCGCCGCTGCCGGTCGAAGCCGGACAGACCAGCGTGACGGTCACCGTGAGCGGCACGGTTCAGATGCTGAAGTGACGACGCGAGGATCCACATCCAGGCGTTTCATGAAGGGCGTTGATACGATGCCTAGGTGAACCAACCTCGCTTGCACCATGTGCCCTGCCTGAATTCGAAGGGCCTCCATCGCGTTGCCTACTGGGAATGGGGTGACCCGCAGAACTCGCGGGTGCTTCTGTGCGTGCATGGCTTGACCCGCCAGGGGCGCGACTTCGATGTGCTTGCCAAGGCGATGAGCGAGCACTACCGAGTCGTTTGCCCTGATATCGCCGGCCGCGGTGAGTCCGATCGGCTGACCGATCCGCAAGAGTACGTGGTCCCGCGGTACGCGGCTGACATGGTCACGCTGCTGGCACGCCTGAATGCCGAGACAGTGCACTGGGTGGGCACTTCGATGGGTGGCTTGATCGGCATGGTCGTGGCCTCGCTGTCACCTCGGCCCCTGGTGTCCAAGCTGGTCATGAACGACGTGGGACCGGTGCTGCCGCCGCAGGCCATCGCGCGGATCGGTGCCTACCTGGGTGTGCCTCTGCGCTGGGACAGCGTGGAGCAGGCGGCCGATTACCTCTGGACCATCTCCAAGAGCTTCGGCTCGCACACCCGCGAACAATGGCTGGCACTCACCCGCCCGATGCTGCGGCAGGCCGATGACGGCGCCTGGCGCCTGCACTACGACCCCGCGATCGCGATCCCTTTCCAGACCTCAACGAATGAGTCTGCCGCTGCCTTCGAGGCCTATCTGTGGGCTGCGTACGACGCGCTTCAGTGCCCGACGCTGTTGTTGCGCGGTGCCGACTCCGATTTATTGACGCCTGTGCACGCGCAGGAAATGACGCAGCGGGGCCCGCGCGCCCGCCTGCACCAGTTTGCAGGCGTGGGTCATGCGCCGACGCTGATCGCCGACGATCAGGTGCAGCTGGTACGGGAGTTCCTGCTGGCAGCATGAAGACTGGCGTGTCGTCTGCGCGTGCGAACGCGCCCACCATCGTGGCGCTCACCGAGGTAGATCCGACTGATCGGTCGATGCAGACCGTTGCCGGCGGCGACAACGCGGCACAGGTGCCACGTGCTCGTGCGTTTGCCGAACCCCTGCTGGCGGGCCAACCGCTGGACACCGGCGAAGACGCGCTCGACCACGCGGATGGTGTGGCCAACATCCTGGAGGGCATCGGCGCTGCACCATCGATGCGGGCTGCGGCCTACCTGGTTTATGCCGGTGATTACCTGCAAAAGCCCGAAGAAGTGGTGACGAAGGCTTTCGGCGCATCGCACGCCAGCCTGGTGATGCACACGCGCAAACTGGTGCAGATTCAGCGGGCGGCCCGTGAAGCAAAGGTCGACGGTGAACAACGCGCGCAGCAGGCCGAGCGGGTGCGCAAGATGCTGCTGGCGTTCTCGCGCGATCTGCGCGTGGTGCTGCTGCGGCTGGCCTCGCGTTTGCAAACGCTGCGCTATTTCGCAGCATGCAAACAGCCGTGCCCCGAGGCGCTGGCGCGCGAGACGATGCAGGTGTTCGCGCCGCTTGCCAACCGGCTGGGCATCTGGCAAGTCAAGTGGGAGCTCGAAGACCTGGCTTTCCGCTTTTTGCAGCCTGAGCATTACAAGACCGTGGCGCGGCTGCTCGACGAAAAGCGCATCGAGCGCGAACAGCAGGTCGAAGCCTTTCGCCAGCGGCTGGCCGATCAGCTGCGCGCCCACGGCATCGTCGCCGAGGTGCAGGGCCGGCCGAAGCACCTGTACAGCATCTGGAAAAAGATGCAGGGCAAGGGTCTGGGCTTCGACCGCGTGCTCGATGTGCGCGCGCTGCGGGTCATCGTCGACGATGTGCCGGCCTGCTATGCCGCACTGAGCCTGGTGCACCAGCTGCTGCCGCCGGTCGCCGACGAATTCGACGACTACATTGCGCGGCCCAAGCCGAATGGCTACCAGTCACTGCACACCGTGGTGCTCGACGATGACGCTCGGCCCGTCGAGGTGCAGATCCGCACGCGGGCGATGCACGAGCACGCCGAACACGGCGTGGCCGCCCACTGGGCCTACAAGGAGGCCGGCGTCAAGGGGTATGCAGGTTCAGTGGCAGCAGACTCTGATTTCGACGTGCAGCTGGCTGAAGCCCGCAAGAGCGTGCTGCGTCAACTGCTGGCCTGGGAGCGTGACTTTGTCGGACAGGACGATGCGCAGTCCACTGCAGATGCTGCCTCGACCTTCGATGACCGCATCTACGTCTTCACGCCCCAGGCGGCCATCGTCGAACTGACGGCCGGCGCGACGCCGATCGACTTCGCATATGCGGTGCACACCGACCTGGGGCACCGCTGTCGCGGCGCCAAGATCGACGGCGTGATGGTGCCGCTCAGCACCGCGTTGAAAAATGGTCAGACGGTGGAGGTCACTTCGGTCAAGGAGGGCGGCCCGTCGATGGACTGGCTCAACGCCGAACTCGGCTATCTGCAAAGCCCGCGTTCCAAGGCCAAGGTGCGCGCCTGGTTCAACGCGCGGGCGCAGGCCGAAACCATCGCGCGTGGCCGCGAGGCGGTCGAGAAACTGTTGCAGCGCATCGGCAAGACGTCCGTCAAGCTCGATGACCTGGCAGCGCAGCTCGGTTTTCGCCAGGCCGATGCCTTGTTCGAGGTGGTGGGCAAGGACGAGTTCTCGCTGCGCACCATCGAGACGCTGCTGAAGCCGCCGGAGCCTCTGCCGACGGTGGACGAGGTGATTGCGCTGCGCAAGGCGCGGCCCGAAGGCGAGTCACCCAAAGGCGGCGTGCTGGTGGTCGGAGTGGAGTCGCTGCTGACCACCTTGTCGCGCTGCTGCCGCCCGGCGCCGCCGGACGCTATCGGTGGTTATGTGACGCGGGGCAAGGGCGTGGCCATCCACCGCAGCGGCTGCAGCAACTTCAAGCAGATGGCGCAGCGCCTGCCCGAACGCGTGATCAGTGTCGCCTGGGGTGCGCCGCGCGACGGCAAGGACGCGCTGTACCCGGTCGATGTGCTGGTGGAGGCGGCCGACCGCCACGGGCTGTTGCGCGACATCTCCGAGGTGTTCTCGAAAGACCGGATGAACGTCACCGGCGTCAAGACGCAGTCGGTGCGGGATGGTGGTGGTGGAACGGCGTTCATGACCTTCACCGTCGAGATGGCCGACGCTGCAAAGCTGGCGCAGGTGCTGCGCTTGGTCGGGCAAGTCGGTGGCGTTCGCGCAGTGAGACGCAAGTAGCGCAGCATTCCGGTGGCACGGATTGGCCGTGTACTGCCCTGCTTTTCCGGACTTCGAGGGCGCGCGCCGTCAGGAAAATCGGCGCCATTCATGGACGCTCTGCACATCGATGATCTGGCATCCCGGGGTCTCGCCGGGCCATGCCGCGACCCACTGGCACGCTCGATCGCTGGCCGGGTGGGTGCCAGCATGCTGGCTTTGGCGACTGGCGTAGCGATGGCCGCCGGTGGCCACCACGAGCCCGAACCGATCAAGCCCCGGCCTGCGACCGCGGGCGGCGTTGCGGCGAAACACAGCGCGTCGAACCCTGCGGCATCGCACCGTGTCAGCGCGAGAGTGGCCAGCGGTCAGGTACAACCCGCGCTGCCCATGATGGCACCCCCCGCCAGCGCGCCGGACACCGCGGTATCTGAGCCGACGGCACCGTCTGCGCTGGATGCGCTCACCGGGCACCTGCGACCCCCCATCTTGCCGGCGCTCAGCGACGAGATCCGTCTGGCAGCGCTGCAAGAAGGCAAGCGACTGCGGTCGATGGCGCCGATGGCAGCACCCGCTCTGGCGCTCGTCGCACAGCCGGTCGCGGTCGCTTCGACGACTGCCAATGCGCCGGCCAAGGTGCCGCTAGACAACGCTGTCGCCTATGCCTTGGTGACTGACATCACGCGCACGCGTGTCGCCTCGGAATTGCGACAGCAACTCATGGGTTCGAGCACCACGGTCGGCGAATTGCCGGGCACGCCGCGCACGGACCTGATGCAGGTCAGCGCCGGCTGGCGTGCAGTCGTATGGCCTTTTGCCACCGAGCCAGAGGCAGCCCAGGCGCGCCGACTGCTGGCCGAGCGCGGCATCCGCACGGAGCTGTTGAAGTTTTGAGTACTGTTCAGCTGAGAGGGCTGATATAGTGGAGGGCTCTGCAGGCGCGTAGCTCAGCTGGTTAGAGCACCACCTTGACATGGTGGGGGTCGTTGGTTCGAGTCCAATCGCGCCTACCAAATTCGGTAGGGAAATCAAGCACTTAGCGGAGACGCTAAGTGCTTTTTTATTGCCGGTACCAAAAAAGTACCAAAAAGCGGGTGTCGGGTGTCCGCACTCTGCGAGGCTCCGGTGATCGCGCTGGATCGGTTTGACCGGTGCACCTTCGCGGCGGGCATGACCGTGGCGTCCGATCCGCACAGGCCAGACACCGCATGTCCTCGTCGGTAGCGAGCGCGCGCCAGTGGTTTCAGCTATCGTCCCCATGTGACGTTCAGCCAGCGCCTTCGAGCCCATGTCATCGGCATCCTGTCGATAGCTTTGCTGTTCTCACAGATCGCGGTGGCTGCTTACGCCTGCCCGGCCATTGGCGAGAGGGCCGGCGCCGCTGACGCGACAGCGATGGCGGGGATGCCTTGCGCCGAGATGATGGCGGCCGGTGTGCCACTCGATCCCCAGCAGCCGACGCTGT